>CAZSKS010000014.1:38804-43455 GCA_964607465.1 uncultured Gemmatimonadota bacterium | reverse complement strand
ACGTTGCCCTGTACGACCTCGTGGCCATGAAGTATCTTGTCGGACGTTGGGTCCGGGGCGTCCTCGACGCTCTCCCCCGTCCCGAGGCTGACGATGTCGCGCTTCCTGTCCTGGCTCGGCTCGCTGGCCGCCGAGCTCAAGCGTCGTCGGATCTACCACGTCGCGTCCGTCTACGCGGTCGCGGCCTGGGTGGTCCTCCAGGTCGCCAAGCTCCTCGTGGACGCCCTCTTCCTCCCGCCGCCGGCCCTCACCGCTCTGCTCGTCGTGGTCCTCCTCGGGTTCCCCGTGGCCATGGTGGCGACGTGGCTCTACGACCTGACGCCCGAGGGGGTCGAGCGGACCACCCGCCCCCGGGCGGAGACCGCTCCACCGGCCGTCCGGCGGGGCGTCCTGGCCGTGCTGCTCGGGACCACGGTCCTGGCCACGGCCGCCGCCGGCTGGGCCACCTGGCGGGTGTGGCTGGCTCCCGTCGCCGCCACCGGCACCTCGGAGGCCGGGCCCCGCGAGGACGCCGCGGCGGAGCTCGATCCGACGCGCATCGCCGTCCTGTACTTCGACGACCACAGCGCAGCACGGGACCTCGGCCCGGTGGCCCGGGGCCTCACCGAGGACCTCACCCACGAGCTCGCCGGGGCCCCGGGCCTCGAGGTGGTCCCGAGGAACGCGGTGAAGCCGTTCCGGCACGGAGAGGTAGCCCTGGACAGCCTCGCCGCGGCGCTCGAGGTGGGTACCGTGGTGGAGGGCAGCGTCGACCGGCACGCCGGAGGCTACCGGGTCACGGTGCAGATGGCGGACGCCAGCCGGGGGACCCACATCCTCAGCGAGCAGGTCGAGACGCGGGGGGACGACCTGCTGGACCTCCGCGACCGGACCGTCCGGGAAACGGCCCGGCTGCTCCGACAGCGCCTCGGGGAGAGCGTCGCCCTCGCCAGGACCCGCTCGGCCACCGAGAATCCCGACGCCTGGCGGCTGTTCCATCGTGCGAGGGAGCTGATGGAGTACGCGGACACCCTGCGGCTCTCCGGGGAGGCCGAGGCGTCCGGACGCATCTACGCGGAGGCGGACTCGACCCTGGCCCGCGTGGAGGCGCTCGATTCCGACTGGCTGGCCCCGCGCGTCGAGCGAGGGTGGGTCAGGTTCGGGCAGGCGCGGCTCGCGGGTCGGAGCGTCCTGTCGGACTTCCCGGAGGCCACGCTCCGGGACGGCATCGCCCACGCCTCCCGGGCCCTGGACGAGGACCGGGAGCTGGCGGCCGGCCTCGAGCTCCGCGGCACCCTCCGGTTCTTCCTCTCCCAGGTGCTGGACTCCGACGAGGCCGACACGACCCTCGATCGCGCCGAGGAGGACCTCCGGCGCGCGGTCGAGCTGGACGAGGACCGGGCCGTCGCCTGGATCAGCCTGGCCCGGGTCGAAGAGGCCCGGGGCCGCTTCGCGGAGGCCCGGTTCGCCCTCCGGAGGTCCCGGGAGGCCGACCCCTTCCTGGCCTACGAGCGGGACTACCTGTTCGCCGTGGCCGCCCTGGCGCTGGACCTCGGGGAGCCGGACACCGCCGTCCGGCTCCTGGAGGAGGGACGCAGGCTCCACGGGCCGAACCCCGCCTACGACGCGCTGGAGCTGACGGCGCTGGCCAGCCCGGCGGAGGTTCCCCCCGTGGCGCCCGAGAGCGGGTGGTCCCTCCAGGCGTCCGTCGCCCGACGGTTCCCGGAAGAGCGCTGGCCCCAGGGCGAGCTGCTGATGGCCGCCGTCCTCGTCCGCTCGGGCCTGGAGGACAGCGCGCGGGCCGTGGCCGATCGGGCCCTCGAGACAGGCACGGACGACCGCTTCACTCACGTTTACGCCGCCAACGCCCGCCTCCAGCTGGGGGACACCGCGGCGGCCCTCGGCCACCTGGAGCGCTACCTGGAGATCGTCCCCGAGCGGCGCCCTTTCGTGGCCAACGACGCGTGGTGGCGCGGGCTCCGGGACGACCCCAGGTTCCGGGCCCTCGTCAGCGGGGAAGGAAGCCGCTGAGGCGCCTCACCGGATCATCACGGGTCGTCACGGGATCAGCATGTAGGGGGTTACGGGATCAGCATATAGGGGGGATCCCGCACCACCATGCTGTCGCCCGCGGCGTCCCAGACCACCACGCTGTACTTGTAGGTGCCGCAGGGCGGGCTGCCGGCGACCGCCAGGGACACCGGGCTGCCGGGCCTCCCCGCCCGGGGTACCTCTCCGAAGGGAAGGGCCCCCCTCCGGTGGTGGAAGGCGACGACGAACGGGTGGTCCGCCGACCTCCATGCGAGCTTGCCGCCCCGCCGAGACACGTACGCCGTGTCCGGGTCCACGCGGACCCCGTCGGGGCCGAGGGTGATCTCGATGGGGTCGGTCGTGGGGGTGAGATCCATCCCCGCGAACACCGGGCAGGAGTCGGGCGGAGCCCCGGGATCCGCCTGGGCCCCGGTATCCGCCTGGGCCGCGGGATCCGCCTCGCCGGGCGGCTCCTCGGGCGGCCTCTCACAGGCGGTGGCGACGGCCAGCAGCGGCAGGAGGGCGAGGACGAGCTTGCGGGCATTCATGGCATTTCCTCCATTCGGAGAGATGGAGACGTTCCCGGGATCCCTGTCGGCTACGGGCGGTACGAGCCCCGTCGGCGACGGGCGGGCCGAGCCCGGGAGCCTGGCCGGCCAGCGGACGGTGAAGGCAGTACCAAGCTACGAAATGTGTCCCTCCTTGTGGAGTGGGGGTCGCAAACGCCAGGTGATCACGCGGTGATCACGCGGCAGGAAGGAGAGATGTCGAGATGCCCATGATCCCCGAGCCCCCGGTGAGCAAGATGAGCCCCCGGGACGAGATCGAGGATTGGATCGAGGAGCTGGAGCGGCTCCGATCCGACGAGGCCCTGCAGGACGGGGAGACCCAGGAGGAGCTCCAGGCCCACCTCAACGACGCCCGCACCTGGCTGGGCTGGGACCTCCACCGTCGCGTGATGGAGGAAGGGGAGGAGCTGACCTCGGTGCTGGAGGAGGTGGGAGCGTTCACCCGGCAGCCGGGGGATCCACCGCCGGAGGCGTGAGCCGGCGCCGGAGCTCGAGGCGCGAGGACTCGGTGGCGCGCCGCAACGGGCTGGCGCCCGAGCCGCCGCCGGAGGCGTGAGCCGGTCCGGTCAGTGCCTCGCGAAGACCTCCCGTCCCCCCTCGCCGTCGAAGGCCACGACCGAATACGGCTCCGGGTTCGGCCCCTCCATGCCGGGCGAACCCACCGGCATGCCCGGCACGGCCAGCCCCTTCACGTCCGGCTCCTCGTCGAGCAGCCGGCGCACGTCGTCCGCCGGGACGTGTCCCTCGATCACGTAGCCCCCGACCCGGGCCGTGTGGCACGACGAGAGGTCGGCCGGAACGCCCATCTCGGCCTTGACCGGAGCCAGGTTCGTGCGGTCCTCCACCCGGACCTGGAAGCCGGCCTCGCGCATGTGCTCCACCCACGCCGTGCAGCAGCCGCAGGCGGGCGACCGGTAGACCACCATCTCGGCCGCCGCGTCGGCCCCCGCCGCCGTCTGGGCCCCGCTCGGCACGACCGCTCCGTCGTCGCCGCTCCCGACCGCCATGAATGCGCCCGCCCCGACGGCCACGGCGGCCGCGACGCCCGCCGCCACGGTCCACTTGCTCCTGGAAAACGGCATCCGGCTTCCTCCCGGTTCAAATCCCGATTCAGGCACCGCCCGGGCGACCGTGCGCCGGCCGTCCCTCCGGACGATGCCCCCGACCGCCCGTCGGGCAACCTATCATCCCCGGCCCCAACGCGCCCGACGTCGAAGCTGTTGTCTGGACAGCGGGGACCGCGGGACACACGTTACGTTCGTACCCTGGCGTTCGTACCATACGCCGACGCTCGTGGACAGGTCCCGTCTCCCGGCACCCGGAGCCGCCATGCGCGACCTGGGGCCTCCACACGCCACCCGGGGGCGCCATGTGCAACTCGAGAACCTCGCCGCGAGGAGTCGAACCGTGAGATCGTCGCTGGCTGTCCTGCTCCGTCCGCTCGCCGTGCTCACCGCGGGCCTGGGGCTCGCCGCCTGCGCCTCTTCGGGCGGCGACGTGCCCGCCTCGGGAACCGCGGACGTCTACAACCAGCTCCAGACCGATTACGGCATCCGCTCGATGAGCCTCCGCACCGTCGAGGACGTCTACGTGCGGGGCGACACCCTGGCGTACGAGGGAGACGATCTCTTCCGTCACCTCGCCGCCACCTACGACGAGATGGGGATCCCGCTCAACGAGGTGAACGCCGAGAACCGCCTCCTCGGCGCCGTGGAGGCGCGCCTCCGGGGCGACCTGGGCGGGCGGCCGATCTCCCGGTACTTCCGGTGCGGCACCTCGATCACCGGCAGCATCGCCGACCAGTACGAGGTCTACCTCACGGTGATCACCCAGCTGGAGTCCGTGGAGGGCGGTGGCACGGGCGTCTTCACGCACGCCCGGGCGTTCGCCGTGCAGGGAGGACGCTCGGGGAACGACATCCGGTGCGCCACCCGGGCCCGCCTGGAGCGGGAGATCGTCGAGCACCTGGAGCGCAAGCTGGCCAGCCGGAGCTGAGGCCGGGCGCCCTCCGGCGTCCGCCCCCGACACCGAAGGGGAGGGGACATCATGCTCTTCGACCCCCGGACGGCCGG
>CAZSKS010000014.1:30459-38704 GCA_964607465.1 uncultured Gemmatimonadota bacterium | reverse complement strand
GACGGCCGGCCCGTCGGCCCGGCCCGATCCTCGCCCTCGCGGCCGCCGTCCTGCTCCCCGCCTGCAGCTCCGGCGGCGGCATGACCCCGGTGGGCGCCCGTCAGATCGACACGAACATCCAGGGCGACTTCACCTCGCCCTCCATCAGCCTGCAGCTCTGGGAGGACGTCTACGTCCGCCACGACACCATCGCCGGCGTCGAAGACCCGGACGAGCTGTACCGCCAGGTCCTGGCCGTCTACCGCGAGCTGGACGTCCCGATGACGACCGTGAACGTCGAAGCGAGGCTCGTCGGCGCCGTCGAGGAGCGCATCCGACGGGAGTTCGCCGGATCCCGCGTGTCCCGATGGCTCCGGTGCGGGTCGAGCATGGCCGGTGAGTTCGCCGACCGGTACGAGGTCTACGTCACCCTGGTCACCCAGGTGGAGCCCACCGGCGAGAGGCCGAGGCTCCTCACCCACCTGCGGGGGGTGGCCACCCAGGGCCAGGTGTCCGGCCATCCCGTGCGCTGCACCAGCGAGGGACGTCTGGAGCGGGAGATCTTCCAGCGGGTGCAGCTGAAGGCGGCGGCCGCCAGCCGGAGCTGAGGCCGCGCGCGCCTCCCGCCTCCCGATCGCTCCCGTCCGTCGCGAGGTCTGACATGAGGATCCCATCCCGGCCCGTTTCGGCCGTTTCGACGCTGATCCTTCTCCTCGGCTCGTCCCTCCTGGCATGCGGCGGCCCGCGGGCCGGGGTCCCTTCCTCCGGAACCGTCGTGTCCGACACCTGGCTCCAGGAGGACCTGGGCACGTCCACCATGAACCTCCGGACGGTGGAGCACGTCCACGTGCAGCGGGACACGCTCCGGGGCGTCACGGACGACGTCCTCGCCGACGTCGTCGGCGCGTACCGGGACCAGGGCATCCCCGTCACCGTCGTGGAGCCCGAGGCCCGCCTGATCGGAACCGTGGAGAGCCGGTTCCGGAGGAGGCTGGGCGACGAGCGCCTGACCCGGTACCTGAGCTGCGGGTCCACGGTGATGGGCGATCGTGCCGATCGGTACGAGATCTACCTCACCGTGCTGACCCAGCTGGAGACGCTGGATGCGGGTACGGGCGTATACACGCACGTCCGGGCCTCGGCCGTCGCCGGCGGAGGCTCCGGATCCCCGGTCCGTTGCCAGACACGGGGTCGCCTGGAGCGGGAGATCTTCCAGCGGGTGCAGCACGCGGTCGCCGGCGGGGGCTGACGGGGGCTGAGGTCCCGCCCGCCCCGCTCAGCCCCGTCCGCCGGCCAGCCTCTCCGCCTCGGGGCGCGCCCGCAGGCGCAGCATCGCCGCCGTCCCGACCACCGGTCCCAGGGCCAGGGGGGCGAAGGCCCAGGCCCAGCCCCAGGCCGCCTCCCACACGGGGACGAGCCGGATCGTGGCCAGCGTCAGCAGGAAGCCCACGGCCGTCTGGAGCGTCAGGGCCGAACCGACGTAGCGGGGCTCGGCCAGCTCGGTCACGCAGGTGGAGAACTGGGCCGAGTCGGCCACGACGAAGAATCCCCACACGAGACAGAAGGGCGCCAGCACCCAGACCGGCGCCCCGAAGAGGGGCCCGGCCGCCAGGCAGCAGGCGCCGCTGACGGCCATGCTGGCCGAGGTGACCGTCGTCCGCCCCGCCCGGTCGGCCGCCGCCCCGGCGGCCCATGCCCCCAGCCCGCCCACCGCGATGGTCCCGAAGGCCAGCAGGCTGGCCATCACGGCGCCCGTGCCGGGGTCGCCGTCCGAGCGGAAGCTGGCGGTGAGGTAGAGGGGAATCCAGGTCCACAGGGCGTAGAGCTCCCACATGTGACCGAAGTAGCCCAGGTTGGCCAGCATCGTGGCCCGGTCCCGGACGATCCGGCCGATGGCCGACGGATCGAACGGCGCCGAGGGGGCCTGGTAGGGGCCGTCCTCCACCACGACCGCGGCCAGCACGCCTCCCACCACCGCCAGGCCGGAGGCCAGCCACAGCACCGGTCGCCACTCGCCCACGCCCCCCAGGGGGCGCAGGAGGTGCGGCACGGCCGAGCCCACGGTCAGCGCCCCCACCAGCACGCCGATGGCCAGGCCGCGACGCTCCCGGAACCAGCCCGCCATGATCTTCATGCCGGGGGGATAGACGCCCGCCAGCGCCATCCCGGTCAGGAAGCGGAGCGGGATGGCGGCCTCCGGCCCCCGGGCGAAGGCGGCGATGGAGGCCGTGGCGGCCGCCCCCACGAGGGAGGCGCCGAAGAAGAGCCACCGCGGGTTCCACACGTCCGAGAGGGTGAGGGCGGCGGAGACGACGGCACCGACGACGAAGCCCAGCTGCACCGACATCGTCAGCCAGGCCGCCTGTCCGTCGCTCATCGTCCAGGCGTCCCTGAGCTCCGGCACCACGGCGCTCGCGCTGAACCACAGCGACATCGCCAGCAGCTCCGCCAGGGCCAGCACCGTCAGTACCCGGGTCTGCCGCCGCATCTCCCCTGCTCCCCCTCCCACCGGTTCGCCGACTCACGCCTCGGGGCGTATCTTGCGTGGCAAGTGGCCGGCCAGCCTGCCGTTGCATCACCCCGGAGACGCCACGATGACGCCGTCCGACATCCCTTCCAACCGTCCGCCCCGTCCCGAACCCTGGGACGAGGACGACCGGAAGATCGCGGAGAGGCCCGCCGAGGGCGAATGGCTCGGGGCCGACGAGCCCGAGCGGTTCGGCGACCAGATCCGCGAGCACCTGGAGCGGGCCCGGCTGGCCTCGGTGTTCGTCGACTCCCCCGCCTTCATGGCCGTCACCCGGGGACCGGACCACGTCTTCGTCAACACCAACCCGGCCTACTACCGGCTCGTGGGGCGCCGCCGCCTGCTGGGCAAGCCGGTCCGCGAGGCCTTCCCGGAGCTGGAGGGCGGGGAGTATTTCGACCTGCTGGACCGGGTCTACGAGACCGCCGAGCCCGTGACCGGCGTCGAGCGCACGCTGCCCCTGGTCCGGAGCCCGGACCACCCCCCGGAGCCGGTCCACGTCTCCTTCGTCTACCACCCCCTGGTCGAGGACGACGGCTCCACGTGGGGCATCCTGACCCACGGGATCGACCTCACCGAGCGGTGGCGGGCCCACCGGGCCCTGGAGCGCCGGGCCCGGCAACAGGCCGTCGTGGCGGAGCTGGGGCGGGAGGTCCTCGGGGGCGTCTCCCTGGAGCGCCTCCACCGTGCCGTGGTCGAGCGGGCGGCCCGGGAGCTCTCCGTCCCCCTCTCCGGCATGCTGAAGCCCGACGGCGGCGGGGAGCGGCTGGTCCTGCGGGAGGGCGTCGGGTGGGATGGGGAAGGCGGGGAGGACGGGGAAGCGGTCGGCGGCACGGTCCCGGCGGGTGCCGACACGCTGGAGGGCCGGGCGCTGGAGGCCCGGGAGCCCGTGTCCGTATCGGGGTGGAAGGACGGGTCGGCCGTCGGGGAAGCCGACCACCTGGCGACGCGCGGGATCCGCTGCGGCCTGGCGGTGGCCGTCCGGTCGGCGCGGGAGGAGGAGCCCCACGGCGTGCTGGCCGTCTACGGCCGGGAGCCCCGCCTCTGGCGACCGGAGGAGGCGGATTTCCTCCAGTCGATGGCCCACCTGCTGGGAGCCGCCGAGGCCCGGGAGGAGTCGGAGCGCTTCCTCTCCACCGTGGCCGCCAACCTGCCGGGCGTCCTGTACCGGTGCCGGAACGACGCGAGCTGGACGATGCAGTACCTGTCGGAGGGATGCCGGGAGCTCACCGGCTACCCGCCCGGCGCGCTGGAGGAGAACCGGGAGGTCGCCTACGGCGAGCTGATCCATCCCGAGGACCGCGAACGGGTGCGGGCCGGGGTGGAGGCAGCCGTCCGGGAGGGTCGCCCTTTCCAGTTGATCTACCGGATCCGCACCCGCGGCGGACAGGAGAAGTGGGTGTGGGAGCAGGGCCGGGCGGTGGATCCGGCGGCGCCGCGGGGCGGGACCCTCGAGGGCTGCCTCTTCGACGTCACCGACTGGAAGGAGGCCCGGGACGACGCGGAGCGCTTCCGGCGCCTGATCGAGGCGACCTTCGCCAGCCTGGAGGACGCCGTCTTCGTCATCCGGACCGCGGACCGGACCATCGAGACCTGCAACCCCGCCGCCGAGCGGCTCTTCGGGTGGGACCGGGAGGAGCTGGAGGGGAGCGGGACCGAGAGCCTCCACGTGGACCGGGAGCACCACGTGCGCTTCGGCCGGGAGAGCGAGCGGGCCCTGGAGGAGGACGGGGTCTACCGGGGCGAGTTCCGGATGCGGCGAAAGGACGGTTCCGTCTTCTACACCGAGCACGTGATCAGCTACGTCGACGGCGACGAGGAGCCCCGGCGGGCGGTGAGCGTGGTGCGGGACACCACCGACCGGAAGGAGCGGGAGGAGGAGATCCGCCGGAGTCGGGACCTGCTGGAGGCGGTGGTGGAGGGCACGAGCGACGCCATCTTCGTCAAGGACCGCTCCGGAGAGATCGTCTTCGCCAACTCGGCGGCCTCCCGATTGCTGGCGGGCCCCGACGACGAGGAGATCGTCGGCCACCGGGACGAACTGCTCCTGGACGACGAGACGCTCGGCATGATCCGGAAAGTCGACGAAGAGGTGCTCGCGTCGGGGGAGATCCGGCGCTTCGAGCAGATGATGCCGATCGGCACCGAGGGGGACCCGCGGACCTTCGACACGATCGTGGCCCCCTACCGGCGCTCCGACGGCGAGACGGCCGGCATCATCGGGTTCGCCCGGGACATCACGGAGAAGAAGGAGACGGAGGAGCGTCTCCGGAAGGCCGAGAACAAGTACCGCTCGGTCTTCCACGTGACCCCCACGACCCTCTCCATCGCCACGCTGGAGGAGGGTCGCCTCCTGGAGATCAACGACGGCTTCAAGGAGCTGTACGGCTGGACCCGGGAAGAGGCGGTGGGGCGGACGGCCCGGGAGCTGAACCTGTGGCCCCGGTGGCAGAAGCGCGAGCGACTGGTCCAGAAGCTGAAGCGGGACGAGAGGGTCCAGAACGTCGAGCTCCAGATGCAGAGACGGGACGGGGAGGTCGTGGACGTCCTCTTCTCGGCCGAGCTGCTGGAGCTGGACGACGAGCCCTGCCTGCTGGCGGCCACCCAGGACATCAGCGACCGGAAGGAGGCCGAGCAGGAGCTGCAGCGGATGGCCCTGCGCGACGGTCTCACCGGCCTCCCCAACCGGAACCTCTTCCGGGACCGGCTGGAGCACGCCCTGGAGCGGGCACGAAGGATGGGGACCTCGATCGCCGTGCTCTTCCTGGACCTGGACCGCTTCAAGGTCGTGAACGACACCCTCGGCCACCCCGCCGGCGACATGCTGCTGCAGGAGGTCGCCCGCCGGATCCGGAGCTGCTTCCGCGAGGAGGACACGGTGGCGCGCCTGGGGGGCGACGAGTTCGCCGGGCTGGTGGAGGACCTCCATTCGGAGGACCAGGTCAGGGTGGTGGCCGACCGTCTCGTGGAGGTGTTCGATCCCCCCTTCGAGGTGGCGGGAACCGAGGTTCACACCCAGGCCAGCATCGGCATCGCGACGAGCGAGGGCGGGACGGAGCGGCCCGACGACCTCCTGCGCTTCAGCGACGTGGCCATGTATCGGGTCAAGAACCAGAAGGGGACCCGGTATCACGTCTTCGACCCGGAGCAGGACCGGCCGGAGACCGTGCGTCTGCACCGGGAGAACGACCTGCGGGCGGCCGTGGCCGAGGGACAGTTCTTCCTCGAGTTCCAGCCCACGGTCCGCCTGTCCGACCGCGTCATCCTCGGGGCCGAGGCCCTCGTCCGATGGGACCATCCGGAGCGCGGACGCGTGCCCCCCGACGAATTCATTCCCCTGGCCGAGGAGACCGGCCTGATCGTCCCCCTCGGCGAGTGGGTCCTGGAGGAGGCCTGCCGGGTCGTCGAGACGTGGCTCCGGGACGTGATCCCGGCCGACGATCCGTTCACCCTGAGCGTCAACCTGTCGGGACGCCAGTGTCACGAGCCGGACCTGGTGGAGCGCGTCCTGGCCATCGCGGAGAGCACCGGCCTGCCTCCCGAGCGCCTCCAGCTCGAGATCACGGAGAGCGTCCTCATGACCGGGCGTGGCCGACTCCAGGAGCTCCGCGACCGGGGGGTGCAGATCGCCATCGACGACTTCGGCACGGGCTACTCCTCGCTCCAGTACCTCCGTCGGCTCCAGGCCGACGTCCTCAAGGTGGACCGGACGTTCGTGGCGGACCTGGAGACCGACCCCCGGGACAGCGTGGTCGTCGAGGCCATCATGATGGTGGCCGGGCAGTTCGGCATCGACGTGGTGGCCGAGGGGATCGAGACGGAGGCCCAGCTCGGCCACCTCGCGGACCTCGGATGTGCGGTCGGACAGGGCTTCCTCTTCGCCCGTCCCATGTCACCGGACACCTTCACCGACCTCCTCCGGAGGGGATCCCCGGGCGGATGACGCCCGGGCGCCCGGCCCGGAGGAGGCGCGCCCGCCGGCCGGCCCACCCCCTGGCTGGCTCGAATCCTGCGACCCGTTTACGTTCGACCGAAGCACGCGAGTTCGCAGATCGTCCGCTTCACACCCGAGGAGACCCGTGCCCGGATACGCCGTTCTGGCCCACCCCTGGTGGGTGCCCGTGGCCTGGATCCTGGTCCTGGGCCACGTCACGAACAGCTGCAACACGCTCTACCTGCACCGGGGCGTCACCCACGGCGGCGCGAAGTACCATCCCGTCGTGGAGCACTTCATGCGCTTCTGGATCTGGCTCACCACGGGCATCGTCACCCGCGAGTGGGTGGCGATCCACCGGAAGCACCACGCCCACTCAGACCAGGAGGGCGATCCCCACTCTCCCGAGGTCGAGGGCCTGTGGTCCATCCTCCTGGCCGGCGTCTTCTTCTACCAGCGGGCGGCGAAGGACGAGGAGATGCTGCAGAAGTTCGGCAAGGGCTGCCCGGACGACTGGATCGAGCGGAACCTCTACTCGAAGCACAGCACCGCCGGCGTGCTGATCATGGCCGCGCTGGACATCTGGCTATTCGGCGCGGTGGTGGGCCTGATCGTGTGGTCCACGATGGCCATCTGGATGCCCGTCATGGGCAACATCATCAACGCCCTGGGCCACGCGAAGGGATATCGGAACTTCACCACCAAGGACCACAGCCACAACATCTATCCCTGGGGCATCTGGATCCTGGGCGAGGAGCTGCACAACAACCACCACGCCGACCCCAAGTCCGCCAAGTTCAAGGCCCACTGGTGGGAGTTCGACATCGGCTGGTTCTACCTGAAGGGCCTCTCCGCCCTGGGGCTGGCCGAGGTCGTCTACGCCCGGGAGGAGAGCGTGGAGGAGTTCCAGCAGAAGCACTACGCTTCCCAGGAGAAGAAGCAGGAGGAGCGGGAGGCCTGGAACCGGCCCGACGAGGGCGCCGGCGCTGCGCGGGCCGGGGCCGGGGCGGGCTAGCGCCGAGGGAAGCCGGCCGGAGGGCGACCGCCGGCGACGGGCCTGCCGACCGGCAGGCCCCTTTCTTTCGACCTTCCTTGACAAATTATCTTTTCCATGCCATCGTGATCCCATGCTCGCTACCGAACCCGAGATTCCCGAGGAGCTGCTGGTCCTGGAGGACCCCGACCAGCTGGCGGCCCTGCTGTCGCCCGAGCGGCGACGGCTGGTGGAGGAGCTCCGGCGCCAGCCGGACTCGGCGGCGGGCCTCGCCCGGCGGCTCGGGGCCTCGCGCCAGCGGCTGAACTATCACCTCCGCGAGCTGGAGGACGTCGGGCTCCTGGAGCTGCGGGAGGAGCGTCGCCGGGGGAACTTCTCGGAGCGTGTCCTGGAGCCCACGGCCCGCCGCTTCGTGGTCGATCCGGGGGCCCTGGACGCCGCCCTGGACGGCGGCCTCCCCACGGGGGACCGCTTCTCGGCGGCCTACCTCGTGGCCCTCGCGGCCCGCACGATACGGGAGCTGGCCCACATGCGGGAGCGCGCCGACCGGGAGGAGAAGCGGCTCGCCTCGGCCGCCGTCCAGTCGGAAGTGCGGCTGGCCGACCCGGGGGCGTTTCGCGCGTTCGTCGACGAGCTGGCCGACGCGATGGCCGGGGTCGTCGCACGCCATCACGACCCGGACGACGACCCCGGAGCGGAGGGTCGGAGCTTCCGGGTGTTCACCGGGACCTACCAGGCCCCGGCTCCCGACGAGAACGGAAAGGACGGAGACCGATGACCGAGAGCGCGACGGAGGGCGCCCGCGAGGGCG
>CAZSKS010000014.1:23032-30359 GCA_964607465.1 uncultured Gemmatimonadota bacterium | reverse complement strand
GACGCCGGACAGGGCGGAGTGGGCGCCGGGCAGGGTGAAGCGACCGACGGATCCGGCGAGGAGAGCCACCCCACGACCGGCCGGTCGGCCGGGGGGGAGATCGAGATCGACGCCGGGCCCGAGCGCGTGTGGCGCGCCCTCACCGAGGCCGCGGAGCTGGAGCGATGGTTCCCCCTGGACGCGGAGGTGGAACCCGGCGAGGGGGGCTCGATGACCCTCTCCTGGCGGAACGAGTTCGCGTCCACCTCCGAGATCCTCGCCTGGGAGCCCGGCCGGCGCCTGCGGACGGCCTGGGGGGACTGGCACGGGGAGGACGCCGGCCAGGTCACCGACTACCTCCTGGAGGCCCGCCACGGGCGCACCTTCCTCCGGGTCGTCACCTCCGGGTTCCCGGACGACGCCGCCTGGGACGACTGGGTCGAGGGGACGCGTCGGGGATGGCGCTTCGAGCTCCGGTCGCTGAAGGAGTACCTGGAGCGGCACGATGGCCGGGAGCGGTCGGTGATCTACCTGCGGCGACGGGTCCCCCTCGACGCCCGGGAGGCCTGGGACCGGATTTTCGCCCCGGACGCGCTGGGCTGGCCGCCCATGGAGGGCGAGCCCTTCGACCAGGCGCCGCCGCTCCAGTACGCCGCCCGAATCGAGGATCCGGAGGGAGGCCTCCTGCGGGTGTCGCTCGAGCCCTGCGGTCCGGAGGTCCAGGGGCGGGACGTGACCCTGTGGCTCCAGGCGTGGGGCGACGAGGCCCGGGGCCTCCCCGAGATCGAGTCCGACTGGACCCGCCTCCTGGAGCGCGTCTTCCCGGACGGCGAGACGCCCTGAGGCGGGGGGCGCGAAATCCGGCCGGCTGCGGCGCCGACCGCCTCCGGTGGCGACCGCGTCCGTGGCCCGCGGCGGCGAGACGGTGGGCCGGTCCCGACCGCGTCCGTGGCCCGCAGCGCCGAAACGGTCGGCCGCTGCCGGCCGTAGGGGGACACGCGCCCCAAGCACGGGGCGCCCGCGCCCGACCGATCCGGCCTTCACACCAACCCGGGATCCCCATGTCGAGAATCGGCCTCCTGTCCGCCGCCGTCCTGCTTCCCCTCGCTGCCGGCTGCGCGCCGTCGGAGTCCGCACCTCCGGGCTCCGGCGGCGATGCCGCGGTCACGCCGCCCGCCGATCACCACCTCCACGTGTGGAGCGAAGACGCGGCTTCGATCATCGGGAAGCTGCAGGAGGCCGTCGGCCAGGAGGTGATCGCTGCCGATCAGCAGGTCCGTCACGACGGCGACGACGCCGTGGCGGCCCTGGATTCGGCCGGCATCCGCCGGGGCGTGCTCCTGTCGGTCGCCTACTTCTTCGGCATGCCGGACGTGGAGGTGGAGGACGAGAGGGACAGGGTCCGGGCCGAGAACGACTTCGTGGCCCGCCAGGTTCGCCGGCACCCGGACCGCCTGGTCGGCTTCGCCAGCGTCAACCCCCTGGCCGACTACGCCCTGGAGGAGATCGAGCGGGCGGTCGGCGTCCGGGGCATCACCGGCCTCAAGCTCCACCTGGCCAACTCGGCCGTGGACCTCCGGAACGAGGCCCACGTGGACCGGCTCCGGGCCGTCTTCGCCCGGGCCGAGCAGCTGGGGGTTCCCGTCGTGATCCACCTCTACACCCGGCATCCGGAGTACGGGCGTGAGGACGTGGAGGTCTTCCTCGAGGAGGTCCTTCCCGCCGCCCCGACCGTTCCGGTGCAGGTGGCCCACCTGGGGGGAGGCGGAGGCTTCGGAGACGCCACCCGGGGGGCCGTCCGGGCGTTCCTGGCCGCCTTCGAGGAGGACCCGGAGGGGACGGCGAACGTCTTCTTGGAGCTGTCCGGCACGGCCCATCCCGAGGCCGTCGCCGGCGGGGACTCGACCCTGCTGGAGCAGATCGGACGGATCAACGTGGGCGTGGCCCGCGCCGTCCGGGAGCTGGGACCGGACCGCGTCGTGTACGGGACCGACTGGCCGGCCATCTCCGTGGCCGCGTACCGGGAGGGCATCGTCGAGGCCCTCCCGCTGGAGGACGACGAGCTGCGGGACCTGATGGACGACGCCGCGCCCTACCTGCCTTGACGCCCTCGCGCGCAGGGCGAACCTTCCTGTCCCCGTCCGGCCACCCGGGCGTCGGGCGGCTGCAGTCGATGGCGGGCGGCTGAACCCGGGACCGGGGTCCCGAAGCGCCTCCGCCGGGGACCAGGGAAAGCAGGCGGATGCGCGAGACGGAGATCCACAAGCCGAACCCTCGTCGAGGGAGCCGGACCAGGTCCGCCCCGACGCCGTCGCGGCGCCTCCCGGACCTCGCCCCGCCGGCGCTCCTGCCCCTCACCGTCCTCCTCTCCGCCTTCTTCCTGTCCACCCGCGCCGTCGCAGCCCAGGAGGCCGCGGGCGCCGGCTCGCCGCCCACCCTGGAGGCCGTGGAGAGGCAGGGCGGGATCGAGATCGACGGACGCCTCTCGGAGGACGCGTGGAAGCGGGCCCCGGCGGCCGGCGGCTTCGTGCAGGGGGACCCGCGGGAGGGGGCCGCGCCGGCACGTCCCACCGAGGTCCGGGTGCTGTACGACGACGGGGCGATCTACGTGGGAGCCCGCATGCACGACGACGGACCGGCCGCCATCGCCGACCAGCTGGTCCGCCGCGACGAGTCCGGCCAGTACGACTTCTTCGAGGTCCTGCTCGACACCAATCTCGACCGTCAGACCGCCTATCTCTTCCGCGTCTCTGCCTCGGGCGTGGAGCGGGACGCGGTCCTCACGCGGGACACCCGGGAGGACGTGGACTGGGACGCCGTGTGGACCTCGGCCGTCCGGATCGACTCGGCGGGCTGGTCGGTGGAGATGCGAATCCCCCTCTCCCAGGTCCGCTACGAGTCCCACGACGAGCCCCAGACGTGGGGCGTGAACTTCCGGCGTCGACGGCTCGCCTCCAGCTCCACCAGCTACTTCTCCCTCGTCTCCCGCACCACCGAGGGCGTGGTCAGCCAGTCGGGCCACCTGACGGGGGTGCTGCTCACCGACACGGAGCGGCGCTTCGAGGTGGAGCCCTTCGTCGCGACCCAGCTGCACCGGGGTCCCGCCGCGCCCGGAAACCCCTTCTTCGACGGATCGGAGGTCGACGTCCGGGCCGGCGCCAACGTCCGCTACGGCGTGGGATCGGCCTTCAGCCTGGACGCCACGGTCAACCCCGATTTCGGCCAGGTGGAGGTCGACCCGGCCGTCGTGAACCTGAGCGCCTTCGAGACGTTCTTCTCCGAGAAGCGACCTTTCTTCGTGCAGGACGCCCAGGTGTTCGACTTCGACCTCTCGAGTCGGAACGGCCGCATGTTCTTCAGCCGGCGGATCGGGCGGGAGCCGCACCGGGAGACGGTCCCCGGGGCGGAGTTCCACGAGGCCCCGGACCGCACCACGATTCTCGGGGCCGGAAAGTTCACCGGCCGCACGACGGGAGGGTTGTCCGTCGGCGTCCTGGGGGCCGTCACCCGGGAGGAGACCGGCCGGGCGGTCCTGGAGGGGAGCGGCGAGATCCGCGAGTTCGTGGCCGAGCCCGCCTCCCGGTACGGGGTCGCCCGCATCCAGCAGGACTTCCGGGGGGGCGCCAGCCGCGTCGGCGCCCTGCTCACGGGAATGGACCGAAGCCTGCCGGCCGACGGCGTCCTGGACCGGCTCCCCTCCAGCGCCTTCGGGGCGGGGGTCGACTTCCAGCACCAGTGGGGCGGCCCCCACGACCGCCGGTGGTCGGTCTTCGGCTACGTGGCGGGGACCCACGTCCGCGGCACGCCGGAGGCGATGGTCGAGATCCAGACGAACCCCCAGCACTACTACCAGCGCCCCGACGCCGACGACCTGTCCGTGGACTCGACGGCCACGCACCTGACCGGCGTGAACTGGAACGTCGGCTTCGCCCGCCAGAGCGGCGAGCACTGGACCTGGTCGGCGGAGCTGGAGCAGCTCAGCCCCGACTTCTCCGTCAACGACCTCGGCTTCATCAGCCAGGGTGAGCAGTTCGACTTCGAGGGGGACCTCAGCTACCGGGAGATCACGCCGGGCTCGCTCTTCCGGAGCTGGGGGCTGAGCTTCTTCACCTTCCACGAGCTCCGCCACGAGCTGCTGGACGACGTCTGGTCGGCGGGCCAGTGGGCCCGGGCCTACAAGGGCGGCCAGTTCTCGCTCAACGGGGACTTCGAGCTGCACAGCAACTGGATCGTGGACGTGGGCTTCGACTACGGCCCCCGGACCCTGAGCGACACCGAGACCCGGGGCGGGCCGCTGATGGCGCAGCCGGCCTTCACCCGCTGGGAGGCGGAGCTGGTGACGGACCCCCGGCGGACGCTGTCGCTCCGGCCCGAGGTCGGGTTCACCGAGCGGTACGCGGGGGGCGGCAGCAGCCTGGAGCTGGCGCTGGGCGCCACCCTCCGCCCCTCGCCCGGCTTCGAGCTGAGCATGGAGCCGGCCGTCGAGTTCCGCGACGACGTCGCCCAGTTCGTCGCCGTGGCCGACGATCCCCCCTACGCCCCCACCTTCGGCCGTCGCTACCTGTTCGCCGGCCTCGAGCGCACCGAGCTGTCGCTTGAGACCCGGCTCAGCGCCACCTTCACCCCGGACCTCAGCCTCCAGCTCTTCCTCCAGCCCCTGATCTCGGCCGGCGACTTCGGCACCTACCGTCAGCTGGAGCGCCCCTCCAGCTTCGCCTTCCGCGCCTTCGACGAGGGGACGGCCGTGTCCACGGACGGTGGGGTCGCCTGCGACGGCGGGGCGACGTGCGTGGCCGACGGGACGCGTCACATCGACTTCGACGGCGACGGCACGCCCGATCTCTCCCTGCCGGTTCAGGACTTCAACCTCCGGTCGATGCGCGGCAACGCCGTGCTCCGATGGGAGTACCGGCCCGGCTCCACCCTCTTCCTGGTGTGGCAGCAGGACCGACGGGACGAGGCGGTCCGGGGCGACTTCCGGCTGGGCCGGGACCTGGAGGAGCTGCTGGGGGCCGACGCCGAGGACACCTTCATCCTGAAGGTCAGCCACTACCTGGACCTGTAGTGGGCTCCGAGGACGACGGGACGGACGCGGTGCGGGCAGCCGAACCCTCCGGGCGAGGGGACCCGTCCCGGCGAGACGGCGCATCCCCGTCGGACGGCCCCTCCCCCGCCCTGTCCGCCGTGGACGGCGCCGTGCTCCTGGTGGGCGTCGTCCTCGGCGTCGGGATCTTCCGGAGCCCGTCGGTGGTGGCGGCCAACGCCGGGGACGGGACCGCCTTCCTCCTCCTGTGGCTGGTGGGGGGAGGGATCTCGCTGGTGGGCGCCCTGTGCTACGCCGAGCTGGCCACCGCCCATCCCGACGCGGGCGGGGAGTACCACTTCCTCTCCCGGGCCTACGGGCCGTCGCTCGGCTTCCTCGTGGCCTGGTCGCGCATGACGGTCATCCAGACCGGCTCCATCGCCATCCTGGCATTCGTCATCGGCGACTACGCGACGGACCTGCTGGCCCTGGGCGAGGGGGCACCCCCTCTGGTCGCCGCCGGGGTGGTGGTCCTCCTCACGGCGGTGAACCTGGCGGGCCTGCGGCACGGCCGCTGGGCCCAGTACCTGCTGACCGGGGGCGCCGTGACGGCCCTGGCCGTCGTGGTGGCCGTGGGCTTCGTCCACCCGCCGCCCGCCGCGCCGCCCCCCGACCCCGGGGCGGCGGCCGCCGGCGACGCGGGCTCGCTGGGCCGGGCCCTGATCTTCGTCCTGCTGGCCTTCGGAGGCTGGAGCGAGGGCGCCTACGTCTCCGCGGAGATCCGCGACCGGAGCCGGGGGGTGGGGCGCATGCTGCTGTGGGGGACGGGGGGCATCACCCTGCTCTACCTGCTGGCCAACGCCGCCTACCTGTACGGGCTCGGGCTGGAGGGGCTGGCGGGATCGGACGCCGTGGCCGCCGACCTCCTGGGGGCCGCCGTGGGCCCGTGGGGACGGGCGGTGGTGAGCGGGGCGGTGATCCTGGCCGCCTTCTCCTCCACCAACGCCACGGTGATCACCGGCGCCCGGAGCAACTACGCCCTGGGACGGGACTGGCCCCTCTTCGGCTTCCTGGGGTCGTGGGCGGGCGAGCGGAACACCCCGACGACCGCGCTCCTCCTGCAGGGGGCGATCGCCCTGGCCCTGGTGGGCTTCGGGGCCGCCCAGCGGAGCGGGTTCGAGGCCATGGTGGACTACACGGCCCCGGTCTACTGGCTGACGCTGCTGCTGACCGGGACGGCGGTGGTGGTGCTCCGGCGGCGGGAACCCGACGTCGACCGACCCTACCGCGTGCCCCTCTATCCGCTGACGCCCCTCGTGTTCTGTGCCGCCGCCGCGTATCTGGTGTACTCGAGCGTGGAGTACGCCGGGGCCGGCGCGCTGCTCGGCCTGGCCGTGGTGGCCGCGGGCCTGCCGTTCCTGTTGCTGACCGAACCGGACCTGGAGGACGGAGCATGACGCGACGACCCTGGATCTCTTCCCTCTCTCGCGGGGCCCTGCCCGCCGTCCTCGCCCCCGGCCTGCTGGCCGGGGCGGCGCTCCTCGCGGCGCCCGACCGGGCGGCGGCCCAGGAGGAGGACGACCTCGACGTGCCCTACGTCCCGACGCCCATGGCCGTGGTCACCCAGATGCTGGAGCTGGCCCGCCCCACGGCCGACGACTCGCTCTACGACCTGGGCTCCGGGGACGGGCGGATCGTCATCACGGCCGCCGCCCGCCACGGCACCCCCGGCGTGGGGATCGAGCTGGACTCGGGCCGCGTGGCGGAGGCGCGCGCCAAGGCCGACTCGGCGGGCGTGGACAGCCTGGTCCGGTTCGTCCGGGGGGACCTCTTCGAGGCCGACGTCCGGCCGGCCACGGTGGTGACCCTCTACCTCCTCTCCAGCGTGAACGTCAAGCTCCGGCCCAAGCTCTTCCGGGAGCTGCGGCCCGGCACCCGCGTCGTGTCCCACGACTTCAGCATGCGGGAATGGCAGGCCGACAGCACGATCCACATGGACGAGGAGAGCTCCCGGGTCTTCTTCTGGATCATCCCGGCCAACGTGGCGGGCACCTGGGACGTGCGGCTCCCCTCGGGCGAGACCGTCACGGTGGAGCTCGAGCAGCGGTTCCAGGAGCTGCGGGGGCGGGCGCTCACCCGCGGCGTCAGCCTCATGGAGCCGGTGGTCCGCGGCGAGCGCGTCTACCTCTCCCTGGGCGGCGTCGCGGTGGCGGACGGGCCCCTGACGCTGGAGGGCACGGTCTCGGGCGACGAGATGCGGGGCACCACGTCGGACGGCCGGTCGTGGACCGCCGCCCGCACCGGCGGCGGAGGCCAGTCGCTGGA
>CAZSKS010000014.1:0-22932 GCA_964607465.1 uncultured Gemmatimonadota bacterium | reverse complement strand
CGGACGGCCGGTCGTGGACCGCCGCCCGCACCGGCGGCGGAGGCCAGTCGCTGGAGACGTGGTGAGCCGCGGCCGGAGGACGGGCCGCGGCCGGAGGACGGGCTGCGGCCGGAGGACGGGCCGCGGCCGGAGGAGGAGCCGCGGCGTGGCCCGGCCCTTCCCGCCGGTTACGCGTGTCGCGTAACGACGCCGGGGCCCCGGACGCCCTGGACAGCGAGATCCGGGAGGCCCGGGCGTTCCTGGCCGATCACCTGCCCGTCACCCGGCTGCTCCCCGCCCCCTCGCTGTCCGACCGCCTGGGGCGTCCGGTTTGGCTGAAGCTCGAGTCCGAGCTCCCCACCGGGTCCTTCAAGGTCCGGGGCGCCCTGTGGGCCCTGGCCCGGCGCCACCGGGAGGAGCGGGTGGGGGAGGTCGTGGCCTCCAGCACCGGAAACCACGGAGCCGCGGTGGCCTGGGCGGCCGAGCGGCTGGGCGTGCCCGCCGTGATCTTCCTGCCGGGGGACCCCAACCCGGTGAAGCGGAAGCGGATCGCCGGGCTCGGCGCCCGCATCGTGGAGCGAGGGCGCGACCTGGCCGACGCCTGGTCCGCCGCCGAGGCCTACGCGGCGGAGGAGGACGCCCGCTTCTTCCTGAACGACGCCACCGATGCCCACCTGCCGGCCGGGCCGGCCACCCTGGCCGTCGAGGCCCTGGAGCAGGCCCCGGAGCTCGAGACTTTCGTCGTCCCCGTCGGGGACTCGGCCCTGATCCGGGGCGTGGCGATCGCCGTCCGCACCCTGCGCCCGGACGCCGGCGTCGTCGGCGTGCAGGCCGAGGGGGCGCCGGCCTACGCCCGCTCCTGGCGGACGGGCCGGGCCACGAGCACGGACTCCGCCGACACGGTGGCCGACGGCCTCGCCACCCGCACGCCGGTGGAGGAGAACGTGGCGTCCCTCCGCCGGCTGGTGGACGACATGGTGCTGGTGAGCGACGGGCAGATGCTGGAGGCGATCCGCCACCTGTCCGTGGAGGAGGACCTCGTGGCCGAGCCGGCCGGCGCCGCGGCCGTGGCGGCGCTGCTGGCCCACGGGGCCCCGGGCGAGGGGCCGGTCTGCGCGCCGGTCACCGGCGGCAACGTCACCGACGAGGTGCTGCAGGCCGCCCTGCGTCCCAGGCCCGACGCACCTCCGGGATGATCTCCTCCCGGAGCAGACCGAAGATGGCCC
Source organism: uncultured Gemmatimonadota bacterium (assembly GCA_964607465.1). Taxonomy (GTDB): domain Bacteria; phylum Gemmatimonadota; class Gemmatimonadetes; order Palauibacterales; family Palauibacteraceae; genus CAYVFM01. Next base: position 21,727 of record CAZSKS010000014.1, on the reverse strand, counting down.
GGTCGGCGTCCCACCGGCGACGCTGCCGCGTCTGGTCCGTCGTGGCGACCACGGCCAGCTCCAGGTCGGGCACGGCGAACAGGTACTGCCCGCCGTAGCCCCAGGCGTACCACACGCGGTGACCGGCCACCCGCCGGCCCCACCATCCGTAGCCGTAGTCGTTGCCGTTGTAGGAGGAGGTGGAGCGGGGCGTCCAGGACCGCTCGATCCAGTCGGCCGGCACCACGTGCCGGCCGTTCCACCGTCCCCCGTCCAGGTAGGTCTCCCCGATCCGGAGCAGCTCCACCGGCCGGAACCCCATGTTGTTGCCGCCCAGGTAGTAGCCCCGGGGGCTCCGGTCCCACGATCGGGCGGGGATGCCCAGCGGGCCCAGCAGCTCGCGGGCCGCGTAGGTGCGGGTGTCCATCCCCGTGGCCTCGGTGAGGGCGGCCGACAGGAGGTGCGTGTTGCCCGTGCTGTACTCCCAGCACATGCCGGGATCGCACTCCATGGGACGCTCCAGCGCCCACCGGACCCAGTCGGAGCTCTCCACCCATGGCCCGTAGTTGCTGAAGCTGGTGGTCGCCAGGCCGGCCTCCATGGCGAGGAGGTGTCCCACGGTGATGCGGCGCTTGCGGGGATCCTCCAGCCCTGCGAACGCTTCCGGCAGGAGCTCGGCCACGGGCTGGTCCGTGCCGCGGATGTGACCCTGGTCGATGGCGATGCCCACCAGGGCCGAGATGACGCTCTTCGAGGCGGACTTGACGTTCACGACGCGGGAAGCGGTGGCGCCGTGGTAGTAGCGCTCGCCGAGGCGCTCGCCGGCGCGGGAGACCAGGAGGCTCGTGAGGGGCCCGATCTCCCCGGCCCGCCGGAAGGCTTCCGACAGGTCCGCCGGCACGGGAGGTCCCGCCGGCAGGGGGACGGCGTCCCGGGTGTCCGCTCCCTCGCTCCCTCCGTGGGGAACCAGGGCGACGGCCCCGGCGCCGAGCCCGACCACCGCCAGGACCGCGACGACGAGGAGAGGCCTGTGGCCGCCCCCCGTCGCCGGTCCCGATCCCGTTTCCCCGTTCGAGAGCGTCATCCCGTCGGGATGCTACGCCGAAGGCCTCGCCGGAGGTCCGTCGGCGCCGGACCGGGCCCGGGCCTCAGCCGGCTCGCTCCGCTCCCGTCAGCCGGCCGACCACCTCGCCGGCGTCCACCGGGCGGGCGAACAGGTAGCCCTGGCCCAGCCGGCATCCCATGGCCCGCAGCGCCTGGCGCTGCTCCTCCGTCTCGATGCCCTCGGCGATGACCTCCAGACCCAGGCGGTGCCCCAGCGTGAGGATCGTCTCGACGATGGCGCGATCCTCCGCCTGCTCGCTGATGCCCTGGACGAAGGACATGTCGACCTTCAGGCCGTCCACGTCCATCTCCCGCAGGTAGCCCAGGGAGGAGTAGCCCGTCCCGAAGTCGTCGATGAGGATCTTCACCCCCAGCGCGGCCAGCGGGCGGATCCGCTCGGTGCTCTTCATGATCTCGGTCTCGGTCACCTCGAAGTGGACGGCCGCCGGCGGCACTCCGTGCTCCTCCAGCTTCGACGCCACGAACTCCGGAAAGGCGGGATCCTCGAACTGGGAGGCCGACAGGTTCACCAGCAGCCGGTCCGGCGCCGCTCCGCCCGCCGCCCGCCACGCCGCGAAGTCCCGCAGGCCGGCGTCCAGCAGCTGCCGGTCCAGAGTGAGGATGAGCCCCGACTCCTCCGCCAGGGGGATGAACTCCGCCGGGCTGACGCGTCCCCGCTCGGGATGGTCCCAGCGGGCCAGCATCTCCACCCCCCACGGCTCGCCGTCCTCCAGGCCGACCACCGGCTGGTAGACGGGCACGAACTCCTCCGTCTCCAGCGCCCGCCGGAGCTCCTTCTCCCGCTGCATGCGGCCGAGCCCGGCCCCGTCCTCCTGGGGATCGAACAGGTGGTAGGTCGTGCCGCTGTTGGCCTTGGCCCGGTACATGGCGATGTCGGCCTGCCGGAGCATCTCGTCCGGGGTGCAGGCGACCGCCCCCCGACCGCAGACCGCCACGCCCACGCTCGCCGTCAGGTGGTAGGGAGCACCGTTGCAGGGCGGGCTGGTCCGCAGCGTCTCCACCAGGCGCTCGGCCGTGGCCACCGCGTCCGCGGGACCCCGGAGCCCCTCGGCCAGGACGACGAACTCGTCGCCGCCGAACCGGGCCACCGTGTCCTCGTCCCGCACCGCGTCCTCCAGCTCCCGGGCGAGGGTGACGAGGACCCTGTCCCCCGCCTCGTGCCCGAAGCTGTCGTTGACGGCCTTGAACCGGTCCACGTCCACGAACAGGAGGGCCACCGCGGAGTCCCCGCGGCGCGCGCGGGCCACGGCCTGCTCCAGACGGTCGCTCAGCAGTCCCCGGTTCGGAAGGCCGGTGAGGACGTCGTGGAGGGCCTGGTGCTGCAGCTCTTCCTCGAACCGCTTCCGCTCCGAGATGTCCCGCAGGAAGCTGACGTACTCCGCCTCACCCGTCCCGGTGCGCCGGACCGACGCCGAGATCATGCAGTCGAAGACCGACCCGTCGGCCCGGCGGGCCCGGAGCTCCATCTGGTCCACGTGCCCCTCGGCCTCCAGGGCGGTCGTCAGCCGCGTCCGGTCCTCCGGCTCGACGTAGAGATCCTCGACCCGGAGGTCGGCGAGGTCGTCCGGGCCGTGCCCGAACAGCTCGTGCCAGGTCGGGTTGACGTCCGCGATGGAGCCGTCGGGACGGGTGATGGCGACGGCCTCCTGCGCGTCCTCGAACAGGGTACGGTAGCGCTCCTCGCTCTCCCGCAGCTCCGCGTCGGCCCGCTTGCGGTCCGTGATGTCGTGGACGACGAAGACGATGCGGTCCTCCCCACCCAGCTCCAGCCGGCGGGCGGACACGAGACCCACCCTGCGGTCGCCGTCCAGCGTCCAGTGCTCCGCCTCTACGTTGAGGGCTTCGCCCTCGGTACGGACCCGCTCGACGATCCGCTCCCGGTGCTCCTCCCGGACCCACAGCCCCAGCTCCACGGCCGAGCGTCCGACCAGCTCCGCGGGCCGGGTGGCGCCGTGGTAGTCCAGGGCGGCGCGGTTGGCGGCCTGGATGACCCCGTCCCCGGGGGTGCTGACGATGATGCCCGTGGGGCTCAGCTCGAAGACGGTGGCCAGCTGCTCCTCGGAGCGCCGGAGCTCCTCCTCCATCAGCCGGCGCCGGGTGACGTCGGTGTGGGACACGACGACGCCCCGGACATCCCCCCGGTCCAGTTGGGTGGCCGACAGCCGGAACCACCGCCGCTCGTCGGGCCCGTGGCAGGGGTATTCCATGGTGAAGACCGACGTCTCGCCGGCGACCAGGCTCCGCAGACCCTCCAGGGCCTCGCGGGCGTGCTCGTCGTCGGCGGCCGCCGTCACCTCCAGGTAGTTCTCCCCCACGTAGCCGTCGGTGCGCCCTCCCTCGCCGTGGGCGAAGCGGTGCCACGCCTCGTTGGCGGAGAGGATCGTCCCGTCCACGTCGAGGACCGCGATCTCCGCCTGGAGGGAGGAGAGGATGTCCTGGCTCAGCTTCCGCACCGTCACGAGCTGCTCGGCCATCTCCCGCCGCTCCAGGGCGAACCGGATCGAGCGGGAGAGGACGTGCGACGTCAGCTCCCCCTTGTAGACGTACTCGTCCGCCCCCGCCCGGAGCGCCCACACGGCCGTCCCGGGATCCTCCTGGCCCGTGAGCACCAGCAGGGGAACGTCCCCGCTGACCTCCACCAGCCGTCGGACGGTCTCGACACCCTCGGAATCCGGCAGGTTCAGGTCCAGCAGCACCACGTCCGCCGGTTCGGCCTCCAGGGCCGCCAGTCCCTCCTCCAGGCTCCGGACCCACCGGACGTGGGCGGGGACGTCGGGCGCCGAGCGCAGGTGCTCCTCCACCAGCCGGGCGTCCGCCGGATTGTCCTCGACGAGGAGGACGGAGAGCTCTCCGCCCTCGGGCTCCCAACGTCCGGCGTATCGTGACATCGCTCCTGCGATCATCCTGGCCCCCTGTCGCCGCTCCCGGCCACCGTGACCAGGTCGGGCAACTCTTCGAATTCCAGCGCCTTGTCCAGGAAATGGTCGGCGCCCGCCTCCAGGCACCGCCTGCGCACCAGCCGCGTGGCGTAGTTCGACATCACCACGACCTGCCGGGGGCTGTCAGATCCGGCCTCACGGAGCCCGAGAAGATCGAGGGCCGTCCCGTCCGGCAGCCGGAAATCCAGCAGCCAGACGTCGAACCCGTCTCCCTCCAGCTCCACGCGGGCCGCCTCCACGGTGTGCACCGCCCGGACACGGGTGACCGCCCGGTCCTGCTCGAGCAGCTTCCGGACTTCGTCCCGCACCACGGGTGAATCTTCCACGAGGAGCACCTTCACGTAGCTGGCCTGTATCTGGAGAAGCTCCGCTCGCGCCGAACCGGCGGGGCCGGGGGCGCGACGTACGATACCCAAGGTGGCGGGCGGGGAGGCGGACCGGTATCGGACGACGCGGCGTCTCCGCGTAGGTGGGGCCCCATCCCGTCTGTAGGAGGATCCCTACGGGACCAGGTCGTGCTCCAGGGCGTAGCGGATGAGCTGGGCGGTGTTCTCCATCTCCATCTTCTCCAGGAGCCGGGAGCGGTAGGTGCTCACGGTCTTGGGGCTCAGGGTGAGCTCCTCGGCGATGTCGCTCACGCTCCGCCCCTCGGCCAGCAGGCGGAGCACCTGGAACTCGCGGTCGGAGAGCGCCTCGTGCGGCGCGCGGTCGGCCTCGCCTCCCAGCTCCGAGGCCAGGTGGGAAGCGAGGTCGGGGCTCACGTACTTCTGCCCGCCCAGCACGCGGCGGAGGGCGGTCACCAGCTCGTCGGAGGCCGCCTCCTTGTTCAGGTAGCCGTCGGCTCCGGCCTTCAGCAGGCGGGCGGCCAGCTGGTCCTCGGGATGCATGCTCAGGACGAGGACGGGCAACTCCGGGGCGGCCGACCGCAGGCGGGTCAGCGTCTCCAACCCCTCCCCGCCGGGCATGCTCAGGTCCAGGAGAACCAGGTCCCAGGCCTCGTCCTTCTCCCGCACCATCTCCAGCACCTCGCCGGCGGTGGTGGCCTCGCCGCCGACCTCCAGATCCGGGTGCTCGGAGAGGATCGAGCGCAGGCCCTGCCGGACCACGGCGTGGTCGTCGGCGATCAGGATCCGGTAACGCACCTCAGGCCACCTTCCCCTCCGGCCGCGGGAACCGGAGGCGCACCTCCGCCCCACCCTCCTGCCGGTTCAGCAGCTCCAGCTCCCCGCCCAGGATGTGAGCCCGCTCCTGCATCCCCAGGAGCCCGTGGGAGTGCAGGATCCGGGCGGACTCAGGGTCCAGCCCCACGCCGTCGTCCAGCACCCGGACCACCAGGTCGTCCTCCTCCCCGGAGATCACCACGCGCGCGGCGTCGGCCTCCGCGTGGCGGGCCACGTTCGTCAGCGCCTCCTGGACCACCCGGTAGACGTGGATGGACGCCTCGTCGTCCAGCGCGAGCTCGGCGTCCTCCACCTCGAAGGACACGTCGATCCCCGTCCGGTCGCCGAACTTCCCGGCGAGCCACGCCAGGCCCTCGTGCAGGCCCAGCTGGTCCAGGGCCGCCGGCCGCAGGGAGCTGGACAGCTCCCGGACCTGTTCCACCGTGGACTGGATGAGCTCCAGGCTGGGATCCAGGGTCGACGAGGCCACGTCCTCGCCCCCCTCCAGGCGGGCCCGGACCTGGGAGAGCTGCATCTTGAGCCCGGTCAGGGACTGGCCGAGCTCGTCGTGGATTTCCCGGGCGATGTCGGCCCGCTCCTGCTCCCGTGCCCGCGTCAGGTGCTCGGCGTACCGCTCCAGGAGCTCCCGCGACCGCTCGAGCTGGCGCTCCCGCTCGACCCTCTCGGAGACGTCCCGGATCACGCTCACCGCGTACTCCGGCTCGTCGCCCGCCTCGTGATCGATGAGGCTCACCACCTGCTCGGTCCGGAACGTCTCGCCGTCCTTCCGGCGCAGGACCCACTCGGCGCGAAAGGGCTCCCCCCGCTCGAGCACCGGGTCGCCCGCCGCGCCGAAGCGCTCGAAGTGCTCCCGGTCGACGTGGACGACCGCGGTCGATGCGCCGACCAGCTCGTCCCGGGCATATCCGAACACCTCCAGGGCGGCCGGATTGCAGTCCACGATCCTCCGGCTGGGGGCGTGGATGACGAGAACGGCGTCGGAGATGCCGGCCAGCACCCGCTCGTAGAGCCCTTCCGCCTCCTCGAGGCTCTCCTCGGCCTCCTCGAGGTCCTCGCGGGCCGCGAGCCACTGCCGCCGCTCGCGCCGCACCAGGCCGTAGACCAGCCCCGCGCTGACGAGGACGAAGGCCCATCCCTTGAGGGTCTGGAGGAGGCTGGCCGTCGCGGGATCGGCGGTCAGCCAGCCGACCAGGCGGTCGGAGCCCAGGATCCAGGCACAGCCGAAGACCGCGTACAGGGCCGCGACCCGCATCGCCGGTCCGGCGTTCGAGACGGACATCGAGCCTGAGTCCCCCCGCCCGCGTCGAGGTTCTCTCGTGCGACGGCCCGCCGTCCGGGCCTTCCTCTCGAGGACGGAAGCGGGCCGCAGGCCGTCACGTCGCGTACATATGATATCGCAGCGGACGGGGATGCGGAATCCCCCGGGTGGGGCCCGGGAGACGTCCTACCGGCGGGGCGTCACCGGGGCACGGTGAGGGTCAGCGCCTCCTCGGTGCGGAGCCGCAGGATCGCGCCCCGGGGCAGCACGCCGTACTGGCGCTTCGTGCCCATGGCGATGGCCGTCCCGGCGGCGGCCCCGCCCGCGGCGCCGATGATGGCGCTCTTGACGTCCTTTCCGGCGATGGCGCCGATGATTGCGCCCGCGGCGGCCCCGCCTCCGATCTTGGCGGCCTCGTCGGTCATCTCGGACCGCGACTCGACCTCGGCGTCCACGATGGCGGCGCTCAATGCCAGGGTGGCGTCCCGGACCCGGACCGAGTCCACGGCCAGGACCACCACGCCGACGCTGTCGCCCTCCGGCTGGCGCACCTCGGTGACGCGGCCGATCACCTCCGAGCCCGAGGGGATGACGACCCGGGCGTCGTTGGCCACGGCCTGGCCGACGCTGGCCGTGAACCGCTGCCCGGCCTGCAGGTTCCGGGTGTCCAGCGAGTCGTTCAGGGTCACCGGGAACTCGGTGCCGGCCGGCAGGGTCGCCCGGACGGTGGGGCTCGGCCGCTCCTCCGGCGGCGGGGTCTGCGTCCCTTCGTCCCGGGGCGACTCCGACTCCGCCGCGCGCCGCTCCTCGGCGGCGGCCGTCTCCGTGGCGCCGTCCGCCGCCACGGAATCAGCTTCCGCCGCGGCGATGCTGTCCTCCGCGGCCGAACCCTCGGAGCTCTCGGCCTCAGGGGTCCCGCCGCAGGCCCAGAGCGGGATCAGGAGTCCAGCGAGCAACAGGGCGCTACGTCGTCGAAGGGCGTTCATGGTATCGGTCCTCTCGCGTGCGAAGTGACGGGCCCGGTTCGGGCCGGAAGCACCGGCCCGGTCCGGGCCGAAATCGGGAGGGGCTCCCTCCCACCGGGAAGACGGCACGACCGCCCCCGGGGTCACAGGAGGGCAAGTCCCGTGCTACGGGGACCTCGTAGCTCACCGATCCGGCCGACCCGCGGGCAGCGGCCGTTCCGGCCTGCCGCGCCGGCGGAGGTCACTCCACGGTGAACTCGCTCACCATGCCGCGCGCGCCGTAGCCCTCCGACACCCAGGCGTACCGGCCGGGCTCCAGCTCCACCGTCATGTAGCCCGTGCTGCCCGCCTCCATGCTCTCCACCCCGCCCAGCGACTGCCCGGGGGCGGGGGACCGGAACCCGTCCAGGTCCATCCAGTCCATCCAGGCCACGATCTCCTCGACCGTCGTCCCCTCCTCCAGGCGGAAGAGGTTGACGTCGTGCGCCATGAACCCGTCCGGGGTGTCGGTGACGCGGACGGCCACCGTCCGCGCGCCGGCCGCGAGCCGGCCCTCGGTGGCGATCGCGTAGTTGGAGAGGACGAGCTCGGCGTCCGCCTCCGGCGGCGCGGTGCCGGTGGCGTCCCCGGTCACGGTGAGCGAGCGGAGCATGCCCCGATCGGTGTGCCAGGTGCCCTGGGGGGTCTTCACGTAGCACTCCACCGCGTAGGTCCCGGGCTCCAGCTCCAGGGTCACCCGGGACGTCCGTCCGCCCTCCGTCAGCGCCGCGCCGCCGCTGGGCACCGCCTCGGTGAAGAACCACCCGGGGAGCTCCTCACCCAGCGCCTCGAGCGTCTCCTCCCGCGTCAGATCGCCGCTGTCGTAACGGCTCCAGACCCGCAGGAAGGTGCCGGCCACCTGGGACCGGTAGTCGGCGAACGACTTCCCCTCGGGCAGGCGCCACAGGAGGAAGAAGTGCTCCTGCTCGCCCTCGTTCACGAAGCGCATCGTGGTCCACCCGGACGGGATCTCCCCCGGCATCTCGAACTCGAAGTCCTTCGCCGTCACCTCCACCACGCCCGTCTCCGCGTCCGCGGATTCGGAGGCGCCGTCGCCGGACTGGCAGGCGGCCAGGCCGGCGGCGAGGAGGGCGAGACCGAGAACGGCGGGGCGGCGTGGGGTCGTCATCGATGCTCCCGGATGCGTGAGGGGGCGAGGTCGCGGCGGGCCCGGGGCGGGCGGCTCCCGCCTCGCGGTCCTCGACCGGGGTATATGGCACCGCGTGCGTCGATCCGGCAAGTGGGGGATCCCGGCCGCCGCCCCGGACGTCGGCCGGCCCGGGAGCCGGTTCGAGGGAACCGGGACGCCTGGGGCGGGGTAGCCACCGTCGTTTCCCGGGCGCTCCTGCGCCCGATCCACGACCGGCCCCCCGGCCGGCCACGCCGGCTCACCGGCCGTCTCCAGTCCCAGCGGGAGGTTCGAACATGACTCGACAGCACGTCCCCGGAGTCCCGCGCGCCGCGCTCGTCGTCGGCGCCGTCCTCTTGCTCGCCCCCCCGTGGGCGCCCGACCTGGCGGCGGGCGATCGTGACCTCGACGCGAACGATCGCGCCGCCGCCGTAGTTCCGGCGGACTCGGTCCCCCTGTACGACGACCTCGGGCGCCACGGGCGCCCCGTGACCACCGACTCCGAGCGGGCCCAGGCCTACTTCGACCAGGGGCTGCGGCTCCAGTACGCCTTCAACCACGCCGAAGCGATCCGCTCCTACCGCGAGGCGCTGCGGCTGGATCCGGGCTGTGCGATGTGCTGGTGGGGCATCGCCCTGGCCCACGGCCCCAACATCAACGCGCCCATGAGCCCGGAGGCCGGGACCGAGGCATGGAACGCCATCCACCACGCCCGGGAGCTCGCCCCCGAGGCGACCGAGGCCGAGAGGCGGCTGATCGAGGCGCTGGCGGCCCGCTACGCCGCCGATCCCGGGGCGGCGCGCGCCCCGCTGGACAGCGCCTACGCCCGGGCCATGGAGCGCGTGTGGGAGCGGCACCCGGACGACGCCGACGTCCTGACCCTGTACGCCGCCTCGCTGATGAACCTCAGCCCCTGGAACTACTGGACCGGCGGCTACGACGACCGGAAGCCCCGGCCGGACACGCCGAAGGTCCTGGCCGCCCTGGAGCGGGCGCTGGAGCTGGACGCCGACCACCCGGGGGCCTGCCACTACTACATCCACGCGGTGGAGGCGGCGTACCCGGAGAAGGCCGTCGACTGCGCCGAGCGGCTGGCGGGGCTCATGCCCGGCGCCGGGCACATCGTCCACATGCCGGGCCACATCTACATCCGCGTGGGACGCTACGCCGACGCCGTCCGCACCAACGAGCACGCCGTCCACGCCGACGAGACCTACATCCAGGACCAGCGGCCCGGCGGCCTCTATCCGGCGGCCTATTATCCGCACAACTACCACTTCATGGCCTTCGCCGCGACGATGGCGGGCATGGGGGAGAAGGCCATGGAGGCCGCCCGCAGGGTGGCGCCGAGGGTGCCGCACGAGGTGGCCCGCGACGTCCCCTTCGTCCAGAACATCGTCGTCCTCCCCCGGCTCACCGCCGTGACCTTCGGCCGGTGGGAGGAGGTGCTGGAGGCGCCCATGCCCTCCGAAGAGCTCCTGAATGCCACGGCGCTGGCCCACTACGCTCGGGGCGTCGCCCTGGCCGCCACGGGGCGGGAGGAGGAAGCGGCCGCCGAGCTGGAGGCCCTCCGCCGCCTGGCCCGGACCCACGAGGCGCACGAAGCGCCGGCGGACGACCCGAGGGTGGTCCTCGCCATCGGCGAGCACATGCTGGCCGGCGAGATCGCGCTCCGGGCGGGGCGGGCGGAGGAGGCCGTGCCCCACTTCGAGCGGGCGGCCGCGCTGGAGGACGCCATGCTCTACGAGGAGCCGCCCCTGTGGTACCATCCGGTCCGCCACACCCTGGGCCGGGCGCTGCTCGAGGCCGGGCGGCCGGAGGAGGCGGAGCGTCGCTACCGGGAGGACCTGCTCCGCTTCCCCGACAACGGCTGGTCCCTGATCGGCCTGGCCCGGAGCCTCGAGGCGCAGGGCCGGGAGGCCGAGGCCCGGGAGGCGCGCTCGGCCTACCGGGCGGCGTGGACGGACGCCGACGGGGAGCTGTCGGGGTCGCGGATCTAGGGGGATCCGGCGGGAGAATCCCGGCCGCCGACGCACGTCCGGACGGGCCCCCGCCGCCTGCCAGGTCCCACCGCCTGCCGGCTGGCCCGCCGTCGCGTCGGGGGACGCTGCGGCCTGGGGGGCGCCACCGTGGCGGGGCCTTGACCGGGGGTCCCCCGGGGCCGTACCCTGGTGTCGTGAGATCAACGACCGATCGTTAGCTAACGACCGTTAGTTCACCGGAGGGCCGGGGGGGACGACCCCATGGAAGCGAGCCGCGACACCCGGGAGCGGCTCCTCGAGCGGGGGCACGCCCTGGCCAGCGAGACGGGCTTCCAGGGCCTCACCCTCGGCCGGCTGGCCCGGGACGTCGGGATCTCCAAGGCCGGCATCTACGCCCACTTCGACTCCCGGGATCACCTGCTGCGGGAGGTCCTGGCCCGTGCGGTGGAGCAGTTCGTCGAGGGCCGCGTCGAGCCCGCCCTCCGCGAGCCCCCCGGCGAGCCCCGGCTCCGCGCACTCTTCGAAGCCTGGCTGGGCTGGACGAGGGCCGAGCACGTCCCCGGCGGCTGCCTCTTCGTCTCCGCGGCCGTGGAGCTGGACGACCGGCCCGGTCCGCTGCGCGACGACCTCGTGGGTGCCCGGCGCCGGTGGCTGGAGACGCTGCGCGAGGCCGCCGACCGGGCCCGGGTCGAAGGGCACTTCCGGGAGGACCTCGATCCCGGACAGCTCGTCTTCGAGCTCCAATCCATCGTTCTCGGCTTCCACCACTTCCGTCGGCTGCTGCGGAGCGACCGGGCGGAGGCCCGCGCCCGCTACGCCTTCGAGTCGCTGATGCGCCGGGCCCGGCGGCCCGGCGCGTGAGGGTCGCGGCATGCCCCGGGCACGAGCCCCCCGGCCCCGCCCCAGGAAGCCGCCGCCCAAGGAGCGCAGGCGCCGGAGGCGCCGGATGAGGAAGCCCCTCGGCCGGAGCCTCCTCGTCCTCGGCCCCCTGCTGGCGGCCAACTCGCTGCTGGGGCCCCTGGCCCTGGAGGTGATCCGGTACCACTTCTCCGACAGCCTGCTCGCCCAGGGGATCGGGCTCGACGCCGTTTCCCTGGTCGTGGTGGCACCCCTGGCCGTCGCGGCCGGGGTGCTCACCCTGCGGCGGCGGCCCCTCGGCCCCGTCCTGGGCCTCGGGATCGGGGCCTACGTGGCCTACATGTCGGTGCAGTACGTCGTCGGACCGGAGTACCTGGACCTGCCGGGCAACAACGAGCGCTTCGTCCTCCTCCACCTCGGGCTCCTCGTCCTCGGGCTGGTGACGACGGCCGGAGCCTGGACGGTCGCCCGGCGGACCCCGCTGCCGCCCGCCTCCGAGCGGGGGGCCAGGCGCTGGGCCGGGGTGGTGCTGGGCCTGGGCGTCCTCCTGCTCCTGCGCTACCTCCCGGCGCTGGCCCAGCTGGCGGCCGGGGACCCGTCCCTGCCGGAGTACCGGGAGAACCCCACCAGCTTCCTGCTCATCGCCACCCTCGACCTGGGGGTCTTCCTCCCGCTGGCGGTGGCCGCGGGGCTGGCCCTGTGGAGGAACCACGCGTGGGCCCGGACGGGGCTCCACCTGGTGACGGGCTGGTTCGCGCTGGTGGGGCTGGCCGTGGCGGCCATGGCCGCCGCGATGTGGCTGGGCGGCGATCCGACGATGACGCGCCTCCAGATGACGGCCTTCGCCGTCGCCGCCCTGGTGCTGGTCGGCCTGGAGGTCCGACTCCTCCGCTCCGTCGACCGGGACCCGGGCACCGACGGATCGCCCCCGGACGACAGCGGCGGGGACGGCGGCGGGGAGGACGCCAGCGACCGGGCCGACAGCGGCGGGGCCGGCGGCGGGAAAGTGGTGGGCTGATCCCCGCCGCGCCGCGCCAGCCCCCCGGGAGACGCTTCCGAGCGGCCCTCGCGCTCCCGAGCGGCTCTCCCCCGCCTACAGCGCGTCGAAGAGCTCCTCCATGCGACGACGGGTGGCCGCGTCGGGGAGGCGACCCGTCATGGCCCCCACGTTGTCCCGGGCGTGGTGCGGCTGGGTGGTGCCCGGGATGGCCACCGTCACGGCGGGATGGGAGATGACGTACTTGAGGAAGAACTGGGCCCACGTCTCCACGTCGATCTCGGCGGCCCACGCCGGGAGGTCGCGCTCGCCCACCGCCTCGAAGAGCCGGCCCCGGCCGAAGGGGAGGTTGATGAGCGTGGCCATGCCCCGGTCCCGGGCCAGCGGCAGGATCCGCTCGGCCGCCGTGCGGTTGGCCAGGGAGTAGTCCACCTGGACGAAGTCCAGATCCTGCTCCTCCATGAGGCTCTCCAGCCGGTCGTACTGGCGGTCGCTGGAGGTGGTCACCCCCACGTAGCGGATCCGGCCCTCCTCCTTCCAGGCCCGCATCGTCTCCAGCTGGGTCGCCGCCCCCCGGAGGTTGTGGACCTGCATGAGGTCGACGTGGTCGGTCCCGATCTTCTCCAGCGAGGCCTCCATCCGCTCGACGCCGGCCTCGCGACCCTCCCGGTCGACCTTGGTGGCGATGAACAGGTCGTCCCGTATGCCGAGCTCCTCCAGGATGCCGCCCAGGACGCTCTCGGAGTCGCCGTAGGAGGGCGCCGTGTCGAGCACCGTGCCGCCCATCTCGTGGAAGACCTCGATGGTGCGCCGGTACTCGCCCAGCCCGTCCTCGGCCCACTCGGTGCGGTAGTTCCGCATCCCGATGCCGACGGCCGGCACCCTCTCCCCGCTGGAGGGAATCTCGTGCATGATCAGGTCGGCCTCCTGGAGCCGGCTCCCCGGCGCGAGGCCCCGGCTCCCGCCCAGGGCCAGGAAGGCCCCGGCACCGGCGGTCAGCTTCAGCAGCTCCCGTCGCGACAGCGTCATCTCCTGCCTCCCTGCGGTGGGTTCGGTTCGTCGAAGGTAAGAATGCGGCCCGGGCTCAGGTCGCCGCCACTCGTGGCTCCGCGTCGCCCGAGGCCTGCTCGGCGGCCCGGTCGTCCTGGCGCAGGCCCAGCTTCCAGCCCAGCAGAGCCCACAGGCCCGCCACGGGGGCCGCCGCCAGGGCGATGGCCCCCAGCGAGAGGCCCAGCGCCTGCAGGCCGGCGAAGATCCAGCCGCTGGCCAGGTCCCCGCCCCGGTAGACGGCGGCGTCGATGAAAGCCTTGGACTTGTACTTCTGCTCCCGGCCGACGACGGTGAACAGCACCTCCCGGGCCGGCCGCGTGATGCCGTAGCGCCCGGCCCGGTACAGGACCTGGACGCCGACGAGCACGGCCAGCAGGGGCAGCGTGCCCAGGGCGGCGAACCCGAGGAAGGTGAGGGCCGGGATGAGGGCCAGGCTCAACCCCACCCCGATGGCCCGGATGATCCGGGCCGTGAGGTAGACCTGGAAGACGATGGTCAGCACGTTCACCGCCAGGTCGATCTGCGCGTAGAAGGCCGTCCGCTCGCCCCGGTCGGCGATGGCCTCGCCCACCAGGTGCGCCTGCTCGAAGTACAGGATCGTCGAGGAGAACGTCATCAGGGCGATGAAGGCGGCGATGCCCATCAGGTAGCGGTCCCGGAAGATCACCTTGATCCCGCTCCAGGCGTCGCCGGCCAGGGGGCTCTCCGCCTCCTCCAGCGCCTCGTCCGCCCGGTCGGGGGGAGGCTCCCGCCCCGCCTCGTCCGGGCCCCCCGGGCTGGACGCGCCCTCCGCGGCCCCGTCGGCCGGCCCGGGTTCCTCCGACGCGCCTTCCCCCGCCGGGCCCTCCGCCGTTCTGTCGCCCCCCGCCCCGAGCGACGCCAGGTTCGTCCCGCCGAGCCAGCGGCTCATCGGCTTCACGCACCACGAGGCGGCCTCCAGCGGGACGCAGGCCACGAGCAGGAGCGCGAAGGTCGGCACCAGCTCGGCGATGCCGGCCGTGACCGAGGAGCCCGCGATCCCCCCCAGCGAGCTGCCCACCGCGATGAAGGCGTACAGCCTCTTCCCCTGGTCGTTGTCGAAGCAGTCGTTGACGAACCCCCAGAACACCGTGACCACGAAGAGCGCGAAGACGCTGGTCCACACGTAGAAGACCCGGTCGATCCAGGGGCGGGCGTCGGCCGGCAGCAGCTCCAGGGCCAGGAAGAAGGCCAGCAGGCAGGCGATGAAGAAGCGGTTGGCCAGGGGGACGAAGACCACCCGCTTGAAGCGCGTCGACACCCAGGAGTAGAGGGGCACCGCCCCCAGCATCACCAGGAAGACCGCCGTCCACAGCAGCTCGAGGTTGCCCCGGTCGGCGGAGCTGATGTCGTCGCGGACCGCCCGCAGGATGTAGTAGGAGAAGAGGATGAAGAAGCCGTAGGCGGTGGCCCACAGCAGGGCCCGGAGCTCCTCGTCCCGGACGTCGACGATCTTCTGGAACCACCTCTTGACCACGTCGGCCCCTTCGTCCGCGGGCGGCGCGACCGGCTGCGGCGTTCGATCGGCGCTCGCGCTCCGCCCGGCGAGGCGCGTCCCGTCGCCGGCCATCTCCTCGACACGGCCGGAGGGCCGGCCGCTGCCCGGGAGGGACAGCCGCCGTCCGGCTCATGGTCGGGCAAGGAAGGTGCCGGGAGGAACCCGGGGTCCGTGCGCGACGCCGGTGCGACGCCCCATGGCGCCGCCCTGGCGTCGTCGCGATATTTCGCGCATCCGTTCGGGAGCCCGCGCGTCCGTCCGGGAGCCTCCGGCGCCCCCGTCCCGGGAACCAGGCGACGACCCATGAGCGATTCCGACCCCGCGTCCAGCCCGACGCCCAACGAGACCCTCCTCCGCGCCCTGGTCGAGGGCACGGCGAGCGAGACCGGCGAGGCCTTCTTCCGAGCCCTGGTGCGGAACGTGGCGCGGGCCCTCGGCGTGGCCGGCGCGTGGATCACCGAGCTCACGGCCGACGGCCAGCGCCTCCGGGCCCTCGCCTTCTGGCTGGACGACGGCTACGTCGAGGGCTACGAGTACGCCCTCCCGGGCACCCCCTGCGAGTCGGTGGTCGAGGAGCCGCGCGAGCTGCTCGTCGCCGACCGGGTGGTGGAGCTCTATCCGGAGGACCCGGACCTGGCGGAGCTGGGAGCGGTGAGCTACGCCAGCGTGCCCCTGGCGACCGAAGACGGCGAGGTGCTCGGCAACCTGGCCGTGCTGGACACCCGGCCCATGGAGCGGGAGCCCCGGGGGATGGCGGTCCTCCGGATCTTCGCCCACCGGGCCACGGCCGAGCTGCTGCGGCTGCGGGCCGAGGCCGACGTCAGGCGGCGCGAGGAGAAGCTGACGAGGCTCCTCGACAGCGCCATGGACGCCATCCTCGAGCTGGACGGAGAGTTCCGGGTCACCCGAGCGAACCCGTCGGCGGAGAAGCTCTTCCGGGCCCCCGCCACCCGCCTGGTCGGCGGTGGGATCGATCGGCTCTTCGTCGCGGAGTCCCGGGCCCACCTCCGCTCCCTGGCCGCCGAGCTCGGCGACCGGCCCGAGGGGCGGCGCCACCTGTGGGTGGCCGGCGGGCTGACCGGCCTCCGACGGGACGGCGAGGAGGTACGGGCGGAGGCGACGCTGTCACGCTTCGACGTGGACGGCCGGCCCTTCCTCACCCTCATCCTCCGGGACGTGAACGACCGGCTGGAGGCGGAGGCCACGATCCGCCGGCTGGCCTCCCGGGCGGCGATGCTGGAGGAGGACCTCGCCGAGCTGCAGGGGGACGACGCCATCCTCGGCCGCAGCGACGCCCTGCGGCGGGCGCTCCTCCAGGCGAAGCGGGTCGCCCCGACGGACGCCACCGTGCTCCTGACCGGCGAGACCGGGACGGGCAAGGAGCTGTTCGCCCGGGCGATCCACGCCGCCAGCCCCCGGGCCGACGCGGCCCTGGTCAGGGTCAACTGCGCCGCCGTCCCCGCCTCGCTGATGGAGAGCGAGTTCTTCGGCCACGCGCGGGGCGCGTTCACCGGCGCCACCCGCTCCCGGGAGGGACGCTTCGCCCTGGCCGACGGCGGCACGATCTTCCTGGACGAGGTGGGCGAGCTGTCCCTCGACCTCCAGGCGAAGCTGCTCCGTGTGCTGCAGGAGGGGACGTTCGAGCCGGTGGGAAGCTCCCGGACCCGTGAGGTCGACGTCCGGGTCGTGGCGGCCACCAACCGGAACCTGGCGACAGAGGTGGAGGAGGGCCGGTTCCGCGAGGACCTCTTCTACCGGCTGGCGGTCTTCCCCCTGGAGCTCCCCCCTCTGCGGGACCGGGGGAACGACGTGGTCCTCCTGGCCCGGGCGTTCGCCGAGACGAGCGCCCGGCGTCACGGCCGGGCGCCCCCGGTCCTGGACGAGACGGACGAGCGGGCGCTCCGCGCCTACGGCTGGCCCGGCAACGTGCGGGAGCTCCAGAACGTCGTCGAGCGCGCCGTGATCACGGCCGTGGACGGCCGCCTGGAGCTCGCCCGCTTCCTGCCGCCGGCGGACGGAGCTGCCGACGCGACCGGGGACGGGACCGCGTCGGCGCCGTCGGCACCGGCCCGGGTGCTGCGCGAGGAGGAGATGCGCCGCTTCGAGCGGGAGAACCTGCTCCGGGCCCTGGAGGCCTCGGCCTGGAAGGTGTCGGGCGAGGGCGGGGCGGCCGAGCGGCTGGGGCTCCCTCCCTCCACCCTCCGCTCCCGGATGAAGGCGTTCGGCCTGGAGCGGCCGGCCACCGGCTGAGCCTCCGTCCTCGGCGTCAGGGCGAGCGGCTCTCGCGCGACCGGCGATGGCGCGCCGGGCGGCCGCGCCGCCGGTGTCCGCTGTCCACGACATCTCGCGACTCGTACCGCCCCGGGCCCGCGAATTTTCGCGATCCGCGAATTGTCGCGAGCCTGCGTCGAGCGCGCCACCCGAGGTCATCTCCCTGTATCACAACATCTTGCGGAATGGTGGCACGATGGCCCCGTCCCTGCCCTCACGGTGCGGCGTCGGCGACCGGCACGAGGCCGGATCGCCGGCGGGGGATCGACCCCATGCACCCGTGAACGAGGAGAAGGACGATGACGGCACCGACGACGACCCGCACCCGTCTCAACGGCGTGGACGTGCCCGCGCTGGTGGAGACGATCGAGGCCATGAAGGCCGACCCGTCCCTGGGCCGGAGCCAGTGGCGCAACCGCAACCGCTGGTTCGACGGCGGGCTCAACCGCTCGGAGATCCAGGGCTTCTACGCGGCCGGACGGGAGGACGACAGCCGCAAGGTGGCCTTCGTCTTCGACAACGACGAGCCGCCCGTGCTGCTCGGCCAGAACCGGGGGCCGAACCCGGTGGAGTACATCCTCCACGCCCTGGCCGGATGCATCACGACCACCATGGTCTACTACGCGGCGGCCATGGGGATCGAGCTCAGCCGGGTGGAGACGGAGTTCGAGGGAGACATCGACCTGCGGGGTCTCCTCGGCGTCTCCTCCGAGGTGGATCCCGGCTACGAGCAGATCCGCGTGAAGGTCCACGTCGAGGGCGACGGGACGCCCGAGCAGCTCGACGAGCTGGTGGAGATCGCGAAGAAGCACTCGCCGGTCTACGACACCCTCACCCGGCCCGTGGACATCCAGGTCGAGCGGGTGGCCTGAGCGCCTCGCCGCCGGGCCGGACGGACGATCGGAGGTCGCGGGACGCCCCTCACGCCCCTTCCCGGGGCAGGCGTCCGTGGCCTCCGGTCGTTCACCCCGTGAGCCCCTCCACGAACCCGCCGACCCCGTAGGCCACGGCGGCGGCGACCGCTCCGACGACGAGCATCTCGAGCCCCGCCCGCCACCAGGGCACGTCGGTGACCAGGGAGCGGGCGGCCCCGACGACGAACAGGGTGGCCAGGGTGAGGAGGACGGCCATCCGGAACGGGTCCCCACCGACCACGATCACGTAGCTCAGCAGCGGTACGACGCCGGCGAGGACGAAGGCGCCGAAGGTGGCCAGGGAATGTCGGGTGGGGAAGGGCTCCTGCACCCCGCGTCCGGAGGCCCTGCGGACGGCCTCCTCGGAGCGGATCGACAGGAAGTTGCTCGCCCCCATGGAGAAGCCGTCCGCCAGGAGGTTGGCGAAGCCCAGGATCAGGACGATGCGGGGGTCGAGCTGGGCCCCGGCCACGCCGGAGACGACGGCGAAGGTGGTGATGATGCCGTCGTTCGCCCCGTACACCAGGTCCTTCAGGTAGTGCTGGGCCAGGGCCCGGAGTCCTTCCGGCTCGTGGCCGTCGGGCCCGGCGGCGGCGTCCCGACCCTGGCGGGGAGGGCGATCGGGGGTGGGAGGTTCGGGGGACAAGGCTTCCTCCTGCGGTCTGGAGTGGCGTGATGCGCACGGCCCCAACGGGGCGAACGCTGACGAGGAATCGGGACGGGGGCCAGCGAGCTCGGGACGGTCCGGACCCCGGCGGCCCGGTCGCGACCGCCGTTACCGGCTCCGACCGCCGCTACCGGCCCCGGCCCAGCAGGCGGGCGTTGACGGCGACGATCACGGTCGAGGCGGACATGAGGGCCGCGCCCACCGCGGGCGAGAGCAGGATCCCCGCCCCCACCAGGGCGCCGGCCGCCAGCGGGATGGCCACCACGTTGTAGCCGGTGGCCCACCCCAGGTTCTGCACCATCTTCCGGTAGGTGGCCCGCGCCAGCTCCACCAGCCGGGTCACGTCCCGGGGATCGGACCTCACCAGCACGATGTCGGCGGACTCGATGGCCACGTCCGTGCCGGCGCCGATGGCGATGCCCACGTCGGCCTCCACCAGGGCCGGGGCGTCGTTCACCCCGTCGCCGGTCATGGCCACCTTCCACCCCCGCTCCCGCAGCTCCCGGATCCGGGCGGACTTCTCGTCGGGCAGCACCTCGGCGAACACCTCGTCCAGGCCCAGCTCGTCGGCCACCCAGCGGGCCACCTCCCGGGCGTCTCCCGTGAGCATCACCACCCGGATCCCCATCTCCTTCAGCCGGTCCACCGCCTCCCGGGACTCGGGCCGGATCACGTCCGCCAGGGCCAGGGCGCCCACCGGCTCCCCCTCCACGAGCAGGTACACGACGGTCTTTCCCTGCCCGGCCAGCGCCTCGACCCGCTCGTCCTCGACCTCGAGCCCGTGCTCTTCCAGGTAGCCCGGGCTGACCACCGCGACCTCCCGGCCGTCGACCCGGGCGCGGGCGCCGCGCCCCGGGATGGCTTCGAAGCCCTCGGGCGCTCCGTAGGCGACACCCTGCTCGTCGGCGCTCCGGACGATTCCCGCGGCGATGGGGTGCTCGGAGCGGGACTCCAGCGACGCCGCCAGCCGGAGGATCTCGTGCTCGTCGAGGGCCGGGTCTACCTCGGCCGTGTCCGCCCGCCCGTCCGATCCGCCGTCCGCCTCCTCGCCTTCGCGCCCCGGGGGCTGGCTCGCCTCCTCGCCCCGGCGCTTCAGCGGCACGACGGCGTCCACGCCGAAGCGGCCCTCGGTCAGGGTGCCCGTCTTGTCGAAGACGACGGCGTCCAGCTCCCGGGCCCGCTCGAAGGCCGACCGGTCCCGCACCAGCAGCCCCTCCCGCGCGGAGATGCCGGTGGAGACGGCGACGACCAGCGGGATGGCCAGGCCCAGGGCGTGGGGGCAGGTGATCACCATCACCGTCACCATCCGCTCCAGGGCGAAGGAGAACTCCCGGCCCGCCCCCAGCCAGGCGGTCAGCGTCACGCCGCCCGCGGCCAGGGCGATCACCGTGAGCCACATCGCCGCCCGGTCGGCCAGGTCCTGGGTGCGGGAGCGGGTCTCCTGCGCTTCCCGCACCAGCTCGACGACCTGGGAGAGGTAGGTCTCGTCCCCCGTCCGGCCCACTTCCACCGCCACGGCCGCCTCGCCGTTCACCGAGCCGCCGATGACCTCGTCTCCCTCCCCCTTCTCCACCGGCCGGCTCTCCCCGGTGAGCATGGCCTCGTTCACCGAGGTCCGCCCCTCCACCACCGTCCCGTCGGTGGGCACCTTCTCGCCCGGCTTCACCAGCACCCGGTCCCCCGGCCGGAGCTCCTCCAGGGGCACGTCCTCGGTGGAGCCGTCGTCGCGCAGCCGGTGCGCCTCGGCCGGCATGAGCGCCACCAGCTTCTCCAGCGCCCGGGAGGCGCCCATGACCGAGCGCATCTCGATCCAGTGGCCCAGCAGCATGACGTCGACCAGGGTGGCCAGCTCCCAGAAGAAGACCTCGCCCGGGACGCCGAAGGTGACGGCCGAGCTGTAGAGGTAGGCCACGCCGATGGCCAGGGCCACGAGCGTCATCATGCCCGGCCGGCGGTCGCCGAGCTCGTCCACGAGCCCGGTGAGGAAGGGCCAGCCGCCGTAGAGGAAGACCGCCGAGGCGAGGCCGAACTGGACGAGCCGGTCGCCCGGGAAGCGGAGGGCCTCCCCGATCCCCAGCCAGCCCTGGATCATGGGCGCCAGCAACAGGATCGGGACGGTGAGGGCCAGCGACACCCAGAAGCGCCGCCGGAAGTCGGCCACCATGTGGGCGTGGTGGGAGCCGGATCCGTCGGCGTGGCCCGACGGCGCGCCGCCGTCGGGGTCGTGCCGGCTCCGCTCGTCCCCGTCGCCCGCTGCGCCGTGCGCTTCGTGACTCGTGTGGCTCGTGGTCATCCCGATCCTCCGTGGGTTTCGGATCCTCCGCGGGTTCCGGTCAGCGCCGCCGATCGGACGCCGCCTGGAGGTACCGGACGACCCGGTCGGCCTCGGCGTCGGAGATCCCCTCCACCTCCATGCGCTCCATGTGTCCCCGCATCCGCTCCACGACGGCCGGCCACGCCTCCGCCGCGCGCTGTCGGGGATCGGGGAGGGCGTGGCAGCGGGAGCAGATCCGGACGAACGCCTCCCGACCGTCGCCCCCGGGGAGGGCCTCCTTCCGCACGCCGCGCATGGCGTGCTCCCTCAGGTAGGCGAGGATCGCCCGCTCCTCCCCGGCCGTCGGCGCCTCGATCTCCATCCGTCCACCTCGCATCCTTCCCCCCATCCGGCCGCCCATCCCCTCCATGTGCGCCATGCGCCGGAACATCCGACGGGCGGTGGCCTCCCAGTCCTCCGCGGCGTGGCGCCGGGGCGAGGGGATGCCGTGGCACTGCCCGCAGTACGTGGCCACCAGCCCGGCGCCGCGGCCGTCGGGATCGGGCAGCTCGCTCGCCGGGATCCCCTCGGGCAGCTCCATGC
>CAZSKS010000013.1:0-51387 GCA_964607465.1 uncultured Gemmatimonadota bacterium | reverse complement strand
CAGCGCGTCCCGCAGGTGGCGGAGGGCCGGGATCAGCTCCTCCTCGAGGGCCACCCGCGCCGCCACGTGGCAGGCGGTGGGGATCACGTCGTTGCTGGACTGACCCAGGTTGACGTGGTCGTTGGGGTGGACGGGCTCGCGGCTGCCGACCTCGCCGCCCAGCAGCTGGATGGCCCGGTTCGCCACCACCTCGTTGGCGTTCATGTTCGTGGAGGTTCCCGAGCCGGTCTGGAAGACGTCGAGGACGAAGTGGTCGTCCAGCTCGCCCTCGGCCACCTCCCGGGCCGCCCGGGCGATGGCGTCCGCCCGCTCGTCGTCCAGCAGCCCCAGGTCGCGGTTCACCTCCGCCGCCGCCTGCTTGATCTGGCCCAGGGCGCGGAGGAAGCGGCGATCGAAGCTGAGGTCGCTGATGGGGAAGTTGCGGCGGGCCCGCTCGGTCTGGGCCCCGTACAGACGGTCGCCGGGGATCTCCATCTCGCCCATCGAATCGCTCTCGGTGCGTGTCTCGGCCATGGATCTACCTCGTCGTCAGAACTCCACCCGGTCGCCCACGCTGACCCCGTGGTCCCCGAACCACCCACGGTTCATCTCCAGGGCGTACATGGCGGGCTGGCGGGACTCGTACAGGCGATCGGTCTGGGCGTCCATGGACTGGATGTCCACGATCGAGCCCCGACGGTCCAGGAAGGCGATGTCCAGGGGAATGTTGGTGTTCCGCATCCAGAAGGAGAGGGTCCTCTCCTCGGGATAGACGAAGAGCATGCCCTCGTCCTCGGGCAGGGAGTCCCGGTGCATGAGGCCGCGCTTGCGCTCCGCCGCGTCGTCGGCGACCTCCACCCGGATCTCGTGGCCGCCGACCCGCAGGGTCGTGAGCGGCCGTCCCGCCGTGTCGGCCCCGGCCTCCCCGGCCGGGCCGGCCTCCGTGGTGTCGGGGGCCGCCTGGGATCCGGGCGTTCCCCCGGCGGCCTGTCCCGCCGCCGGTCGATCGCCGGCGTCGCCGGCCGGGGAGCGTCCGTCGGCGTCGCCCGAGCCGCAGGCCGCCAGCAGCAGGACGGCCATGACGGCCGTCACCCGGCGGCCGACGGAAGGTCCCCGGTCCGCCAGCTGGTGCGTCACGGGGCGGGCTCCAGGGGCGGAAGCCCGGCCAGCCCGTCGAGCGATCGCTCCCGGATCTCCTCCGGCGTCTCCTCCTCCCGCACCCTCTCCCCCTCCTCCACCAGGGGCACCAGCAGGGGCTCCCGCCGGGCGTCGCAGGCCTCGCAGGTCGGAGGCTCGGAGCGGAAGGTGCCGATGACGCGGGTCCCGCATCCGGGGCAGCGGAACACCTGCTTCGCCCCGGACCACTTGCCCCGCTTGCCGGCCGCCTCCCCCTCGATCTCCACGATGTCCATGGAGAAGTCCACGATGGGAGCCGCGCTGATCGCGCCGCCCACCCCGTAGCCGTCCACCAGCGGGTTCAACCGAAGGATCTCCCGCTCGCCGATGCCGCCGCTGGCGAAGAGCTCCAGCTCCCGGTGACCCCGAATGTCCAGCTCCCATCGTACCTCCTCCAGCAGCCGGTAGAAGTCTCCCCTCCGCGTGGAGGGCGTGTCCAGGCGGACGGCGTCGAGCACGTCGCCCAGCTCCTCGGCCACGGCCACGGCCTCGAACTTCTCGTCGTGGAAGGTGTCGATGAGGGATACCCGGGGGACGTCCTCGGAGATCACCTCGTGGAAGGCCCGGGTGGCCTCCACGGTGTCCCCGATCACGAGGACCAGGGCGTGAGGGATCGTGCCCACCGGCTCGCGATCGATGAGGTCGGCCCCGGCCACCGTGGCCACCCCCTCGCAGCCCCCCACGAAGGCGGCCCGCTCCACCACCGGGGCCACCGAGGGATGTAGGCGGCGGGCGCCGAAGCTGATCACCGGGCGCTCGCCCGCCGCCTTCCGGCAGCGGGCCGCTCCGGTGGCCACGCCGGTGGCCTGGCACAGGAGGCCCAGCAGGGCCGTCTCGAACTCGCAGAAGTCACGGTAAGGGCCCCGCACCTCCAGGACGGGCTCCAGCGGGCCGAAGAGGCTGCCCTCGGTCATGCCGCGGACCGACACGCCGATCTCCGACGCCAGCCCCAGGGCCTCCTCCAGCCCGGCCAGGACCGCCCACTCCCAATCGGCCGGGAGCGACTTCGCCACGAACTCCGCCCGCACCTCCG
The DNA here is from genome assembly GCA_964607465.1 of uncultured Gemmatimonadota bacterium. Classification (GTDB taxonomy): domain Bacteria; phylum Gemmatimonadota; class Gemmatimonadetes; order Palauibacterales; family Palauibacteraceae; genus CAYVFM01. Next base: position 49,199 of record CAZSKS010000013.1, on the reverse strand, counting down.
GGTTCAGGTCCAGCGCCTCCAGGATCTCCCGCGTCCGACGGAAATAGACGTCGGTGACCCGGCGATCGAGCACGTCCTCGGTCGTCGCGCTGTGCAGCTCCACGGTGGGTTCCCTCCGGTCTGCAGGTGACGCTCCGGCACCGCCTCCGTTCCGGTACGGCGCCCCGGGCGGGGCGGCCCACGGGGGCGCGGTCCCGGCCCCCGTCCCGTCGCCGGATGGACCATGCAAGCCCGACGCCGGCACGGGCCGGGGCGGCAGCGGGCTTCCCTGGCACCGGCTTTGCCCCTCCTGTGGGCCCCATGGCCAGGCTCCGCGAGCTGTCCCACACCGCCGACGTCGGCTTCGAGGTCACCGCCACCAGCCCCGAGGAGCTCTTCGAGGTGGCGGCCCGGGGCCTGGTGCGTGCCCTGGGGCTGGAGGCGGCCTCGGAGAGAGCGGACGGGGACGGGGACGGGAACGACGCCGGCAGCCCCGATGCCGCAGAGATTGAGATCTCCCGGCCCGACGGCGAGCGGCTGATGGTGCAGTGGCTGCGGGAGCTGCTGGCCGGCGCCATGTCGGGCCGGGGCGTGCCGGTGGCCCGGGTCCGGGAGGTGGGGATCGGCGGGGAGGTGCCCGCGACGCTCCGGGCCCGGGTGCGGTGGCGTCCCGACGCCGGCGACGGGCCGGTCCGGGAGATCAAGGGGGTCACCTACCACGGGCTGGTGGTGGAGCGCACGGAGGAAGGACGCTGGCACGCCCGCGTGGTGCTGGACGTATAAGGACGGGGCGATCCGAACGCAGGAGATGGGGGCGACCGAGACGCCCCCGTGACAGAGGAGACGACCTTGGACATCCAGCTCCGACGCGTCGACGAGGTTCGCTGGAAGATCCCGGCCACCGGCGACATGCGGGTCGACGGCCTGGTCTTCGCCGACGACGAGATCATGCGGACCCTGGAGAAGGACCAGTCGCTCCAGCAGGTGGCCAACGTCGCGTGCCTGCCGGGCATCGTCCGCCACTCCCTGGCGATGCCGGACATCCACTGGGGCTACGGCTTCCCCATCGGCGGCGTGGCGGCCTTCGACGCCGAGGAGGGCGTCATCTCCCCCGGCGGCGTGGGCTACGACATCAACTGCGGCGTGCGCCTGCTCCGGTCCGACCTGGAGGCCGACGCGGCCGTGGAGCGCATCGAGCCGCTGGTGGAGGGCCTCTTCCACGCCCTGCCCAGCGGCGTCGGGGCCCACCGGTCGGACGTCGTGTTGGACCGGGACCAGGTCCGCGACCTCCTCGTCGAGGGGGCGGGCTGGCTGGTGGAGCGGGGCTTCGGCCGCCCGGAGGACCTGGACGCCATCGAGGACGGGGGACGGCTCCCGGACGCCGACCCCGACGCCCTGTCGGAGCGGGCCCTGGGCCGGGGCACCGACCAGGTGGGCACCCTGGGGTCGGGCAACCACTTCGCCGAGGTCCAGGCCGTGGAGGAAGTCTACGACGAGGAGGCGGCGGCCGCCTTCGGGCTGGAGCCCGGCCGCGTGGCCTTCATGATCCACTCCGGCTCCCGAGGGCTGGGCTACCAGGTGTGCGACGACTACCTGGAGACCATGCTGGACGCCGCCGATCGCTACGGCATCGACCTGCCGGACCGACAGCTCTGCTGCGCCCCGCTGACCTCGGACGAAGGCAGGCGCTATCTGCGGGCGATGGCGGCCGGCGCCAATTACGCGTTCGCCAATCGGCAGATGATGGCCCACAAGGGACGCAACGTCTTCCGCCAGCTCTTCGGCGGGGACGTGGCGGACTCCATGGACACGGTCTACGACGTGTGCCACAACATCGCGAAGTTCGAGGAGCACGAGGTGAACGGCGGCCGGCGCCGGCTGTGCGTCCACCGCAAGGGCGCGACGCGGGCCTTCCCCCCGGGCCACGACGAGCTGCCCGACCGGTACCGCGACATCGGCCAGCCGGTGCTGGTCCCCGGGGACATGGGACGCTACTCCTACGTGGCCGTGGGGACGCCGGAGGGGTACGGAGAGACGTTCGGGTCCAGCTGCCACGGCGCCGGCCGCCTGAAGAGCCGCACCCAGTCCCGCAAGGACACGGAGGGCAGGAGCCTCTTCCGGGAGTTCCGGGAGCAGGGGATCCTGGTCCGCTCGGACCGGCGCAGCACGGTGGCGGAAGAGGTGCCCGAGGCCTATAAAGATGTGAAGAGCGTGATCGACGTGGTGGCGGCCGCCGGCATCGGACGCCCGGTGGCCCGCCTCCGTCCCCTCGGCGTGGTGAAAGGATGAGCGACGTGCCGACCCCGTCCCGCCGCCCTCTCCTGGCCCTGCTGGCCGCAGCGGCCCTGTCCTCCGGCTGTCTGCTGGCCGCCGGCGGGGCGGCCGCAGGGGGCGGCATCTACTACACCTCCCGGGGCGCGGAGGCCGTCCTGCACGGCGACGTCCCCGCGGTGACCGAGGCCGCGCGGGAGGCGTTCGGGACGCTGGGCGTGGCCGACAACGGCTACCGCGACTCGGACGGAGGGGAACGACGCGAGGTATACGGCGAGACGGACGACGGGGACGTGACCGTGACCCTGAGCCCGAGGACGGAGAACGCCACGAAGGTCGAGGTCCGGGTGAAGACGTCCGCCATCACCTGGGACAAGGAGATGGCGCGCAGCATCCTGGAGGAGATCCGCACGATCCGCGGAGGATGACGCCATGATCCTTCCCAACGTGAGAGCCTCCTTCGGGGAGGAGGAGACCCGGTGGCTCATCCGGCTCCTGAGCGGGGGTGATCCGGGCCGTGCCGACCACTGGGAAGCGGTCCTGGCCGAGAAGGGGATGGATCGGCTGCTGGACGACCCCAGGACGCTGGAGGCCCTGCTGGACCGCGACGGGGTCGAGGTCCTCCCCTCCCGCCTCGTCCTGTACGTCATCCTCCGACGCTCGCTGCTGGAGCGGGGGGTGGAGAGCCGGACCATCGCCGACTACGTGACCGCCCTGGTCCACGAGTTCGGCCTGGGCCGTCGGGCCCGCCGGATCAGGGACCACGGTGAGCGGGAATACGGCTACCTGGTGGACATCCTGGAGGAGCTGACCCTCGCCGAGGGTCGCCGGGCGTTCCTGCTGAAGGCCCACCTCGGCAACTTCGCCCTGTGGCTCTCCGGCCTCTTTCCGGACTTCATCACCGACCGGGTGCGCCGCAAGGGAGGACCGGGGCTCGATTACTACGAGGAGATGGGTCAGACCGGATTCCGAATGGCCGCCGACGCCCCGCACGCCCAGGAACGTTCCCTGGACGACGTGTATCGGGGGGCCGCCGAGTCGTTCGGGCCGCTCCGGCAGTCCCTGAATCGGGTCTCCGACCGCTTCCTCTTCCCCCGATCGGGCACGCCGGTGGAGCGCCTCATCCGCCAGGCGCGCAACGGGCACACGGGCGGAGAGGGCCCCCACTGACGGCGCGAAAGGCCCAGGGAGCTGGTGGAGCGCATGCCAATCGATAATCACTATTGATAAAAGGGCCGTCTCCGTCTAGCTTGAACCCGCGAGTCGGCGGCGGTCTCGCCGATCCCCGAGCCCCGGAGCCTCGACCCCAACCCGACGAGACACCATGTCCGACAAGGTCGAGACGCGCCCTCCCCTCGGCTGCGCGGCCGTGATGATGGGAATCTTCCGCGACTCGCTCCGGGAGCACGGGCTGCCGGTCACCCAGCAGCGCGAATCCATCGCCAACGTCCTGTTCGAGTCCACCCGGCACCTGTCCGCCGAGGACATCGAGGAGAAGCTGCGCGATCGGGGCGAGCACGTCGGCAAGGCGACGATCTACCGGACGCTCAACCTCCTGGTGGAGGTCGGACTGGCCACCGAGCACGACTTCGACGAGGGGTTCAAGCGCTACGAGGCGAAGGTCGGTCCGGCCCGTCACGACCACCTCATCTGCACCTCCTGCGGCGAGGTCGTCGAGTTCCACCACGAGGGGCTCGAGGAGCTGCAGGAGGAGATCGCCGGCGACGAGGAATTCCGACCCGTGTCCCGTCAGCTCAAGATCTACGGCCTGTGCTCGGAGTGCCGCGCCGCCTCCGACGAGGAGGAGTACCGGCGTGTCGGGTGAGGCGCGCCGGCGCCTCCTCCGCCTGCTGGCCGAGCGCTCCTTCCGTACCGGAACCTTCCGGCTCTCCTCCGGCGGCACCAGCGACTATTACGTGGACTGTCGGACGACCACGATGCACGCCGAGGGACAGGTCCTGATCGGTCGGGTGGGGATGGACGCCCTCGAGGAGGCGGGGCTGACCCCCGACCTCGTGGGCGGCCTCACGATGGGGGCCGACCCCGTCTCCTACGCCCTGGCCCACGAGAGCGCCCTCCGGGGTCGTCCCGTCCACGCCTTCTCGGTGCGCAAGGAGAGCAAGGACCACGGCCGGTCGCGCCGCATCGAGGGATGCTTCGAGGCCGGCAGCACCGTCGTCGTCACCGAGGACGTGATCACCACCGGCGCCTCTGCGCTCCAGGCGGTCGAGGCGGTCCGGGAGGCCGGCGGCGAGGTCCTGGCCGTGCTGGCCCTGGTGGACCGGGAGGAAGGGGGTCGGCAGGCCCTCCGGGGAGAGGGGCTGCAGGTCCTCTCCCTCTTCACCGCCGGCGATCTCCGCACGGCCCGGGAGGAAGAGGAAGCGGAGGCGGCGGGCGACCGGGGCTGAATGCTGCGACGAAGCCTCCTCTTCCTCAGCGAGCGCCAGGGGCTCAGGGATCTCCTCCTCCGCTTCCCCGTCTTCCGTCGCGTCGCCCACCGCTTCGTGGCCGGCGACACCCTGGACGAGGCGCTCGAGGCCGGGGCGGAGCTGAACCGGGACGGGCTGCGGGCCACCCTGGACCACCTCGGCGAGAGCGTCGACGACCGGGCGACCGCCAGCCGGGCGGTCCGTGCCTACCTCCGGAGCCTGGACGCGATCCGGAAGAGCGGGGTGCGCTCCACCATCTCCCTGAAGCTGACCCAGCTGGGCCTCGACATCGAGGAGGAGTTCTGCCTGGAGAACCTCCGGCGGATCCTGGACCGGGCCCGGGAGCTGGACACCTTCGTGCGCATCGACATGGAGAGCTCCCGCTACACCGCGGCCACCCTCCGGATCTTCGAGCGGGTGTGGCCGGAGTTCGGGGACCGGGTGGGCGTCGTGCTCCAGGCCTACCTCCGGCGGAGCGAGGACGACGCTCGCCGCCTGGCCCGGCTGGAGGCCCCCGTCCGCCTCTGCAAGGGAGCCTACGACGAGCCCGAGGAGGTGGCCTACCAGGAGCGGCGGCAGGTGGACGAGAATTTCGTCCGCCTCCTGGGGATCCTGCTGGAGGGCAGCGCGCCCACCGCCGTGGCCTCCCACGACGAGGCCATGGTCTCCGCCGCCCTGGAGCACATGGACCGGCTGGAGATGGAGACCGGCGACGTCGAGTTCCAGATGCTGTACGGCGTCCGGCGGGACTTCCAGCGCGAGCTGGCCGGCCGGGGCCATCCGGTCCGGATCTACGTGCCGTACGGCTCGGAGTGGTATCCGTACCTCATGCGGCGCATGGCGGAGCGGCCCGCGAACCTCGCTCTGGTGCTCCGGGCCCTGGTCGGAGGCTGACAGGTGAAACAAGGCCGGCCGAGTGGGGTGTGACATCGTGCGCCCCGCACTCCCAACCCACGGAGACTCCAGACCCTTGATCCAGTTCACCGAAGAGGCGGCCAGCCGCGTCCAGGCGTTCATCGAGCAGGAGGGGAACCCCGACCTCTCGGTCCGCGTGGCCGTGAAGAATTCCAGCCCCTTCTCGCCGGAATACGACCTCCTCCTCATCGAGCCCGATGAGGTCGAGGAGGAGGACGAGGCCTTCGAGCAGGACGGCTTCGTCCTCTACGCCGACCCGCACAGCCTGGACTTCCTGGAGGGGGCGACCATCGACTGGGTCTCCTCCCTGCAGCAGAGCGGGTTCAGGATCGAGAACCCGAACGTCAGCCCCATGGGCTCGGAGCCGCCCGAGGGGGAGCTGGCGGAGCGCGTCCGGAAGGTGCTGGAGGAGCAGATCAACCCCGGCGTGGCCCAGCACGGCGGCCGGGTGAGCCTGGTGGACATCCGGGACGACATCGTCTACCTGCGCATGGGGGGCGGCTGCCAGGGCTGCGGGCTGGCCGGCGTCACCCTCACCCAGGGCATCAAGCGCGCGCTGCAGGAGGCCGTCCCGGAGATCGACGGCGTGGAGGACGTCACCGACCACTCCGCCGGCGAGAACCCCTACTACGACCCGGAGAAGGTCGGCAGCCAGGGAACCTGAGCGGGACCCGAGCGCCCCCCCTCCTCGGCGCGGACCTGATCCCCGCTCCTCAGCGCAGGATGCCCGCGGCCCCCGTGCCGGTGGGCATCCGGTCCGCCGACATGGACAGCGCGTCGCCTCCCCGCAGGATCACCAGCTCCGCCAGCTCGTCCAGCAGCTCCACGGCGTGCTCGCCGGGATCGTCGCCGCCCTCCCGCAGGATCTCCACATCGCCGGTGTCCCGGTCCAGCGTCCCCCAGACCCTCCGCTCCCGCTCGGTGAGGAGCAGCCGGATCCTGCCGGCCACGGCCAGGTGGCAGAGGTTGGCCACGTCGGCCTCCCCCTTCCCCCGGCCGTAGGAGGTCTCCCACAGCTCCAGCGCCTCGTCGAGCCGCTCGAGGGCGGCCCGCCTGGCGATGGGCCAGGCCTCCTCGTGGATCCGGTCGGGGGACCACCGCGTCACCGACGCCTGGATCCCCTCGGGGGCGAGGTTCTCCAGCGAGCTGACGTCGCGGTAGAGGGGATGGTACTCCTGGACGGCCGCCAGGACGACCGGTCCGGCCTCGCCTTTCAGCAGCTCGCCGACGCCGCGGTCGACCCGCTTGAAGAACTGTCGCAGCTCGGGCTCGGCGTCGTCGTGGCCGACGCCGTGGCCGTGGAAGGTCGGCTGGTGCCCGCCGCGCCCCCGCTCGCCCCGGCTGGGTCCGGCCTTGCGGCGGTGGACGATCTCGTAGTCCCGCTCGAATTCCAGGCCCAGGGCGTCGAGGAGGCTCCGGGGGAGCCCCGTGAAGTCCATGGGGACGACGCCCGATCCGGTCCCCTCCCACATCCGCACCTCCTTGCGGCCCAGCCCCAGCACCCAGTAGCGGTCGGGCGCCTGGAGGTACTCCAGCAGCGGCCGCGTGTGGAAGGTGGGCCCGACCACGACCAGCTCGGGCAGGTCGGTGGGCACCCGGTACAGCCGCTGGACCCCGGGGGCCAGGAACACGGCCAGCCCCTCGGCCTGGTAGCGCCAGAACTCCTGGTCGCGGGTGAGGGGAACCAGCTCCTCGAGCTCGTCCAGGGTGGCCTCGTCGGAGCCGTCCGCGGCGAGCGTCTCCCGGGCCTGGTCCAGGGCGGCGCGGAAGCGGAGCCGGTCTCCCTCGGCCTCGCTGCTGGACGGGGTCGTGGGCAGGTAGATCGAGACCGCGGTGCCGGCCGGTCGCTCCAGCAGCTCCCTCAGCTTCTCGCGTCCGAAGTAGTCCACGTCCGCTCCCTTCTCAGCGTTCGAGTCCACGCCCGCGCGGTCGGGGGCGCCCGGGCGGATCGGTCCATTCGTTCAACGAACGTACCACCGAGAGGTGGTCCCGGCCCGGTCCCGGGAGGTTCGCCGCCCGCCCGCGGCACCCGTGGCGTCGAGTCGGCCGGTCCGGCGCTCAGTCTCCCGGCACCAGCGCGTGGAGCACCATCCCCACGACGGACATCACCAGGGCCCCCAGCACCGCCGCCCAGAAGCCCGTCAGCGCGAACCCGGGGGTGACGGCGGCCGCCAGGTAGAAGAGGAGCCCGTTCAGCACCAGGTAGAAGATCCCCAGGGTGAGGATGGTGATCGGAAGGGTGAGGACCACCGCCACCGGGCGCACGACGGCGTTGATCAGCCCGATGACCAGGGCCGCCAGGAGGAGCGGACCCAGCCCGCCGGAGATCAGGATCCCCGGCACGAGCCAGGCCGTGACGTAGAGGGCGGCGGCGTTCACCAGCCAGCTGACCAGGATGCGCATGGAGCCTCCTCGGAGGGGTTCGCCGCCGGCCGCGGCGGGCGGCTGCCCGAAGTCCGGGACCGGTCCGCGGGACGTCCGGGGTCGGTACACGGCTTGCACCCTGCAAACTAGCCGGAACGTGCGCCGTCCGCATCCGGCGGCCGCGGCCGCGGCCGGAGTGGCGTCCGACGGAGCGGACGGGAGGTCCCGGGTCGACGGGAGGCCACCATGGAGGTCACGAGGAGCGGCGTCCGCATCGAGTGCGCCAGCGGGGACATCGCCGACCAGCCCGGCTTCGATGCGGTGGTGAACGCCGCCAACGCCGAGCTCCGGATCGGGGGCGGCGTGGCCGGCGCGATCCACCGGGGCGCCGGCCCCGGCCTGGAAGAGGAATGTCGTCCCCTGGCCCCCATCCAGCCGGGGGAGGCGGTCATCACCGGAGGGCACGACCTGCCCAACGACCACGTGATCCACTGCCTGGGCCCGGTCTACGGCGGGGACGAGCCGGCGGCGGAGCTGCTGGGGAGCTGCTATCGGGAAGCCCTGTCCCTGGCCGAGGAGGAGGAGCTGACCTCCGTGGCCTTTCCGGCCATCTCGACGGGCGCCTTCGGCTACCCGCTGGAGGAGGCGGCACGGGTGGCCCTGGAGACCGTCTGGGACGAGGCTCCGAGGCTGACCAGCGTGGACCGGATACGCTTCACCCTCTTCGGCGATCGGGCCCTGGCGGTCCACCGGGAGGTGCTGTCCGACCTGGCGGCCGAGGGCGGCTGAGCGGACACCGGTGGCTGAGCGGACACCGGCGTCCAAGAAGGCATCGCCATCGACGGGCGGGACGCCGGCCGCCGGGTTCGGTCCGACGCCCGACCCTTCCCGGCAGGGGAGCGCCGGCTCACCCCTCCCCGCGTCGACAGGCGCGGACGTCCCCGCCGTAGCCGTCCCGGACCTGCCGCGCCCGGTCTTCCGAGGCGTAGGGGCCGGCCACGACCCGCACGAAATCGTCGGGCCCCTCCTCCAGCCGGGCGGGCTCGCCGCGCTCCCGGAGCCGGCCCCGCAGGTCCTCGGCGTTGCCGGGCTCGGCGAAGGATCCGAGCTGCACCTCGAAGCAGTCCTCCGGCGGCTCGACGACGCGGATCCTCACCCGGGCGGTTCCATCCTGGAGGAAGCCCAGGCGTCGGGCGGCGGCCCGGGAGACGTCCAGCACCCGGTCGTCGACGAAGGGGCCCCGGTCGTTCACCCGCACCCGGGTGCGCCGCCCGGTGGCCAGGACCGTGACCTCGACGCGGGTCCCCAGGGGGAGCGTCCGGTGGGCGGCGGTCATGGCGTCCATGTCGAAGGCCTCGCCCGACGCGGTCGGGCGGCCGTGGAAGCCGGGGCCGTACCACGAGGCCACGCCCGTCTGGGTCCAGCCGGGATCCACCGTCGTCCGCGGCGTGGGTTGGTAGCCGTAGCCGCCGCAGGCCGCGACGAAGGCGACCGCGAGGATCGCCGGGACGCCGACCCGGCGCCGGGCGGGGACGCCGTCGCGGGAAACGCCGGGACGGGAGAACGGGAAGATCGTCACGAGGTGACACGAAAGGCCGGGCGGCCGCCCGGCGCAAGCTCCGGCGTCCCGCTGGTCGAGCTCTTGCAGGGGGGAGATGGCCCGCGCACCCCGTCATTCCACCCATCCGAGGACGAGGACGAATGGCCACATCGGCGAACCTGGGCTACCCCCGCATCGGACCGGACCGCGAGCTGAAGCGGGCCACCGAGGGCTACTGGAAGGGCGACGTCTCCCTGGACGAGCTCCGGGACACCGCCGCGTCGCTGCGGCGCGACAACTGGCGGACGCAGCAGGCGGCCGGGATCGACCACGTCCCCTCCAACGACTTCTCCCTCTACGACCAGGTGCTGGACACGGCGGCCCTCCTGGGGGTCGTTCCCGAGCGCTACGGGCGGGAAGGGGACGAGGTGGGGCCGGACACCTACTTCGCCATGGCCCGCGGGGCCCAGACGGACCGGCTGGACGTCGAGGCCCTGGAGATGACGAAGTGGTTCGACACGAACTACCACTACATCGTGCCCGAGCTGGAGCCCGGTCAGGAGTTCAGCCTGTCCTCGTCCAAGCCCTTCGACGAGTTCCGCGAGGCCGAGGAGGAGGGGATCCCGACCCGCCCCGTCCTGGTCGGGCCGGTGAGCTTTCTCCTCCTGTCGAAGTCGCGGACCGCCGGGTTCGAGCCGCTCCCGGAGCTCCTGGAGCCCGCGGTGGAGGCCTACGCGGAGGTGCTGGACCGGCTCGCTTCGCTGGGGGCGGAGTGGGTGCAGATGGACGAGCCGTGCCTGGCGCTGGACCTGTCGGATCGCGAGATGGGCGCGCTGGAGCGGGCCTACGGACGCCTGGCCGACGCCTCCGGCCGGACGCGGCTGATGCTGCAGACCTACTTCGGCCACGTGGGCGACGCCTACGGCGTGCTGACGTCCCTGCCCGTCGACGGGATCGGCCTGGACTTCGTCCGCGGCCGCGAGGGCAACCTGGCCCGGCTCGAGGAGCACGGCTTCCCGGCGGACCGGCACCTGTCGGCCGGCGTGGTGGACGGCCGCAACATCTGGATCGACGACCACCGGGATTCGCTGGACCTCCTGGACCGCATCCGCGAGGAAGTGGACGACGACCGTCTCGTCGTCTCCCCGTCGTGCTCCCTCCTCCACGTCCCGCTGGACGCCTCCCGGGAGACCGGGCTCGACGCCGAGCTCCGGTCGTGGCTCTCCTTCGCCCGGCAGAAGCTGGCGGAGGTGTCGGTGCTGACCCGGGCGGTGAACGAGGGTCGGCAGGCGGTGGAGCGGGAGCTCGAGGCCAACCGGGACGCCGTCGAGGCCCGCGCCGCGTCGGTCCGCACCCGGAACCCCGAGGTCCGACGGCGCCTCGAGGGCGTGGACCTGGAGTCCGAGGGGCGCGACGCCCCCTTCTCCCGGCGGCGGCCCGCCCAGGGCGAGAGGCTGGGCCTGCCGAGCCTGCCCACGACCACCATCGGCTCGTTCCCCCAGCACGGGGAGGTGCGGGAGAAGAGGCGACAGCATCGGCGCGGCGAGCTCGACACCGGGGAGTACGAGGCGTTCCTGGAGGAGGAGATCGCCCGCTGCCTCCGCCTGCAGGAGGAGGCGGGGCTGGACGTCCTCGTCCACGGTGAGTTCGAGCGGAACGACATGGTCGAGTACTTCGCCGAGCGGATGGAGGGCTTCGCCTTCACCGAGCACGGATGGGTCCAGTCCTACGGCTCCCGCTACGTGAAGCCCCCCGTGCTGTACGGCGACGTCCGCCGGCCCGAGCCGATCACGGTCCGGTGGTGGCGCCACGCCGACAGCTGCACGGAGCGGCCGGTGAAGGCCATGCTCACCGGGCCGGTGACCCTGCTCCAGTGGTCCTTCGTGCGCGACGACCAGCCGCGCCGCGACACCTGCCTCCAGCTGGCGCTGGCCGTGGGCGACGAGGTCCGGGACCTGGACCGGGCCGGGGCGCCCGTCATCCAGGTGGACGAGCCCGCCCTCCGGGAGGGGCTTCCCCTGCGCCGGGAGGCGTGGGACGACTACCTGCGCTGGGCGGTGGGCTGCTTCCGGCTGGCCACGGCGCCGGCCCGGCCCGAGACGCAGATCCAGACCCACATGTGCTACTCCCGATTCAACGACATCATCGAGCACATCGCGGCGATGGACGCCGACGTGCTGCTCATCGAGAACGCCCGCTCCGACGAGGCGCTGCTGGAGGTCTTCCGGGACTTCGAATACGAGCGGGACATCGGGCCCGGCGTCTACGACATCCACTCGCCCCGGATCCCGCCCGCCGAGGAGATGGCCGGCCGCGTGGAGGACTCCCTCACCGTGCTCCCGTCCGAGCGCCTGTGGGTGAACCCGGACTGCGGCCTCAAGACGAGGGCGTACGAGGAGGTCGAGCCGGCCCTGCGGAACATGGTGGAGGCGGCCCGGACGGTCCGCCGGCAGCTGGACGGCGGCGGCTGAGGGATCGGCCCGGCCTCGGTGCCGGGCGGGGCGTCACACCGCGGTGGACCGGCCCTCCCGGAGGGGCATCACCGTCTCCGCGAAGCGCTCCATCTCCTCCATCTGGGGGCTGAACTGCAGGAGGAGCAGGTCGGCCCCGGCCTCCTCGAAGGCGTCGATCCGCCGGGCCACCTGCTCGGGCGTTCCCACCAGGCCGGAGCGCAGCCCCCGGTTGGAGACCGCGTAGTCCTCGGCCGACAGCTCCTTCTCCAGCTCGGTGCCGTCCACCCAGTCCTGGAAGCTGTGGTAGCCGGCGGCGTCCCCGGCCTCGACGCTGGTGATGCGGGCCAGCTCCTCCCGCACCTCCTCCTCGGTGTCGCGCACGACGACGAACCCCGAGACGCCGAACGTCATGGGGGGACCGCCGTGCGCCTCCCGTCGCCGGCGCATGTCGCGGATCCGCCGCTCCACGCGGTGGGGGGGATCGCCGTGCATGACGTAGGCGTCGCACAGGCTGGAGATCATCTCCTTGCCCGCCTCCGACTCCCCCCCGGCGTAGACGGTCGGCCACGGCTCCGCGGCGGGCTTCGGCTCCAGCACCGCGTCCTCCACCTGGAAGTAGTCCCCCTGGAGCGTGAAGCGCTCCTCCGTCCACATCCCCTTCACGACACGGATCCACTCGGCCGCGCGGTCGTAGCGCTCGTCGTGGCGGTCGAACGTCGCCCCGTAGCGCCGCGCCTCCTCCTCCCACCACGAGGCGACCAGGTTCAGCGCGAGCCGCCCGCCGGAGATCCGATCGATGTTGGCGGCCTGCTTCGCCAGCACCGCCGGCAGGTGATAGGTCGGCCGCACGGCCACCATCAGCTCCAGGCGTCGCGTCGCCTCCGCCAGGGCGGCGGCCGTGCTCCAGGCGTCGAGGGCCGGCGCGTCCGCCGACTTGATGTCGTTGAGGAAGAGCTCGGCGATCAGGGTCAGGTCGAAGCCGAGCTCCTCGCTGCGCCGCGCCAGCCGGCGGACGTAGGGCCACGTCGCCTCCATGCCCTCGTCCTCGACGTTCCGGAGCCACCCGCCGAAGACGGGGAGCCAGTATCCGTACCGCATCAGGCGCCCCCCTCGACCGCGGCCGTCCTCTCCAGCCAGTCCACCAGCCGGGCGTGCGGATCGAAGCCGACCACTTCCTCGGCGTCGGCCACGAAGTTCGAGAGGGCGTTCACGTCGTAGAACCGGACGGTCCCGTCCCGGTCGTCCACCAGGTATTCGACCCCGCCGACGTCGATGCCCGCGGCGGCCACCAGCCCCTCGACGGCGCGGATCACCTCGTCCGGCGGATCGACGGCCTCCACCGCGAGCCCGCCGTCGCCCTCCGGGTCGCCGCCCCCCGGGGCGTCGGCCCCGCCGCCGGGTCGGCCGCCGGTCCCGACTTCGGGCCCGTCGCCGTCGCCGTCCCCGGCCAGCGCCCGGCCGTCGGGCGTGCGGCAGATGTCGGCGGGACAGAGGTCGAATGTCTCCCCCGTCAGGTGCACCCGGATGGCGTAGAGGAACGAGCCGCCCAGCGTCTCGACGCGGGTGATCGTGTTCCCGCGGGCGGGCACGAAGTCCTGGACCAGGGCGGTGCCGTCGGGACCCAGGTCCACCTCACCTCCGACGGCGGCCGCCTCCAGCTCGTCGGCGTCCCCGAAGCGCCGGATGCCGGCGCCGCTCCCGCCCCGGTTGGCCTTCACCAGCACGGGATAGCCGATCTCCGCCGCCGCCCGGCGGGCCTGGTCGACGTCGGCCACCACGCGGGTGGCAGGGTGGGACAGGCCCAGCGAGGCCATGAGACGAACCTGCCGGGCCTTCGAGATCTCGGTCCGGAAGGCCCGGAGCCCGTTCACCACCGGAACGCCGGTGTCCTCCAGGTGCTCCAGGTACGCCAGCGTGTGGGCCACGGCGGCCCCGTGTCCCCGCAGGTGCGCCGACGGGCTCATCCGGTTGAAGAAGAGGGACCAGCCCGGGGGCCCGCCGTCCGGATCGAAGCGGTGCTCCATGGCGTGGAGCCGGGCGAAGGGCCGGCCCCGGCGCTCCATCTCCCGAAAGAGGGGACGGAACCACCGGGGGTGCTCGTACCAGATGGCGACGGGGCGCTCGGTCACGCTCATGGTCCTCTCGCTCGTGGGGTCTCGGCTCCTCCCGGCCGGCCGTCGGGCGGGGGGCCCGGGCGGCGGGCACAACAAAAAAGGCCGCTCCGAAGAGCGGCCTCGATCTCGACGCGTCGGCGAGCCCGTGTCAGGGCACCGACCCGGCCGGTCTCGAGGCAGCGGGGCACGGACAGACACAGGGACACATGGAGCCGTCGGGGTCGCGGGACGGGGCGGAGGGGTGCGTCTCTCGGTTCGGGGCAGGCATATTGTCCGTCGTCGTGTCCGTCCGGGTGGATGCGACCGCGTGGCCTTGTGGACGCCGACCGACCGCCGCGGAGGGGCGACGACCGGCGAGCGCGAGGCTACGCCGCGGCCACCGTGGTGTCAAATCGGAGAGACCCCGCCGGGGGATCGCTCCCCGGGCCGGCTTCACCCGCTTGTGAACCCCGGCCCGACCGCAAACATTGGCGGTCGGTCGGGGCGGGAGGTCGGGGCCGGGAGGTCCCGCACCCCGGCCCGAGCAGCCTCCGTCCATCGACGCTCGCCGCCGGAGTGAGACACGTGACCGAAGACGACACGACCAGCGGCGGGATCGGCGATCGGGGCGGGCGCGGGGACGCCAGCGGGAGCGGCGGGACGGCGGGCCTGTCCCGGCGCCTCGCTCTCGGCGCCCTGGACTACGCCATCCCGGACGCCGCCCGGCGCTGGCCCTACTTCCTGGGCGGGCTGACGGCCGCGCTCCTCGTGGTGCTGGTCCTGAGCGGGCTCTACCTGGGCCAGTTCTACGACCCCGATCCCGTCGGTGCCCACGACAGCATGCTCTACATCCTGACCCGGGCGCCCCTGGGCGACTGGGTGCGGAGCGTCCACTACTGGGCCGCCGGCGGGATCGTCCTCACCGTGGCGGCCCACCTCGGCTGGGTCTTCTGGCGCCGTTCCTACCGGGCACCCCGGGAGGTCACGTGGTGGGCCGGGGTCGGGATGGCCGGCCTGCTGTTCCTGCTCCTGGTCACCGGCACCGCCCTCCGCTGGGACCAGGAGGGCTACGAGGCCCTGGCCCACCTGACGGCCGGCGGCGAGATGACCGGCTGGATCGGGGCGTTCTTCACCGAGGGCTTCACCCTGAGCACCCCGCTTCTCACCCGCATCTACGCGCTGCACGTCAGCCTGCTCCCCGGGGCGCTTCTCGGGCTGCTGGCCCTCCACCTGTGGCTGGTCCGCCACCTGGGCCTCCACGATCCCGGCCCGAAGAACACCCGCTTCCGGGAGCACGCCACGCGCCTGGCCGGCGTGGGCCTGCTGGCCTTCGCCGCCGTGGGCCTCCTGGCCGTCGCCGTCCCCGAGGGGCTGGGCCATCCGCCGGTGTCGGGCGTCGAGGTCACGAAGCCGTTCTGGCCCCTGCTGTGGGTCTACGGACTGGAGAACCTGATGGGGATGTCGGGCATGATCGTGGGCCCGTCGGCCCTCTTCGTCTTCCTCCTGGCCGTCCCGTTCCTGGACCGGGGCGGGGACGATCGGCCGGGACGGCACGGATGGCTGAAGTGGGCCGGGCTGGCGGTGGCGGTGGCGCTGGCCGCGCTGTGGATCTACGCCGCCGTGGCCCCGAAGCAGCAGCACCTGGGGATGTGAGCAGCACCCGGGGAATTTGAGCCCGACGCCTCCGGCGCCGCCGGTGCCCCCCGACCCTTCGCGCCGGTGACCGGTATGATGAGATGGTCGTCCCGATCGAGAGGAGGGAGCAGCATGACGCCACCCGAGCCTTCGTTGCCGCGCCGGAAGGAGACCTCGCCCCGGAAGCTGGCGTCGCCCCGACGCCGGAACTCCCCCTCGCCCCCTTGGCGCGGGAGGGCGAGGACCGTGGCGGGCGGGGCCCTGGCCGCCGCCCTGCTCACCCTCGGCCTCGGCGGCCCGGCGCCGCTGAGCGCCGCCGAGGTCCACGAGGAGGCCGTGCTCGAGTCGCCCGCCTCCACCGTGGCCGTCGGGGGCGAGCTGCGGCTCGTCGGCCGCGACTTCGCCGCCGGGGAGGACCACCGGCTGCGTCTGGTGGGGGCCCTGGAGGAGCACGACCTCGGGGAGGTCTCGCCCGACACGGCGGGCACGTTCGAGGTCGCTGTCCGGATTCCGGACGAGGCCGACCCGGGTCGCTATCAGGTGGAGGCCGTGGCCCCGGACGGCGACGTCGCCGCCCGGCTGGCGCTCACCCTCGTGGCGGGCTCCGCGGCGGAGGCGGACGGATCGTCGGACGACGGGACCGGCGCGGCCGCGGACGGGGGCGCCGGGGCCTCGACGTCGGAGGCCACGGCGGAGCACCTGGAGATCGACCACTCCCGCTCCGGCCTCGAGTGGACCGTCATCCTGGTGCTGCTGGCCGCAGCGGTCGGGATGGGCGGCGGGCTGCTGCGGCGGGGCGCATAACCTGGACGAGGAGGACACGGTGAAGGACGTGACCTACGGCGCACATCGGGAGCTGCCCGGCGTCTCCTACGAGGACGCCGTCGAGCGGGTGACCGAGGCCCTGTCTGAGGAGGGCTTCGGCATCCTCACGGAGATCGACGTGCGGAAGGCCATGCGGGAGAAGCTGGACGAGGAGTTCCGCCGCTACGTCATCCTGGGCGCCTGCAACCCGCAGCTCGCCCATCGGGCCCTGACCACGGACGACAACATCGGGCTGCTGCTGCCGTGCAACGTCGTCGTGGCCGAGACGGAGGCCGGGGCCGAGGTCTCCTACGCACGCCCTCGCCAGATGCTCGACCTCTCGGGCAACGAGGACGTGATGCCCGTGGCCGACGAGGCGGAGGAGCGACTGGCCCGGGCGTTCGGTCGGCTGTAGGGAGACGGCGCTGATCCCTCCCGGAAGGGCGCCCCGCTCGCCCGGGAGCCGGGCGACGTGACCGGGGACCGACCGGTCCTGACGGTGGTCCGGTCCAGCGAGGCCTTCTCGGAGTTCTGGCCGGAGCTGGCCGGGCGGCTCGACCTGGAGCTCCGCACCGTCGAGGCTCCGGAGCCCGTACGGGAGAGCCGCTCGGCCGGGCTGGTCCTGGTCTGTGCCGGGCGGGAGGCGCAGGCCCTGGAGCTGCTCCACGAGGCACACCGGGCCGGGGTCGAGGAGCCGTGGGTCGTCGGCGCGGACCCGGACCACCGGCTGGCCGTCGAGTTGATGCGACGGGGAGCGGGCGGCTACTACGCCCTGCCGCCCGACGCCGAGCGCCTGGAGGAGGCCGTCGCCGAACGCGCGGAGCGACGGAGGGCGGCCGCGGCCGAGGGTCCGTCCCCCCGGCCCGACCGGTTCGACTTCGAGGACATCGTGGGGGAGGACCCCTCCCTGCGGGAGGCCCTGGACCGGGCCTCCAGCGTGATCCCCCGCGGGAGCGCCACCGTCCTCGTCCTGGGCGAGACCGGGACGGGCAAGGAGCTCCTGGCCCAGGCCATCCACCACCAGGGTCCGCGGGGCCCGGAGCCGTTCGTTCCCGTCAACTGCTCGGCGATCCCCCCCAACCTCCTGGAGTCCGAGCTCTTCGGCCACGAGAAGGGCGCCTTCACCGACGCCCGCTCCTCCAAGCCCGGCCTCTTCCAGGTGGCCGACGGCGGCACCCTCTTCCTGGACGAGGTGTCCACCCTGCCCCTGGAGCTGCAGGCGAAGCTCCTCCGTGTGCTGGAGTCGGGCGAGATTCGCCGCGTGGGCGGCGTCCGGTCCACCCACGTGGACGTCCGGGTGCTGGCGGCCGCCAACGTGGACCTCCGCCGCCGGGTGGCCGAGGGGGAGTTCCGCGAGGACCTCTACTACCGGCTCGCCGTCTTCCCCATCCGCCTGCCGCCGCTGCGCGAGCGGGGGAGGGACGTCCTCCGCCTGGCCCGCCACTTCCTGGTGGGGCTGGCCCGGGAGTACGACACCTCACCGCCGGAGCTGACGGACGAGGCGATCCGCACGCTGGAGGCCCACGCGTGGCCCGGCAACGTGCGGGAGCTCCGCAACGCCGTCGAGCGCGCCCTCCTGCTGTCGCGGGGCGATCCGATCCGCGAGGAGCACCTGGCCCTGGAGGAGGCCTCCGTCGGCGCGGCGCCCGGGAGCGGGACCGGTCCCGGGGACGGCCTCCCCTTCCCGGCCACCCTGGAGGAGCTGGAGACGGCGGCCACCCGGAGGATGATCGAGCTGTGCGACGGGAACAAGAGCGAGGCCGCCCGTCGGCTGGGCATCCCACGGTCGCGGCTGTACCGCATCCTGGATCGGGCGGAGGGAGAGTGACGGCGGATGCAAGCGCGGTCGAGATGTTCCGCCCATGTGTCGCGATGCGGGACAGGTGTCCGGCGGCGGGACAGGTCACAGGACCGGAACCCCCTGTCATTCCGGGAGTTGGGGGAGGCACACCCGTTGCACCCGTTACCGCCGACGCATGACCGCCGGACGACGGGCCGCGTCGATTCCGCGCCCTGCGAGCGAGCGACCAGAGGAGGCTGGCCTTCATGACGAACACGGATCGAGCAGCGAACCCGAGGACGGGTACGGCCCGGGGAGGGATCGGCCTGGTGCTGGCCCTGTCGCTCCTCATGACCGGCTGCGGAGACGACGACGTGACCGCCCCCGGCGAGACAGGCGTGCCCGAAGCCCGGCTCACCTTCCTGAAGCCTGCCGACACGGCGCCGCCGCTGTTGACGACCGACACCTCCGTGGTCGCCACGCGGGGCGAGGAGCTGGACGTGGAGATCTTTCACGAGGACCCCGACGACCCGGGCCAGCCCGGCGACCGGTTCCTGAGGTTCGAGCTGGACGAGGAATCCCTCTTCCGCTATCCGGAGGACCACCCGAGGGGGGGCGCCCTGTTCGGGCCCGGCGACACGGTGACGATCCGCATCCGGGTGGCGCCGGACACCCTGCTGGCCGAGTTCGGGCCCGACGGCCTCGAGTTCAGCGCGGACGACCCGGGGGAGCTCCGGATCCGGTACGCGGAGGCCGACCGGGACACGGACGACGACGGCGAGGACGAGGAGGACTTCGAGGACGAGGTCGACCTGTGGCGGCAGGAGGCTCCGGGGGAAGAGTGGTTCCGGGTGGGTCGCCTGAAGGACTTCGAGCTGGACGAGATCGAGGCGGACCTGGAGTCCTTCACCCGGTTCGCCGCCGCGATCTGATGCGCTCTCCGGCCGTCCTCCCTCCCCGGCCCGGGCCGGGGGGCAGCCGGCCTTCCCCGGCCCGGAGGTGACCCGTGGCGGGGTCCCCCACCGACGGTGACCTCGAGCGTCGATCCCGCCGCCTGGAGCGGGAGGGGGATTGGTCCGCTCTGGGGGAGCTCCTCGGCTCGGCCGACCCGGAGCGGGTGCTGGCCCGCCGGGACCTCTCCTACCGCCTCGGGCAGGCCCTCTACCACACGGGACGGATGGAGGAGCTGGCGGACTTCGCCGCGAGCTTCGAGGAGGCGGCCCGGTCGCGGGCCGACGCCCCCGGGGTCCTCCAGGCCCTGAACCTGGGGGGCACGGCCGCCTTCGAGCTCGGACGAACCGAGGCGGCCCGGAAGCGGTACGAGGAGCTCCAGGAGCTGGCCCAGGCGGAGGGCGACGACGAGATGCTCGGCCGATCGGCCCACAACCTGGGGATGGTCCTGCTCCTCACGGGCCGGCGCGACGAGGCCCTGGTGAGCTACCGCATGGCCCGGACCCTGTACGAGAAGCTGGGGCTCCGCCGCCCCCTGGCCCAGCTGGAGCACAACCTGGGCATCGCCCATCGCGACCGGGAGCGCTTCCAGGACGCCACCGAGGCCTACCGCCGGGCCGCCGCGCGGGCCGAGGAGATCGGCTATGCCTTCCTCGAGGCGATGGCCACGGTGGGCCGGGCCGAGATCGAGCTCCTGGGGGGGGACCCCCGCTTCGCCCTGCGGCTGGTGGAACGGGGCCTGGAGACCGCCGAGCGCGTGGGCGATCCCGTCACGACCGGGGAGGCGCTCCGGGTGCGGGCGAGGGCCCGGGCGGCCGTGACACCGGAGGACGGGGAGCTCGGCGAGTCGATGTCCGACGCGAACCGGGCCCTGGAGCTGGCCCGGGAGACGGGGAATCGCCTCCTGGAGGCCGAGACGCGGCGTGACCTGGCGGTGCTGCTGGATCGGACGGGACGCCGGGAGGAGGCCCGGGAGGCGCTCGGCCGCGCCGTGGAGGTCTTCAGCGAGATCGGCGCCACCGCCTACGCCGAGGACGCCCGGGAGCGGCTGGACGACCCGGCCTGACGGCGCCGCCCCCCGGGCCGGCGCCCGGGCCGGGCGGGGAACCCGCTGACGGGAGAGAGGACCCACGCGAAAGGGGGCGCTTCCGCGCCCCCCTCCCTCCGCGTGGACGGCGCGGCGCCCGGCGAGACGTCACCGGCGCCGGCTACGGACCCGATCCTCAGCCGTCGTCGCCGTCGTCATCGTCATCGTCATCGTCGTCTCCGTCCCGGTCGTCGTCCTCGAAGGCCTCGATGGAGTTCTCGATGTTCTCCTCCACGAGGTTCTCGTTCGGACCTCCGTCGTTGGCGCTGGTCGGATCGACCAGGCTACCGTCGGCCGCCACGAACCAGGTGGTGACGTCCAGCCGCAGGGTGACGTTGACCGGTCCCGCGTCGGGCCCGACCTCCAGCGGCGGCGAAAGCTCGATCTCCTGCTCCTCGTTGAGATCCTGCAGGAAGAGGAACTCCTCGCCGTTGAAGGTGCCCTTCACCCGGATGCTCACGTCCTCGAAGTTCGGGTGCTCGGCGATGAAGTCGCGGCCCTCCTGGTCGTCGTCGTCGGGCTTGTGGATCTCGAACTCCAGCTCGTCGTAGACGTCCGCCGGCGGCCGGATCTGCACCAGCTGCTCGACCGAGCCGTCCAGCGGCAGGTGGAGCAGCCGGATCCCCGCCTCGAACTCCTCGCATTCGTCGTCCGCGCCCTCCGGAATGTCGTCGCAGTCGTCGTCGTTCATCCGCTCCAGCTCGACCTCCCGAAGCACGACCTGGACGCTGTCCAGCACCAGGGAGTTCCCCTGGCCGTCCGACTGCTCGACCGAGAGGGTCGGGGAGAGGCTCGCGGCCGCGCCGTCCCCGCCTCCCGTCGTCGTCACCGAGAGGGAGACCGCCCCGGAGCCCTCCGGCCCCGTGGGCCCGCCGTCGCAGGCGGCGCCGACCAGCAGGAGCAGGCCGGCGGCTCCCGCCGCGGCCGTGACGTTCCGAATCGAACCGTTCAGCATGGCCCTCATGGTGCTTCCCCTCCTCGATGGATGGATGTCCTCGGATCCGCTCGCTCCGGATCCCCGCTCGTCGAAAGGGGCAAGGGGGACGCCTGGCCCGATGGGATCCCACATTTCACTGTGTGACAACGAGTTGCGACGAACGGCAGATGTACGAGAGACCGTCGGAAAGTGTAGCGTTACGCTACAGGTGTGCCCGAGCGGCGGACAGGTGGTACGGGCTCAGCCCCCGCCTCCCTCCGCCAGCCACCAGCCCCGGGCGCCAGCGGCGAAGCCCGTGACCCCGACCTCCACCCCGAGGAGGCGGGAGCTGACACCCCACGGCAGGTCGAAGTACCAGAGGAAAGCGTACGGATGCTCCGAGACGATCTCCCGTCCGGCTCGTCGCCAGTGGGGGGCGGCGGCCCGCGCCGTCGGGGCGGCCAGGGCGCTGTCCATGAGGGCCCGGACCCGCGGCGAGTCGAAGCCCACCACGTTGAGGGGAGAGGCGGGATCGTACCAGAAGGGCGAGATGTCGGGATCCAGCCCCACCTGCCAGCCCAGCAGCACCGCCTGATAGTCCCCGCCGCGGACGTCTTCGAAGAGGGCGTTGAACTCCCGGGTCCGGACGCGGGCCTCGACCCCCACCGCATCCAGCTGGTCCTGGATCATGACGGCCGCCGTGGTGCGCCGGTCGCTGCCCGCCGGGACGAGCAGGTCGAAGGCGAGACGGTCACCGCCCCGGGTCCGGACGCCGCCGCCGGGGGGGGCGGACCACCCGGCCTCGTCCAGGAGGCGGCGGGCCCGCTCCGGGTCCGGCATCGGCTCGGGAAGCGCGTCGGCCAGCTCCGGGAACAGGGGGCCGTAGGGACCCCGGGCGGGCTCGGCGAAGGGAACCATCTCCAGGGCGGCCAGCATCTCCTCCCGGTCCAGCGCCAGGGAGAGGGCGTGGCGCACCCGTACGTCCCCGAACGCCGGATGCTCCTCCGGGTTCCAGGCCAGGTAGTCGAACGCCCGGTCCGGCATGGTCTGGACGTCGTAGCCCGACCGCTCCTGCAGCCGGGACGCCTCGCGGAAGGATTCGACGCGGGCCATCTCGAGCCCGCCGGACCGAAGCTCGGCCAGCCGGGTGCTCTCCTCGGGCAGCACCCGGAACACCAGGGTGTCCAGGCGGGACGGCGCCGGTGCCGCCGGGTTGCGCACCAGGACGATCCGGTCGCCCCGGCGCCACTCGGCCAGCCGGAAGGGCCCGCTGCCCACCGCCGCCCCACGGGCGATCACGGATCCCTCGGCGTCGGCCTCCTCCGTCCCGGCGGCCGAGCCGGCGATGCGGGCGAACTCCGGCGGCGGGACGTCCCCGTAGACGTGCTCCGGGAGGATCCCGACCCCGGTGTCGAAGAGCATTCGGGGGTAGCGCCGGGCGAAGTGGAAGACCACCGCCGTGTCCCCCAGGGCGGCGACCGAGTCCATCTCCTCGGTGACGTAGGAGAGTGGGAGCGCGGCCCGGTCGTCGGCCAGCAGCCGATAGGTGAACACGACGTCGTCCGGGGTCACCGGCTCCCCGTCGGACCAGCGCCGCCCGTCCGACAGCCGGTAGACCAGCGTCGTGCTGTCGGGTCCGAAGCGCCAGCTCTCTGCCAGCGACACGGAATCGCCGGCCCCGTAGGACGGTCCCCCGTCCTCCCAGGTCAGGCGGTTGAGCCCCGGGAAGAGGAGGCCGCCCAGCTCCTGGTCCAGGGCGCTCCGGGCCAGGGGGGGAAGCACCGTGGAGGCGTCGCCGGCGACCCCCACCGCCGCCGTGCCGCCACGGGACGGCTCCGGCGGCGGGGCGTCGGCCGGGCCGCCGCAGGCCGGCAGCACGAGCGCGAAGGCCGCGAGGAGGCCCGCCCCGACGGCCCGCGCCCCGGCGAGCCGGGAGACCGCGGCCCCGGCCACCCGGGTGGGGCCGGAACGGGACAGGGGCGGATCTCCGGAGTCGTCGGGGGCGGGGGTCATGTCGCGCGGACCAAGCTACCCGGGCCCCGAGGACAGGGCCAAGCGGGGCGGGTCCTCAGCCGTCCCGGCGGGCGTCCCGCAGGTCCTCCCGGAGCTGGTCGGTGACCGCGTCGGCCGAGACGTCGGCGAGCCCCTCGAGGATCCGCTCGAAATCCGACACGGAGATCCGCGTGAGGCCGCCGGCGGTGAAGATGTCGGTCGGCAGCGGGTCGACCCCCCCGACGGAGCGGGTGAGCCGATCCCTCCCCCTGACCTCGGTGTTCCAGATCTCCCGACCGCTCCGCCGGTCGAGGAGGATGACCTCGGCGACCACGAAGAGCCGGGCGTCGCGCCCGCCGCGGGCGTCGATGCCGTAGCTCCGGACGTCCATCTCCAGCAGGAAGTCCGCCTCGGCCTCCGTCTCGACGGGACGCGTGCCGAGGTAGCGGCTGCCCCGCTCCACGATCCGGGCCGCCATCAGCTCCCCCATGTCCACCCGCCGGGCGGCGCTGTCCAGGCGGCTCCTCGCTTCCCGGGCCGCCGCCTCCTTGGCGGCCCGGGAGCCGGCGTCGAGCACCGCCTCCAGCGCCCCTTCCTCCGTCTCCACGTCGTAGCCGCCGGTGAGGAGGTCGGGGGCCGGGGTCCCCAGGTCCACGACGGCCAGGGTGCCACCAGCGAAGTCGTACTCCCCCAGCTGGTGGCCGCCGCCGCAGGCGACGGCCGCCGCCGCGGCCAGCGCGACGATCCGGATCGACGGTCCGACGGTTCGCGGGCCGCCGTTCACGGGGGGAACGCGTCGGTGAGGGGAGCCGCCCATGAGCTTCTCCTTCGCTGGGTGCCACGCCGCCGGCACCCGCGGCGGGCGCCGACCTTTCCAAGGTACGGCCGTCAGTCGCCGTCCCGCACCATGGGCACGAATCGGACGACGCTGACCTCCTCCCGCTCCACGGTCCCGTCCGCGGTCTTCCGGACCACCGTCAGGACCTGTCGCCCCCCCTGCGGGCCCACCGGGAGCACCATCCGTCCTCCCCGGGCGAGCTGCTCGACCAGGGCGTCGGGCACCCGTTCGGGCGCCGCGGTCACGATGACGGCGTCGAAGGGGGCCTCCCCGGGCCAGCCCTCGTAGCCGTCGCCGTGTCGGACCGTGACCGAATCGTAGCCGAGGCGCCGCAGCCGCTGGCGCGCCGTCCGGGCCAGCTCCCCGACGATCTCGATGCTGTAGACCGCGTCGGTCAGCTCGGCCAGCACCGCCGCCTGGTAGCCGGACCCCGTGCCCACCTCCAGCACCTTCTCCCCCGGCTCCAGCTCGAGGAGCTCGGTCATCCGGGCCACCACGTACGGCTGCGAGATCGTCTGTCCGTGGCCGATGGGGAGCGGGCGGTTGACGTAGGCCAGCCGCCGCAGCTTCTCGGGGACGAATTCGTGGCGGGGCACCGACCGCATCGCCCGGAGCACCCGAGCGTCGGTCACCCCCTGGATCCCCGCGCCCGGCGAGGCGATCCCCTCGCGGACCATCCTGTCGCGCTCCTCCTCCCAGGTCCCGGCCTCCTGGCCGGCCGCCCCGGAGGGAGCAGCGAGTACGAGGACGACGAAGAGCGCGAAGGGGGCGGCGAGGACCGCGGGACGGGCCGGCGGGTGCGTCATGGTCTCCTCCCGACCGGGACGGCACAGGATGTTAGCGACGGACGGAAACGCATCGCCCAGTCCCCATACACCCGAGCCGGCTCCAGGCGTCATCCCCGACCCGGGGCCGGCGCCCGAGGCCGGCGTACGGCGGGACCGATCCCTGCCCCGGCCGGGCCCTTTCTCGCCGGTCCGGTGCACGCGGCGGGGACCGGGCCCTGGCCCCCGCCGCCCCGGGGAATCATCATGGAACGGGTACCGACAGCCATCCCCTCCCGTCCGAACGAGGCACGCCATGCTCTTCTTCTCCGATCCTTCGCCGGAGTCCGCCCGGCTCGCGGGCCCGACGGCGGCCGCGCTGGCGGCCCTCCTCCTGGCTCCCGCGGCGCTGGCCGGCCAGCAGGGGGATCCCGGCCGGCCGGCCGCCGATCCCGCCGACGTGGGGAGCCCGGACGCGATCGTGGCCGCCGTCTACGAGTCCATCTCCGGCGACGCCGGCGAGGAGCGGGACTGGGACCGGCTCCGCTCGCTCTTCGTCGACGGCGCCCGGCTGGTGCCCTCGGGTCGCCGGCCCGACGGCGGCGCCGGCCACCGGATCCTGACCGTCGAGGAGTACATGGAGGGGGCCACCCGGGCCTTCGCCGAGAGCGGCTTCTTCGAGACGGAGATCCACGCCGTGATGGAGCGCTACGGAGACATCGCCCACGTCTTCTCGACCTACGAGTCGCGCCGGGCCGTCGACGACGCCGAGCCCTTTCAGCGGGGGATCAACAGCATCCAGCTCTGGCACGACGGCGATCGCTGGTGGATCGTGACCATCCTGTGGCACGGCGAGCACGACGGCGCGCCGATCCCGGAGCGCTATGGGGGCTGATCGGGCCCGGAGAAGCGCCGGAGCCGCTTCTCCGCGTCATGCCCGACCCCCCGGCGTCCTTCGGCCCGGGAGCGGACCCGGCCCGGGGGCGGCCGCCCGGCCGCCTACGCGGCCGCCACGTCCAGCCGGCGCTCCAGCTCCTCCCGCACGTCCCCCTTCCGGTTCCACTCGTCCAGGTACGGGTTGGCGTCCCGGCTCTGGAGGTACTCGCTGAGCAGGCCGCGGAAGTGGGCGTCGGTGGGCCACGGGCGCTCCCCCTCCAGGATGGCGACCAGCTCGTCGATGGTGTAGTGGCCCTCCACCTGGGGAGCGATGGGATCCAGGGCCCAGAAGTACTCGGCCACGAGCTCCAGCTCGGCCTCCCGGACGGCCGGGAGCAGCTCGTCGCGGATCTCCCGGCGGGCGTCCATCACGTCGTCGTAGGTGAGCCTGTCCGCCATCGGGCCTCTTCCTTCCTCCGGGGATCGATCCGGCGCGGCGGCCCGCCGGGGGGCGAGCCGACGGGGAAGATATGCGACGGCCCCGCCCCGGAGACAGATGGGAGCGGGGCGCCGCGGGAGCTGCCCGCCGGGTCTCCTCTTCACCCGCCCCCGTCCCCGCCGAGCCGCAGGAAGCGCACGTCGCCGCTGAAGCTCTCGGTCGCGACGCGGACGCCCCCGTCCCCCACCGTGTGGCGGAAGGACTGCTCCGACGTCCAGCGGCTGGAGCTCACGGCCTCCCCCCCGAACTCGCTCTCGATGCGGCCGGAGAACGTGGTGGCGTCCAGGCGGGCCTGGACGTCCGCCGGGAGACGCACCGTCACGTCCCCGCTGTGGGTCTCGAAGGCGAGCGACGCCCCGGCCACCGGCGCGCCGCGGAAGTCGACGCTCCCGGCCACCGCCTCGGCGGTCACCGACTCCACGGAGCCGTCGGCCCGGATGTCCAGGTTTCCCGAGACCGTCTCCGCCTCCACGAAGCCGCCCCCCAGGCGCAGCACGACGTCGCCGTTGACCGACCCCGCGCGGGTCCTCCGGGCCCGCGGGGCCTCGACGCGGACCCGGCCGTTCACCGTCTCCGCGTCGACCCGCTCGGCCCCGCCGGCGTAGCGGACGTTCCCGTTGACGGACTCCAGCTCCACGCTCCCGTCCACGTTCTCGACGACGAGGCTGCCGTTCACCACGTCGACCTCCAGGCTGGCGCCCCGCGGCACGGAGATCATCAACGGGCCGGAGTCTCGCGTCCCCTTTCCTTTCCGGCCGCGCCGGTCGTCCCTCGGGTCGATCTCGATGTCGACCGTTCCGCGGTCCCCGTCGAAGGCGAACTCCTCGCGCTCCGGGTCGATGGTCGCCTGCACCCGGACCTGGTCCCGGTCCCAGCCCGTGACCCGGACGGTCCGGACCAGCGCTTCCACCTGTACGATCACGTCCGGGGCCACGTCGCGCGTCTCGTCGATCTCGCGCAGCTCCTCCTGGCCCGCCAGCCCCGCCGGCAGCGCCAGCGCCAGCGCCGTCACCGACAGCACCGTCACCGCACCGGACACCCTCTTCGTCGTCCCCACCGTCCCGATCTCCATGCTTCCGCTCCTCCCTTTCTTCACATCTGCGCCGTCAGCCGTGCCGAGCGCCGCAGCAGGTCGATCTTCTGTCGATAACTCCGGTCCAGCGCCCGGAGCAGCTCCGGGCTCGCGGGATGTCGGGCCAGGGCCGACTCGGCCTCCGCGATGGCCGCGTCGATCACGCGGAGGTTCCTCTCCACGACCTCCCGGGTCTCCGGCGGAAGCCGGTCGCCCTGT
Source organism: uncultured Gemmatimonadota bacterium (assembly GCA_964607465.1). Lineage (GTDB taxonomy): Bacteria > Gemmatimonadota > Gemmatimonadetes > Palauibacterales > Palauibacteraceae > CAYVFM01. Next base: position 21,722 of record CAZSKS010000013.1, on the reverse strand, counting down.
CGCTCGAGGACGCCGCCGAGGCGATCCACCAGGGGCCGGTAGCCCGCCTCGACGCGGGCCGCCTCCGTCAGCACCGCCGACGTCCCCCGGGCCGTGTCCGTCGGCGGGCCCGACGCCACGCCCGTGGCCGCCGGATCGGGGGCCCCGCCCGGGCCGCCGGCGATCCAGAGGGTGGCGCCGGCCGTGAGGGCGACGAGCACGGCCGCGGCGGCGGCCAGCCAGGGCGCGGCGCGCCGGAGGTCGGGAATCGGTCCGATCCCGGCCGGAGCCTCGGCGCCGTCCGTCTCCTCCCCCGCCGGACCCGCTTCCTCCTCACGCACGCGGGACTCGATCCCCGGCCACAGGTCCCTTCGGGGCTCGATCCCCCGGGGCAGCCCGGCCGCCCGACGGAGGATCTCCCGAATCGCCTCCACCTCCTCCCGGCAGCGCGCGCAGCCCTCCAGGTGCTCCTCCACCCGGCGGGCGGCCCCGGCCTCCTCCAGCCTGCCCTCCGCGTGGCGGTGAAGCGCCTGCCGATCCGGATGCCGGCCGCCCTCACGATCGTCCATCGGTCCGTCCTCTCTCCCGGTCATCGGATGAGTCTCCCGGTCATCGGATGAGCTCCTCCTGGAGCCTCTGCCGTGCGCGGAACAGGTGCGCCTTCGACGTCCCCACGGCCACGCCCAGCATCTCGGCGATCTCCGCGTGCCGGTAGCCCTCCACGTCGTGGAGCACGAAGACCTCCCGTGCCCGGTCGGGCAGCTCCCGGATGGCGCTCTCCAGGTCCATCCGGTCCTCCACCGACCGCGGCGGCCTGCCCCTGTCGTAGCGCGCCGGCCGGTCGGTCAGCTCCTCGTGGCTGCGGCGCCGCGATCGGGCCCGGCCCCTGTCCCGGACCAGGTTCGCCGTCACCCGGTGCAGCCAGGTCGTGAACGCCGCGTCGCCCCGGAAGCCCTCCATCTTGCGCCACACCCTCACCCACACGTCCTGTGTCAGCTCCTCCGCCTCCCGCTCGTCTCCGGTCATGCGGAGGCAGAGGGCGTACACCCGGTCAACGTGGCGTCGATACAGCTGCTCGAGCGCCGTCACTTCCCCCTGCGCCGCCCGGCGCACCAGCGCCCGGTCGTCGGTCGTCGCTTCCTCGCCCTCCGTCACCGCCTCGGCTCCCATCGGCCGGCCTGCTCCCTCTCCCCTGTCCGGTCGTCAGACTTCGATCCGTCCCCGGCGCCGACCATCAGACGCGAACGGGTCCCCAATGGTTTAGATTGCCATGCCGACCACCCGCACCGTGGCCCGCCCGGAAGAGCGTCGCGGGCCCGGAGATCCTTTCTCTCACAGCGGAGGCGCATCATGGGGGGCATCGACATCGGACGGTGGCTGGGAGGCGGGCTGGCGGCCGGGGCCCTGATCTGGGTCCTGGAGGGTGTGGCGAGCGTGCTGTACATGGACCGGATGGAGGCCGCCCTGTCGGCCCACGGGCTGGCGATGGAGATGAGCGTCGGAACCTGGGTCATCACGGTGGCCGTGAGCCTCCTCGTGGGCCTCACCCTCGTGTTCTTCTACGCCGCCGCCCGGCCCCGATTCGGGCCCGGGCCGAAGACCGCCGTCCTCGTGGGGTTCGTCCTGTGGGTCGGCGGCTACCTGGTGTCGCTCCTCGGCTACGGCATGCTGGGTCTCTTCCCCACCGGGATGCTGGTCGCGTGGGGCGCCGTCGGGCTGGTGGAGGTCGTCGTCGCCTCCCTCCTCGGCGGCTGGATCTACCGGGAGGACGCCGCCGCGGCGTAGGGCCGGCCATTCGGGCCGGGCCGATCCGAGCCTTCCCCGGAGGGGCCGCGTCCCCGATCTTGTTGCGGGATCCGCCGCCGCGTCGCGGGGCGGGTCCCACCAGCGAGATCTGCCGCACCCGAGCCCTCACCCGCAAGGAGGCTCCCATGGTGACCCTCGGCGCCCTCTGGCTCCCCGTCCTCGTCGCCGCCGCCCTCGTCTTCGCCGCCAGCTCCGTCATCTGGATGGTCCTGCCTCACCACAGGAACGACTTCCGGGGCCTGGAGAACGAGGACGAGGTCCGCTCGGCGCTGGCCGCGGGCGACGTCTCGCCGGGCCAGTACCACGTCCCCCACGCGCCGGACCGGGACGCCTACGGCTCGCCCGAGATGCAGGAGAAGTTCACGGAGGGGCCCAACGCCTTCCTCACGGTGCTGCCCCGGGGCACCCCCTCGATGGGCAAGCAGTTCACGTTGTGGCTGATTTACATCCTGGCGGTGGGTGTCCTGTGCGCGTACGTGGCCGGGAGGACGCTGCCGCCGGGTACCGAGTACCTGCAGGTCTTTCGTGTGACGGGGACCGTGGCGTGGGCGGCCTACGGCTTCGCCTACGTGCAGGAGGCGATCTGGTTCGGCCGCCCCTGGAGCTTCGTGCTGAAGCAGGTGGGCGACGCCCTGGTGTACGGCCTCCTGACCGCCGGGGCGTTCGGCTGGCTCTGGCCGGTGATGTGACCGGGACGCCGGCCGGGACCCATGTCGAGGCCGCCGGGACCCCGACCGGCCCCCGAGGCGAGGGGAGCGGAGCGGCCGGCCCGCGGGACGCGAGGATGCGGGCGGCGTCGGCGGCTCAGAGCGTCCCGGCGGGGACCCGCAGCCGCTGGCCGGGCCGCAGGCGACGCGGGTCCAGCCGGTCGTTGGCCGCCCGGAGCGCCCGGAGGCTGACCCCGTAGCTGCGGGCGATGCCCGACAGGGTCTCCCGACGCTGCACCACGTGGATCGCGCCCGCGCGGCGCTCCTCCTCGGGGATCGCCCTCCAGGCGGCCCGGAAGCCGCTCACGGCGTGGGGCGGCAGCCGCACCCGGGAGGGCGCGCGCGGCGGCGTGAGGTCCCGGACCAGATGGGGGTTCAGCCGCCTCACCTCCTCCAGGCTCGTCCCGGCGGCCCGGGCCACGGCGTCCAGGCGGCTGGTGGGCTCCACCCGCACCTCCCGGTAGGCCAGGGGCACCGGGCGGGGAATCCTCCCCATGCCGTGCCCCAGGGGGTCGGCGCCGATGCGGGCGGCGGCGATGAGCTTGGGCACGAAGTCGCGGGTCTCGTCGGCCAGGATCCGGGTCTCCACCAGCTCCCAGAACGTGTCGCAGCCGCAGACCCGGAGCGCCCGGCCCACGCGCCGGGGGCCGGCGTTGTAGGCCGCGGCCGCCAGCTCCCAGCTCCCGAACGCCCACCGCAGCCGCGCCAGGTACCGGGCCGCTGCGCCGGTGGACGCCGCCGGGTCTCGACGCTCGTCTACGCTCCAGCTGATCCGGAGGCCCTGCTCGCGGGCCGTGAGGTGGACGAACTGCCAGGGTCCGACGGCGCCCATGCGGCTGTGGGCCGCGGGATTGACGCCGCTCTCGATGACGGCCAGGTAGAGGAAGTCCTCCGGCACTCCGTGGCGGGCCAGCTCCGGCCGGATCCAGGTCTCGTAGCGCGCCGCCCGGGCCAGGTAGCGGTGGAAGTAGTCCCCGTGCTCCTCCTTCAGGATCCGCACCCAGGCCTCCACCCTGGTGTCCCCCGACGGCGGACGGTCGGCGAAGGCCCCGTCGAAGCGCACGTCCCGCTCGGCCACCGGAAGCGACCGGGCCTCGGCGGTGCACACGCGTCGCTCGGGCGAGAGGTCCCGGCCGATCCCCGGACCCGTACCGGGCAGGAGTCCCGTGGTCCACAGGCCGGAGACCAGGATCGTCCCCAGGAGCGAGACCCCACCGAGGACCGGGACGTGGGGCTCGAGCCGGCGCTTCAGCCGGCGCGCCGCCCGGACGGCCCACACGGAGAGACGGCGGCGGGCCCGCCGCGCCAGGCGGCGCAGCGCGTCCCGACCCTCCCCGGCGTCCGGCCCGATCGCTCCGAGCCCGAGCCTCCTGAGCACCTCTCCGGCGTCCATCCCGTCTCCTTTCCGGCGCAGCAGGTCAACCTCATGAGAGGACGGAAGGATCGCGCCGAGGGGGGTCGGGCGCGGGCCTCGCGGGGGGCGGTCCCCCCTGAAAGCGGGCCCGGGAGGCGGCGAACGGGGCGGTCGCCCGACCACGGGAGGGGGGTCCGCCCGAGCGGGCCGGCGTCCGGGAGACGTCAAAGTTCGCGGGAACCCTGAAGATTCTGCACGGCCCGGGAGAGGAGGCCGTCCCCCCCGGGACGCCGCCCGGTTCCGGGCCTCGGCGTCCCTGGCTTCGCCGCCCCGGCCGAAGCGGCTACCTTCCCCTGCGTCCCACACACTCCCGCCCCGGAGGCCCACGTGACCCTGCTCAACGTGTCCGACTACGAGGAGGCCGCGCGGGAGGCCCTGCCCCGCATGGCCTACGACTACTACGCCAGCGGATCGCGCGGCGAGGCGACGCTCCGGGAGAACCGGGCGGCCTTCCGGCGGCTCCGCCTGCGCCACAGGGTGCTGCGGGACGTGTCGGACCCCGATCCGGGGCTCGACCTGCTCGGGCACCGGCTCCGCTTCCCCGTCCTCGTGGCCCCCACCGCCTTCCACCGCCTGGCCGCGGAGGAGGGCGAGGTGGCCACCGCCCGGGCGGCCGCCGACGCCGGCACCGTGATGACCCTCAGCACCCTCTCGAACCGGCCCATGGAGGCGGTGGCCGACGCCGCCGACGGGCCCGCCTGGTTCCAGCTCTACGTGTACCGGGACCGCGAGGCCACGGCGCGGCTGGTCCGTCGGGCGGAGGCGGCGGGCTTCTCGGCGCTGGCGCTCACCGTGGACGCCCCGGTGCTGGGCACCCGGGAGCGGGACGTGCGGAACCGGTTCCACCTCCCCGACGGGCTGACCGTGGCCAACCTCCCCGACGCCATGGCCGACGTGCCGGAGGAGGTCGCCGACTCCGGGCTGGCGGCGTACGTCGCCTCCCACCTGGATCCCACCCTGGACTGGGAGGACCTGGGCTGGCTGGTCGGGCTGACCGGGCTGCCGGTGCTCGTGAAGGGCGTCGTCCATCCCGAGGACGCCCGGCTGGCCGTGGAGCACGGGGCCGCCGGCGTCGTGGTCTCCAACCACGGGGGGCGGCAGCTGGACGGAGGCGTGGCCACCGTCGACGCCCTGCCCGAGGTGGTCGCGGCCGTGGAGGGGAGGGTGCCCGTGCTGATGGACGGTGGGGTGCGTCGCGGGACCGACGTGCTGAAGGCCCTCGCCCTCGGGGCCGACGCCGTCGCCGTCGGGCGGCCGGTGCTCTGGGGCCTGGCCGTCGACGGAGCGGACGGGGCCCGCGAAGTGCTCCGGATCCTGCGGGACGAGGTGGTGGAGGCCATGACCCTGGCCGGCTGCCGGACCGTGGAGGAGGTCACCCCGGACCTGGTGGTGCGTAGCGAGGCGTAGACCTTCGCCCGATCACCGGCGGCGGCGACCGCCCGGCGCTCCCCCCCTCAGCCGCCCGGCTCCCGGCCGCCCCGCCCCAGCCGGCGCTCTTCGGGATAGGGGAAGAAGTCGGCCAGCTCGCCCGCCCGGTGCCTCTCCTGCATCTCCCACCAGAAGTCCGGCTCGAACAGGTCCCCGTGGTGCTCCAGGAACGTCGCCTCCAGCCCGTCCGGGATGGCCAGGAACCGGGGGAACTCCTCCGGGAAGAGGTCGTTCGGACCCACGTAGTACCACGGCTCGTCGGCCAGCTCGTCCTCGGGCCGTCGGGCGGTGGGGAGCCTCCGGAACCGGCAGTCCGTGAGCCGGATGAGCTCGTCGTAGTCGTAGAAGATGACGCGGCCGTGGCGGCTCACCCCGAAGTTCTTCAGCAGCAGGTCCCCCGGGAAGACGTCGGCGGCCGCCAGGTCCTTGATCGCCTGGCCGTAGTCCAGGACGGCCGCCCGGGCCTCGTCCTCGCCCGCCCGCTCCAGGTACAGGTTCAGGGGCGTCATCTGCCGCACCGCGTACAGGTGCTCGAGGACCACCTGGTCGCCCTCCACCACCACGGTGCTCGGCGCGACCTCCAGGAGCCGATCCAGGAGTTCGGGGTCGAAGCGGTCCCGGTCGATCTCCAGGTGCTCGAACTCCTGGGCGTCCGCCAGCCGCCCCACCCGGTCCCGGACGTAGACCATCCGGTAGCGCTCCTTCACGTCGCCCGGGGTGACGCGCTTCTGGGGGGGGAAGCGGTCCTTGATGATCTTGAAGACGACGTCGAGCCCCGAGAGCGTGAAGACGCTCATCACCAGGCCCGGCTCCCCCTCGGCCACCTCGAAGCGCGCCGACGACCGCGTCAGCCGGGCCCGCAGGGCGCGGTACAGCTCCGTCTTCCCGTGCCGATCGAAGCCCAGGCTGTTGTAGAGCTCGTCGACCCGCTTCCGCGGCATCAGCGAGCGGAGGAACGCGACCATCTCCCGGGGCCGCTCCACCTCCACGTGGAAGTAGGACCGGGAGAACCCGAAGACCACGCTCATCTCGTCCGCCGAGGTGAGCACCGCGTCCACCCTCGCCCCGCCGGGCTCGTTCAGGAGAGCCAGGACCAGCGGATAGACGCCCGACGAGGTGTGGAGCCGGCCCACCGCGTAGGCGCCCTTGTTCCGGTAGAAGAGGACCCGCAGGAGCTCCAGGGTCTCGGGGGAGCCGTCCGGCTCGCCGGGTCCGGCCAGGCGTCGCTCCAGCTCGGCGGCCAGGAGGCGGGCGTCACGGGCCGCGTCCTCGAAATCGGCCATCAGCGGAAGCTCCTCCAGGGCCCGGTGGACGACCTCCTCCGGGACGGACGGCGGGTCCTCCGGGTCCGGCGCCGGGGAACCCCCCACCAGCGGATACCAGCGGTGATCCGGGTCCGCCGGCGGCCGGGGGTGTCGGGGGAGCTCGTCCCCGAGGAACTCGGCCGCCGGGTTCACGCCCACCGTATCGAGCGCCCGGCGGCTCAGGGAGTTGAAGAAGGTCAGGGCGAGCTCGGCGTCCGGGCGCCCGCCGGCCCGGAAGGCGTAGCCACGCTTCGCCCGCTCCCACAGCCGGGGATCCGTCACCCGGTCGCCCAGCGCACGGACCAGCTCCGGGAGGAGCGCGTCGAGCCGCCGGCCGTAGAGGAGGAGGCGCCGGGTGGCGTCCTCCTGCACACCCCGCCACTCGCGGTCGCGGAAGCGCCGGCCCGCCCGACGGGTGATCGCGAGGAAGTCCTCCCGGTAGGCGTCGTAGGCGTCCAGGACCCGGGCGATCAGCTCCTCCTCGGGGCCGCCCGCCGGCGTCGGGACGTCCTGGCGCGACACGAACGGGGGTCCGATCTCCTCCACGTCCGTCCGCCGCGAGGCGGAGGGGCCGCCTCCGTCACCGTCGCTCATCGAGCCCTCCGGGGGGACCGTCGTCTCACGCGTGCCGTCGTCCGACGGGATCGGTCACCATGGGGCGCAAGTCGCGAACCGGCCCGGCGCGCCCGGCGACCGGCGCCTCCGGGGGGTCGCCCCGAGCCCGGGAACGGCCCGATGTTGCACGGCCGCATCACCCCGCCCGCGACCGGCCGCCGGCCCGCGCCGGCGCGTCGGCCGGACCCGGAGCCCGGCGGGGCCAGGACGCGCGTCACCCCGGCGCTATCGGCGAGGCCCTCCCCGTTGCGGGGGGATCATCCGTCCCCGCGCCTCTTTTTTGCGGAACTAATGGCCGGCCGGGCTCCCCGCCGGGCCGGCCCCGGACGACGACGCGCCTCGAGCGCCGGCCCCGGGGGTCGAGCGCTGGAAGCGGAACGCTCACAGGAGGAGGACGATGGCGACGGGCGAGACATCGGCCCTGGCGGCCCGGGAGGGCGGCAGCGTCGCGTGGAAGTCGCTGGACGACGGCGTCGAGATCAACGAGGCGGCCTGGACCGAGCGGGCCCGGCGGGTCCTCGAACCCGGTGCCGTCCGGCTCGTCGCCTCGCTCCATCGGGCGATGGAGCCCCGCCGGCAGGAGCTCCTCGCCGCCCGGCGCGAGCGTCAGGCGGCCTGGGACCGGGGCGAGGTGCCCGGCTACCTTCCGGAGGACGAGCACCCCGAGGCCCGGGGCGACTGGCGGGTCGGCGAGCTGCCCGAGGACCTCCTGACCCGCCGGGTCGAGATCACCGGCCCCATCGCCGACCCGAAGATGGTCATCAACATGCTGAGCCGGAACGACCGGGGGGACCGGGCCGACGCGGCCATGCTCGACTTCGAGGACTCCCTCAAGCCCACCTGGCAGAACGTCATGCGGGGCGTGGAGAACCTCGTCGGCGCGGTGGACGGCTCCCTCACCTACGAGAAGCCCGGCTCCGGCGAGCTCTACGAGATCGATCCCGACGACATGCCGCTGCTCATGGTGCGCATTCGCGGCCTGCACCTGAACGAGTCGAACCTGCTGGTGGACGGGGAGCCCGTCTCCGGGGCCCTCCTGGACCTGGCCCTGTCGGCCCACCACACCGCCCGGGAGCTGATGGACCGGGGCAAGACGCCCAAGTACTACGTCCCCAAGGTCGAGCACTACCTCGAGGCCCGATGGTTCGACGACCTCTTCGTCCGCATCCAGGACGCCCTCGACATTCCCCGGGGCACCTTCAAGGCCACCTTCCTCATCGAGACGCTGCCGGCGGCCTTCCAGATGGAAGAGATCCTGTACGAGTTCCGGGAGCACGCCGCGGGGCTGAACGGCGGCCGGTGGGACAAGATCTTCTCCGACATCAAGGTCCTGAAGGAGCACCCCGACCGCGTCCTGGCCGACCGGAACTGGATCGACATCGAGCGGCCCTGGATGGAGATGTACGTCAAGCAGCTCATCAAGGTGTGCCACGAGCACGGGGCCTTCGGCATGGGAGGGATGGCCCCCCAGACGCCCGGGCGCACCGAAGAGATGCGCGAGCGGCAGGTGGCCGGGGTCGTCGAGGACAAGGAGTTCGAGGCGGGCATCGGCCACGACGGCTGCTGGGTCTCCCACCCCTACTTCATCGGCCCCGCCATGGGGCCCTTCGACGACGTGCTGGAGGAGAAGGGGAGCACGCACCAGCTCGACGTGATCCCCGACATCCCCGAGCGGCCGGACCTCCTGCCCCGGGCCGAGGGTCCGAAGACCCTGGACGGGGTCCGGGTCAACGTCCGGGTCTCGATCGGCTACATGAAGGGCTGGCTCCAGGACCTGGGCGCCGTGGCCTGGGACCACCGCATGGAGGACCTGGCCACCTTCGAGATCAGCCGGGCCCAGACGTGGCAGTGGCTCCACCACGGCATCACTCTCGACGACGGCACCGCCGTGACGCCCGACCTCGTGCGGCGCGTCTTCGACGAGGAGCTGGAGAAGATCGTGGACGAGGCCCGCCAGTTCTTCGAGGGGAAGGGCGAGGACGTGGTCCGCGAGCAGGTCCGCCGCTTCCGCGAGGCGCGCGACGTGGCGGAGCGGATCTTCACCGAGGAGGCGTTCCGACCGTTCCTCACCTGTCACTCGGACCGCGTGGGGGACGAGGCCCAGCAGCGTGCGCTGCTCCGGGAGAGCTCCTGCGGCGACCGGCCCTGACGATCTCCCGCGAACTCCCGCGAACCCGACCGCTGAACCGGGAATTCCACCGCCGAACCAGGAAGGCACCCAGATGAAGCCATCGAACAACGACGGTCCCCCGGGCGCCCGAGCCGACGACGCGATCACCGGCGCCTCCGCCGACGGACGTTCCACGGCCCGAGAGCTCGAGGCCCGGTGGAAGGAGGACGAGCGCTGGAGGGGGATCGAGCGCCCCTACGGGGCCGAGGACGTGCTGCGGCTCCGGGGCTCCTTCGGCGTCGAGCACACCCTGGCGCGGCGCGGTGCCGAGCGGCTCTGGAAGTTGCTCCACGAGCGGGACTTCGTGAACTCCCTCGGCGCGCTGACTGGCAACCAGGCCATGCAGCAGGTCAAGGCCGGCCTGGAGGCCATCTACGTCTCCGGCTGGCAGGTGGCCGCCGACGCGAACCTGAGCGGGCAGATGTATCCCGACCAGAGCCTCTACGCCTCGAACAGCGTTCCGGACCTCGTCCGTCGGATCAACGCCGCGCTCCGGCGCGCCGACGAGATCCACCACGCCGAGGGGGACGACTCCCGGTACTGGATGGCGCCCATCGTGGCCGACGCCGAGGCCGGTCACGGGGGGGTCCTGCACGCCTTCGAGCTCATGAAGGGGATGATCCGGGCGGGGGCGTCCGGCGTCCACTTCGAAGACCAGCTGGCCGCCGAGAAGAAGTGCGGCCACATGGGCGGCAAGGTGCTCGTGCCGACGAAGGAGTTCGTCAACGTCCTGACGGCGGCCCGGCTGGCGGCCGACGTCATGGGCGTGCCCACCCTGCTGGTCGCCCGGACCGACGCCGACAGCGCGAAGCTGCTCACCAGCGACCACGACCCCCGCGACCGCGAGTACATCACCTCGGACGAGCGGACCAGCGAGGGCTTCTACCGGATCTCGGGCGGCCTGGAGATGGCCGTCGACCGGAGCCTGGCCTACGCGCCCTACGCCGACCTGCTCTGGTTCGAGACCTCCACGCCGGACCTGGAGGAGGCCCGCGAGTTCGCCGACGCCATCCACGCCGAGCATCCCGGCAAGCTGCTGGCCTACAACTGCTCGCCCTCCTTCAACTGGAAGCGCCACCTGTCCGAGGACGAGATGGCCACCTTCCAGGAGGAGCTGGCGGAGATGGGGTACCGGTACCAGTTCGTCACCCTGGCCGGCTTCCACAGCCTGAACTACTCCATGTTCAACCTGGCGCGGGGCTGCCGGGAGCGGGGCATGGCCGCCTACTCCGAGCTCCAGGAGGCGGAGTTCGCCCGCGAGGAGGACGGCTACACGGCCACGAAGCACCAGCGGGAGGTGGGCACCGGCTACTTCGACGACGTCAAGACCGTCGTCACCGGCGGCGAGACCTCCACCGACGCCCTGGCCGGATCCACCGAGGAGGCGCAGTTCGCGTAGCGAGCGTGCGGCCCTCGTAGGAGGCGCCGCGCCGCGACCCTCCGGCCGCCTGCGAGCCACCGGAGGACGAGCGGTGCCGGCGCTTTTCCCCGGAACGGGGGCCCTCCCCCGGAACACAGGAACGTAGCGCTCCCCGTACGTCCGTAGCGATCCCCGTCCACCCCCCCCCCGCCGACGTACGAGGGAACCTCCGGCGGGATCGACGCCCGCCTCGCCCGCCGCCCGGGACCCCGGCCTCCCGGCCGTGGCATGGCCTGTGACGGAAGACTTCGGCGGTCACGTCGGACGTCCTCCCGCCGGGGGGACGCGGACCGGGATCTCATGGAGAAGGGGGAGGTTTCCTTGCAGCAGCGGGGGGAGTGCCTGGACGCGAAAGCCATCCACCGGTGGGGGCTGTGAAGGCCTCCGAGGACCTCCGACGCGAGCTGGGGTTCTGGTCCGCCCTGACCATCGGCGCCGGCACCATGATCGGCGCCGGCATCTTCCTCCTGGCGGGCGTCGCGGTCGAGTTGACCGGCCCGGGAGCGATCTTCTCCTACCTGGTGGCGGGGCTGGTCTGCATCCTCACCGCGGCCAGCGCGGCCGAGCTGGCCACGGGCATGCCCACCTCGGGCGGGGACTACTTCTTCGTCTCCCGCTCCCTGGGGCCGGCGCTGGGGGCCATCTCCGGGGTGGGCATCTGGCTCAGCCTGACGGTCGCCATCGCCTTCTATCTGTACGGGCTCGGCGAATACCTCTCCCAGTTTCTGCCGTTCACGCCGTTCTGGGGGGCCCTGGGCGGCGGGATCCTGCTGACGGCCGTCAACGTGATCGGGGCCAAGGAGTCGGGCCGGATCCAGATCGCCGTCGTCCTCACCCTCCTGGGCATTCTCGGCGTGTTCGTCGGATTCGGAGTGTTCCACGTGGAGGGGGAGAACTTCACCCCCTTCCTCCCCTTCGGGACCGAGCCCATCCTGGGGACCACCGCCCTGGTCTTCGTCTCCTTCCTGGGCTTCGTGAAGATCGCCGCCGTGGCGGAGGAGGTGAAGGACCCGGGACGCAACCTGCCCCGGGCCCTCATCGGGTCGGTGGCCCTGGTCACCGTGCTCTACGTGCTCATCGTCCTCGTCATCGCCGGCGTCTTCTCCCAGCGAACCATCGGCGCGGTCCGGGACCCCCTCACGGCGGCCGCCCGGGAGATGATGGGCGGGCCCGGCGGGGCGATCATCATCTTCGCCGGCCTCCTGGCCACCGTCTCCTCCGCCAACGCCAGCATCATGGCCTCCTCCCGGATCAACCTGGCCATGGCCCGCGACCGGCTCGTGCCCGGGTGGTTCAGCGCCATCCACGAGAAGCTCCTCACGCCCCACCGGGCGATCCTCGCCACCGGGCTCGTCGCCCTGTGCTTCCTCCTGCTGGAGAGCCTGGAAGACCTGGCCAAGATCGCCAGCTCGCTCCAGCTCTACAGCTACGCCGCCCTCAACGTCGGCTGCGTCGTGCTCCGCGCCTCGGGCCCCGAGTGGTACCGGCCGAGCTACCGGACGCCCTTCTATCCGTGGGCCCAGCTCTTCGCCGCCGCCAGCTGCGTGGCCATCATCCTCTACTCCGGCCTCTTCGCCCAGGTCGCCGTCGTGTCGCTCATCGTCCTGAGCCTGGCCTGGTACGCCCTGTGGGGCCGGACCCGGGTCGACATCGACCACGCCGTGCCCGAGCTGCGGAGCCGGTGGGCGGACCTGAAGCTGCGGGCTTTCTTCCGGCCCGGCGCTACCTTCGAGGAGGCCGTCTCCGCGGAGGCGCCGGTGGAGCGCGAGCTGGATCCCGAGGGGGCGCGACGTGTGATGGTGGCCCTGGCCAACCCGGAGCACGAGGCCGACCTCCTGGGGATGGGACGGCTCATCGCCGCCGGCGCGACGGAGGGCGGCCGGGTCATGGGGGTCCACCTGGTGCGGGTGCCGATCCAGACCCCCCTCACCGAGGCGCGCAGCCGATTCCGGGAGCGGCGGGTCATCGAGGACGCGGCCGCCACGATCGAGGCGGCGGGCCGGCAGGCGGGCGAATCGGCGGCCTCTCCGGAGGCGAGGACCCCCGTGGCGAAGACGGAGGTCGAGGCCGTGACCGACGTGGCCCACGACGTCTTCGGCTCCCTGGTGGAGGAGACGCGCCACCGCCGGGCGGACCTCCTGCTGATGGGTTGGCACGGCGGGTTCAGCCGGGGCCGGATCCGCCGCACCCCCGTGCAGCGCGTGATGGCCGGGGTGCGGGCCGACATGGCGGTCCTCAGGGACCGGGGGCTGGAGGACGTCCGCTCCGTCCTGCTGCCGTGGGGCGGAGGCCCGCACGCCCGGATGGGCCTGGAGCTGGCCGTCCGGGTCGCGCGGGCCACCGGCGCCGAGGTGCACGTCCTCCGGGTGGTGAAGCCCGACGTGGAGACGGAGGGCGAGGCGGCGAGGCTGCGCAGGGCGGTGGAGACGATCGTCGGCGAGCGCCCCCGGTTTCGCTATCACGTCCGCCGGGCTCCGTCCGTCACCGAAGGGATCCAGGTGGCCCTCGAGGAGCACTCGCCCCAGCTCCTGGTCATCGGGGCGTCGTCGGAGTCCCGGATCCACAATGTCCTGTTCGGCTCGATCCCGGACCGGGTGGCCGACCGGGCGCCCTGCTCCGTCCTCATGGTGCGGCGTTACCTGCCCGAGCACTGGAGCGTGCGCCTCGGCGAGCGGATCAAGCGGCTCCGCGAGCGCCTGGGGTGGACCACCTCGCCGGACGAGAGGGCGGTCTGAAACTACCTGTCGGCCTCCTCCGTAGTGGGGGCTGAACAGAGGAGAGAACGCGAATTCAGAGGCCGTCCCGACGGCCTTCGACATAGATCGAACCGAGAAGGAGAGACACACCATGGGAACGCTCACGATCATCCTGACGACCCTGTTCGGCATCGCCTTCCTGGACTTCAGGGCCCACTGACCCGAAGGCCGACCCCACCCCGCTGACGGCCCCGGTGGGAGCCGGGGGGCCTTGCACCCCCGGTCCTCCCGGTGCCGCCGACACCGCACCGACAGAATCTCCTTCCGGCCGGAAATCGGCCGGAAGGACACGGCGCGCGCCGACGGGACCCGTCCGCCTCGCATTGCGGACGTCCCGTCTCGCTCCCAAGTGTCACCGCTTCCGTCTCGCTCGGAAGTGTCACCGCGTCGTGACGGACCGACGCAGATGGGAATGGTTGTCCAACGCAAGAGTGGAAGGAACACCATGACGGGTGAGCGCCCACCCCCACGTTCGCTGCTCCTGGCCGCGCTGGTCGCGACGCTCCTCGCCGGCTGGCCGGACGAGGCCGGCGCCCGAGGGGTCCCTTCGCCTCCCGACACCGTCGACCTGGACTCGCTGCGAACGCTCCAGCCGGAGGACCTGTTCCGGCTCCACAGGGTGGGCGAGGTCCGCTTCTCGCCGGAGGGCCGCGACGTGGCCTTCGAACGTGTGAGGGCGGGCGAGGAGGGGTCGGTGGCACGCCTTCCGAACGTCCCGCAGCTCCGATCGGACGTCTGGCTCGCCCCGGTGGAGGGGGGGGAACCCCGCCCGCTGACCGACGGCGGAGGGGACGACACCGGCTGGTTCCACCCCCGATGGTCGCCGGACGGCCAGCGGCTCGCCGTGCTCTCGGTGCGGGGCAACGAGATCCGGGCCTGGATCTGGGAGCGGAGGACGGGCGAGCTGCGTCGGGCCACCGACCGGGCGGTCCTCTTCAACCCGATCGGCCCGCTCCTGGTCCGGTGGCTCTCCGACCACGAGCTGGCCCTCGCCGTCCGGCCGGAGGGCACCCCGGAGCGGGGTCGCCTGCTGGCCGACTTCAGCCGACCCGGGCTCTTCGCCATGCGCCGCTGGCGGGAAGCATGGAGCGGCCGGGAGACGACGGTGGACGTGCTGGACGCGGGCCTGGGCGCCGGCCCGGACTCCCTTCGACAGGGAGGGCTCCCCCGCACGGAGGTGCTGGTCGTCGACACGGACGGCTCCGAGCGCACGCTGGCCCGGGGCCGCTGGGGGCTCGTTCGCCCCTCGCCGGACCATCGGTGGCTGGCGACGTTCTCCGACCCCCCGGTCGCCTCCATGCCGCAGGATCGGCCGCTCAGCCAGCTCATGGTCTTCGGCACCCGGCCGGGGAGCGCTCCCCTCGACGACGGAGCGACGCCGTCCGACGGCCGTCCCGACCCCGGGAGCACGTACCGGCCCGCCGACGGGAGCACCCGGCTGGGCACACCCATCTACGGCTCCTTCCGGTGGGCCCCGGACGGCCACGCCTACGCGTACCTGACGCGCGCCGTCGGCGAGGACGGTGAGGCGCTCGGGATCCGCCTCGCCCTCGTCCGTCCCGGGGAGGGCGAGCTGCAGCTGCTCGAACCCCGCGACCGGAGGATCGCCGGGCTGGCCTGGACGGGGGCGTCCAAGCTCCTCGTCCGGGCGCGCTGGCAGCCGGAAGGCGAGGACGACCCCCGGGTGGACTGGTGGCGGGTGCGGCCGGGAGACGAGTGGGAGAACCTGACCCGCGGCATGGCCTCCGTGCCGTCCGATCTCCTGGCCGCCGGGGACGCGGCCCTGGGGGTCGCGGACGGCGACCTGTGGCGGATCGGCGGGGAGCCCGGCCGGCGACCGGTGACCCAGGACTTCGGGCCGGCCGTCGACGAGATCGTCTGGCCCGATCCGTCGGGATCGATCGTGGGGGGCGGACCGGAGGGCAAGCGCCGGCCGGGCGAGCCGCTGGCCGTGCTCGCGGAGTCGCCGGCCGGGCCCGGGCTGTGGGTCGTCGAGGCGCCGGTCTCCGGCACGCCGACCTTCCGACGGATTCCCACGCTCGAACGGGAGGTCGAGCCCCGGGCCCTGTCGCCGACCGCCGCCGCCGCAGCCTTCACCGCCGTCGACTCCACCGGCACCTGGCTCTGGATGACGCGCGGCGGCGGGGAGGTCCGGGGCGGAGAGGACCGGGAAGACCGGGCCACCGAAGCCGGAGCGGAAGACGGTGCGCACGCGCCCCGCGGTCCGGTGGACACCCTGGTCGCCGACGACCGCTGGATCACGGACGTCCGGGCGGGAGAGACCCGCAGGCTGACCTACAGCACGGCGGAGGGACGGGAGCTCACGGCGTGGATGATCCTGCCCCCCGACCGCACCGAGGGGGAGCGTCACCCGACGGTGACGTACATCTACCCGGGCCAGACCCACGGCGACAGCCCGCCCGCGTCGACCCGGCTCAACGTCCTCGCCCCGTGGCGGGCGATGCAGCTGCTCGCCTCACGGGGCTACGCCGTCCTCCTGCCCAGCGTCCCGCTTCCCCGGGAGGCCGACGACATCCGGTCCCACCTCGAGGCGGCGGTGCTGCCGGCCGTGGACCGCGCCGTGGAGGCGGGGCTGGCCGACTCGGCCCGGGTGGGGCTGATGGGCCACAGCTACGGAGGATACGGGGTCAACCTCCTGGTGACCGGGACCGACCGGTTCGGGGCCGCGGTGTCGGCAGCCGGGGTCAGCGACCTGCGTGCCCGCTACGGCACCTTCGACGCCCGGGGCCGGCACGGGCACATGTCCGACGCCCGGCTCCTGCAGGTCGTCACGATGGCCTGGGCGGAGACGGGCCAGGGGCGGATGGGCGCTCCGCCCTGGGAGGCTCCGGACCGGTACCGGCGGAACAGCCCCATCACCCACGTGGACGACGTGGAGACGCCGCTGATGCTGATCCACGGGGACCGGGACTACATGCCCGACCGGGAGGCGGAGATGATGTTCACGGGACTGCTCCGCCAGGACAAGCCGGCCCGCCTGGTCCGGTACTTCGGCGAGGCCCACATCGTCAGGGGGCGGGCCAACGTCCTGGACATGTGGGATCGGATCTACGGCTGGTTCGACCTCTTCCTGGGGGAGGGGGACGACGAGGCCGGCCGATAGGACGTTCGGGTCCTGAAACCCTCGCGCGACCCGCTCCGTAGTGCCGGGTGGAGAGAGGAGAAGGAACCCGTCCCGAGGTCGCTCCGCCGGCCTCGGCGATACATACGAGACACGAGGAGGAATCCAAGATGGGAACGCTGACGATCATCCTGACGACGCTGTTCGGCATGGCCTTCCTGGACGCCAGGGCCCACTGAAGGTCCGAGTTCGGCAGAGGAAGAGGAGCGGGCCCGCGACCGATCCGGTCGCGGGCCCTTTTTTCGTTCGCCGGGGTCGGCGAGGGGATGGGGGGAGGAAGCGGAGGGGAGCGGCCGGTCACGCGTCCACGGAGCGGGGACACCGGCACGGCTTCGCCGCCAGGAGTTCCCGCTGCCTGGCCGGCGGATCGACGTAGGCGTCCTGCGTGGCCGCGCCCGTTGCCAGGGTCGCCTCCAGCGGGGACCGGTGACGAAACTCTCGGACGGCCATCTCCGCCGTCAGCGCCTCGTGACGCGCATACAGCGCCGCGAGCTTCCCCACCCAGCGGCGCGTCTCCGGGTGATGACGGTAGCCGGACTTGCCCTGCGTCAGGATGTTCCACAGACCGTGCAGCTCCCGGTGCTCTCCCAGCAGATGCTGGTCACAGAGGAGGGCCGGCTCGACGTCCCAGATCCGCATCGCCTAGCCTGTGAGGCCGACCACCGCCTGGGCGACCGCAGCGTCCGCAGGAGCATCCACAGGCCCCCGAAGGTCGTCTTCGAATCCCACCTCGAGGTGGTGGGTTGCGAGAAACGGAGGGGGTGGGATTCGAGCCCACAAGCCCGTGAGGGCGCCGGTTTTCGAGACCGACCGGGCCCTATTCAGCTCAGTACAGATCAGTCCACCTGCTTAGTAACTGACTCTCTGAGTGGGAGTTATAAGAAGGCGTGTTTTCCATGTGGGTCAGACAGGTCATTCTTGTCGCATACGGAACCTACAGGTCGACCGACAGCCGGTGGCGTCGGTTTCCCGCACTTCCGACCGAAGATGGAACACAGGGAATCGGCTCTTGGTCCTCAATCGGAGACAGCACATCCGAGCTTGTCGAGTCGCTCCCTCACGGTGGACGAGCACAGGCAGCCGCCCGTCCCCGTGGGGGTTAGCCCGGATACCTCTGCAGGAGCTCGCCCAGGATCGAGGTGCCGAACGCGAGCGCGTCGACCGGCACCCGTTCGTCTACCCCGTGGATGGTGTTCAGGAAGTCGAAGCCCTCAGGCAGGTCGAGGGGCAGGTAGCCGTAGGTCTGGATCCCGAGCCGCCGGAAGAAGCGGCCGTCGGTCCCTCCCAGCACCACGAGGGGGACGGGACGGGCCTCCGGGTCGGCCTCTCGAAGCAGCTCGGCCAGCAAAGGGAAGAGCTCCAGGTCGGTTTCGCCGTCGATCTCCTCGGAGCGCTCAACCCCCAACGCGACCTCTTCGCCCACCGCCTGGCGGAGCTCCGAGATCAGTTCCCCCGCGCCGACGCCGGGTAGCGGGCGTCCATCGATCTTCACCCTCGCCTCCGACGGGACCACGTTGACCTTGCTGCCGGCGCGGACGACGGTGGGGGTGGCGGTGTTCTGGAGCACCGCTTCGAACAGCGGCGCCGAGTCGCCGAGCGCCTCCAGCGCCCCTGGTTTTGACTCGACGTCGAGAAGGTCGCGGAACACACGGTCCAGCGGCGGATCGGCGGATGCTGCCATCGCCTCCACCATGTCCCGCACCGGTGGGGTCACCCGGTGGGGCGCCTCCCACCGGTCGAGAGCCTGGAGCAGCTCGGCCAGCCGCGCCATCGTACCGCCCGACCTCGGAATGGAGCCGTGACCTCCGCGACCCCGCACCGTGGCCTCGAGCCAGCAGATTCCCTTCTCAGTCACCTGGACGGGATAGAACGTCTGGCCGCTGAGGTGGAGGGGGAAGCCGCCGAACTCGCCGATCGCCCACCGTACCCCCGCCAGCCGGTCCGGGTGCTCCTCGGTCAGGTAGACGGCCCCATGCTCACCCCCGGCCTCCTCATCGGGCAAGACGGCCAGCAGCACGTCCCCGCGCGGCCGTACGTCGTCGGCTTGAGCACCCAGAAGTGCGGCCACCATCATCGCCACTCCGCCCTTCATGTCGAGCGCCCCCCGGCCCCAGACCGCGCCCTCCGCCACGGTTCCGGCAAAGGGGGGATACGTCCACCTCTCGCCGTCGGCTTCCACCACGTCGACGTGGCCGTAAAGCAGCAGCGGCGGTGCCTCGCCGCGACCTTCCAGCCGGGTGAGGAGGATCGGCCGCTCCGGGTCCTTCACCAGCCGCTCGGTGGCAAATCCCGCGCCCGAAAGGAGTTCGTCCAGATAGTCGACGCAGGCCCGCTCCGACCCGGGCGGGTTGGTCGTATCAAAGCGAATCAGCTCCTGGAGGATGGGGACGGGATCGACGGGCGGCATGGGGGTCCGTGGTTCGGGTCAGACGGGGACCTGCGGGGGAACCTCGGCGTCGACGCCAAAATAGGGATCGAGGGCCTCGTCCGGCGGCGCGGGCGTCATGAGGCTCACGGCGGCGTACAGCACGCCTGAGGTGAGGAAGCCGGCGACCACCGGATCGATCGTCGGATCGCCGAAGAGCTTCCAGAGCGAGGTCGCGGTCACCCCTCCGACCATGGCCGCGATCGCCCCCTCCCGAGTACCGCGCCGCCAGAGGATCCCGCCTACCACGGGCACGAAGAAGCTGGCCGCCATTAAGGCCGAGAAGAGAAGCACGATGAACTGCACCAGCTCCCCCTCCCCCACACCGCTCAGGATGAGCAGGAGCGGCACGGTACCGACCACCACGATCCCCATCCGGGCGACGACCAATCTCCGTTTCTGCGAGGCCTCCGGATCGAAGAGCGTCTGGTAGATGTCCTCCGAGAGGGCGGAGCCGGCGACGATCAGCAGCGAGTCGACCGTGGACATCATCGCCGAGGTGACGGCTGCCAGCATCAGCCCCCCGATGAAACTCGGCAACACGGCGCGGGCGATCACCGGCATCGCCAGATCGCCGGTGGGGAGCTGAGGGAAGAAGACCATGCTGCCGAGCGCCAGCAGCATCACCATGAGGTTGACCACCGTGACAACCACGACCGTCAGTAGGATTCCGCGGCGGATCGTCCTCATGTCCTTCATCGCGTAGAGCCGGATCACCTTCTCGGGGGTCGCCACCGAGCCCAGCATGAAGGCCAGTCCCATGGTGAAGAGCAGCGTGCCCGGCAGCCCTTCCCAGGTGAAGGTTAGGGGGTTCACCATCTCGGCGAGGTTCAGCATGCTCGTGAAGCCGTCCAGGTGGCGGAGAGCCAGGGGCAGCGAGATCGCTGTGCCCAGCACCATGATGCCGAGCTGGAGGAAGTCGGTGTAGGCCACGGCGATCATCCCGCCGACGACCGTATAGGCCAGCAGCACGATCGTGAAGACGATCATGCCGTGCTCGGTCGACAGCCCGAAGACGATGTTGGCCACCAGTCCACCGGCCACGATCTGCGCCTGAATGAAGACCACGGTCGCGATCAGGACGATCAGCGCCGCGACACCTCGCGCCGCTTTGCTGTAGTAGCGGCGCCCGATGAACGCCGGCAGGGTGAGCTCCCGAACACGGGTGAACCGCGGGGCGAGGACGGCCGCGGTGAACCAGTAGGCCAGCGGGATCGAAAGAACGAGCCAGCCGAACGACCAGCCGACCGTGTGGATGACCCCGATCGTGCCGATGAACGTGCCCGCGCTGGTGTGTGTGGCCGCCATGGTGGCGCCCCCCACCGCCCATCCCAGCTTCCCGCCCGCGATCCAGTAGTCGGACTCGTCGGTGGTGGCGCGGAGGGCGTACCACCCGATCCCGAAGACGAGCGCGAAGTAGGCGGCGAAGATCCAGTGCAGCACGGTCGCTCCCTCAGTCCCGCTCCACGAGCCGCATCCACACGAGATAGGCCGCCATAATCAAGCCCGAGAAGAGGAAGACGCCCCAGAAGATGAAGTCGCGCCAGTTCTCTTCCATCAGGCCGTCTCCCTCGTGAGGCCCCACCAGCCGAAGCCGCCAGCGACCAGCAGGATCAGGACGACCCCCAGGTCCACTCGGCGCGCGAAGGTCAACAGTGGCGCCTCACCCACGTGGCCCCGGAAGCGAACCATCGAAGGCACGACCTGGACCTGGAAGGCGTAGGTGCGCTCGTCGCCGTCGACTGTGGCCCGCTTGGGGACGGTGGGGAAGCTCTCCACCACCGCGTAGTCGGCCGGGATCGTCACCTCGGCCACGAACATGTCCTCCGGGGCGCCCAGCGGACGCCAGTCGACGTACAGGATCGGTAGCACCAAGTCGAACGCCTCCGCATCCGCCGGAATGACCCGGTCCAGCTCGTAGGTCATGGCCAGAGAGAGCGTGTCATCCGCTGCCGGATCGGACGGGAGCGGCACCGAGCCCCGGAGCAGGTCGCCCCGCGGGTTGGCTAGGGAAATCGGGACAGGAGCGCGGTCACCCAGCGCGACCTCCACCCGGTCGGGGTGATTGCCGAAGAACGCGAGCCCCTTCAGCGGCAGCGTGTCCGCGTCGAGTCCGGGCAGCAACCGATAGAGCAGTCGCACCCGGCTGCGATCCTGATCGTCCCCTCCTCGAGTGCCGATCCGCGCGTCGAAGCGCACGTCGACCACCCGGGGCTCGGTCGGGGGCTCCTGCGCTTCGAGCGGCGCGGGCGTCGAGCTGCCGACCGCGGCCGCGGCGGCCAGCATCGCCGAGAGGAAGCAGATGCACCGAGCCCATCCCCCGGAGGGCCGCGACCGCCCCCTCATCGGGCCGGCGTGCCGGGTCTCACCCGCAGGCACCGAGATGGGTCGAGAACCAGTCAGTGAGGCGGCGGTACATGTCGATCCGGTTGGCGGGGTCTCGAAAGCCGTGGCCCTCGCCGGGATAGCTCACGGCCCCGTACTCCTTGCCCAGCTCCTCCAGCCGCTCCACCGCCAGCTGGTAGTTGGAGAAGGCCGCGCGGACGTCCTCCTCAC
>CAZSKS010000012.1:0-51592 GCA_964607465.1 uncultured Gemmatimonadota bacterium | reverse complement strand
GCAGCGGCGTGGGCGAGATCCTGGCGCCGGCCCTCATGCGGCCCTTCCTGCCCTCGTCCCTCCTGGTGGCGTACACGGCCGTCTGGCGCTTCTTCCTGACCTACGTGAACGTCCTGGCGGGCGGGGGTCTCCTGCTACGATGGGTGGGCGTGGACCAGACGAAGCTCGCCGAGAACGTCGCACCTGCGGAGAAGGGGACGGGGGAGGAGCCGGAGGTCGCCGAGTCCGGCTGAGCCCCTCCCCGGAAGACCGTCGAGGCCCCGCCCGGGAGGCGGGTGCCGCACGGGCGAGGCGCGCACGGGGCTTGCACGCCCCGTGAGGACGGCCGGGCCCCGCAGAGTGCACGGCCGGGCCCGGCCGGGAACGGCCGACGGGACCGCCGCACGGCGGCGCGCGACCTCCAACCAGCCGACGGGAGGACCATGCCCCAGACGGTGGAAGTCCCCGAGTACGACGTCGCCGACCGGGAAGCCGTGGATCCGGCCCGCAGCGTCCTTCTGATCGTGGACATGCAGAACGACTTCGCTCACCCGGACGGCGCCCTCTACAACCCCGACGCCGAGGCGTCCATCGAGGTCATCCGGGACCTCTCGGACGAGGCGCGGAGCGCGGGCGTGCCCGTCTGGTACACCCAGGACACCCACCGGGAGGGCGACCCGGAGTGGGAGATCTGGGGACGGCACGTGGAGGAGGGGACCTTCGGCTGGGAGATCGTGGAGGAGCTGGCCCCCGCCGAGGACGACCGCGTCTTCCAGAAGTCCCGCTACGACGGCTTCTACGAGACCGGCCTCGACCACGCCCTCCGGGTGGAGGGGCGGGACACGCTGGTGATCTGCGGCACGGTGGCCAACATCTGCGTCCACTACACGGCCGCCAGCGCCGGGCTCCGATTCTACGATGTGGTCCATCCGGTGGAGGGGATCAGCGCGCTGACCGAGTTCGACCACCACGCCGCCCTCCGCCAGGCGAGCTGGCTCTTCCAGGCCCGCCTGGTCCACGCCGACGGGCTGGGGTTCGACGGCTGAGCATCCGTCACGATGGCCAGGGGGCGGGGGATGGAGCCCGGCGTGCATCGACGGATCGTCTCCTTGACACGCCCCCGGGGCGGCCCGATCTTCCGGGCGTCATGAAGCGAACCGCCGAAGCGCACCGGCACCATCATCGGCACGGCCACCGGGCCCACGTCCGGAGCCGGAAGGGTGCGCCGACGCGGTAGACGACGCTTCACAGGCGGAACAGTCGACTGGGCGCTCGCTTCCGGGACGAAGCGGGCGCCCTTTTTTCGTGTGCGTCCCCCCCGGCCGGCTTCCTGCCCGGCCCGGAGGCGACGCCGAACCGTACCGGAGAGGACGATGCAGAAGCTGGAAGGCAACAGCCTGAGGATCGCGGTCCAGAACGACGGCCGCCTGACCCGCGACAGCCTCGACCTGCTGAAGGGGATCGGCCTGGAGTTCGAGGACCACGAGCGGCGGCTCTTCTCCCGCTGCCGGAACTTCGATCTCGAGCTGCTCTTCATCCGGGACGACGACATCCCCGAGTACGTCCAGGACGGGGTGGCCGACCTGGGGATCGTGGGGCGGAACGTGGTGCGGGAGGCCGGGGCGGAGGTGGAGGAGGTCGAGGAGCTGGGCTTCGCCCACTGCACGCTGAGCCTGGCCGTGCCCAGGGACTCCGGCGTCACCCGGCCCCGGGAGCTTGAGGGGACCCGCATCGTCAGCACCCATCCCCGCTCGCTTCGACGATGGCTGGACGAGGAGGGGCTGGAGGCCGAGGTGATCGAGATCCGCGGGGCCGCCGAGATCGCCCCCGCCCTGGACGTGGCCGACGCCATCTGCGACCTGGTCTCCACCGGGACGACGCTCCGGATGAACGACCTGCGGCCCGTGGGCGACCTGTGGGAGTCGGAGGCGGTCCTGGTGGCCCACCCCGCCGCACTCGAGCGGGAGGACCGACACGAGCTCATCGAGCGCCTGGTGGTCCGGCTGCGGGGTGTCCTCACCGCCCGGCGGATGAAATACATCACCCTGAACGCCCCGGAGGAGGCCCTGCCTCGCATCGAGGAGATCCTCCCCGGCATGAAGAGCCCCACGGTCGTGCCCCTTGCCGAGGAGGGCATGGTGGCCCTTCACGCCGCCGTCACAGAAGACGTCTTCTGGAACGTGATGGAGCAGATCAA
This sequence comes from uncultured Gemmatimonadota bacterium, assembly GCA_964607465.1. Classification (GTDB taxonomy): domain Bacteria; phylum Gemmatimonadota; class Gemmatimonadetes; order Palauibacterales; family Palauibacteraceae; genus CAYVFM01. Next base: position 49,416 of record CAZSKS010000012.1, on the reverse strand, counting down.
AGAGGCCGGGGGCAGCGAGATCCTGGTGCTTCCCGTCGAAAAGGTGATGCTGTGAGCGCCGACGGGTCCCCCACGGCGGACGGGCCGGTGCCGGTCCTGGCGGGGGAGGAGGCACGGCGGTGGGTCGACGGCTTCGGCCGTTCGCCGATGGAAGCCGGTGTGGACGAGCGGGTGCGGGAGATCCTGGCGGACGTCCGGGAGCGGGGCGACCCGGCGCTGTTGGAGTGGGGCGAGCGGCTGGACGGGGTCCGGGCGGAGCCCCTCCGGGTGCCTCCCGACCGGTGTCGCCGGGCGCTGGCGGCGCTCGACCCGGCGATCCGCGAGGCGCTGGAGCGGGCCGCGGCCAACGTGGAGCGCTTCCACGCGGCTCAGCGGCGGGAGGAGGCGCCGGTGGAGGTGGAGCCCGGGGTGACGGCGTGGCGCACGTTCCGCCCCCTCGACCGGGTGGGCGTCTACGCCCCCGGCGGACGGGCCCCGTATCCCTCGAGCCTCCTGATGGCCGCCGTCCCGGCCCGGGTGGCGGGCTGTCGCCGGGTGGTGGCCTGCAGCCCGCCGGCACCCGGCGGCGAGCCCCATCCGGCGGTGATGGCGACGGCGGCGCTGCTCGAGGTGGACGCCCTGTTCGCGGTGGGGGGCGCCCAGGCCGTCGGGGCCATGGCCTACGGGACGTCCAGCGTCCCCGCGGTGGACAAGGTGGTGGGACCGGGCAGCCGCTGGGTGAACCGGGCCAAGCTCGCCGTCTTCGAGCGGGTGGACGTGGACCTGCCGGCCGGGCCCTCCGAGGTGCTCGTGTGGGCCGACGACGCCGCCGATCCGGGGCTGGTGGCCGCCGAGCTGCTGGCCCAGGCCGAGCACGGGCCCGATTCCCTGGCCGCGGCCGTCCTGCCCGACCGTGGGATGGCGGAGCGCGTGCGGTCCGGGCTGGCCGACCGGCTCGAGGCGGCGCCCCGGCGGGAGGCGGCTGCCGGGGCGCTGGCGGGGTCGGCCCTGCTGGTGACCGGGGACGAGGCCACGGCCCGGAGCTGGATCAACGAGGTGGCCGCCGAGCACCTGGTGATCCTCCGCGAGGACCCGGAGGAGGCACTGGCGGCGGTCCGGCACGCCGGCTCGGTCTTCCTGGGCCCGCACACCCCCGTGGCCGCAGGCGACTACGCCAGCGGCACGAACCATGTCCTCCCCACGCGGCGCCGCAGCCGCTCCGCGGGGGGACTCTCGGTGGACGACTTCGGCAAGTGGATGCAGGTCCAGCGGATGGACGCCGACGGGCTGCGGTCCCTGGGGTCGACCATCGTCCGCCTGGCCGAGTGGGAGGGCTTCCCCGCGCATGCCGACTCGATCCGCGAGCGCCTGGGAGACCGGTGAGCGGCGGTGGGCCGGCCCCGGCGGGCCGGGCGGCATCGGCCGACGGCGGCGAGGCGATCCGGGCGCTCGTGCGGCCGCACCTGCACGACGTGGAGCCGTACACGACGGCCCGCTCACGGCACCTGGGCGGAATCCTCCTGGACGCGAACGAGACGTCCTTCGGCCCGCTGGCGCCGGAGGCCGACCCGGAGCTGCACCGGTACCCGGATCCGTCCAGCCCCGGTCTGAAGGCCGCGCTGTCGCGGCTCGCGGGGACAGACCCCGACCGCCTGTGGGTGGGGAACGGATCGGACGAGGCCATCGACGTCCTCGTCCGGGCCCTGGCGGCTCCCGGCGACCGGGTCGTCGTGGCCGCGCCCACCTACGGGGTCTACGGCGCGCGGGCCCGGACCCACGGCGCCCGGGTCGAGGAGGTCCGGCTGGACGCCGACTTCGACCTGGACGTGGACCGGACGGCCGCGGCGGCGGAGGACGCCAAGCTCGTGTTCCTCTGCTCCCCCAACAACCCGACGGGGAACCTCCTCTCGGAGGACCGGATCCTGGAGCTCGTCCGTCGCACCCGCTGCCTGGTGGCGGTGGACGAGGCCTACGTGGAGTTCTCCCCACGCCCGTCCCTTGCGGCCCGGGCCGGCGATCCCGAGCGCCTCGCCGTCCTCCGCACCTTCTCGAAGGCGTGGGGGCTGGCCGGCGCGCGGGTCGGCTGGCTGGCCGGCCACCCGGCGCTGGTGCGCGTCCTGGACGTGGTCGGGCTGCCCTACCCCCTCTCCCGCCCCGCCGCCCGGGCCGCCCTGCGGGCCCTGGAGCGGGAGGAGGAGATGGAGCGGCGGGTCCGACGGGTGCGGGAGGAGCGGCGGCGGCTCCGGGCCGGCCTCGACGAGCTGGGCCTGGAGGTGGCCCCCTCGGACGCCAACTTCCTCCTCTTCTTCGTCCCCGGGCCGGGCGGGGTCCAGCGGCGCCTCGCCGACGAGCACGGCGTCGTGGTCCGGGACCGGAGCGGCCTGCCCGGGCTGGAGGGCGCCCTCCGGGTCACGGTGGGGACGCCGGAGGAGAACGAGCGGTTCCTGGAGGGCCTGCAGGAGGTGCTGGGCCGATGAGCGACGGACGGCGAGCGCCGGGCCGCGCCGGGGGTGACGGAGCAGGCGACGGGGGGGACGGTGTCGCCGGAAGCGGAGGCGCCGCGCCGCCGGCGATGAACTACCATTTCCACGACGACGCCTCCTCGGACGGCTCCGCGCCCCTGGCGCGTCACTGCCGGGCGGCGGCCCGACAGGGGCTCCGTCACCTGTGCGTCACGAACCACGTGGAGGTGATGGACGAGGAGGGGCGCTGGACCGTGGAGCTGGAGGAGGCCGTGCCCCGGTTCCGGGCCGAGATGGAGGCCGCCGACGGGGCGCGGGAGAGGTGGCCGGAGCTGGACATCCGGGTGGGGGCCGAGTTCGAGTACCGTCCGGAGTGGACGGATCGACTCGAGGCGCTGGCCGGGGAGGTGGCGTTCGACCTGGTGCTGGGCTCGGTGCACGTGGTGGACGGCCTCAACGTCAGCGGCGGTCCCGAGCCGACCGTGTACTTCGAGGGCCGGAGCCGGCCGGACGCCTACCGGCGCTACTTCGAGACCGTGGAGGAGATGGTGGCCTGGGGCGGGTTCGACGTGGTGGGCCACTTCGACCTGGTGGCGCGCTACGGCCACCGCCATCACGGCCGCTACGACCCCCGGGAGTTCGAGGACGTGATCCGTCCGACGCTGGAGGCCATGGCGGAGGCGGGCCTGGGGATCGAGGTGAACGCCTCCGGTACGGTCCAGGCGCCGGGCGAGCCCTACCCGCGGGAGGAGATCCTGGCGTGGGCCCGGGAAGCGGGCGTCCCCTTCCTCACCCTGGGCACCGATGGCCACGCCCCGGACCAGCTGGTGCAGGGCCTGGACCGGGCCGCCCGGATCGCCCGTCGGGCCGGCTGGCGACGGGCCACCCGCTTTCACCGTCGCCGGGCCGTGGGCACGCTGGCCCTCACCCCGGAGCCGGAGGCGACATGAGCGACGCGACGGCCCGCACGGCCGAGGTGGAGCGCGAGACGCGGGAGACCCGGGTCCGGGTCCGGGTCGACCTGGACGGTACCGGGCGGGCGGAGGTGGACACGGGAATCGGCTTCCTGGACCACATGCTCGAGCTGCTGTCGGGTCACTCGCTGGTGGACCTGGAGGTGGAGGCGGAGGGCGACCTGGAGGTGGACGAGCACCACACCGTGGAGGACGTGGGGATCGTCCTGGGCCAGGCCCTGTCGCGGGCCCTGGGCGAGCGGCGCGGCATCCGCCGCTATGGCTTCCTCCTCCCCATGGACGAGTCGCTGGCCCGGGTGGCCGTGGACCTTGGTGGCCGCAGCTACCTGGTGTTCCGGGCGGAGTTCGAGCGGGAGCGCGTCGGGGACCTGCCCACCGAGCTGGTGGAGGACTTCCTGAAGGCGCTGGCCGACCACCTGGAGGCCAACCTCCACGTCACCGTGGAGTACGGCCGGAACGAGCACCACAAGATCGAGGCGATCTTCAAGGCCCTGGGACGGGCGCTGCGGGCGGCCGTGGAGCGGGATCCCCGGCTGGGCCGGGAGCTCCCTTCCACGAAGGGGACGCTGTGATCGCGCTGGTGGATTACGGGGCCGGCAACCTGAGGAGCGTGGAGCTGGCGCTGGAGGCGCTGGGCGTGCCCCACCGCCGGGCCGCCGGGCCCGACGCCCTGGAGGGGGCGGACGGCGTGATCCTGCCAGGGGTGGGCGCCGCCGAGACGGCCATGGAGCGGCTCCGGGACCGCGGCCTGGACGAGGCCCTCCGCGAGCCCGCCGTCCCGCTGCTGGGCGTGTGCCTGGGCATGCAGCTGTTGACCGACAGCTCGGACGAGGGGCGCGGCGAGGTACGCTGCCTGGGGCTGGTGCCCGGGCGGACCCGGCGCTTCGCCGCCGACGTCCGGCTCCCCCAGATCGGGTGGAACCGGGTGGGGCTGCGGGAGGACCCCCTCTTCCGCGGGCTCGGCGACGACGCGTGGTTCTACTTCCTCCACGGCCACCGGGTGGAGTGTCCCGACGAGCTGGTGACGGGGGCGGCCGTCTACGGCGGGGAGCGCTTCACCGCCGCCCTGCGCCGGGGGACGGTGGCCGGCGTCCAGTTCCACCCCGAGAAGTCCGGGGGCGCGGGCCTCAGGGTGCTGGCCAACTTCTGCGCCTCCTGCGGGCTGTCGCCGACGCCTGCCGGGTCGGGCCGATGAGGGTCTGGCCCGCCGTGGACCTCCTGGACGGCCGCTGCGTCCGCCTGTACCGGGGCCGCTTCGACGAAGTCACGGAGTACTCCCGGGACCCCGCGTCGGTGGCCGAGGGCTTCGTGGGCCGGGGCGCCGGGGCGCTGCACGTGGTGGACCTGGACGGCGCCCGGGAGGGGCGGCCGGTCAACGCGGCCACCGTCCTGGAGATCCGCCGCCGCGTGGACGTGCCGCTCCAGGTCGGCGGCGGGCTCCGGGAGGACGTGGACGTGGAGCGGTACCTGGAGGCCGGCGTGGACCGGGTGATCCTGGGGACGGCCGCCGTCCGGGATCCCGACTGGATCACCCGTCTGGTGGAGCGCCACGGCCCGGAGGCCGTGGCCGCGGGGGTCGACGTGCGCGAGGACCGGGTGCTCACCGAGGGTTGGACCGAGGCCGCCTCCCTGGATCGGGACGGGCTACTGGACGCCCTGGGCGCCTGCGGGGTCCGGACCGTGGTCTACACGGACACGACCCGCGACGGCACCCTCTCGGTCCCGGACGTGGAGGGGGCCCGTCGGGTGGCCGCCCGGGGGTTCCGCACGCTGGTGGCCGGCGGCGTGTCCCGCCTGGAGCACGTGCGCCGGCTACGGGAGGCGGGCGCCGCCGGCGTCGTCATCGGAAGCGCCCTCTACACCGGCGCCCTGGAGCTGGAGGACGCCCTCCGGGTCGCCGCCGACGGACCCGCCGGGGGGGGCGTCGACGCAGCGGGCTCCGACGGGCCGGACGCCGGCGACGAAGCGGGCACCGACGGGCCGGGCGCCGACGGGCCCGCGGGCGAGGCGGGCTGATGCTCGCCCCGCGCATCGTGCCCTGCCTGGACGTGGCCGACGGCCGGGTGGTCAAGGGCGTCCGGTTCGTCGAGTTGCGCGACGCCGGCGACCCCGCCGAGCTGGGGACCCTGTACGCCCGGGAGGGCGCCGACGAGCTGGTCTTCCTGGACATCTCGGCCACCCCGGAGGACCGGGGAACGGCCGTCCGCCTGGCCGAACGCGTCGCGCGGCGGCTCTTCCTCCCGTTCACCGTCGGCGGCGGCATGCGGACCGTCGAGGGGATGCGGGAGGTGCTCCACGCCGGCGCCGACCGGGTGTCGATCAACACCGCGGCGGTGCGCCGCCCGGAGCTGGTCACCGAGGCCGCCCGACGCTTCGGCTCCCAGGCCGTCGTCGTGGCCATCGACGCCTACCGGCGGGAGCCCGGGAATCCGTCCGCCGGCTGGGGCGTGAAGGTCGGCGGTGGCCGGGAGGACACCGACCTGGACGCCGTCGCCTGGGCCGCCCGGGCGGCGGAGCTCGGGGCGGGCGAGATCCTGCTCACCTCCATCGACCGGGACGGGACGAAGGACGGCTACGACCTGGACCTCGTGCGGGCCGTGAGCGAGGCCGTCGGCGTTCCGGTCATCGCCTCCGGCGGCGCCGGGCGGAGGGAGCACTTCCGGGAGGCCTTCGAGGCCGGCGCCGCCGCGGCCCTGGCGGCTTCCCTCTTCCACTTCGGCGACCTCCCGGTGCCGGAGCTGAAGGCCTGGCTGCGGGAGCAGGGGGTTCCCGTCCGACCCGTGCCCGCCGAGCCCCACCCCGGCAGGGAGGAGACATGAGCCTGATGGACGAGGTGCGATTCGATCCGGAGACCGGCCTCGTGCCGGCGGTCGTCCAGTCGTCGGAGGACGGCCGCGTCCTCATGCTTGCCTACATGAACGCCGAGGCGCTCCGCCGCACCCTGGAGGAGGGCCGGGTCACCTTCTGGTCGCGCTCCCGCGGCGAGCTCTGGCGGAAGGGGGACACGTCGGGCCACTGGCTCGAGGCCCGGGAGGTCCGGCTGGACTGCGACGGCGACGCCCTCCTGGTGCGGGCCCGTCCGCACGGGCCGACCTGCCACACCGGCGAGGAGAGCTGCTTCGACGCCGGACCCCGCGCGGAGGTCGACTCCCGCGACGCCCCCGGTGACCCGCCGGTCGGGAGCGACGGATCCGGCGCCCGGGACGGGGACGGCGGGAGCGACGAGCCCCCGGGGCCGCGGCGCGCGCATCCCTCCCCCGCCCCGGTGCTGGCCAGCGTGCTGGAGGAGCTGGTCCGGGTGGTGGCCGAGCGGGACCGGGACCGGCCGGAGGGCTCCTACACCGCGCGGCTGCTGGAGGCGGGGCCCGCCCCGGCGGCCTGCAAGGTGGGGGAGGAAGCGGTGGAGGTGGCCCTGGCGGCCGTCGACGAGCCGGAGCGGCTGGCCGAGGAGTCGGCCGACCTCCTGTACCACCTGGTGACGCTGTGGCGGACCGTGGGCCTTCCGGCGGACGCCGTGGGCGAGGAGCTCAGCCGCCGCAGGGGGCCGGGCCCGACCACCTCGAGCGGCCCGGGAGACGACCCGGCCGAGGGGGAGCGCTGACGGTGGATCCGGAGACGCGCGAGCGGATCGTGTGGGGGGCGTGGCGGGTGGCCGAGGACGGCACCATCGAGACCGTGGTGACCCTGGAGGCCGACGGCGGCCACCAGCGTCGCCGCCTCGACTTCCCCAGCCTGGAGGCGGCCGGCGAGGCGCTGGGGGGCAGCTTCCGCGGCGTGGTGGAGAAGGTGCTGGCCGAGGGCCGGCGGCGCGGACGCTGGCGACCCTAGCCGGCCACCAGCTTCCCGAAGAGGGCCAGCACGGCGAGGAGGACCGCCGTCGAGATCAGCATGGGGCCCGTGAAGAGGCCGGAGAAGACGGCGTCGTCGAACTTCAGGTGCATGAAGAAGAGCACCACGAGGACGAACTTCGCCACCATCAGGACCAGGAGGATCGGCACCAGCGCCGGCTTCAGCGCCGGGATGTAGAAGACCATCACCTCCAGGGCGGTCAGCACCGCCAGGATGGCCCCCACCCCCACGTAGGTGCGGTTGCTGACGTGGGCCTCGCCGTGGGCCTCCGTGGCGTGCCCCCCCGTCGCGGCGTCCGTGGCGTCCGACATCCCCGTCTCGCTCCTCTCTCCCGGGCCCGCTGTCACACGCCCGTGTCCTGCATGAGGTAGATGATCGTGAACAGGACGATCCACACCACGTCCACGAAGTGCCAGTAGAGGCCGACGATCTCCACCGTCGTGCCGTGCTCGCTGCCGAGCTTCCCCCGCAGGGCCTGCACCCACAGCGTCATCAGCCAGATGACCCCCACCGTCACGTGGGCGCCGTGGAAGCCCGTCAGGGTGTAGAAGGTGGTCCCGAACAGGTTCTGCGACAGGGTCAGCCCCTCGTGGTAGAAGTGGGTGAACTCGATCACCTGGCCGCCCAGGAAGATCATCCCGAACAGCGCGGTCATGAAGATCCAGATCTTCATCCACCGGCTGTCGTCCCGCTGCACGGCCGACAGCGCCAGCACCATCATCAGGCTGCTCATCAGCAGCACGAAGGTCGTGACGGTGATGAAGGGCACGCTGAGCAGGTCGCCCGGGTAGGGCGGCGCCTGGCTCTGGCCGTGGTACGCCATGTAGGTGGCGATGAGGGTCCCGAACAGCATGGTCTCGGACCCGATGAAGGTCCACATGAGCATCTTCCGGCTGGGGACCCCCAGGCTCGTGTGGTGATCCATGGCCGCGCCCTCGCCGCTCATGGCGCCGCTCCCTTCGATCCGTGCCCACCCGCCGGCGCCGTCATCGCCCGTCCCGTCATCGGTGGATGGGCTCGAAGGACCAGCTGAAGACGCCGTAGAGGAGGACCAGGACGCCCGCCCCCACCACCCACAGCTCCGTGAGGGCCCCCGCCCCCAGGATCAGGAGGCCGAGGGAGGTCACGGCCGGCCGCCAGGAGGGGCTCGGCATCAGGGGCTCCGCCTCCGCCTCCGGGACGTCCGCCCCGTCGTCGGCCCACAGGGGATCCCGACGGCGCACGGTGGGCAGCTCGGCGAAGTTGTAATGGGGCGGCGGGGAGGCGATGGACCACTCCAGCGTGCTGGCGCCCCACGGGTCCGCCGCGGCCTCCTCCCCCCGGGCCGCGCTCCAGAAGAGGTTGACGAAGAAGAGGAGGATCGATCCGGCCAGGAGGAAGGAGCCGATGGTGGCCGCCATGTTCATGTCCGCGAATCCGAAGCCGCTCATGTAGGTCCACGTCCGCCGGGGCATCCCCAGCAGCCCCAGGAAGTGCATCGGGAAGAAGGTGATGTTGAAGGCGATGAGCATCGTCCAGAAATGCCACTTCCCCAGCCCCTCCCCCATCATCCGGCCGGTGATCTTCGGGAACCAGTAGTAGATGCCGGCGAAGAGCCCGAAGAGGGTGCCCCCGAAGAGCACGTAGTGGAGGTGGGCCACCACGAAGTAGGTGTCGGTCTGCTGCAGGTCGGCCGGCGGCGAGGAGTGCATGACGCCGCTCAGGCCTCCGATGATGAACATGGCGATGAAGCCGATGGCGAAGAGCATCGGCGTCTTCAGCTCGAGCTTGCCGCCCCACATCGTGGCGATCCAGTTGAAGATCTTCACGCCCGTGGGCACCGCGATGATCATCGTCGTGGCCGCGAACACGGAATTCGCCACCGGGCCCAGCCCGACGCTGAACATGTGGTGGGCCCACACGCCGAAGCCGATGAAGGCGATGAGGACGCCGGAATAGACCACGACCGGATAGCCGAACAGCGGCTTCTTGGAGAACGTCGGCAGGACGTCGGAGATGATCCCCATCGCGGGCAGGATCAGGATGTAGACCTCCGGATGCCCGAAGATCCAGAACAGGTGCTGCCAGAGGATCGGGGTCCCGCCGGCCGCGGCGTTGTAGAAGTTGGCGTCGAAGAACCGGTCGAACATGAGCAGCGTCAGCCCCACCGTGATGGCGGGGAACGCCATGATCATCAGGAAGGACGTGACCAGCGTCATCCAGGTGAAGAGGGGCATCCGCATCAGCTTCATGCCCTCGGCCCGGAGGTTGAGGATCGTGACCGCGAAGTTCAGGGCCGCCGCCAGCGAGGACACCCCCAGGACCTGCAGCCCCACCACCCAGAAGTCGATGCGCAGCCCCCGGGAGAACTCCGTGGAGGTGAGGGGCGCGTAGCCGAACCACCCGGCGTCCGGCGCTCCGCCGAAGAACCAGCTGGCGTTGAGGATGATCCCGCCGGCCAGGAAGGTCCAGAAGCTGAAGGCGTTGAGCCGCGGGAAGGCCACGTCCCGGGCGCCGATCTGGAGGGGCACGACGAAGTTGAAGAAGGCGGCGCTCAGCGGCATGAGCGCCAGGAAGATCATCGTCGTGCCGTGCATCGTGAACAGCTGGTTGTACAGGTCGGCGCTGATGACCGCGGCCTCCGGCTGGGCCAGCTGCAGTCGCAGGACCAGCGCCTCCACGCCGCCCAGCGCCAGGAAGAAGAGGGCGCTGAGCCCGTACATGATCCCGATGCGCTTGTGGTCCACGGTGGTGATCCAGGACCAGATCCCACCGCTGAAATATCTGTCGTGCCCCCCGGTCCCCGTCGGGGAGAGGGCGGCCTCGCCTGTCGCCATCGTCTCCTCTATGTCCTCGCCCCGATCACTCGAGGCTCTCCAGGTACGCCACGAGCTGGCGGACGGTCTCGTCGTCCAGCTCCCGGATCTGCATCAGGTTCGCCGGCTTCACCGCCTGGGGATCCTTCAACCATCGAGCCATCGCCGCCGAGTCGTTCGGGAGGACGCCCGCCGCGATCCGGTTCCGGCTGGCCACGTGCGTGAGGTCCGGACCGATGTCCCCCTGGGCCATCGTGCCCTCGATCCTGTGGCAGCTGAAGCAGGCGTTGTCCACGAAGGCCTGCATGCCCTGCCGGGCCAGCTCGCTCTGCGGCGTGTCCGCCGGCGTCCGCTGCCTCTCGACCCAGTCCCGGAAGCCGGCCGAGTCCTGCGCCACCAGCTCCATCTGCATCAGCGCGTGGGACATTCCGCAGAACTCGGCGCACTGGCCCGGATAGCGGCCGGCGGAATCGACGGTGAACCAGAGCCCGGTCGTCTCGCCGGGGTTCACGTCCCGCTTCCCCCCGATCCGCGGCACCCAGAAGCTGTGGATCACGTCGGCGGAGGTCATGGTCAGCTCGACCGTCCGTCCCACGGGCACGTGCATCTCGTTGGCCGTGGTGATCCCCTCCTCCGGGTAGCTGAACTCCCACCACCACTGGTGGGCCACGACCTCGATCTGGAGGGGGTCGGCCGCCGTCGGCGGGCTGTCCACCTCCCAGATCGTGCGGATCGTCGGAACGGCGATGAGGACGAGGATGATCGCCGGCACCAGCGTCCAGCCGATCTCCAGCAGGGTGCTGCCGTGCACGGGCACGGGGACCTCGTCGCCCCCCCGGTCCCGGTACCGGAAGACGACGTAGAGCAGCAGGCCCTCCACCACGACGAAGACCACGACCGCCCACCAGACGATCGACATGAAGAGATCGTCGATGCTCCGGGCGAAGTCCGACACCGGGGCCAGCGACGACTGCGGGAAGGGTCCTCCACAGGCGGACAGGAGCGCCACGAGGAGGGCACCCGCCACGAAGGCGGGAGCCCGCCATCTCGATGCTATCCGGGACATCCGCCTGTGAGTGATCCGGGTTCGGGAGGAAGTCGTCGCAGGGTATCGGTGCGCGAGAGGGTACCGGCCGAGGGGGGGAGCGTCAAGGGATGAGCCCGGTGATGCTCCGGTCTGGCGAGGGAAGCCACGAGCGCCCCGTGACCTAGTGCCGGAAGACTCGTCGCCCGGTCATCACCATGGCCATGTCGTGCTCGTCGGCCGCCGCCACCACCTCCTCGTCGCGGACGGAGCCGCCGGGCTGGACCACGGCGCGCACGCCGGCCTCGGCGGCGGCGTCGACCCCGTCCCGGAACGGGAAGAACGCGTCGGAGGCCAGCACCGAATCCTCCGTCTCGTGGTCGGCGTCGGCCGCCTTGCGGACGGCGATCTCCACGGCGTCGACACGGCTCATCTGGCCGGCGCCGATCCCGATGGTGGCGCCCCCGCGGGCCAGGAGGATGGCGTTCGACTTGACCGACTGTACGGCGGCCCAGGCGAAACCCAGCTCCTCCCACTCCTCCCGGGTGGGCTGACGCCGGGTCGGCACCGTGACGCCCTCCGCCTGCTCCAGGCTCGCCGGATCCACCGGCTCGGGCGCGGTCTGGATCAGGAGCCCGCCCCGGACGCCCCGAGCCTCGAGCCGGGGCCGGACGTGGCCGTCCACCCCCGGGGCCTCCCTTCCGTCGGACCCCGGCTCCAGGACGCGAAGCTTCTCCTTCTCCCGCAGGCGGCGGAGGGCCTCCGAGGCGTAGCCCGGGGCCACGAGGCATTCCACGAAGAGGTCCACGATCTTCTCGGCCACGGCCTCGGTCACGGGCTGGTTGAAAGCCACGACCGAGCCGAAGGCGGACATGGGGTCGCACGCCAGGGCCTTCTCGTAGGCCTCGACGGCCGACCGCCCAACGGCCAGCCCGCAGGGGGTGGTGTGCTTGACTATGACGCAGGCGGTCGGCTCGCCCGACCGGAAGGGCTCCAGCGCCCGCAGGGCGCCGTCCACGTCGAGGAGGTTGTTGTACGAGAGCTCCCTGCCCTGGTGCTGCTCGAGGGCCGGGATCCCCCAGGGACGCCCCCCGGCCTCACGGTAGAAGGCGGCCCGCTGGTCCGGGTTCTCGCCGTAGCGGAGCCCACGGTCGCGCACCAGAGACCACAGCATCTCCTCCGCCAGCTCGGGCTCCCCGTCGCCGGCCCGGGAGGCACCCCGGAGGTAGCCGGCGATGGCGGCGTCGTAGGTGGCGGTGTGCAGGAACACCTTCGAGGCCAGACGACGCCGCAGGTCGGAGCGGGCCTCCCCCTCCAGTGCCTCCAGGACGGCCCCGTAGTCCGAGGGGTCGCACACCGGCCAGACGAAACCGTGGTTCTTAGCCGCCGCCCGCAGGAGGGTCGGCCCCCCGATGTCGATCTGCTCCTGCGCCTCGGCCAGGGTCACGTCGGGCCGGGCCACGGTCTCACGGAAGGGGTAGAGGTTGACGGCGACCAGGTCCACGGGCTCGAGCTCGTGACGCTCCAGCTCCTCCATGTCCCCCGGGACGCTCCTGCGGGCCAGGATGCCCCCGTGGATCCCGGGATGCAGGGTCTTCACCCGCCCGTCCAGGATCTCCGGAAACCCGGTGAACTCCTCGATCGGCACGACCGGGACCCCGCTCCCCCGCAGCTCCCGGCCGGTCCCCCCCGTCGAGACCACCGTCCAGCCGCGCTCCACGAGAGAGGCCGCGAAGTCGGTGATTCCGGTCTTGTCCGAGACGCTGATCAGGGCGGTGGGCATCACTCGGTCCGTGGTGGAGACGACGAATTCGATCGGGAGCGCGCCGGCTGGATCGCGCGGGGCGTCCGGCGCGCACGGCGGAGACGCAGTCTCGGGGGCGCCCCCTGTCGCGTCAACCGCCGGGGGCGGGCTCCACGACGAACCGGTCCCCCTCGAACCAGGATCGGCTCCAGCGAACCCGTCCGTCGGCGTCCCTCCGGACCTCTCCGCGCGCCAGCGCCGCCACCGTCGCCGGCAGCAGCCGGTGCTCCACCCGGAGGACACGGGACGCCAGGCGGCCGGGATCGTCCCCGTCCCTCACGGGGACCGGCCACTGGGCGATGATCCTCCCCGAGTCGTAGTCTTCGTCCACGAAGTGCACCGTCACGCCGGTCACCCGCACCCCGCTCTCGAGGACGGCCCGGTGGACCCGCCCGCCGTACATCCCCTCGCCGCCGAAGGCGGGCAGCAGGGCCGGATGGATGTTGATCATCCGGCCGCGGTAGGCCCGCACCACGGGTCCTGGCACGAGTCGCAACCAGCCGGCGAGCACCACGAGATCGGAGCCGGCGGCGTCCAGCTCCGCCGCCAGAGCCCGCCCGTCGGGTCCGTCCTCCTCGACCACCGCCGTCTCGACCCCGGCCTCCCGGGCCCGCACCAGGGCCCCGGCGTCGGCGCGGCTGGCCACCAGGCGGACGATCCGCGCCGATCCGTCCTCCCCCAGGTTGAACCGGTCCAGGAGGGCCTGGAAGTTGGTACCCGATCCCGACGCCAGCACCGTGACCCGGGTCGGGTCCCCGGGCGCGTCGGACCCGTCCTCGCTCGGTGACCGCCCTCCGCGCGACCGCGCGTCCGGCGCTCCCGACCCCGCGGGACGCTCCTCCTCAGTCATCGTCCGGTCCGTCGGTACCCAGCGCGCTCTGGATCGCGTGCAGGAGGTCGCGGGCCATCCGGATGCCGTCCGGGACCTCCACGGTGACCTGCTGGCCGGTGCGGAGCAGGAAGCCGTCGCCGCCGGTCTTCACGGCCGGCAACACGTCCGACACCTTGTCGCCCACGTAGAGAGCCTCCGACAGCTCGATCCCGAGCTCCCGGGAGGCCCGGCGGTGCATGCCCAGGCCGGGCTTGCGGCACTCGCAGCCGCCGTCGGGATCGTGAGGGCAGTGGAAGACGGCCTCCAGGGCGCACCCCCGGATCGCCAGCTGCCGTTCCACCTCGTCCTGCACGGCCCGGAAATCCTGCTCGGAGTAGTACCCCCGGCCGATGCCCGACTGGTTGGTGACCATCACCACCGGCACGCCCCGGGCGTTGAGCAGCGAGATCGCCTCCGCCGAGCCCGGCAGGATCTCCACGTCGGCGGGATCGTCCACGTAGCCGGGATCGCGGATGACGGTCCCGTCCCGGTCCAGGAAGGCGGCGGAATATCGCATGGTTCGAGCGGCTCCTCTCGGTCGGTAGATCTCGATGCGGCTCAGGTCTCCAGGCTCTGCAGGACGCCCGACAGGACCCTCGCCGCCTCGTCCTCCTGGTCGGGGAAGAGGGTCCGGAAGTCGAGCCGATATTCCCCCTCCCGGATCCGGCCCACCAGCGGCGGGCTGGACGTGCGGCACCCCTCGTCCAGCCGATCGGGGGAACATCCGGTCACCGCCCAGCCGGCGGAGGGGATCCAGTACCCGGGGTACGAGCCCCCTCCCACCACCGCCTCCATGTCCCGGACCTCGACCCGTGCCGACGGGGGGAGATCGGCCCTCTCCAGCGCCCGACCCGCCCGTCGTCGGACGGCCCCGGCGGGCTCGGTCAGCATGCGGAGGGCCGGCACGCGCTCGAGCGCCATCTCCGGACTCCGGTAGAGCCGCAGGGTCGCCTCCAGCGCGGCCAGCCGGCTCTTGCCCGGCCGGAAGGCCCGCAGAAGCGGATTGCTCCGCAGCCGGGCCACGACCCGCTCACTCCCCGCCAGCACGCCGGCCTGGGGGCCTCCGAGCAGCTTGTCGCCGCTCCAGGTCACCAGGTCGGCTCCCTCCCGCAGCGAGCCCGTCGGCGAGGGTTCCGGGGGGAAGCCCTCCAGCAGATCCGGGCGCAGGAGGCCGGAACCCAGGTCGTGCACCACCGGTACGTCCGCCTCGCGTCCCAGCTCGACCAGCTCCTCCAGCGGCGTGCGCTCGGAGAACCCCTCGACCTGGTAGTTCGACGGATGGACCTTCAGGATCATGCCCGTGGACGGTCCCAGGGCGCTCCGGTAGTCGGAGACGCGGGTCCGGTTCGTCGTGCCCACCCCGCGCAGGGAGGCGCCGCTCCTATCGACCACGTCGGGGATCCGGAAGGAGCCGCCGATCTCCACCATCTCCCCGCGGGAGACCAGGACCTCCCTCCCAGCGGCCAGCTCGTTGACCGCCAGCGAGACGGCCGCCGCGTTGTTGTTGACCACCAGGGCGGCCTCGGCCCCGGTGAGCTCGCACAGCAGCCCCGCCGCGTGCTCCTGCCGGCTGCCCCGCCGGCCGGACGCCAGGTCGTATTCCAGGTTCGAATACCCCTTCCCCACCCGGGACGCCGCCTCGATCGCCTCCGACGCCAGGGGGGCCCGCCCGAGGTTCGTGTGGAGCACCACACCCGTGGCGTTGAGCACGGGGCGGAGCGAGGGGCGAGCGGCTCGCTGCAGCCGTTCCTCCGTCTCCTCCATGAGCCGCTCCGGGTCGGGCACCGCCCCCCCAGCGTCGCGACCCAGGCGGAGCCGGGCGGCCTCGAGGGTCTGTCGGAGCGCCGACCGCACGGTCTCCCGGCCCCATCGTCGCGCCCAGGCCGACGCCTCCTCCCGCTCCAGGAGGCGGTCGACCCCCGGAAGCTTCCGGCGGGGATCCTCCCCCGCGCTCACGCCGGCCCTCCCCGCCGCCGGACGGGGCGGGATCCCGCCGCGGCTGCGGCGGTAAGCTCCGGGCAGGCCCCGACCGTCGTGGCGTCGTCCCCGAGCGCCGCGGAATCGGCGTCGGTCGCGGTGGTATCGGCCCCGGCTGCCGCGGAGTCGGCCTCGGCCGGTGCGGCGCCCTCAGCGGGGGCTTCCTCGCCCTCGGCTTCGGCCGTGTCCGGCGGCGTGTAGACGAAGGTCGTGTCGCCCCCGCCCGCCAGCCCCTGCAGGTTGAGGAGGCCGGCCGCCGAGGCCCGGTAGGTCCGATCCGGCTCGAGGGGACGACCCAGGCGCAGGTAGAGGCTGTCGGACGGCAGCGGGAGGGTGTCCTCCGGCACGGTGTCGGGCGGCATCGTGTCCGCCTCGTCCGCCGCCGGCTGCGGGATCTCCGGCCGCGTCAGGCCGACGCGCTCCACGGGGATCGTCTCCTCCCCATCGATCGGCCGCACCGTGACCTCCGCGTCGTCGAACGCCTGATCGGGCTCCAGGGGATCGTCGAACACCAGGAGGACCGTCAGGCTGTCCGGAGCCTCGGCCCGGGCCAGGACCGGGGGCGTCGAGTCGGGCGGGATCATCCGGAAGTCCACCTCGGCCGACGACGAGGCCCCCTCCAGGCGGAAGGAGGTCGAATCATACGGCTCGAGCCGGCGGTCGAGGGAGAGGCTGGCGTTCAGATCCTCGAAGCCGTACGCCGTGTACCGGCCGGGCGGCAGCGAGCGGAGCGAGTAGACGCCCCCGGTGTCGGAAACGGCCGTGTACGGGATGGAGTCGCCCTCCTCCGACAGGAAGAGGACACGCGCGTCCCGGACCCCCTCGCCCGTCACCCGGTCGCGCACCCGGCCCGACACCCGGGTCTCCGTCACGTCGGGTCCCGTGGAGAAGACCACGTCGATGGGCTCCTCGCGCTCGTTGCCCAGCAAGTCGCGGATCCCGCCCGGAAGGCGGAGGACGTAGACCGCTCCCCGTCGCCACCCCTCCTCCGGCCGCACCCGGACCTCCGAGAAGTTGGACCTGACCCGGTACCTGTAGGCCGGCGAGGCCTCCATCTCCCGGCCGTAGCCGCTGCCCGGCTGCTCGATGGGCTCGTCGAAGCGGACCCGGAGCTCCCCGTCGAAGTCGGTCACCACCGACCCGGGCTCCGGAACGATCTCGCGGATGCCCGGAGGTCGCTGATCCGGAAGCGCCCCGGGGGGCGCTTCCTCCTTGGCGCAGCCGACGACCCAGGCCAGCACGCCCGCCGTCGCCAGGGCCGCCGCGCGCCGCGCCCGTCCTTCACCCCGCCTCCCGGCCCCGGGCGCCGACACCAACCCGAGCGCGGGTCAGGCCCCCGGGCCCGACCGGGCCAGCGCCTTGCGCTGCTCGGCCAGGCGGGTCCGCTGTTCCTCCAGCGACTGCCGCTTCTCCCGCTCGCGCTCCACCACGTCCTCGGGAGCCTTCTCCAGGAAGTCCCGGTTGTCCAGCTTGCGTCGACTGGCCTCGAGGAGGGACTCCACCCGCTCGATCTCCCCGGTCAGCCGCTCCCGCTCCTTCTCCAGGTCGACGACCCCCTCCAGGGGCACGAAGACCTCGGTGCCGGAGCGAAGCACGGCCCGCGCGCCGGGGCCCGCTCCTTCGCCGGCGCCGTCGAGCTCCACGGCCGAGACGTCGGCCAGCCGGCGGAGCCCCTCCCCTTCCGCGTCCAGGGCCCGTCGGAGGGGATCCGGAACGGACCCGAGACGGACCTCCACCTCCGTCCCCGCCTGGACGCGATACTCCGACCGGAGGTTCCGGACCGTGCCGACCAGCTCCTGGAGCTGGCCGACCTCGCGCTCCGCCTCGGGGTCGCTCCAGCCCTCGGGGGGATCGGGCCACGGGCCGGTGAGGATCGTCGCCCTGTCCTCCGCCCCCGGGATCCGCAGCGCCAGCTCCTCGGTGATGAAGGGCATGACCGGGTGCAGGAGCCGAAGCCAGCCGTCCATGACGTGGGCCAACGTCGCGGCGGCCGCCTCCCGGCTCTCCTCGCCCCGGTCCCCGTACAGCCGCGGCTTCACCAGCTCCAGGTACCAGTCACAGAACTCGTCCCACACGAAGTGGTAGATTCCCTGGGCCGCGTCGTGGAGCCGGAAGCGCTCCAGCCGGTCGGTGACCTCCGAGGCGGTGCCGCGCATCCGGCTCAGGATCCACCGGTCGGACAGCTCGAGCCGCCGCTCCTCCGGATCGGCGCGCAGGTCCCCCGGCTCCAGGTGCTCCAGGGCGAACCGGGCGGCGTTCCAGATCTTGTTGGCGAAGTTCCGGCCCACCTGGAAGGCTTCCTCCAGGTCCCGGTAGTTGAGGCGGATGTCCGCCCCCATGGCCGAACCCGACACCAGGGTGTAGCGGAGGGCGTCGGCCCCGAAGCGGTCCACCACCTCCAGCGGATCGATGCCGTTGCCCAGGGACTTCGACATGTTCCGTCCCAGGTGGTCCTTCACCATCCCATTGATCACGACGTCGGTGAAGGGGAGCTCGTCCATGAACTCCAGCCCCGCCATCACCATGCGGGCCACCCAGAAGAAGAGGATGTCGGGGCCCGTCACCAGGGTGTCGGTGGGATAGAACGCCTCCAGGTCCGCCGTCTCCTCCGGCCAGCCCAGGGTGCTGAACGGCCAGAGCCAGGAGCTGAACCAGGTGTCCAGGACGTCGGGGTCCTGCTCCACGTCCCCGCCGCAGTCGGGGCAGGCCTCCGGGGCCTCCCGGGCCACGATCTCCTCCCGGTCGCAGCCCTCCGAGCGGCAGTACCACACCGGGATCCGGTGCCCCCACCAGAGCTGCCGGCTGATGCACCAGTCCCGGATGTTCTCGAGCCAGCGGGCGTAGTTCGTCCCGTACGACTCCGGGTGGAAGCGAAGCTCGCCCTGCCGATAGGCCTCCAGGGCCGGCTCGGCCAGGGGCTCCATTCGCACGAACCACTGCAGGCTCAGCCGCGGCTCCACCACCGTGTCGCAGCGGTAGCAGCGTCCCACGGCGTGCTCGTGGTCCTCCACCTTCACCAGGAAGCCCTCGTCCTCCAGCTCCTGGACGACCCGGTCGCGGGCCTCGAACCGGTCCAGCCCCCGGAAGCGCTCGGGCGCCGCGTCGGAGAGGGTGGCGTCGTCCTCCAGGATGTCCACGGTCTCGAGGTCGTGGCGCCGTCCGATCTCGAAGTCGTTGGGGTCGTGGGCGGGCGTCACCTTCACCACCCCCGTCCCGAACTCCGGATCGACGAAGTCGTCCTCGACCACGGGCAGCCGGCGTCCGACCAGCGGCAGGATCACCTCGCGCCCCACCAGGTCCCCGTACCGCGCGTCGTCCGGTTGCACGGCCAGGGCGGTGTCCCCGAGCATGGTCTCCGGCCGGGTCGTGGCCACCGTGACGCCACCCTCCCCCTCGGCGAAGGGGTAGCGGACGTGCCACAGCCGGCCCTCCGTCTCCTGGTGCTCCACCTCCTCGTTGGAGAGCGCCGTCCCGCACCGGGGGCACCAGTTGATGATGTACTGTCCGCGGTAGACCAGCCCCTCCTCGTACAACCGGACGAAGACCTCCCGTACCGCCCGGGAGAGGCCCTCGTCCAGGGTGAAGCGGGTGCGCTGCCAGTCGCAGGAGGCGCCGATGGACTTGAGCTGGTCGATGATCCGGGCGCCGTACTCGTCCACCCACGACCAGACGCGCTCCTCGAAGGCCTCGCGGCCCAGGTCCCACCGCGCCAACCCCTCCTCGGCCAGCTCGCGCTCGACGACGTTCTGGGTCGCGATCCCCGCGTGGTCGGTGCCCGGCAGCCAGAGGGCGTCCCGACCCTGCATGCGGCGCCATCGGATCAGGACGTCCTGGATCGTGTTGTTGAGCCCGTGGCCCATGTGGAGGGCCGCCGTCACGTTCGGCGGGGGAATGACGATCACGTACGGATCGCCGGCCTCTTCGGCCTCGGGGTGGAACCAGCTTCCCTCCTCCCACCGGCGGTAGTGCCGCCTCTCCAGATCGGAGGGGTCGTATCGGGGGCTGAGCGTATCGTCCACGGCGCGCCTGGTCGGATTCGGAAGACTCGAGAACGGGCTCGTCGGCCTCGGCGGCCTCAACCGGAAGGCGGTCGGCCTTCCGGTTCCCGGACGTCCGTACCTTCAAGGTACGGGCCGGGCCGGGCAGTGTAACCGGCCCCGCCGGGAAGCGGCAACGGCCCACGGGGGCGGATCAGCTCCCTCCTCCCGACGTGCTGTCCGACTCCGCCTCCTCCCGGGAGCGTTCTCGCATCTCCTCGATCCGCTCCTCCCGCGTCTCCTCGGCCGCGCGGAGCGCCTCCTGGCGCTGGATGGCCTCAAGCTCCCGGAGCTCCCGCTCCAGCTCCCGCCGCCTCGGCCCGGTGGGGGAGAAGAGCTGTCCGACGGGCAGGGGAATCGTGATGTCGCCCAGGTGGATCCCCTCGGGCGAGATGCCCCATCTCTCGTCGCCCTCGCCCACGGTCCAGTCCCGCGCCCGGCGAAGCTGCTCCTCCGTCAGGCGCAGGCTGTCCAGGTAGGTCCCGAGGATGGCCCGGATCGCGCTGTCGGCCCGCGTGTGGCCCAGGTACCGCTCGTCCAGGTCCTCGTCCCAGAAGTCCCGCCACAGCCGCGCATCCCCCTCCCGCGGGGTCAGACGCTCGATGTTGGAGGCCGTCTCGGCCGTCTCCTCGCCCCCCTCCTCCACCGGGCGATCGGCGGGCACCGGCTCGCCGGCGGCTTCTTCCGCCTCCGGCTCTTCCTCCGGCTCCTCCTCCGGCTCGGGAGGGACCGGGCGCTCCGGCCTCGGCAGGGGCTCGGTCTCCTCCGGCGGCTGCACCCGCACCATCCGGACGCCTTCCGGGGCCCGGGGGGAGGGAAGAGGCGCCGCCTCGTCGCCCGGGACGGCGACGTGGAGCTCGCGGGAGAGGAAGGCCACCAGGAGAACGTGGAACAGGAGGGAGACGGCCATACCGACGCGGAAAGCCGTTCGGTAGCCGCGCTCCCGGCGGTCCCGTCGCCGACGATCCGCGTCCCGCTCGGCCCGGACCTGCTCGGGACCCCGCGCTTCGCCCCCGTGGTCGTCCCCGCTCACGTCGTCCCCGTCGGGCGGACCGCCCCGGTGGCCGGGCCTGACGCGTGGACCATCAGCTCTCCCGCTCCTCGCTCAGATCCAGGGCCATCTCGTACGCCGCGTTCCTCGGAACCCCGAACGTCTCCTGCAGGTGATCCGAGACGTCCCGGGTCGATCCCCCCTCCTCCAGCATTCGCCGTGCGGCCCGCCGCACCTCGTCGCGGCGCGCCTCCCAGCCGGAAGGCTCCGCGCCCTCCAGGACCAGCGTCACCTCGCCCCGCACCCGGCGCTCCGCCAGCCGCTCGGCCAGCTCCGCCACCGTCGAGCGGACGACCTCCTCGTGCAGCTTCGTGAGCTCCCTGCACAGGACGCAGACCCGATCGCCGAGACCGCGCTCCCTCCACGCCGACAGGAGATCCGCCACGCGGCCCGGGGCCTCGAAGACCACGGCGGTCCACGGGTGGTCCTCGAGCCGTTCCATCCACGCTTCCCTGTCCCCACCCGAGCGGGGAGGGAACCCGAGGAAGACGAAGCGATCCGCCGGCAGCCCCGCCACCGAGAGGGCCGCGGTCACCGCCGACGGGCCGGGCACCGACACCACCCCCAGCCCCGCTTCCCGCACCGCCTCCACCACGCGCCGCCCGGGGTCGGAGATCCCCGGCGTGCCGGCGTCGGTCACCAGCACGCAGCGCTCGCCCTCACGGAGCCGCTTCACCACCTCGCCGGTGCGGGCGGCCTCGTTGTGCTCGTGGAGGGACCGGAGGGGAGCCTCCGACCCGATCTCCTTCAGGAGCCTGCCCGTCCGCCGGGTGTCCTCGGCGTACACGACGTCGGCCCCCCGGAGCGACTCCACGGCCCGGTGGGTCAGGTCGGACAGGTTGCCGATGGGGGTGCCCACCACGTGGAGCCCGTTCTCCATGCTTCCCGCACCTCAGAAAAACGCCTCCCGATCCTCGACGGACCGGGAGGCGAGAGCGGAACGCCGCGGGGGAGCCGCGGGCGTCAGCCGTGCTCCTGGATCTTCTTCTCGAGCTGGGCCTTCGGCACCGCTCCGACGACGGTGTCCACGTGCTCGCCGTCCTTGAAGAAGAGGATGCTCGGGATCGATCGGATGTTGAACTTCTGGGCCGTCTTCTGGTTCTCGTCGACGTCGACCTTCCCCACTTTCACGGTGTCGGGGTACTCGCCGGCCAGCTCCTCCACGATGGGGCTCACCATGCGGCAGGGCCCGCACCACTCGGCCCAGAAGTCCACCATCGCCAGGCCTTCGGCCCCCTCGATCTCCTCGGCGAAGGTCTCGTCGGTCACCTCGATCGGCTTGGCCTCGGTCGTCATGTTCTGTCCTCGCTCCCGTTGTCGATGCCCGGACCTCGCTGCGGGCCGGTAGAAATGTCTGCCTTGCTTCCATACCTTCCGCCGGCCCGAAAGTTCGTGGACCCCCGGCGCCGGAGGGGGCGGGCTCTCCCGCTCCCTTCCCTACAACCGACGGGGTCAGCCACCCGTTCCAGCCTGCCGATGGCGAACATGGACGAGCCCGGCCACATCGAACACGTGGGAATCGCCGTCGATTCGCTGGAGAAGGCCCTGCCCCTGTGGTCCGCGATCCTCGGCCGCGAGGCCACGGGACGCGAGGAAGTGCCGGCCGAGGGCGTGCGGGTGGCCTTCTTCGGCGACGGGCCCGGCCGGGTGGAGCTGCTCGAGGCCACGGGGCCCGACACGCCGGTGGGGCGCTTCCTGGAGCGGCGGGGTCCGGGCATCCACCACCTCTGCCTGCGGGTGCAGGACCTGGAGCGGGCCATCGACCGAGCCCGGGACGCCGGCGGCGAGCTCCTCCCTCCCGGCATCCGATCCGGCGCCGGGGGACATCGCGTGGCCTTCCTCCATCCGTCCTCCACCGGCGGCGTGCTGCTCGAGCTGAGCGAGCGTCCCGGGACGCCCTGAGCGGAACCCGGCGGGACGGCTCCCGCTCGCCCTCCCGCCGCGCCGTGCCCCGGGGGACGGACCCCGAGCGATCCGGACGACCATGACCGAGATCTCCGTCATCGTCCCGGCCCTCGACGAGGAGGGGCGGGTGACCGGCGCCCTGCGCTCCGCCCGGGAGGCCTTCGGCCCCGAGGCGGAGCTGCTGGTGGTCGACGGCGGCAGCACGGACCGGACCCGGGAGCGGGCGGCGCCCCTGGCACGGGTGCTCCGGGCCGGGAGCTGTCGAGGCGAGCAGCTCGACGCGGGAGCCCGGGCCGCCCGCGGCCGCATCCTGGTCTTCCTCCACGCCGACAGCCGGCTCTCCGCCGAGGCCGGGGACGCCCTGCGGACGGCCCTCGCCCGGACCGGGGCCGTCGGGGGATGCTTCCGCTTCGCCGTGGATCCGCCGGCGGAGCCCTTCAGCCGATGGAGGCTGCTGGAAGCCGCCGTCCGGTTCCGCACCCGGTGGTTCAGGACCGCCACCGGCGATCAGGCCCTCTTCGCCACGCGGGAAGCCTACGGTCGGGCCGGCGGCTTTCCCCCGTGGCCGCTGTTCGAGGACGTGGAGCTGGTGCGGAGGCTGCGCCGGATCGGACGGTTCGTGCCGGCCGCAGCCCCGGTCCGCACCTCCCGTCGACGCTGGGAGGCCCGGGGCTTCTGGCGGACGGTCGCCACGCACCTGGCGCTGCGCGCGGCGTTCGGCCTGGGGATCGGCCCGGAACGCCTGGCCGAGCTGTACGACGCCGGGCCGGCCGGCCCGGCCCTCACCCGCCGGAGGACGCCGCCCGGGTAAGCGGATTCACGTCGATCCGTTCCACGTACCAGCGGCCGTCCTCGGTCTGCGCCGTGACGAACGGCAGGGCCACCTCCCCCTCCCGCGTCCCGCTCAGCGTCGCCACGAATCGGCTCCGGTGGGGACCGAGCTGGGCCAGGTCCTCGCGTTGGAGCGAATAGTCGTCGTGCCGGAGCAGGCCCGCCAGCACGATCATCCGCTGCTCCAGCTCCGTGGTGCCCATCCGCTCCTCGGCCGGACCCTGCCGGGTCCCGAACTGGCGGCCCATGGCCATGTAGTCCCTGGCGTCGACGCCGTTCAGGAACCGGCGCACCGTCATCTCCGCCGTGGGGGAGCCGTAGTTGGCCGGGTCGCCGCTGAGGCTGTGGCCGGCGCTGGCGCAGGAGGCGACCCCGAGGAGGAGGAGCAGGACGAGGACGATGCCGGTCCGTGGGTTCACGATCTCACCTGGTGTGACCTTCGTCGTGGCGCGTCGACCCCGCCGTCGGTCGGGAGGAGCCGCGGGGCGCCCTTCGCCCCGCGTCGGTAACTTGGGCCAGGGGCGGGCCCGGTCAAGGTCTCCGACGCTCGGCGGCCGTCACCCGGCTGAACCCGCCGCGGCGGCGTCGCGGTCGGCCGGAGCCTCCGAGCCGTCCGCCTCGCCCTCGCCGACCTCCCGCGAGTCCCCGACCACCTCGAAGGCCAGACCCTCGCCCTCCGGGTCCACGTCCGCCCTCACCCGATCCCCGTCCCGCACCTCGCCCTCCAGGAACGCCAGGGACAGGGGGTTCTCGATCAGCCGCTGGATGACCCGCTTCAGCGGTCGGGCCCCGAAGGCGGGATCGTAGCCCTCCCGGGCCAGGAGCCGCCGTGCCTCGGGCGTGACCTCCAGGGCGACCTCCCGGTCCTCCAGCCGCCCGCGGACCCGGTCCAGCTGGAGCTGGACGATCTCCAGCAGGTCCTCCCGGCTCAGCGGCCGGTAGACCAGCACGTCGTCGATCCGGTTGAGGAACTCCGGCTTGAAGTGGTCGTGCAGCCGGCGCTTCACCTCCTCCGAGACGCCGTCCCAGTCCTCCCCGGCCTCGGCCGCCTCCAGGATCCGCCCGCCCCCGATGTTGCTGGTCATGATCAGGACGGCGTTCCGGAAGTCCACCGTCCTCCCCTGTCCGTCGGTGAGCCGCCCGTCGTCCAGGATCTGCAGCAGGACATTGAAGACCTCGTGGTGCGCCTTCTCGATCTCGTCGAACAGGATCACCGAGTACGGGTGGCGCCGCACCTGCTCGGTGAGCTGCCCGCCCTCCTCGTGGCCCACGTAGCCGGGCGGCGCCCCGATGAGGCGCGACACGGCGTGGCGCTCCATGTACTCGGACATGTCGATCCGCACCATGGCGTCCTCGTCGTCGAAGAGGAACTCGGCCAGCGCCCGGGCGGTCTCGGTCTTCCCCACGCCCGTGGGACCCAGGAAGATGAAGCTGCCGATGGGGCGATCCGGGTCCTGGAGGCCGGCGCGGCTGCGGCGGACGGCGTCGGAGACGGCCTTCAGCGCCGCTTCCTGGTCGACGACACGCCTGTGGAGATGCTCCTCCAGATTGGCCAGCCGCTCCTTCTCGTCCTCCATCATCTTCGAGACGGGGACCCCGGTCCAGGCCGAGACCACCTCGGCCACGTCCTCCGGGCCGACCTCCTCCTTCAGGAACGAGGCGCGGGCCTGCATCTCACTCAGCTTCGACTCGGCCTCCTCCAGCTCCACCCGGAGGTCGGGGATCTCGCCGTGGCGGATCTCCGCCGCGCGCCCCAGGTCGCCCTCCCGGGCGGCGCGGTCCGCGGCCAGGGTCTTCTGCTCCAGCTCGCGCTTCAGCTCCCGGACCCGCTCGATGGCCTCCTTCTCGGTCATCCAGGTGGACTTCATGCCCGCCAGATCCTCCTTCAGGCCGGACAGCTCCTCCTCGAGCTCCTCCAGCCGGGCCCGGCTCTTCGCGTCCTCCTCCTCCCGGAGCGCCTCCCGCTCGATCTCGAGCTGCGTCACCCGCCGCTGGATCTCGTCGATCTCCTGGGGCATGGAGTCGATCTCGATCCGGAGGCGGGAGGCCGCCTCGTCCACCAGGTCGATGGCCTTGTCCGGCAGGAAGCGGTCGCCGATGTAGCGGTCCGCCAGCTTCGCCGCCGTCACCAGCGCCGGATCGGTGATGCGGACGCCGTGATGGACCTCGTAGCGCTCCTTGAGCCCCCGGAGGATGGCGATGGTGCCCTCCACGTCGGGCTCCTCGATCATCACCGGCTGGAATCGGCGCTCCAGGGCCGGGTCCTTCTCGATGTTCTGGCGGTACTCGTCCAGGGTGGTGGCGCCGATGAGCCGGAGCTCTCCGCGGGCCAGCGGCGGCTTCAGCATGTTGCCG
The DNA here is from genome assembly GCA_964607465.1 of uncultured Gemmatimonadota bacterium. GTDB lineage: Bacteria > Gemmatimonadota > Gemmatimonadetes > Palauibacterales > Palauibacteraceae > CAYVFM01. The sequence goes on along the minus strand of CAZSKS010000012.1, from coordinate 23,502 downwards.
GCGTCCACCGCCCCCTCGGCCGAGCCCGCACCCACGATGGTGTGCAGCTCGTCGATGAAGCAGACGTAGCGGCCCTCGGCCCCGGTGATCTCCTTCAGGGCCGCCTTGAACCGCTCCTCGAACTCCCCCCGGTACTTGGCGCCGGCCAGCATGGCCGCCACGTCCAGCTGAATCAGCCGCTTCTCCCTGAGCGACTCCGGCACGTCGCCGTCCACGATGCGCTGGGCCAGTCCCTCGACGATGGCGGTCTTCCCGACGCCGGCCTCACCGATGAGGACGGGGTTGTTCTTGGTCCGGCGGGAGAGGACCTGCATGATGCGCCGGATCTCGGCGTCCCGGCCGATGACGGGGTCCAGCTTCCCGTCCCGTGCCTGGGAGGTGAGATCGATGCCGTACTTCTCCAGGGCCTGGTACCGGTCCTCGGCCTCGGGATCCGTGACCCGGTGGGGGCCCCGGACCTGGTCGATGGCCTCCCGGATGGCGTCCCGGTCGGCCCCGCGGTCCCCGAGCAGCTCCCGGGTGGTGCTGGCGCGCCGCCCGGCGAGGGCCATCAGCAGGTGCTCCGACGACACGTAGGCGTCGTCCATCTCGCGTGCCAGCTCGTCGGCCTCGTCGAACACGCGGCTCAGCTCCCGGCTCACCTGGGGCGAGGCCCCGCTCTGGGTGGGAAGTCGCTCGAGCCGATCCTCGACCTCCCCTCGGAGCGCCCGGGGGTCGACGCCGACCTTCTCCAGCACGGGCCCGACGACGCCCCCCTCCTGGTCCAGCAGCGCCGCCAGGAGATGGAGGTCCTCCACGGCGGGGTTGTCGCCCCGCTGGGCCTGGCGGGCCGCCTCCTGGAGCGCTTCCCGCGCCTTCACCGTCAGCCGCTCGATGGAAATCATAATCTATTGTGTTATTTCTGATTAATTAACTTCACTTCATGTGTTTTCTATGTAATGCTCGGGACCGGGGGCCACGCCCCGTCAGCCGATGTCCACGGCGCGGGCCTCGGACGGCTCCGTCCGGGGCAGCCGCACGGTCAGCACGCCGTCCTCGAAGGACGCCGCCACGCCCTCCTCGCGAACCTCCGGCGGCATCCGGATCGTCCGTTCGAACCGCCCGTGAGCCCGCTCGGAGCGGAGGATCTCCGAGCCCTCCGGGAGCTGGGGGCGCGGACGCTCGCCGCGGATCGTCAGCTCGTTGCCCAGCGTCAGGACCTCGACGTCCTCCCGCCCCAGGCCGGGGAGGTCCACCAGCAGCCGGTAACCCTCCCCCTCGATCCGGAGGAGATCCATGCGGGGGAAGCGGCCGGCCGCCGCGCCCCGGACGCCCTCCAGCACGTCGCCGACGACCTCGCCCACCACGTCCTGGACTTCCGAGAAGGCGTCGCCCCAGGCCCGCCGGGCGCCCCGTCGCCCCCGGCCGGAGTCCTCGGCGCCGTCCCCGGGGTCGTTCGCCCCGTCGCCGGACGCGTCTCCGGCCGTTTCCGGGCCCGCCTCCCCGGGGTCCGGCCCCGCTCCGCGCCCGGGTTTCGACCGTCCCTGTCCGGAACGGTCGCCGGCGGCGGGACCTCCGCCGGACGGACGCCCCCCCGGCGCCTCGCGGTCGGGCTCCCATCCCGGACCGGTGCCCGGCCTTCCGGTGCCGTCCGGCCCCGATTCCCGATCGGCGTCCTCGACTCGGTCCTCCGGCTGCTCGCGATGATTCGTCATGGTTCGGATCCCGCTCCCGTCACAGTTCGAGCTCGGCGCCCCGAGGGGCGATGCACCCCCCTGAAGGGGCAATTCGCGTGCCCCACCAGGCCCTGTTCGTGGCGCCTTCTCTGCGCCATCGGGGCGCGAACCGGCCGGAAGCGCGCACGCGGCATGTCACTTCGGCAGGAACAGCCGCTCGGCGCTTGACACGCCGGGGCGTCCTCGGGTAGCCTGCAAGCTGCTTCGCCCCGGATCGCCACCGATCCTCCGGGCCCCGCCCCGGGGACGCCCAACGTCCATTCCAGAGGAGACGTGATGGAGGAGACCGCGCGCTCGACCGCGGACGACGGCCCCGCGCACGAGGGGCTTCCCCCCGAGGCCTACGAGGAGATCCCGGGGGACGAGTATCCGACGTACGTCGCCGCCGGGGAGAGGATGCCTGAGCTGACGGTGAAGGCGGTGGTCATCGGCGTCCTCCTGGGCGTGGTCTTCGGCGCCGCCAACGCCTACCTGGGGCTGCGGGTGGGCCTCACGGTGAGCGCGTCCATCCCCGCCGCCGTCATGGCCATCGCCGTCTTCCGGCTGATCCGCAGCGGGACGATCCTCGAGACCAACCTGGTCCAGTCGGTGGGCTCGGCCGGAGAGTCCCTGGCCGCGGGGGTCATCTTCACCATCCCGGCCCTCTTCGTGTGGGGGCTGGAGGTGGACCAGCTCGAGGTGTTCACCCTGGCGGCCCTGGGAGGGCTCCTGGGGGTCCTCTTCATGATCCCGCTGCGGCGGTTCCTGATCTCCGGGGAGCACGGCAAGCTCCCCTACCCGGAGGGCACCGCCTGCGCGGAGGTGCAGGTGGCCGGCCAGGCCGGCGGGTCGAAGGCGAACCTGGTGTTCAGCGGCCTCGGGATCGGCGGCCTGTACAAGCTCCTGGCCGACAGCCACGCCTTCCAGCTCTGGAACGAGAGCCCCCAGATCCAGCTCCCCGGCAAGGCCGCCATCGGCGCCGACGCCACGCCGGAGCTCCTGGGGGTCGGCTACATCATCGGCTGGAGGATCGCCCTCATCATGTTCAGCGGGGGCGCCCTGGCCTGGCTGGTGATCATCCCGCTGATCAACCTCTTCGGTGGAGGCCAGGTCATCTATCCCGGCCAGGTCCCGGTGGCCGAGATGTCCTCGAGCGAGATCTGGAACCGGTACATCCGCTACATCGGGGCCGGCGGCGTGGCCTACGGCGGCGCCATCACGCTGGTGAAGTCGCTGCCCACCATCCTGGAGAGCATCCGGATCGGCGTGGGCAAGATCGGTGAGGCGGCGTCGGAGACGGCGGTGGAGGTGGTGCGGACCGACTTCGACATCCCGCTGAAGTGGGTCGGCGCCGGCGCGCTGGTGGTGGCCGTCCTGCTGGACGCCATCCCGTTCATCCCGGTCAACCTCCCGTCGGCGCTCATGATGGTGATCTTCGCCTTCTTCTTCGTCACGGTGAGCTCGCGGATCGTGGGGCTGATCGGCTCGAGCTCGAACCCCGTCAGCGGGATGACGATCGCCACCCTGATCGCCACGTCGCTGATCTTCGTGGCCATGGGGATGGGCGACGCGCCGGACGCTCGCGTCTCGATCCTGGCCGTGGGCGCCGTCGTCTGCATCGCAGCGGCCATCGCCGGCGACACGTCCCAGGACCTCAAGACCGGCTTCCTGGTCGGGGCCACGCCGTGGAAGCAGCAGGTGGGCGAGATGGTGGGCGTCCTCACCTCGGCCAGCGTCATGGGGGCGGTGCTCATCCTCCTCCACGGCTCCTACGGCATCGGAAGCGACACGTTGCCCGCCCCCCAGGCCACGCTCATGAGCCTGGTCATCGACGGCGTCCTGAACGCCGACCTCCCGTGGACCTTCGTGCTCATCGGCATCGGGCTCGCGGCGGCGGTGGAGCACGTCTTCAAGCAGCCCTCCCTGGCCTTCGCGGTGGGGCTGTACCTGCCGATCTCGCTGACGACGCCGATCCTGATCGGCGGGTCCCTCCGCAAGCTGATCGAGTCCAGGAACGAGGGTGACGTGCTGAAGGCCCGGCGCGAGGGGGGCGTCCTCTTCAGTTCGGGGCTGATCGCCGGCGCCGCCCTGGTGGGCGTGCTCCTGGCCGCCATCATCTTCTTCGCCGAGCAGGTGCCCTTCTTCCAGTGGCTCGTCGACCACTGGACGGTGGGTTACGGGTGGCAGGGCGTCCTGGCCGTCCCGGTGGGCCTCCTGATCTTCGGTGGCCTGGCCTGGCTGCTGTACCGCAGCGCCGCGACCGCGGCCGACGACGGCCCCGCCGGCGGGTGATGTCGGGATCGCGCCCCGGGAGGAAGACCGGCCCCGCCCCCCGGCGGTGGGTCGTGGCCGTCCTGGTCCTCCTCTCCGTGGGGTGCGGGGGCGACGGCGGCGACGCAGCCGCCCCTCCCGTCCCCGATTCGGCCTACGTGGAGGTGATGGCCCGCCTGGTCCTCCTGGACAGCCTCATGGGATCCGGCGCCCCCTCCCTGCCGGAGGGGACGAGCCGTGATTCCGCCCGGCTCCGCGTCCTCCGGGCGTACGGCGTGCAGGGGGACGAGCTGCTGGCCTTCGCCCGGGAGCGGGGGACCCGGCCCGAGGAGATGGAGGCGATCTGGCGCCGCATCTACGAGCTGAGCGACTCCCTCGGCGACGAGGGCTGGCGTCCCCCCGCCCCCGGCGACCGGGACGACGGGGACGGGAACGGCCTTCCGTGACCCCTCCCGACGACGGGCCCCCGGCCGGCCCGGCGACGGAGGCCGCCCGCGGCGGCCGCGAGGGCGGGAACGGAGCGTTCGGCTGGCTGCGGGCGCTGGGGCGCTTCGGGTTCTCGGTCGCCCGCCACGCCGGGCGGAGCGCCATCCTCCTGGCGGCGACCGTGGCCGCCTTCCGGAAGCCTCGCCGCTACATGGCCGAGACGTTCCGACAGGCCAAGCACATGGGGGTCGACAGCACCGGGCTCGTGCTCCTGGTGGCCGCGCTCAGCGGCTCGGTCCTGGCGCAGCAGAGCGGCTACCAGTTCACCACCCTGCCCATGTGGATCGTGGGCGAAGCCGTGGCCGCGGGCATGCTCACCGAGCTGGCGCCCGTCCTGACCGCCATCGTCCTGGCCGGCCGGGTGGGCGCGGGGATCGGCGCCGAGCTCGGCACCATGAAGGTGACCGACCAGATCGACGCCCTGCGGACCCTTGGACGGGATCCCGTGGTAGAGCTAGTGGTGCCGCGGGTGCTGGCCGGCACGCTGGTGCTCGTGCCACTGGTGGCGCTGTCCAACGCCGTGGGAATCTTCAGCGGCTGGATCACGGCCGTGGCGCTCCTCCCGATGAGCACCCATGAATACGTGTTCGGCGTGCAGTCTTACTACCACGCGGCGGCCCTTATATTTTCGCTCGTCAAGGCGGTGTTCTTCGGCTTCACCATCACCTTCATCGCCAGCTACGTCGGGATCCGCGCCGAGGGAGGCGCCGCCGGCGTGGGACGGACGACGACCAACGCCGTGGTGGCCATCATCGTGGCCATCATGGTCCTGGACGTGCTGCTGGCACCCATCTACAAGGCGGTATCCTGATCCCGACCGACGAACCTGATCCGACGACCGACGCGCCTCGTCATATGACCCGCGACCGATGATCCGAATCCGCGACCTGAAGAAGACCCTGAACCGCCAGCGGGTGCTGGACGGCATCGACCTCGACGTCCACGAGGGGGAGACCCTGGTGGTCATGGGGCCGTCCGGGACGGGCAAGAGCGTGCTCATCAAGCACATCGTCGGCCTGTTCGACCCCGACGAGGGGACGGTGGAGGTGGACGGCATCTCCGTCCCCGACGCCGGGGCCCGGGAGATCGAGGAGGTCCGCTCCAGGATCTCCTACGTCTTCCAGAACTCCGCCCTCTTCGATTCGCTGACGGTGGGGGAGAACATCCGCCTCGGGCTGCCGGCCGACCTGTGCGACCGGGACCCCGAGGGCTGTGATCGGAAGGTCCGCGAGAGCCTGACCCACGTGAACCTGAGCGAGAGCGTCCTTCCGCTCCTCCCGGCCGAGCTGTCCGGCGGCATGCAGAAGCGCGTGGCCCTGGCCCGCGCCATCGTGGCACGGAGGAAGTACATTCTCTACGACGAGCCGACGACCGGGCTGGACCCGGTCAACGCCGCCGTCATCAACGAGCTGATCGCCCGGCTCCGGGACGAGATCGGGCTGACCGGCGTGGTGGTGACCCACGACGTGGAGTCGGCCTTCTTCCTGGGTGACCGCATCGCGCTGCTCGGCGACGGACGGATCCAGGCGCTGGGCACGCCCGGCGAGCTCCGGAGCAGCGACGATCCGACGGTGCAGGAGTTCCTCACCGGCATGGCCCGGCTCTCGGGTCGGACCGGCGAGCCGTCCCGGCCCGTCGCCGCCCCGGCGGAGGCCTCGTGAGGGACCCCGGGCTCCGATCCGAGCACACGGCGGAGCTGCAGGTCGGCGGACTCGTGCTGGCCGCCATCGTGGTGCTGGTCGCCGGGGTGGTCTGGATCACCGGGGTGGACATCGGCGGCGAGCAATTCCGCTTCTACGTCACCTCCCCGCAGGCGGCGCAGGTGTCGGAGGGCTCCCGGGTCTACCTGCACGGGGTGGACGTGGGATCGGTGCGGAACGTGGGGCTGGCCGAGCGAGGGATCGTGCTGGAGCTGGAGGTGAGCGGCGACGTGGCGATCCCGGAGGACAGCCGGGCCGAGATCGCGCCCTCCGGCTTCCTCGGCTCCCAGATGGTGAACCTGATTCCCGGCGGGGCGGAGCGGCGCCTGACGGCCGGCGACACGATCGCCGGCGGTACCGGGTCCGACCTCCAGGGGCTGGCCCGGGACCTGGGCCATCGGGCCGAGGACGTCCTGGATCGGACCGCCCGGGTCCTCTCCGACACCGCCATCCGCTCGCTGAACTCCGGGGCGGACGACCTGGCGGGCACCCTGCATGAGCTGCGCGCCCTGGTGGAGGAAGAGCGGAGCACCCTCCGCACCCTGGTGGAGAACCTCGACCGGACGTCCGAGAACCTGGCCGGCGCCACGGGCCCGGAGCTGCGGAGCACGGTCGGCCGGCTCGACTCCCTGACGGCCGAGCTCAATCGCACCAGCGAGGAGCTCACGGCCTCCAGCCGGTCGCTCTCCTCCATCCTGGCCAAGGTGGACCGGGGCGACGGCTCCCTCGGCAGGCTGGTGAACGACGAGGGGCTGTACCGTTCGATGACGGCGGCCGCCGAGAACCTGCAGAGCGCGTCGGAGGAGATCGCGCTCCTCTCGCGGGATCTCCGGGAGAACCCCGAGAAATACCTCCGTGACCTGAAGTTCTCGGTGTTCTAGGGGAGGACCTCGGCGTGGCGGTGGGGCGGCCCGCGGACGGCGGCGCCCTTCCCGGGGGGCGATCCTCGCCTACAGCCCCGTCGGGTGGTCCAGGAACTCCTCCTCCACGCCGAACTCCGTCGACAGCCGCCCGGCGACCGCCCGGACGCCGAAGGTCTCGGTGGCGTAGTGGCCGGCGTAGACCACGTTCAGCCCCAGCTCCTGGGCGTCGTGGAACGTGTGGTGGGGCCCCTCCCCGGTCACGAAGGTGTCCAGGCCGGCCTCGTGGGCCTGGTCCAGCAGCGAGCTGGCGCCCCCGGTCACCACGCCCACCCGGCGAACGTGCGCGGGACCGCCCGGGATGACGGTGGGCTCCCGCCCGCCGCAGGCCCGGCTGACCCGCCGGACGAAATCCGCCCGCGGCAGGTCGGCCGAACACCAGACGCCGAGCCCGTCGGTCCCCTCGTGCTCCCCGAAGCGCCCCTCCACCTCCAGGTCCAGGGCGTCGGCCAGGAGCACGTTGTTGCCGACCTCGCCGTGGGCGTCCAGGGGGAGGTGGGCCGCGTACAGGGCCAGGTCCGCCTCCAGGAAGGCCTTCACCCGGCGGTAGTTGCGCCCCGTCAGCGGCAGCGGCTCTCCCCAGAAGAGGCCGTGGTGGACCACCAGCAGCTGGGCCCCGGCTCCGGCGGCCATCTCGGCCGTGGCCCGGCAGGCGTCCACCGCCGCCGCCACCTTCTCCACCGGCGAACGGCACTCGATCTCGAGGCCGTTGTAGGCGCCCGGGTAGTCCTCCAACTCGTGGACGCCCAGCCAGCCGTCCAGGAACTCGACGATCTCGCTCAGATCAGCCATGGTCGTCTCCCGACACGGGGCCGCCCATCGACGCCCGGGAGCGTTCCCCGGCGCCGCCGGACGTGGTCCCGGCTCACTCCCACTCGATGGTGGCCGGGGGCTTGGAGGACACGTCGTAGGCGACCCGGTTGATCCCCGGCACCTCGTTGATGATCCGGTTGGAGGTGCGGGCCAGCACCTCGTGGGGGAACCGGTACCAGTCGGCCGTCATGCCGTCCCGGCTCGTCACCGCCCGGAGCGCCAGGACGTTCTCGTAGGTCCGGGCGTCGCCCATTACACCCACCGTCTTCACGGGCAGCAGCACGGCGAACGCCTGCCAGATCTCGTCGTAGAGGTCCGCCGAGCGGATCTCCTCCAGGAAGATGGCGTCCGCCTCTCGCACCGTCGCCAGCCGGTCGGGCGTCACCTCCCCCAGGATCCGCACCGCCAGCCCCGGTCCCGGGAAAGGATGGCGACCCACCATCTCCTCGGGCAGCCCCAGCTCGCGCCCCACCTGGCGCACCTCGTCCTTGAAGAGCTCGCGGAGGGGCTCCACCAGCTCGAAGGGGAGGTCCGGACGGAGGCCGCCGACGTTGTGGTGCGACTTGATCTTGGCCGAAGGTCCGCGGACCGACGTCGACTCGATCACGTCGGGATACAGGGTCCCCTGCACCAGGTACTCCGCCCTTCCGTGCCGGCCGGCCGCCTCCTCGAAGACGTCGATGAAGGTGTGGCCGATCCGCACGCGCTTCTCCTCCGGATCGGTGACGTCCTGCAGGACCGACAGGAAGCGCTCGGCGGCGTCCACCACCTCCAGGCGGTAGCCCAGGTGCTCCCCGAACACCCGCTCCACCGACTCCCGCTCGGCCTTCCGCAGGAGGCCGGTGTCCACGAAGATGCAGGTCAGCCGGTCCCCCGTCGCCCGATGGACCAGGGCGGCGGACACGCTGGAGTCCACCCCGCCCGACAGCCCGCAGATGACGTGAGCGTCCCCCACCTGCTCGCGGATCGCCTCGACACGGCTGTCCACGATGTTGCCCGGGGTCCAGCTCCCCTGGCACCCGCACACGCCGAAGACGAAGTTCTCGAGAATCTCCTCCCCCCGGGGCGTGTGGACCACCTCCGGGTGGAACTGCACGCCGTGGAGTCCGCGCTCCTCGGAGCGGAAGGCCGCGACGGCCACGCTGGACGTGCGCCCCAGCACCTCGAACCCCCCGGGGAGGCTCTCGATGTGGTCGCCGTGGCTCATCCAGACCGTGATCTCCTCGCCCGACCGGAAGCCGCGAAAGATGCCGGCGGGCGAGGTGACCTCGAGGCGGGCGCGACCGTACTCCCGGGCCTCCGACCCCCGGACGTCCCCGCCGGCGTGATGGGCCATGAGCTGCATGCCGTAGCAGATGCCCAGGACCGGCACGTCCAGCTCCAGGAGACCCGGATCCAGGGACGGAACGTCGTCGTCGTAGACGCTGGCGGGCCCGCCGGAGAGGACGATGCCGGCGGGATCCCACTCCCGCACCCAGGCCGGGGAGCGATCGGGAGGATGGATCTCGCAGAAGACCCGCTGCTCGCGGATCCGCCGGGCGATGAGCTGCGTGTACTGGGACCCGTAGTCCAGGACCAGGATCCGGTCGCTCATCGGCCGCTCAGGCTGCGCTCCGAAGCGCGACGCCGAGATCCGGAGCCTGGCGTAGTCCGCGTGCTAATACGCGCGGGCCCACAGCGCCTCTTCCTCCGCCTCCCCGCCGCAGGCCAGGCACGTCTCCGGCGGCTCCTCGGAGCGGAACTCCTCGTCGGGCAGCACCCGGATCGTGGCCTTCGTCTCCTCCTTGACCCGCTCCTCGCACTCCGCCGAGCCGCACCACCCGGCGTAGACGAAGCCGCCGGTCTCCTCCACGTGGTCCCGGAAGGCGGCCAGGTCGGTCATCCCGCGCACCGAGTGGGCCTCGCGACGCTGGACGGCCGCCTCGTGGACGTCCCGCTGGATCTCGTCCATCATGCGGGGGATCACGGCGAACGCCTCCGACTCGCCCAGGGTCCGCTTGCGCTCCTTGCCCTCCGGCGCGTGCCGGCGGACCACGACGACCTGCTGGTTCGCGACGTCCCGGGGACCCACCTCGATGCGGAGGGGGACGCCCTTGCGCTCCCACTCGTAGAACTTCGCCCCCGGGTTGACCGTGGGCCGGTCGTCGACCTTCACGCGCAGGTCCTTGGAGAGGACGCTCTGGACCCGCCAGGCCACCTCCAGCACGAGGGACTTCTGCTCCTCGTCCTTCCAGATGGGGACCACCACCGCCTGGTGCGGGGCCAGCTTCGGGGGGAGGACGAGGCCGTCGTCGTCGCCGTGAGCCATGATCAGGGCGCCCAGCAGGCGGGTGGAGACCCCCCACGAGGTGCTGTAGACGAAGTCGTGCTCGCCCTCCTCGGTCTGGTACTGGACGTCGAAGGCCCGGGCGAAGTTCTGTCCCAGGAAGTGGCTGGTGCCGGCCTGCAGGGCCTTGTTGTCCTTCATCAGACCCTCGCAGGAGTAGGTGTCCACGGCTCCGGCGAACCGCTCGGCCTCCGTCTTCCGACCGGTCACCACGGGCATGGCCATCCAGTCGTTCATGAACTCCCGGTAGATGCCCAGCATGCGGAGCGTCTCCTCCCGGGCCTCCTCGGCGGTGGCGTGCGCGGTGTGCCCCTCCTGCCACAGGAACTCCGTCGTCCTGAGGAAGGGGCGGGTACGCATCTCCCAGCGCACCACGTTGGCCCACTGGTTGAGCAGCACGGGGAGGTCGCGGTAGGACTGGATCCAGTTCGCCACGATGGGCCAGATGACGGCCTCCGACGTGGGCCGGACGGCCAGCGGCTCCTCCAGCTCCTTGCCTCCGCCGCGGGTGACGACGGCGGTCTCCGGCGCGAAGCCCTCGACGTGCTCCGCCTCCTTCTCCAGGGCCGACTCGGGCAGGAAGAGGGGGAAGTAGGCGTTCTCGTGGCCGGTCTGCCTGAAGCGCTCGTCCAGCGCGTCCCGCATCAGCTCCCAGATGCGGTAAGCGTAGGGGCGGATGACCATGCATCCCCGGACGGACGAGTGGTCCGCCAGCTCCGCCTGCTGCACGACCTCGTTGTACCAGGCCGAGAAGTCCTCCTGCTGGGGCGTGAGTCCCTCTGTGTCCGACATCGTGCTCCGTGGCTGGATTCGTACAGCTGGGGCGCGGCGGCCGCTCCGGGGGTCCCGGCCGCGGGAGGCCTCGCCCGTCCGTCTCGCTCGTCCCCGGGGGAGGTCCCCGCCGAAGCGTGGGGCCCGGTCGCCGGGTCGGTCTGTCCAGGAATGCAGGGATCAGGCCGGAGGCGCGTCTCCCTCCAGGAGGGCGTCCAGGGGCATCTCCTCCTCCTCGCCCGTCGCCATGGTCCGGACCAGGACCACCCCCCGCTCGACCTCGTCGGGACCCAGGACGAGGGTCCGATCGGCGCCCGCCTGGTCGGCCGCCCTGAACTGGCGTCCGACGCTGCGGCCGCGGAAGTCGTAGCCCACCCGGCGCCCCTTCTCCCGGAGCGCGTGGGCCGCCCGGAGGGCCAGCGGCCGCTCCTCCTCGGACACGTAGACGAGGAAGTCGTCCAGCCCGAAGTCCGGCTCCGGCGCCAGCCCCCGCTCCTGCAGCAGCTCGCCCAGGACCACGTCGCCCATGCCGAAGCCCAGGGCGGGGAGGTCGCGTCCCCCCAGGGCCTCCAGGAGGTCGTCGTAGCGCCCGCCGCCGCAGATGGCCCGCAGCTCCCCCTTCCGGTCCCACAGCTCGAAGACCATCCCGGTGTAGTAGGCCAGACCCCGGACGAGCCCGGCGTCGAAGCGGACGAAGTCCCCCAGCCCGAAGGCGTCCATGTGGCCGAAGAGCCGCTCCAACCGCTCGGCGGCCGCCCCGGCCGCCGGCTGCGCCGCGGCGGCCCGTTCCGCGACCTCCCCGAAGTCGGCGTCCTCCAGCAGGTCCAGCAGGTCGGCCGCGTCGTCCCGGGAGGCCCCGGCGGCCTCGAGCCGGTCCAGCACCCGGTCCTCGCTCTCCCGCTCGGCCTTGTCCAGGGCGGCGAAGGCCCGATCCATGGCGTCCTGTCCCACCCCGGTGGCCGCCAGCAGGCCCGCCGCCAGGCGGCGGTCCGACACCCGCGCCTCCACGTCGTCGGCGTCCAGCCCGAAGGCCCGGAGCACGTCGACGGCCGCGGCCAGCAGCTCGGCGTCGGCCAGGACGTCCTCCTCGCCCACGATGTCCAGGTTGAGCTGGAAGTGCTCGCGAAGGCGACCGCGCTGCGGGCGCTCGTACCGGAACAGCTGGGGAACGGAGTACCACTTCACCGGCTTGGGGAGCGCCGCCGCCCGGGCCGACACCATGCGGGCGAAGGTGGGCGTCATCTCCGGACGGAGCGCCACCTCGCGCCCGCCCTTGTCCTCGAAGGCGTAGAGCTGCTCTACGATCTCCGCGCCGGACTTGCGCGTGTAGAGCTCGAGGGGCTCCAGGGGGGGACCGTCGTAACCCACGAAGCCGTACCGCTCGGCGACCTCGCGCCACGTCCGCAGGATGTGCTCGCGCCGGGCGAGATCCTCCGGGTAGAACTCCCGGAAGCCCGGCAGGCTGGCCAGATGTTCCATAGGCCGGCCAATGTATGCGGCCCCGAGACGCAGGGGCAAGAAGGCAACCTGGCGCCACCGGGCCGTCGGGTGGATCGGCCCATCAGCGGGGGCGGCCTCGCGGGCCCCCGCAGGGTGCCCGCGTCAGGCCAGGGCGCCGCAGAACCGGTTGAAGGCGTCGGTCAGGTCCGAGGTGATGTCCTCGGCACTCCGCCCCTCGATCTGGTGACGCTCCAGCATGAAGACGATGTCCCCGTCCCGCAGCAGCGCGATGGAAGGGGAGGACGGCCGGTACCCCGTGAAGTACTCCCGGGCCCGGGCCGTGGCTTCCTCGTCCTGTCCGGCGAAGACCGTGTAGCTCCGGTCGGGCGTGGCCTCGTGGTCCAGGGCCCGGGCCACGGCCGGTCGGGCGTTCTTCGCGGCGCAGCCGCACACCGAGTTGACGACCACCATCACGCTGTCCTCGGAGCCCTCCAGGGCCTGGTCCACCTCCGCGGCGCTCCGGAGCTCCTCCACTCCGAGGTCGGTCAGCTCCTTGCGCATCGGTTCGACGAGCTTGGGATCGTACCGCATGTCTCTTCCTCCCTCTTCCTGGTCGGATGTCGTTGTCGCGGTTGTTCCGGCGTTCCTGGTGCGACGGCCCACCGCGGCGCGCTTCCTCGCTCCCGGGGCGACCGTCTCAGCTCCCCTGCCCTTCGAGCCACCGGAGGGCGTCGCCGACGGCGTAGCAGGAGCCAGTGATTAATACCGTCCCCCCGCCGGCGAGTTCACGCGCACGGGAGAGGGCCCCTCCGAAACCCCGGACCACCTCGGTCGGCCCCCCGGCGGTCCTCCCCGCCGGTCCCGGGTCCCAGGCCCGACCCTCGGGCGAGGAGGGTGCTACGGTCAGCACGGTGGTGTCGACGGCGGGAGCGAGCGTGGCCAGCATCCGATCCCAGGGCTTGTCGCGAAGGACGGAGAGGACCAGCACCAGGGGGCGGTCGGGACCGACCGCCGACAGGGTCTCCACCAGGGCCTCGGCGCTGGAGGGATTGTGGCCGGCATCCAGGATCCAGTCCCCGTCCGGTCGGCGCAGGACCTCGAACCGACCCCGCCAGCGGGTCCCGGCCAGGCCGTCGCGCACGGCCCTCGGCGACGGGGGCTCCGGCAGTGACTCCAGCGCCAGCAGCGCCACGCCCGCGTTCCGGGCCTGGTGGGCGCCGGGAAGCGGCACCCGGAGCCGGACGCCGTCGGGGCGAGCTTCCGAGACGTAGCGGAACGACGTCCCGTCCCGGTCCACCGCCACCTCCTCCACCCGTGCGTGCCGGCCCAGCAGCCGCAGCCGGGCGCCGACGGCCTCCGCCCGCTCGCGGAAGACCCGCAGGATCCGCTCGGGCACGGGCCCCAGGACGCAGGGTACGCCCGCCTTCAGGATGCCCGCCTTCTCGGCCGCCACGTCCTCCAGCTCGTCCCCCAGGTAGCGGGTGTGGTCCAGCGCCACGCCGGTGATGGCGCAGGCCTCGGGGCGCAGGACGTTGGTGGCGTCCAGCCGCCCGCCGAGACCGACTTCGACGGCGGCCCAGGCGACCCCGGCCCTGCGGAAGGCGAGAAAGGCGAGCACGGTCGCCGCCTCGAAGAAGGTCGCTCCGCTCTCCCGGGCGAGGGGAGCGACGGCGGCGGCACAATCGTCCAGCAGCTCCGCCGACAGCGGCTCGCCGTCGACCCGATAGCGGTCCCGGGTGTCCCGGAGCTCGGGCGAGGTGTAGAGGCCCGTGCGGAACCCCTCGGCCTGGAGCACCGACGCCGCCATCGCCGCGGCGGACCCTTTCCCGTTGGTGCCGCCGACGTGGACGGAGCGGAAGGTCTCGTGGGGATCCCCCAGCTCCCGGAGCATCGCCCGGGTGCGCTCCAGGCCCCATTCGACCGCGTGGAGGGGGCGGGAGGTGAGGAGCCCCTCGAGAGTCCTGGCCGGCGCGCCGGCCGTCGGGTGGCTCACCGGACGCTCCCCCGCTCCCGGGATCCCCGCGGCCCGGTCCGCGTCAGCACATGTGCTTCAGGAGGAGGGCGATGGAGTCCTTCAGATCGGCCCTCGCCACGATACGGTCCACCATGCCGTGCTCCTTGAGGAACTCCGATCGCTGGAAGCCCTCGGGGAGGTCCTGCCGGATCGTCTCCTTGATCACCCGCGGCCCCGCGAACCCGATCAGGGCGCCGGGCTCGGCCAGGATCACGTCCCCCAGCATCGCGTAGCTGGCCGTGACCCCTCCGGTCGTCGGGTGCGTGAGGACGCTGACGTAGGGCACCCTCGCCTCCGCCAGCCGTTCCAGGGCGGCGGACGTCTTGGCCATCTGCATGAGCGAGAGGATCCCCTCCTGCATCCGCGCGCCGCCGGAGGCCGACACGATCACCAGCGGCAGCAGCTCCTCGGTGGAGCGCTGGACCAGGCGGCAGACCTTCTCTCCCACCACCGAGCCCATGGAGCCGCCGATGAACTTGAACTGCATGACGCCCAGGTGGACGTCGCGGCCGTCCAGGGCCCCCCTGCCCGTCCGGACGGCGTCCCCCGGCCCGACGTCCTCCTCGGCCGAGCGGATCCGCTCCACGTAGGGCTTCGAGTCCTCGAATTCGAGCGGATCGGCCGAGCGCAGCTCCCGGTCGAATTCCTCCTCGAAGCCGTCGTCCAGCAGGAGCTCCACGTACTCCTCGGCGGAGATCCGGAAGTGATCGCCGCACTCGGGGCACACGTAGAAGTTCTCCGCCAGCCGTCCGGAGTAGAGGATCTCGCCGCACGCGTCACACTTCTCCCACACGTCGGCCGGGAGATCACGCTTCTGGGACACCAGTTTCTCCTTGGGCTTCTTGAACCAGGACATGCCTGCTCCCTGCCGCCTTCCCGGGGGATCCCCCGTGGCTCCCTGCGGACGCGGCAATATATCCGCGGCACGGGGAGCGGGCGAACCCGCGGGCTACCCGCGGACCTCGACGGTCCGCCCCTACCTCTCGGTGGCGACCCTGGCCACGATCCCCAACCCCACGAACAGCACCACCAGGAAGCTGCCGCCGTAGCTGAGGAACGGGAGCGGCAGGCCGGTGATCGGCATCAGGCCCACCGTCATTCCCACGTTGATCACCACGTGGGCGAACCAGATGGCGAAGAGGCAGAACACCACCACGGCCCCGAAATCGTCCTGGGCGTGACGGGCCACCCTCAGCACCCGGGTCAGGAACCAGCCGAAGAGGACCAGGAGGATCGTCACGCCCACGAAGCCCAGCTCCTCTCCGACCACCGAGAAGATGAAATCCGTGTGCTGCTCCGGGAGGAAGGCCAGCCGCTTCTGCGGCCCCTCGCCGAAGCCCTGCCCCAGCCAGCCGCCGGAGCCCACGGCGACCTTGGACTGAAGCAGATGCCACCCGGAGCCCTGCGGGTCCAGCTCCGGCTCCAGGAACACGAGCAGGCGGTTCTGCTGGTAGGGGGCCAGGTGGTTCCAGATGGGGAGGGTGAGCGCCCCGCCGGCCACGTTGGCCCCCAGGACCGCGATCCCCTCCCCCACGTAGGGTCGGTAGAGGTACAGGAACGCGACCATGACGAGGAACCACACGCCCCACGCGACGGCCGAGAAACCCAGGAGGACGCCCACGCCCGGGCTCACCAGCATGAAGAGGGTGCCCAGGGGGACCCCGGACCAGTAGAGCGCGGCGAAGAGGATCACGCCGAAGAGGAGAGCGCTGCCCAGGTCGGGCTGCAGCAGCACCAGCGCCAGGGGGACCAGCACCACGGCCGCCGGCTTCCAGAGCCGGGACAGGCGCACGATCGGCTCCCGGTTCCCCGAGAGCATCCGCCCCAGCATCAGGATCGTCGAGAGCTTCGCCGGCTCGGCCGGCTGGAGCCGGGCGGGCCCGATCTCCAGCCAGCTCCGTCCCCCGGGACCCACCCCGACGAAGAGGACGACGATGAGGAGGGCGAGGCTCGCACCGTACGCCCAGGGCGCCATCCACTCCACCCATCGGAGGGGGATCCGGTGGACCGTGTAGAAGGCCACCAGGCCCAGGAGGATCCAGAAGACCTGGCGTCGCCAGACGTCGGTCGTCACCGACGGGACGTCCACCTGGCCGGCCGAGTAGATCATGGCCAGCCCCGCCAGGGCCAGCACGACGGCCAGGCCCACCATGACGGGATCCCCGAAGCGCTCCTGGCGGCCGAGCTCCGAGCTCACGGGGCCGCTCCCCCGGCCGTGACCTCCCCGCTGACGTCGGGGCCCGCCTCGGGCGGCTCGGGCCCGGCGTCGACCGAGTCCCCGCCGGAGAGGTAGCGCCGCACGACCCCGGCCGCCAGCGGGACGGCCAGGGACGTCTGGTCGTCGGGATGGCCGTGCTCCACCATCGCGGCGACCACGATCTCGGGATCCTCCGCCGGGGCGAAGCCCACGAACCACGAATGGGGCTCGCCCTGGGGGTTCTGCGCCGTCCCCGTCTTGCCGGCCAGGGTCCGTTCCCGGAGGCGCCAGGGGTAGGCCGTGCCGTCGGGCTCGTTGACCACGCTGATCATGGCGTCGACCAGCTCCCGACGCCGCGCTTCCGGAAGGCCCAGCTCCCAGTCCACCCGCCGCTGCTCGAGCTCCGGGTCGCGGGCCAGGTGAGGCACGATGGGCCGCTCCCCGGTGGCCAGCGCCGTGTAGAAGAGCGCCTGCCGGAGGAGGGTCTGGTCGTTCTCTCCCTGCCCGATGGCCAGGTTCAGCACCACCGATTCCGTCCAGCCGCGGGTGCCGTACCTTCGGTCGAACCAGTCCCGTGACTCCGGGAAGTGGCCCGCCACCTCGTGGGGGAGGTCGATGCCGGTCGGCCGGTTGTAGCCCAGCCGGTCGGCGGCCGCGATCATCTCGTCCAGGCCCAGGCGCAGACCCAGCTGGTAGAAATAGACGTTGCAGCTCTGCTGGATCGCCCCGGCCAGGGGCAGCGGCCCGTGCCCCTCCTCCTTCCAGCACCGGAAGAGGCGGATGCCGTAGCGAAAGGCGCCCCGACACGGGATGTCCATGTAGTCACGGATCGACACGTCCCCGCGGCGCATGGCGGCCGTAGCCACGAGCAGCTTCCAGGTGGAGCCCGGCGAGTAGGCCGCTCCCGCCACCCGGTTCATCAGCGGCTCCCGAGGATCGTCGCGGAGGCGCGTCCACGTCGTGTCGTCCACGCCCCCCACGAAGGCGTTGGGGTCGAAGTTCGGATGGCTGTAGAGGGCCAGCACCTCTCCGGTGCCGGGGTCCATGGCCACGACCCCCCCCTTCAGGGTGTCCGGGAAGACCGAGTCCACGTGGGCCTGCAGGGCCAGGTCCAGGCCCAGGACGAGGTCCTCGCCCGGCTCGGGGGCCACGCCCTCCTGCGGTCCGTACTCCCGCACGATGGAGCCCAGGGCGTTGACCTCCACGTACCGGACCCCCGGCTGCCCGGAGAGACTCCGCTCGTACTGCTGCTCCACGCCCGTCCTGCCCACCGTGCGCCCGGGCTGGTAGGCCAGATAGGCGGAATCGGCGAGCTCGGCCTCGCTCACCTCCCCCACGTAGCCCACCGCGTGGGCCACCTTTCCCCCCGCCGGGTATCGACGACGCGGCCGCATCTCCACCACCGTCCGGCGGAAGCGGGGCCGACGCTCCTCGATGGCCGAGACCTGCTCGAAGGTCGCGTCGTCCAGGACGACCAGGGGACGCTCCGGGCGCTGACGGTACCTCTGCATCAGCCCCGTCCGTCGCTCCGGCCCGATGTCCAGGTAGGGCGCCAGCCGCTCGAGGGCAGCGCGGACCGTGTCGGGCGGGCCCGGAAGGATCGACACCGAGTAGCCGGGGACGTTCTCCGCCACGATCCGCCCGTCCCGGTCGTAGATCGCCCCCCGGGCGGCCGGCACCGAGATGGCCCGCAGCCGGTTCTGCTCCGACCGCAGCTCGTAGCGGCTGGAGCGCAGCACCTGGAGCCGGAAGAAGGCGCCCAGCAGCACCAGGATCACCACGGCCAGGACCAGCCGGGCCGCGGCCTCCCGGCTCCGCCGTATCGCCCGCCCCTTCGCCGTCGAGCTCACGGTCCGACCTCAGCGCCTCCCGAGAGCCAGCAGCCCCTCCACCGCGCCGGCGGCCGCCGCCGTGGTCAGGGCGGCCACCGGCGCACGGAGGAGACTGAAGCTCCAGGTGAGATCACCCATGGTAGTCCACGCGTTGACAAGGAGTAATGCCCAGGACCCCAGGAGAAGATAGGCCGGGAGGAAGAGGCGCGCATCCGCGTAGAACAGGTCCCACATCCGCGCCCCGACGTAGGCGAGCGCGGCGTAGCCCGCGGCCAGGATCCCGAGCCCCTCCAGGGCCATCGCCCCCTCCAGCAGCCCGAGGACGAAGCCCACCACGGCCGCCTGCCCGGCCCGCACGTCCAGGGCCGCCACCAGCACCGCCCCCGCCAGCAGGTCCGGGCTCCACCAGGTCTCCACGAGGTAGGGACGGAAGACGAAGTGGGCCAGGGCCAGCAGCAGGGCGCCGAGCAGCGCCCGACGGCCGTCGCCCTCCCCCTCTCCGCTCACGCCGGCTCCTCGGCCACCGGGGACGCCCCCCCGTTCCCGGCGGGGTCCCCGTTCCCGGCGGGGTCCCCTCCCCCGGGGGAATCCGCCCCCTCGGCGGCGGGATCCTCCCCGTCATCGGCAGGGACTTCCCCGTCGGCCTCCTCCGGTCCGAGCCACACGAGCACCGCGTCCACCTGGCCCGGTCGCACGGCGGGCTCCACCCGGTAGCTCTTCTCCCACCCCGATTCGACCCCGGAGACCGAGCGGACCGTGCCCACCGCCAGGCCGGCAGGGTAGATGCCGCCCAGGCCCGAGGTGTAGAGGAGCGTGCCCGCGGGGATGTCCTGCTGGTAGGGCGCACCCTCCAGGAGCATCCCGGGCTGGTCGGTCTCGAAGCTCGGGCGGACGATGCCCGTGGCGTCGCCCGTCTCCGTCCGGACGCTGACCCGGAAGTCCGGATGGGTCCAGAAATCGCCGGCGGCGGCGCCTCCCCCCACGGATCGCACGACCCCCACCAGCCCGTCGGCCGTGAAGACGCCGGTGGGGGAGCGGAGCGGCGCCTCGGAGCGCGTCCGCAGGAGGAAGGTCCGCGCCCCCCCCGCTCGGGCCCGGCCCGGCTCCAGCGACGCCAGGACCACGCGCGGTGAGGCCCGATCGGGCAGCTCCAGCAGGTCCCTCAGCTGCCGGCTCTGCCGGGCCTCCGAGCGTGCCCGGATCAGCTCCCGCGCCAGGGAGTCGCGCTCCACCTCCAGATCGGCGAGCCGCTCCCTGAGCCGGGATCGCTCCCGCAGCGTCTCGTGCGTCTCGAGGACGGGGAGGAGGACCGTGGACCGGAGCCGGGCGGCCGTCGCCATGGTGTGCTCCGGCGGCAGGAAGGCGAGGAACCCGCCGGCGGCCAGGAGGAGCACCAGGACCAGCAGGTCCCCCCGCCCGTGCTCAGGTCGCCGCGAGGGGGACAGCTGCACCTCCCCTTGCCGTCAGGTCGTCAGTACGTTGCGGTAGCGGTCCAGGTCGTCGAGGATGCGGCCGGTGCCCCGGACCACGCAGGTCAGCGGCTCCTCGTCCACGTGGATCGGCAGGCCCGTCTCCTCCCGCAGGAGCGTGTCGAGCCCCCGGACCAGCGAGCCGCCTCCCGTCATGACGATGCCCCTGTCCACGATGTCCGACGCAAGCTCGGGCGGGGTGATCTCCAGGGCCCTCCGCACCGCGCCCACGATCTGCTGGATGGGCTCCTGCATGCACTCTCGGATCTCCGCCGAGTGGACCCGGACCGTCTTCGGGATGCCGGACACCAGGTCCCGGCCCTTCACCATCATCTCCCGCTCCTCGTCCTCGGGGTAGGCCGATCCGATCTGGATCTTGATCGCCTCGGCCGTGGGCTCCCCGATGAGGAGGTTGTAGTTCTTGCGCAGGAAGGTGACGATGGCCGAGTCCAGCTCGTCGCCGGCCACGCGGATGGAGGTGTCGGCCACCGAGCCCGAGAGGGCGATGACGGCGATCTCGGTCGTGCCGCCGCCGACGTCGATCACCATGTTGCCCGTGGGCGTCTCCACGGGCAGCCCGACGCCGATGGCCGCCGCCATGGGCTCGGCCACCATGAAGACCTCCTTGGCGCCGGCCGCGTGGGCGCTGGACCGGACCGCGCGCCGCTCCAGCTCGGTGATGCCCGAGGGCACGCCGACGACGACCCTCGGCCGGATCTTGAAGAAGCGGTTCGACGTGACGGTCTTCAGGAAGTAGCGGAGCATGATCTCCGTCACGTCGACGTCGGCGATGACGCCGTCCTTCAGCGGACGGACCGCCTCGATGCCGCTCGGCGTCCGACCGAGCATCCGCTTGGCTTCCAGCCCGATGCCCTTGATCTTCCCGCTGCCCTTCTCCACCGCCACGACCGAGGGCTCGTTGAGCACGATGCCCTCTCCCTTCACGTAGACCACGGTGTTGGCCGTGCCGAGGTCCACCCCGATGTCGTTGACGGGGAAGAGGCTTCCCTTGGAGAACCAGTTTCGCATGTAGGCCCGAGCTGGTTAGGCGTGTGCGAGCGACGGTGCGAACCCATCGGGGCAGCGCGTCCCGCCCGGGAGCGGCCCGCCCCGCGGCTGGCACCGGAGCGGAAGCCCCTTTCGAATCGCTGGCAATCTAGACGGCCTCCACGACGGACGAAAGCCACCGGACGGGGCCGGCTTCCCGGGCCTTCCCCGCCATCCTACAGCACCTCCTCCAGTGGAGTGTGCTCCAGGCCGAAGGCCTCGCACACCGCCCCGTACGTGCAGGTCCCGTCGACCATGTTCACGCCCCGGGCCAGCGAGCCGTCCTCCCGGCAGGCGTCACGCCAGCCGCGGTCGGCCAGCCTGCGGGCGTAGGGGAAGGTCGCGTTGGTGAGGGCCAGGGTCGAGGTCCGGGGCACCGCCCCGGGCATGTTCGACACACCGTAATGGATGACCCCGTCGATGACGTAGGTGGGATCGGTGTGGGTCGTGGGTCGGATCGTCTCCACGCACCCCCCCTGGTCGACGGCCACGTCCACGATCACGGCGCCGTCCTCCATCCGGGCGAGATCCTCCCGCCACACCAGCTCCGGCGCCTTGGCCCCCGGCAGCAGGACCGCCCCGACCAGGAGATCCGCCCGCTCCACCTGGTCCAGGACGTTGTGCCGGTTGGAGAAGAGGAGGTCCACGTTGGCGGGCATCACGTCCGACAGGTAGCGCAGCCGGTCCAGGTCCACGTCCAGCACCGTGACGTGGGCCCCGAAGCCCGCCGCGATCTTGGCGGCGTTCGTGCCCACCACCCCTCCCCCCAGGATCACGACCTCCGCGGGAAGCACCCCGGGGACGCCTCCCAGCAGGACGCCGTAGCCGCCGGTGGGTTTCTGCAGGTAGGTGGCGCCCTCCTGGACCGCCATCCGACCCGCCACCTCGGACATGGGCGTCAGGAGGGGGAGATCGCCCCCGGGGAGCTGGACGGTCTCGTAGGCCACGGCCACGCACCCGGTGTCGAGGATGGCCCGGGTGAGCTCCTCGCTGGCGGCGAAGTGGAAGTAGGTGAAGACGATCTGGCCGTCGCGGATCCGGGGCCACTCCGACGCCACGGGCTCCTTCACCTTCACGACCAGCTCGGCGTCGCCCCAGACCCCGTCGGCGTCCGGCACGATGCGGGCGCCGGCCTGCCGGTAGGCGTCGTCCGAGAAGCCGCTTCCCAGGCCTGCCCCCTCCTCCACCAGGACCTCGTGCCCACCCCGGTCGAGCGCCTCCGCGCCGCCGGGGACCAGGGCCACGCGGTTCTCGTCCGGCTTGATCTCCTTGGGCACCCCGACGATCATCCCGCTTCCTCCTTCCGGTCGCTGGGCGGTGGCATAAAAAGAGGGGAGCCCGCCGGCCGCGGGCTCCCCTTCCCCGTCACGGAGAGCTGGCTCAGTCGGCGGCGTTCATGGCGGCGCGCCGCGAGAGCTTGAGCTGACCCTTGTCGTTGATGGCCAGCAGCTTCACGCGGACGCGGTCGCCCGCCTCCAGCACGTCCTCCGTGTTCTCGGTCCGCTCCTCCTCCAGCTCGGAGATGTGGCAGAGCCCCTCCACGCCCGGGAGGATCTCCACGAAGGCGCCGAAGCTGGTGGTGTTCTTGACCACGCCGTCGTAGATGCGACCCACCTCCGGGTCCTGGACGATGGCCTCGATCATCTCCCGCGCCCGCTCGCCGCCCTCGCCGCCGGGGGCCGAGATCGTGATGACCCCGGAGTCCTCGACATTGATGTCGGCGCCGGTCTCGTCCTGGATGGCCCGGATGGTCTTGCCCTTGGGGCCGATGACCTTCCCGATCTTGTCGGGATCGATCTCCATCGTGATGATTCGCGGGGCGTGCTCGGACATCTCCGCCGGCGCGGCGATCGTGTCCTCCATCACGTCCAGGATGTGCAGCCTCGCCTCCCGGGCCCGCTCCAGGGCCTCACGCATGGTGGAGGGCTGCAGGCCGCTCACCTTGACGTCCATCTGGATGGCGGTGATGCCCTTCCGGCTGCCGGCGACCTTGAAGTCCATGTCTCCCAGGGCGTCCTCCACCCCGAGGATGTCCGTCAGCACCGCCGTCCGATCGCTCTCCTCGTCCTTGACCAGGCCCATGGCGATGCCCGCCACCGAGTCCGCCAGCGGGACGCCGGCCGCCAGCATGGAGAGCGTGCCGCCGCACACCGAGGCCATGGAGCTGGAGCCGTTCGACTCCAGGATGTCCGAGACGACCCGGATGGTGTAGGGGAAGTCGTCGTAGGGCGGGAGCAGCGGCTGCAGCGCCCGCTCCGCCAGCATCCCGTGGCCGATCTCCCGGCGCCCCGGACCGCGGAAGGGCCGGACCTCGCCCACCGAGAAGGGCGGGAAGTTGTAGTGGAGCATGAAGGACTTCGACGCCTCGTCGATCACGTCGACGTTGTCGATCCGCTGCTCGTCGCGGACGGTGCCCAGCGTGGTGGCCGCCAGCGACTGGGTCTGTCCCCGGGTGAACAGGGCCGACCCGTGCGCCCGGGGCAGGATCCCGACGTCACAGCTGATGGGGCGGACGTCGTCCA
>CAZSKS010000011.1:51660-54774 GCA_964607465.1 uncultured Gemmatimonadota bacterium | reverse complement strand
TGACGTGGTCGATCGGGAGGCGGCTCCCCCTCCGTTCTTCGTCGTCGGGGCGCAGCGGAGCGGCACCACGCTCCTTCGCCTCATGCTGAATGCTCACCGCAAGTTGGCCGTCCCCTTCGAGTCGGATTTCATCCCGAAGTTCCATCGGAGGCTCGACGAGTACGGGCCCCTCTCCGACCGATCGAACCGCGAGAAGCTGCTCGGCGACATCATGGAGAACCCGTTCGTGAAGAAAGGGGAGTTGATTCCGGACCCGCAAGGAATCCTCGATCACGAGGTCGGCGACTACGCGGAGCTCGTGGACCTCATCTTCACGGAGTACGCCCGGGAGAGGGGAAAGAAGCGCTGGGGGGACAAGACCCCGACCTACGTCGAACACATCGACGTCCTCCGCACCCTCTTTCCCAGGTGCCGGATCATCCACCTCGTTCGGGACGGCCGCGACGTCGCCCTCTCCCTGCGACGGGTCTCATGGGGGAGCGACCACCTCCTCCGGGCGGCCGAGGACTGGAGGTGGAAGACCGTTCTGGGAGACAAGATGGGGAGGTGTCTGCTGGACGACTATCTCTTGGTACGGTACGAGGAACTCGTGATGTCTCCGGTGGAGATCCTCCGGAAGGTGTGTGCCTTCCTGGACGAGCCCTATGACCCGGACATGCTGTCGTGGCACGAGGACGCCGAGGATCGCTTTCCGGAAGAGAGCCGGCAGTGGCACGAATCGGCACTCTCTCCCATCGATCCCTCCAAGGCGTTCGCCTGGAAGCGGGAGATGTCGACGTCGGACCGTGTGCTCTTCGAGCGGGTGGCGTCGGACGCGTTGCGGAGGTTCGGATACGAGGTCACGGACCGGGGGCTCGACCTCCGATCCAGGCTGAAGCTCGCCTGGTACACGTTCGGCAAGCGGTGGTGACCGGGCTCGCGATGGCGGAGACTGCCGATTCCGCGGGCTCCCGGATCGCTGTCGTCGTGCCCGCGCACGACGCCGAGGGCCACCTTCTGGGGGCTCTGGAGAGCGTGGCGGCCCAGCACCGGCGACCGGACGAAGTCATCGTCGTGGACGACGGCTCCACCGACGGGACGGCGGAACTCGCGACCGAATGGTCGAAGGACTCCAAGCTCGAAATCAGGCTGGTGGAGCGTCCGGGGCCGGCAAGGGGACCAGCGGCGGCGCGGAACGAGGGAATCCGGCGGGCCACGGCGGAACGCATCGCGCTGCTGGACGCCGACGACCGTTTCCTGCCCCACCATCTGCAGGTGCTGGAACGGGGCCTGGCGGCACATCCGACCTCCGTTCTCGCCTTCGGGAACGCCGTCAAGGTCGGACCGGACGGCATCGAGTTCGGCAGGTATTTCGATCGGACCGTTCTCCGCGAGGAGATGGACACGGGATCCGCGTCCGAGTGTCGACCGTTCCGGGGCTCACCCTATCGGCATCTCGTCTTCGGGAGCTTCATCCCGACCTGCGGAACGCTGTTTCCACGCGAGGCGGCCTCGATCGTCGGGATGTGGGACGAATCCCTCGACAGGGCCGAGGACCGGGATTTCTGGCTGCGGCTCTCCCGTGTGGGAGCGTTCGTTTACACTCCGCGGCCCGTCGCCAGGGTACGCTACCACGACGACAACATCACCCACCCCCGCCATGCTCGGCGCACACGCAGGAGCCGCGTCCGGGTGCTCGTGAAGATGGACCGGGCCGCCGACGACCTCGCTCTCTCCCGCGAGGAGCGCGAGGCGACCCGCCGCGCCCTCTTCCGTGACGCCCTGTCGCTCCTGCGCGGCGCTTCGCACCGGGGCGTCGCTTCGCTTCTGCGGGACGTAGCGTTCCTGTGGCGCCTCGGGGTTCGGAGGCCGCTCTCGACGCTTCACGCCTTCCGCTGCCTGGCCCGGTCTCTCCTGTTCTTCCGGCATCGAGGTGAGAATTCGCGGGGGATGGGAGGGAACCGGGTGTAGCGTCGGCAACGGAGGGCTCAGGAGAAGCCCATCCACAATCCGATCGTGGCTCCCACGCCGGCGGCCAGTGTCCAGGCACCACGGTGGTGAAGCCGGCCGTTCCGGAAGGCGTGGGCCCCCGCCAGGAGGGTGGCTGCCGGCACGCCCCAGAGGAGTCCCCGGAGGAGGTGATCGGCGTCGGCTGGGACGGCGGCGGCTCCCGCCAGGCCGATCCCCATCCCGACGGTCGCGCTGCCGAGGATCGGAAGAGCGGCCCGCAGGCGGAGGGAGCGTCGCGCTCGCCGAAGGTCGCGCCGGGGTGGATAGATCGTGAGGGGGCGCTGCGAGCCCCCGGTCCAGTCCCCGGGGATGAGTCGCCGTGCCGGGGACTCGTGATAGGCGGAATACATCCCGAACCGCTCCGGACCGGCGTCCGATGCCAGCTTCGCGGCCCTTCCGACGGAAGCGATGCGCACGTCCGGCCGCCCGACCACCCGGCTCAGCAGCTCCTCCGTCTCCTCGAGCGTGATCCGAGCCCACGGCCCCCCGTGCTCGTGGAAGTCGTAGGCGTGGAAGAGGGCCACCACCGCGATACCCCCGTCTGACCCTCCCATGGCTCCGTCCTGTCCGGCGCTCGCCTCCCGGGCCCGGTCCAGGGCATCCTCCAGGTCGTGAAGCCCGCAGGTGGCGGGCAGGAAGGAGATCGAGGTCCCGTCGGGGGCCGGTCCGGTCCGACCCGCCGAGAGCACCCCGAATCCGGCGCTCTCGAGCACGCGGACGGTGGCGCGGTCGTACCGGTTCCAGGGGGGGATGAAGGTGGTCGGGCTGTTTCCCGTGATCCGCCCGATCTCGCGTCGCCCCGCCTCGACCCGGGCCCCCTGGGCCTCCGCGGACAGGCCGCTCATCTCGGCGTCACGGCCGTGGGGATCCTTCCCCGTGCGGGTGTGGTTGCAGCCGTGCAGGGCCACCTCGACGTTTCCCCGTTGCGTCGCTTGCCGGAGGAGGTCGGCCTTCCCGGCCGGGAGCGGCGAGCCGAAATCCCCTCGCCCCTCGTCGACCTCCCGCTTCAGGAACGGGATGACGCCCACCGTCAGAGGAACGCCAAATCGTCTGAAGATCCCCAGGATCGAGCTCTCGAGGCCGGTCGGCGTCGTCCCGGAATAATCGTCGTACCGGAAGCAGAGA
>CAZSKS010000011.1:3828-51560 GCA_964607465.1 uncultured Gemmatimonadota bacterium | reverse complement strand
GCTCTCGAGGCCGGTCGGCGTCGTCCCGGAATAATCGTCGTACCGGAAGCAGAGATGTATCCGATTCTCGCTGTCCGTCCCGACCATCGTCGGGTCCGTCAAGCCCACCACTCCGCTTCCGGGGCTTCCACCAGCCGGGTCAGGAACTCCAGGTCCGAGGCCAGGATCCGGCTTCGATAGAGTCGGTCGGCGAACCCCGACGCTCCGTCCAGGGACCACCGATGGTTTTCGATCCGCACCACCAGCTGGCGGACGAGCCGGGCTCGAAGCCGGTCGGCGGAGTACGTGCGGTCGTAGCCCTCGAGGAACCAGTTCCAGAGTCGACGGGATCTCAGGCGCCGCAGGTCGGACGACGGCAGGCAGGCCGCCAGGTGGGAGAGACTGATGCGGAACGTGGCAAGATCTCGTTCCGGGCGGTCCCGAGCGACACCCTCGAAGTCGAGGACCCCGATCCTGTGGTCCTCCCGTACCAGCAGGTTGTGGGTCGCAAAATCATTGTGGGACAGGATGGGCTCGGCCGGATCCTCCAGGAGGGTTTCGATCTCCTGGTCCCAGGCCCCGACGGCGTCCAGCAGGCTTTCCGGATACAGGTCCCGGCCCGCCTGGCTCGACCGGAACCCTTCCATGCTCACGCCGTCGCCGTGGTCGGGACACCTGACGTCCAGGCCGTGCAGCTCGCCCAGCGCCGCTCCGGCGTGCCTGAGGTCCCGTCGGAGTCGGCCGTCCTTCAGCGGCAACATCCGATGTCGAAAGCGGTAGGCTCGAAGAAACCCGACGCCGGGAACCTGGACCGTAGCGAGGGCCATCCTCTCCTCGTCGAAGTAGAGCAGCCGGGGCACGTCGAGATGCTGGAAGGGAAGCAGCGCGGCGAGCTGCTGGAGAACGCACACTTCCCGACGCAGTGCCTCCCTGATGATCCGCGCCGCCTCCTCCTTGTCCCTCATCCGGAAGTAACGGGGACGCTTGACCTTGAGGAAATAGTCGCTGCCCCCCTCTCCGAAGCGGACATGGGCGACGTCCGAGCCGCCCGAACGGGAGTATCGCACCTCGAACGGGGAACGCGTCTGCACGACTTCGTGGTTGATCCTGCGAATCATCCGATGAAGCTCGGAGCGTCTCCGGCTCTCGTCCCTCCCCACGTCGTCAGCCGATCCCGTCGCTTCTGGTGTCAACGGCGAGTTCAACTCAGGCTCCGGCGCAGCACCCTCGAAACGCCCCCCCCGGACGCCACGGCGCCGACGAATCCGTCCGCCGGCTGCAGGTCCTCCAGGCTCCACCCATCGACGTTCGCGGACTCGATCTCCAGGAGGCGCGGGGGCTCTCGGGGATCCACGGTCACCGTGAAGCTCCCGAGCGGATGACCCAGGCCCCGGCCCACCGCCTTCACGTAGGCTTCCTTCCGTGTCCAGGTGCAGAAGAACGCCCGGAGACGCTCCTCCTCGGAAAGACGGGCCAGCTCCCGGGCTTCGGCCGGCGAGAACCACCGACGTGCGAGTCGTGGCCACTCCGGCAGGGGCCGGATCCGCTCCACGTCCACGCCGACTTCCATGCCGAGTCCCACCGCCGCCAGGGCGAGGGCGCCGCTGGCGGTCGCGTTGAACCGGAGGTCGCCGGCTTCCTCGAGGTGGGGCTTGCCCTCGCGACCCGTCCGAAACCGCAGCTTCCCCGGCGGGTGCCCCACGTAGCCCGACAGCAACCGCCGAAGGCCCGCCCGCCGGGCGACGAACCGCGTCCGGTCCTCCCGGAAGCGGAACGCCTTCGCCCGCCTTCGCTCCCCGGGTGAGAGAAGCGACCGGGCTTCACCTTGATCGATCTCGTCCGGGCCGGGCAGTCGCCAGACGTGGATCTCGCCCGCCGACAGGGAGGGGGGCTCGCCGAGCACCCGCCAGCGCCCGGGGTCCGTGGCGGAGGTGTGGTCCCGATGCAACATCGTCCCGGTCATCTCCGGCAGGTTCCGCGGGGCACGGCCGCTTTCGGCGACGCACTCTGAGTTCGATACTTGCTACCTTACGCCCGTGAGTTCCGCTTTTCTACCCGTTCAAAGGATCCGGGGTTCGCCCATGCCGACGACCAGGACCGCCACCCTGCCCCTGACGCCGATGCAGGAGGGGCTGCTCTTCCGCCATCTGTCGGAGGAGCGGCCGGGCGTGGACGTCGTGCAGATCGTGGTCTCTCTCGATCATCCGGTGAGTGCCGACGACCTTCGCCGCGCCTGGGAGGCGATGGTGGAGCGCCACGAGGCCTTCCGGGTCTCGCTGCGGTGGAAGGACCGTGAGGACCCGGCCCAGGTCGTGCAGGAGGAGGTCGAGGTCCCGTTCGAGGCCCGGGACTGGTCGGAGTTGGAAGGGAAGCGCCGGGAGGCTCGGTTCGAGGCCTTCCTGGACGAGGAGCGCGACCGGGGCTTCGACCTGGAGCGCGCCCCCCTGTTTCGGCTGGCCCTCCTCAGCTTCGGGCCCCGCGACCATCGTCTGGTCTGGACGTTCCACTACGTGCTCATGGACGGACGCTCTCTCGTGCGCGTGCTCCGGGAGTGCATGGCGCTTCACGATGCGCTGCGGGCGGGCCGCGATCTGGAGCTTCCGCCGCCTCCGACCTTCGTGGGCCGGGCGCTGACCGCACAGGTGGAGGAACCCGGGGACGGCCCTACGGCCATCGGGTCGGATGACCGTGCCGGGGCGATCGACGACGAATCGTACTGGCGGGAGGAGCTCTCGGGGTTCGGCGCTCCCACGCCGTTGCCGCCCACGGGCTCCCCCCCCGATGGAAAAGCCGGCACCGAGGCCCGCACGGTCCGACCCGGAGAGGTGGAGGCACGGCTGGCGGCCGATTCCACCGCGGATCTCCGCCGGCTGGCGCAGGACGGCGGCACCACCCTCGCCACCGTGGCCCGGGGGGCATGGGCCCTTCTCCTCGCCCGCCACGCGGAGCAGGACGACGTGGTGCTGGGGGAGACCCGGAGCTGCCGGGGGGAGGACGCCCCCGGGGGGGCGGACGCCATGGGCCTCCTGGTCAACACGATTCCCGTTCGGGAGAGGATTCCGTCCGGCGGGGACGTCTCCGTGGCCGAGTGGGTCGAGGCGATGGGAGAGAGCCAGCGCCGCCGCCGTCCCCACCAGGAGGCTCCGCTGTCCGGGATCCAGGCCTGGAGCGAGCTCGAGGGCGGCGAGTCCCTCTTCCGGACCCTGTACCTGTACGATCACGCCGAGATGCACACGGCCCTCCGCGAAGGGAATGAGGCCTGGGAGGACCGCGAGATCCGGCTGGTGGAGCGGACGGGCTATCCCCTGACCCTGTACGTGTACGGTGAGGGCGAGCTGCTGGCCCGTCTGGCCTGGGAGCGGGACGCGTACGGCGAGGCCGGTGCGCGCCGGCTGCTGGATCGCTACATGACGCTCCTGGAGCGGCTGGCCGAGGATCCCGGGCGACCGGTGCGGGAGATCGGCGTGCTGCCCGACGCCGAGCGACGTCTCGTGCTGGGGGACTGGAGCGCCGGCCCGGAGCGGCCGGTTCCCGACGTGTGCATACACGAGGACTTCCGGGACCGGGCCCGGCGAACGCCCGACGCGGCGGCCGTCACCGGGGGCGGCCGCAGTCTCACCTACGCCGAGTTGGACCGGATGTCCGACGCCCTGGCCGCGCGCCTCTCGGAGCGGGGGGCGGGACCCGGCCGCCTGGTGGGCCTGCACGCGGATCGCTCTCCCGCGATGGTGGCCGCCGTGCTCGGCGTCCTGAAGTCCGGCGCCGCGTTCCTGCCCCTGGATCCCCGGTATCCGGAGAGCCGCCTCCGCTTCATGCTGGAGGATTCCGGGGCCGATCTCCTCGTCGCGAGTCGTCGGCGGGCCCGCGAGCTCTCGCTCCGGGGGCAGGAAGGTGGCACGGGGGGACCGGAGGTGGTGCTCCTGGAGGAAGCGCTGGCGGAGCCGGTCGACGGCACGGGCGGGTGGGGCGATGACGGCGCTGGTACCCGGACGCCCCCCGAGCCGGACGACCTGGCGTACGTGATCTACACCTCCGGATCCACCGGCCGTCCGAAGGGCGTCATGGTGGAGCATCGCAACGTCGTGAGCTTCTTCGCGGCCATGGACGAGCGGCTGGACCCGGAGCAGGCCGGGGTGTGGCTGGCGCTCACCAGCCTCTCCTTCGACATTTCGGTGCTGGAGCTGCTCTGGACCCTGTGCCGGGGCTTCGAGGTCGTGCTGGCGCCGGAAGCCGGGAGGGCAGCGTGGGCGTCGTCCGGGGGCGACGACGCATCGTCCGCCGCCGGAGCGCGCCCTGCCGACGAAGGGGCGGCCGGCGGGGCGGAGGCGAGCTCGCTTCCCGACGTCGGGCTCTTCTACTTCGCCTCGGCCGCCGGCGAGGGGGACGGCGACCCGTACCGGCTCCTCATGGAGGGGGCCCGCTTCGCCGACCGGAACGGGCTGTCGGCGATCTGGACCCCCGAGCGGCACTTCCATCGCTTCGGAGGCCCCTACCCGAACCCGTCGGTGGCGGGGGCGGCGGTGGCGGCGGTGACCGAGCGCGTCCGGATCCGTGCCGGGAGCGTCGTCCTCCCGCTGCACCATCCCGTGCGGGTGGCCGAGGAGTGGGCCGTGGTCGACAACCTCTCCGGGGGGCGGGCCGAGATCTCCTTCGCCTCGGGCTGGCAGAAGGACGATTTCGTCCTGGCGCCCGACGCCTACCACGATCGACGCGACGTCATGTTCGACGGGATCGAGACCGTGCGCCGCCTGTGGCGCGGTGAGGAGGTGACGCTGCCGGGCGTCGGCGGGGAGGACGTGGCCGTCCGGGTCTTCCCGAGGCCGGTCCAGGCGGAGCTGCCGGTCTGGGTCACCGCGGCCGGCAGCCCGGACACCTTCCGGAGGGCGGGCGAGATCGGGGCGGGGCTCCTCACCCACCTGCTGGGACAGGACGTGGACGACGTCGCCGAGAAGATCGGGATCTACCGGGACGCCTGGCGGGCGGCGGGACATGGGCCGACGGAGGGGCGGGTCGCGCTCATGCTCCATACTTTCGTGGGGCGCGACGACGCGGCCGTCCGTGACGCCGTGCGTGAGCCGCTCACGGAGTATCTCCGCAGCTCGGCCAGCCTCATGCGGAACTATGCCGGGTCCTGGAGCTCCTACCGGACCGGGCAAGCGGCCGCCGACGCCGAAGGGGACGAGCTGGCCGGGTTGAGCGAGGAGGACATGGAGGCGCTGCTCGAGCACGCCTTCGAGCGCTACTACGAGAGCAGCGGGCTGCTGGGCCCCCCGGAGCGCTGCCGGCGCCTGCTGGCGCGGCTGGCGGAGGCCGGCGTGGACGAGGTGGCCTGCCTCGTGGACTTCGGCGTCGCTCCGGACCTCGTCCTGGACAGCCTGCCCCTGCTGGCGGAGCTGGCGGAGCCGGGCGGAACCGGGGCAGCCGGCCACGGCGTCACCGAGGCGAAGGGGACCGAGAAGACGGGGGCGGGCGACCGCGGCCCGGGAACGGACGCCGGGACCGGACGGTCCGCGGCGGAGGCGTCGCTGGCGGAGCTGATCCGGCGTCACGGTGTCACTCACCTCCAGTGCACCCCCTCGCAGGCACGGATGCTCCTGGCCGAGACCGACGTTCGGAAGGCCCTGGCCGGCCTGGACGCCTTCCTGGTGGGCGGCGAGGCGCTCCCCGCCGGACTGGGGCGCCGGCTGAAGGAGGCCGTCGGCGGCCGGGTGATCAACATGTACGGGCCCACCGAGACGACCGTCTGGTCCTCCACCCACGACGTGGATCGACCCGAGAAGGACGCGGCGGAGACCGGTGTCGTCCCCATCGGTCGTCCCGTGGCCAACACCCGCTTCTACGTGCTGGACGAAGAGCGGCGGCCGGCCCCCGCGGGTGTGCCCGGGGAGCTGTACATCGGCGGGCCCGGCGTCACGCGGGGATACCTGGGCCGCACGGAGCTCACCGACGAGCGCTTCGTGCCGGACCCCTTCGGCGGGGAAGGGGGAGGCCGGCTCTACCGCACCGGCGATCGAGTGCGCTGGCGGGCGGACGGCGTCGTGGAGTTCCTCGGTCGGCTCGACCGGCAGGTGAAGGTACGGGGGCACCGGATCGAGCTGGCAGAGATCGAGCACGCCCTCCGATCTCATCCCGACGTGGAGGAGGCGGTGGTCCGGAAGGTGGAGGACGCGGCCGGAGACCGGCTGGTGGCCTGGCTCGTCCCGGCCGGGCCCGACGGCACGCCCGGAGCCGACGAGGCGCGGCGCTTCCTCTCCCGGCGGCTCCCCGACGTGATGATCCCCTCCGACTTCCTGGCGATGGAGAGCCTTCCCCGGACGCCGAACCAGAAGGTCGACCGGGCGTCGCTGCCGCTTCCCGAGCGGACCCGCGACGGCGGGAAGCGCGCCGGGCGGGAGGACGATCCTGGCGACTACGAGCCGCCCTCCACGGTCCTGGAGAAGAGGCTGGCGGAGATCTGGGTGGACGTGCTGGGTCTGGACCGGGTGGGCGCCACGGACGACTTCTTCCGCGTCGGCGGCAACTCGCTGGCCACCATCCAGATCGCCTACCGGATCCGGAAGGCGTTCGGCGTGGAGCTTCCGCTGCGCACGTTCTTCCGGGCCTCGACGCTGCGGAGGCTGGCCCGTCGGGTGGAGGAGGAGTTGCTTTCCGGTGCCGACGCCGACCGGCTGGAGGCGATGCTCGACGAGATGGAGGACGGCTCGCAGGACGGCGACGAACCCCGGGACCACGTGCGATGAGCGATCTCCGCGACCGCCTGGAGCAGCTGTCACCCGACGAGCGGGCGCAGCTGGCGCTCCGCGCCGCCACGGAGCGGGAGCACGAGGAGCCCGGCGAGAGGCTCCCCGAGATCCGGCCGGACCCCGCGGCCCGCCACGATCCCTTTCCCCTCACGGAGCTGCAGGAAGCCTACTGGCTGGGCCGGACCGGGGCCTTCGAGATCGGGGACGTCGCGGCTCACAGCTACCTCGAGCTCGAGGGCGGCGACCTGGAGCCGGAGCGGCTCGAATCTGCCTGGAATCGGCTGGTCGAGCGCCACGGGATGCTCCGGGCCGTCGTCCTGCCCGACGGCCGACAGAAGGTGCTGGAAGAGGTGCCCCGCTACGAGATCGACGTGGTCGACCTGCGCGAGGCGGACGATCCGGAGGTCGACCGGCGGCTGGAGGATCTCCGGGAGCAGCTTTCCCACCGGGTGCCGGATCCCGCCGAGTGGCCGCTCTTCGACGTCCGGGCGGCCCGGCTGCCGGACGGGGGCACCCGTCTCCTCCTGGGGTTCGACGGCCTCATCGTGGACGCCTGGAGCCTTCGCATCCTGCTTCGGGAGTGGGGCCGACTCTACCGGGATCCGGAGGCTGCGCTGCCGCAGATCGACCTGTCGTTCCGGGACTACGTGCTGGCCGTCCGGGAGCTGGAGAAGACGGAGGCGTTCGATCGTGCCCGGGAGCACTGGATGGCGCGGCTGGACGACCTGCCTCCGCCTCCCCGATTGCCCCTGCGCATCCGTCCACGGGCCCTGGACCGGGTCCGGTTCGTCCGACGGGTCCGGACGCTGGAGCCGGATCGGTGGTCCCGGGTCCGCGAGCGGGCCGCGGAGCGCGGGCTCACCCCGTCGGCGGTCCTGCTCGCGGCCTACGCCGACGTGCTGGGGCTGTGGAGCGAGGAGCGGCGCTTCTCGCTCAGCGTGCCCCGCTTCAACCGCCTTCCCCTGCATCCCGACGTGGAGCGTCTGGTGGGCGAGTTCGCCTCCTTCACCCTCCTGGAGGTGGACAGCCGGGGCGAAGAGGACTTCAGGGAGCGGGCCCGGCGCCACCAGGAGCGGTTGTGGGAGGACATGGACCACGCCCTGTTCGACGGGGTTCGCGTTCTGAGGGAAATGTCCCGCCGGCGGGACGAGGGGTTCGGCGCCCGCATGCCCGTGGTGTTCACGGCCGCGCCGGCCGGCCGCGAGGCATCCGGGAACGGGGGCGACACGAAGGGGATCGGCGGGCAGGTGCCGGAGACCCTCGGCCGGAAGGTCTTCGCCGTGAACCAGACCCCGCAGGTGTGGCTCGACAACCATGTCTCGGAGCGGGACGACGGGGCGCTGGTCTGTGATTGGGACAGCGTGGACGCCCTGTTTCCGCCCGGCGTGCCGGAGGCCATGCTGGAGGCGTACGTCCGACACCTTCGCCGACTCGCCGACGACGAGGAGGCCTGGGGCGAGAGCTGGGCCGACACGGCCGCCGGGATGTTCCCTCCGGAGCAGCGCCGGCGTCGCGACGAGGTCAACTCCGTCTCCGCCCCGATTCCCGACCGCCTCCTCCACCAGCTCGTCGAGGAGCGGGCCGGCGACCGTCCGGATGCCATCGCGATCGTGAGCTCGGACCGTACGCTGACCTACCAGGAGCTGACGAGCCTGGCGCGGCGCTGGGCCCGGCGGCTCCGCGAGGAAGGGGCCGGGCCCGAGCGGATCGTCGCCGTCGTCATGGAGAAAGGCTGGGAGCAGGCCGTGGCGGCCCTGGCCGTCCAGATGGCGGGAGCCGCCTACCTGCCGATCGATCCCCGCATGCCCGAAGCTCGGCGGGAACACGTCCTCCGGGACGGGGAGCCGCTCTGCGTGCTCACCCAGTCGCGTCTGGACGACCGGCTGGCGTGGCCCGAGGGATTTCCCCGGCTGGTCGTGGACGAGGTGCCCCCCCCGGAGAGCGACGCGCCGATCGAGCCGCTCCAGGGCCCGGAGGATCTGGCCTACCTGCTCTACACTTCCGGGTCCACCGGGAGGCCGAAGGGGGTCATGATCGAGCATCGGGGGATGGTGAACGCCGTCCTCCGCACGAACGAGCGGTTCGAGGTGGGCCCCGACGACACGGCCCTCGGCCTCACGGCGCTCCACCACGACATGTCCACCTACGATCTCTTCGGGGTGCTCGCGGCAGGCGGCACGCTGGTGCTGCCGGATCCCGGGAGTCGACGCGATCCCGCCCACTGGGCCGGGCTGATGCGGGAGCACGGTGTGACCCTCTGGAACTCCGTGCCGGCCATGATGGAGATGCTGGTGGAATGGGCGGAGCCCCGGGCCGAGGGTTCGCGGAAAGCCCTTCCGGATTCCCTCCGTCTCGCCTTCCTGGGGGGCGACTGGATTCCCGTGGACCTTCCGGACCGCCTCCGGGCCCTCGTGGCGGAGGTCGAGGTCGTGAGCGTGGGCGGCCCCACCGAGACCACGCTGTGGAACGTCTGGCGGCCCGTGGACGAGGTCGATCCGGAGTGGAAGAGCATCCCCTATGGCCGTCCCATCCCCAACGTCTCCTATCACGTGATGGACGGAGACGGCGTGGAGCGGCCGGACTGGGTGCCGGGGGAGCTCTGCGCCGGCGGCGTCGGGCTGACCCGCGGATACTGGAAGGACGAGGAGGCCACGCGAGAGAAGTTCCGTCCCCACCCCCGAACGGGTCAGCGGCTCTTCCGGACGGGAGACATGGGGCGATGGCTCCCGAGGGGAGAGATCGAGTTCCTGGGCCGTGTGGACTTCCAGGTCCAGATCCGGGGCCATCGGGTGGAGCTGGGAGAGATCGAGGCCCGCCTCCGGGAGCACCCCGCCGTCAGCGCCGCCGTGGCCTCGGCGGTGGACGCAGGGGAGGAGGAGAGGGGTGGGGCGAAGGCGCTGGTCGCCCATGTGGTCCCGGAGGAGGGGGCCGACCCCGACCCCGAGGCGCTCCGGGAGCATCTGGGGCGGACCCTCCCCGACTACATGATCCCGGCCCATTTCGTCATGATGGACCGCCTTCCCCTGACCCGGAACGGCAAGGTGGACCGGGCCGGTCTGCCGGAGCCGGACCTGTCGACGGCGGAGGACCGGGTGCCGGACGCCGGAAGCGGTCGCGGAACCGGACAGGTCCGCGCCTCGCCGCGAGACGATTCGGAGGCGGTTCGGCGCATCGGGGCCGTCGTCTCCGAGGTGCTGGAGATGGAGCCCCCCGATCCGGAGGAAAGCCTCCTCCGCTACGGGGCCGACTCCATCGACATGGTCCGGATCGGGAACCGGCTGGAGGAAGCCTTCGGACGTCGTCCCCGGATCGACGAGATCTTCCGTCTCCAGACAGTGGAGGCGCTCGCCGCGTGGTACGGGGAAGGAGGGAGGGACGGTTCGGCGGGGGCCCGGGCGGAGGGAAGCGCCCCCGGGGAGGAGGGAGCCGATCGACCGACGGGGACCTGGGACGAATCCGCGTCGGAGCGCAGGGCCCGCCGTCTGCTGACCGGCTACGAGGTGATCTCCGACCCGGCGGCCCGGGAGGCCTTCAAGGAGAAGGAGCCGGGCCTCCGACGGGACGCGGACGCCGAGGTCGTCTCTCTCGGGGGGGAAGCCCTGGAAGGTGAGCGGCTGGCGCGCCACGTGAGCCGACGGAGCCACCGTCGCTACTCGCTCCGCCCGGTGCCCGCCGACCGCTTCGGCGATCTGCTCGGGGCCCTGCGCCGTGCCCGCCCCGACGGCGATCCCAAATACCGATACGCCTCGCCCGGCGGGTTGTACCCGACCCAGTGCTACGTGCACGTCAAGCCGGGCCGGGTCGAAGGGGTCGGGGCCGGCGTCTACTACTATCATCCGGCGCGGCATGGCCTGATGGCCCTGACCCCGGGGGCGGAGCTGGATCGGGACATCCATATCCCCTTCATCAACGCCCCCATCTTCGACGAGGCGGCCTTCTCCCTCTTCCTGGTGGCCCGTCTGGACGCGATCGGGCCGATGTACGGGGAACGCTCCCTTCATTTCGTGACCCTGGAGGCCGGCATCATGGCCCACCTCCTGGAGATGGAGGCGACGAAGAGGGGACTCGGCCTCTGCCAGATCGGGAGCGTCGATTTCGGTCGGATCCGGGAGCTCTTCGACCTGGACGACACCGACGTGCTGGTCCACTCCCTGGTCGGAGGTCTTCCCGCCGGCGAGGGGGAAGAGGCGAGCGCGGAGACGAGGGCGGGCGCGACGACGAGCCGGGCCCGGCGCCTCCTGGAGCGGGTTCGGGACCTGACGGCCGAAGAGGCCCGCGACCTTCTGGACGCCACGCGGGGCACGGGCTCCGAGGAGGGTGAGGAGGAGGGGTGACCGGGAAATTCGAGGAAGACCTGGCATCGCTCTCGCCGGAGCAGCGGGAGCTGCTGGAAGCGTTGCTGGACGACGAAGGGGTGGGAGAGGCGGACGCCGGGCAGGGGGCCGGGTCCGGGGAGATTCCGCGTCGGGACGACCCCGGCACGGCCCCCCTCTCTTTCCCACAGGAACGGCTGTGGTCGCTCGGGGAGATGGCCGGCGACGTCCCGTGGGGTCAGCTTCCGCTGGCCTTCCGGTTGAGGGGCGAGCTCCGAGCCGGCGTCCTCGCGGACGCCCTGACCGAGGTCGTGGCGCGGCACGAGGTTCTCCGCACCCGGTTTCCCCGGGAAAACGGCCGGCCTCGACAGGTGATCGACCCGCCGGCCGAGGTGGAGCTCCCGGTGGTGTCGGTGGAAGGATCACCGGGGGCGTCCCGACTCGCTGCGGCCCTGGAGCGGGCGGAAGCAGAGGCGTGCGACCGCTTCGATCTGACGCGCGAAGCGCCGCTCCGCGTGCGCCTCTACAGGCTCGGAGCCGACGATCACCTCTTCCTTCTCGTCACGCACCACCTGGCCACCGACGGATGGGGAGGGAGGATCCTGCTGGACGAGGTCTCCCGGCTGTACCGGGCGGCCGTCGACGGACGTCCGGCCGACCTTCCCCCGGTGGATGTCCAGTACGGGGACTTCGCGGCCTGGCAGCGAGATCACCTTCCGGCGAAGGAGCTGGGCGAGGCCGTGGAGACGTGGCGTGAGCTGGCCAGCGGCCTCCCCGAGGGTCTGGAGCTGCCGCTGGGGCGCTCCCGGTCGGGATCCCGTTCCTTCCGCGGTGGCCGGGAGCATTTCCGGCTCTCCCGGAAGTCGAGCGACGGCCTCCGTGAGCTGTGCCGCGAGGAGGCCGTGACGCCGTTCCTGGCGTTGCTGGCCGTCTACCAGGCGACGTTTCATCGACATACCGGCCAGGAGGAGGTCTGGGTCACCACTCCGGTGTCGAGCCGCGAGCGTCCGGAGACGGAGCGACTGGTGGGCAATTTCTCCAACAACCTCATGATCCGGGGGAACCTCTCGGGCCGTCCTTCGTTTCGGGAGCTGCTGGCGCGCACCCGGGAGACGGCGCTCACCTCGTTCCGGTATCAGCACCTTCCCATGGAGAAGATCCTCGAGGAGATCGCCCGGAAGGGCGGGCCGGGGAGCGGGAGGGTACCCGAGGCACGGGCGGGCTTCGTCATGCGGGACACGGGCGTGGCCGACGTGCTGGAGCTGCCGGGGCTCGACGTGACGGCCGTTCCCGTGGAGGTGGAGACCGCGCCCCTGGACCTGGCGCTGGACCTGGAGGCCGCCGACCGGATCGGCGGTCATCTGGAGTACAGCTCGGATCTGTATGACGCCGACGCCGCCCGCCGGCTGATCGGTCACTTCCGAACGCTGCTCGCCTCGGCCGTCGAGCGACCCGGCCGACCGCTGGCTGAGCTTTCCCTGTTGCCCGAGGAGGAACGGAAGCGGATTCGGGCCTGGAGCTGCCCGGAGCGCGAGGTCTCTCTTCCTGCCTCGCCGCTCGAGCCCTGGCGACGACACCTCGAGACGCGGCCCGACGCCCCGGCGGTCCTGGGCTCCGATGGAGAGGTGTGGAGCCGGCGGGAGGTGGATCGCCAGGTTCGGGACGCCGTGCCGCGGGAGAAGGGGGACGCCGGAACTTCGTCGGAGCGCAGAACCGGATCCGACGTCCCCGGGTCGCCGGAAGCTGGTGGGCTGGACCCGACATCGCTGATCGAGGACTCCCCGGACCGGACCGTCGTCCGCCTCCTGGCCGGATGGGAGGCGGGACGGGAGTGTCGTTTTCCCCCGATGGCCCTGTCCGGGGGGACCGAGGAGGACGTCATCCGGGTACCCGTCGCGAGCCTCGCCCAATCGGGTCGGGCCCTGGCCGATGCGGCCGGTCTCGAGGCGGGGGACCGGCTCGCCGTGCTGGCACCGCCGGGCTCGGAGCCCTGGCTCGCCGGCCTTCTCGCGGCTCTCGACGCCGGGGCCGCTCTCTGGGTACCGGAAGAGCCCACCCTCTCCCCTATGGGCCTCCGCTCCCGCCTTCGATCACTGGCGATCACCGCGGCCCTGGTCCCGGCCTCGCGACTCGGCTGGCTCGTCGGGGGCGAGTTCCCGGAGCTGGAGCGCCTCCTGGTGCCTGCGGGGGAGCCGACTCCCGTTCCGACGGAGGCGTGGAGGGCGGGCCGCCGGGTGGTGTCTTTCTACGGTCTGGCCGAGGCGGGCCTCTGTGCCCTGGTGAAGGAGTGGGACGACGGCACCGCCCCGCCGCCGGAAGCGCTGGGCCGGCCGGCGGCCGGTGTCCGGGCACACGTGCTGGACGCGAACGGCCAACCGGTACCGATGGAGGCTGCCGGAGAGCTGTCCCTCGAGGGAGCCGGGATGGCCGTCGGGATGAACGTCCCGTTCCGAACCGGTGAGCGGGTGCGGCTCGATCCCGACGGACGGGCCGTCAGGACCGCCCCTCCCACGGTTTGGGTCCGTATCGACGGACGACGGGTCCACGTGCCGTCGGTGGAGCGGACGCTGGCCGACCTTCCGGCGGTGGAGGACGTGGCCGTCGTCGTCCGTGATCGGCCCCGGGCAGGAAGGGCGCTGGCGGCTTACGTGGTCCCTGACCGGGGTCCGGAGGGGAGGGGGGCCACCTCGACGGAGCTCCGTGCCCGACTCCGCCGGACCCTGCTGCCTGAAGCCGTCCCGGTCTTCTTCATCTTCCTGGAAGCGATTCCCCGCGAGGAGGACGGGACGCTCGATTGGACGTCGGAGCTGTTGCCGCATCCGTTCCGAAAGGCGGGCGGGCTCTCGGGTGCGAGGACCGAGCCACGGACGCCGGCGGAGAAGCTCGTGCACCGGCTGTGCTCCGCTCTCCTGGACCGTGACGAGGTGGACATGAGACGCAACTTCTTCGATCTCGGCGGGACGTCGCTGCTGGCTCTCCAGTTCCTGGTTCGTCTGGAAGAAGAGACGGGTGTCTACCTCAGCCCCGCCGTTCTCGGGGGGGGCACCCTGTCGCAGGTGGCGGCCGCGTGCGCAGAGGGCCGGGTCGTCGGGGCCGGAGAGGTCGGCTGAGTCCGTGCATCCCTTCTACTTCGGTCGAGCCGACCGACGCCTCTACGGCGTGTATCACCCACCGGCGAGCGAGCCCCCGGTACCCGGCGCTTCCGGTGACCGGGATCGTGCAGAAGGGGGTGCGCTCGAAGACGCTCCCCCGCCGGACATCGGTCATCCCCTCCAGGCGGTCGTCATCTGCCCGCCGATGGGCCAGGAGTACTACCATGCCCACCGGGCCCTGCGGACCCTGGCCGAGGAGCTGGCGAGCCTCGGACGGCCGGCACTGCGGTTCGACTACTTCGGTACCGGCGATTCCGGCGGTGATCCCCGTGACGCCGACCTCGACGGCTGGAAGAGGGACGTCCGGACGGCCGCCGAAGAGGTGCGTGCCGCCGCCGCCGTCGGATCCGTCGCCCTGGTGGGGCTCGGCCTGGGGGGCGTCCTGGCGGCTCGGGCGGCGGATGCGGCTCTCACCCGTGCGCTCGTGCTGTGGGATCCCGTGGTGGACGGCCCCCGCTACCTGGAAGGGCTGAAGGACTCGCAGGAGCGGTTCCTCCGAGAATATCCCGGTCCCTCGCCGCAGCGCCCTCCCCGTGGCTACGAGATGGAGAGCCGGGGCTTTCCGCTGACGACGCGACTCCTGCGCGACCTCGAGGAGATACGGATGCTCGGGGAGGAGCCTCCCCAGGTGGAGGCGGTCCTGTGGGTGGAGGGAGCATCCGACGATCGGAGTCTCCCGGACGGTGCGTGGTTCCAGCCCACCGTCCCGCGAGATGCCGGGACGGAGCGGCGTCCGGGTGCCTCCCCCCGCCCGACGACCGCGACCCCGAGGGTCGAGCGACTCTCTCTCCCCGAGGAGCGGGGCTGGCGTGAGCCGGGTGGGCACGACACCGGCCTCGTCCCCCATCGAACGGTCGAGGCTGTGGCCCGGTGGCTCGCGACGGGACCCGAGACGAGCGAGGCACCATGACGACGGTCGGCGAAGAGCCCCACCTTCCAGAGGCTGCTCGGACGGAGGCCGTGGTTGCCGAGCGGGGGGACGACGGCTGGGAAGAGCGTATCTTCCGGGCCGGCCGGGGCGGACGTCTCGTCGGCATCCACACGCGACCGGCCGACCCGACCTCGGAACCGGATTCGTCCTCCCCCGTGGCCCTCTTCCTGAACGCGGGGGTGGTGCACCATGCGGGCCCGCACCGGAGCTATGTGACGATGGCTCGTCGCCTGGCGGCCGCCGGCGTTTCCTCCGTGCGGTTCGACCTGTCCGGGATCGGCGACAGCGCGTTGCCGCCCCGGGAGATGGCGTACGAGGAGACCCTCCTCCTGGACACCCGGGCGGTGATGGACGAGATGGGTCGGCTGCAGGGGCAGGAGGACTTTCTGCTGTTCGGGATCTGCGCTGGCGCGGTGGGAGGCTTCGACGTGGCGTGCCACGACGAGCGTGTTCGGGGCGCCTTCCTCGTGGACGGATACGCGTACCGCACACCCATGTATTACCTGTACCGCTACGGGCGGCGGTTGCTGAGGGCCGAGAGCTGGATGAATGTCCTGCGGGGGCGAAATCCGCTGGGGCGGCGGTTGCGTCGGACTCTGGGGATCGATGTCCCGGACTCCATCGACCGGCGGGAAGAGATGCTTCGCCCCTGGGCCTTTCGCTTCCCGCCCCGCGAGGAATTCGCCGATCGCCTGCGTGAGCTGATAGGAAGAGACGTGTCGCTCTGCTTCCTCTATACGGGTAGCTGGGATCACTACTACAACCACGCCGGCCAATTCCGGCGGGCCTTTCGGGACGTCGACTTCCGGGATCGAATTCGCGTGGAGTATCTCCCGGGTGCCGACCACACGTTCACGCTGGTGAGGGACCAACGGCGCCTGGCCCGGTTGGCCGCGGATTGGGCGGTTCAGGACTGATGGACCGACCGGTCTTCATCATCGGCTCAGGTCGGAACGGGTCCACCCTGCTCCACGAAATGCTGAGCCGTCACGAGGAGGTGTCCTGGCTCTCCTCGCTGTGCGACCGGTATCCTGACGATCCGAGCCGCAATCGTTGGCTGCTTCGCGCGGTCAGCCTGCCCGGGGTGGGGAGACTGTTGTGGAGGCGATTTCCGCCGGATGAGTGCTACTCGTTCTGGAATCGAAGCTTTCCGGGTTTCGCCACGCCCTGTCGTGACCTCACGGCCGAGGACGTCTCTCCCGTCAGCCGGGAGCGGATTCGGGCCGCCACGTGGTCGGCGACGCTACCGTCCCGCCCCCGGCTGGTCGTCAAGCTGACGGGTTGGCCGAGGGCCCGGTTCCTGAACGAGATCTTCGAGGACGCGCTTTTCGTCCATCTCGTTCGGGACGGCAGGGCTGTCGCCAACTCTCTGTTGCAGGTGGGATGGTGGCGAGGCTGGGGCGGGCCCGGGCAGTGGCGCTTCGGACCGCTTTCCAGGGAAGACGCCGAGCTTTGGGAGGAGAGCGGAAGGTCCTTCGTCGTTCTGGCCGGGCTCCAGTGGAGGCGGTTGATGGAGGCAGCCAGAGTGTGTGAGGAACGGATCGCAGACAGCCGCTGGCTGGAGGTTCGCTACGAGAGCTTGTGTGATCGACCCGTCGAATCGGTCGACCGGATCCTTGCGTTCGCTGGACTATCCGAGAGCCGAAGCGTTGCCCGAACGGTGGGGAGCCGGCAGATCGTCTCGCGCAACCGGAGGTGGAGAGAGGAGCTGAGCGGCGGCCAGCAGGACGCTCTCGAGAGGGTCCTGAGACCGGAATTGGACAGGTTAGGCTATCGCTGAGCGCTCCGGACGTTCCGGTAGCGTGACCGCGGCCGTCTTCTCCCATGGCCATCGAAGTCGGGACCGGGCGACGTCCGCGACGAGGATTGGGCCGTCGAAGTTGAGCGTGTGCAGTGCGATCTCGTCTCGCGACGGATCGGGTCCCACCCGGCCCACCGGCGTCTCCCGATACTCCCGCGGCGTCAAGCGCTCGATGCGGTGGAGAATCACGCCGGATCCGTAGCTCTTCCGACAGTCCTGTCCCGGCCGGTACAGGGATCCCTCGTGTCGGAAGACACCTCCGGCGGGTCGTGAGCCGGCGGGTCCGGTCGCCACCGGGTTCTCCGGGTGCGGCTCCCAGGGGCCCAGGGGAGAGGAAGCGCGGTAGAGGTGAAGCCGTCGGTTCACGGTGGCCGCATCACCCACGTAAGCTCCCGTGAACAGCCACCAGTCGTCACCCGTGGTGAAAAGGGTGGGATCGACCCCCGGACAATCGAGCTGAAAGGTCTTCTCGAGCACCCACTCCGCTGGCGGTCGAGTGGAGCGATGGATCTCGAACCGTCCGGCTTCAGCACTCTCCGGAAGCAGGTAGAGACGATCCTTCCAGCTGAAGACGAATGGATAGGAGAGGTGGTAGTCCGCCTCGATCACCGTCGTCGGCACGCTCCACGCCCCCTCGTGGTCAATCTCGAATGCCACGATCCGTCCCCTGCCCGTTCCGTACACCATCTCCTCGCAGAATACGTATCGAGCTCCCTGACAGCGGATCGTGAACGGGTCGGCCCAGAGACGATCACGCCGGGGAAACCTTCGGTCCAGCCGATCCAACAGCGGCTGTAGACCATCGGCCGGGAGCGACAGCTGGGAGGTCAGTCCGATCGCCAGACCCCATTGGCGGCGGGTGAGCCTGGAGGTGATTCGCGAC
The DNA here is from genome assembly GCA_964607465.1 of uncultured Gemmatimonadota bacterium. Taxonomy (GTDB): domain Bacteria; phylum Gemmatimonadota; class Gemmatimonadetes; order Palauibacterales; family Palauibacteraceae; genus CAYVFM01. The sequence goes on along the minus strand of CAZSKS010000011.1, from coordinate 33,758 downwards.
TGAAGGGAAGACACCTGTGATCTGCAGCGGCGAATGATCCCTAGGCCGATGTCTCCTCCCGATGCTCGGCGGTCCCGCCCTTCGCGTTCGCTTCGATGTCGAGATCGTTTTCACGGTGCCACGTCACGAATCTGGCGAGTCCGTCCTTCAGCTCTACCCTCGGCTCGTATCCCAGCAGGTCCGCACCCTTCTCCGTGGACGCGAGGGTGGCGCCGGTCTGCCCAGCACGCGAGCGATGATACGTTGCCGTGGAGGAGGTCCCCATGAGCTCCGACAGCTCCTCCGCCAGCTCATCGAGCTCGACCGACTCGCCCCGGCCCACGTTGATGATCTCGAAGCTGGCTTCGGCACCATTGCGGCTCCGGGCCAGGTGGAGTGCGAGGACGATGCCGTCCACCACGTCGTCGATGTAAGTGTAATCCCGCCCGGAGCCCTCGTCGCCGTACAGGACAGGGGGGTCCCCGGCCGCCAGGTCGTCCGCCATCCTTTGAATCACCAGGTCGGGGCGCTGTCGCGGGCCATAGACGTCGAAGAGGCGGAGGCAGCAGACGTCCAGGCCATACAGGTGATGGTGGCTGTGGCACAACATCTCGCCCGCCCGTTTCGAGGCGGCGAAGGGCGAAAGCGGGCGGTCCGCCGGAACGCTCTCCGAGAGCGGGAGCTCAGCTTCAGCGCCGTACACCGCCACTGACGAGGCGAACAACAGACCGGGCACCGAGTGTCGTCGAATGGCCTCCAGAAGGCGCAGCGTACCCCGTACGTTGACGTCGTAGCAGAGGTCGGGGTTCTCGATTGAAGCCTCGACTCCCGGCAGCGCCGCCAGGTGGACTACGGTATCGAATTCCACGTCCGACATGAGGCCGTCCAGGAGGATTTCGTCCCGGACATCTCCCTCTACCAGATGCATGTTGGGCTCCCGGAGGGCGGCGGCCAGGTTCTGCCACTTGCGGTTCGGATCGTAGAAGTCATCAAAGTTGTCGAGTCCCCACACGTGGTTTCCCTCCCGGAGCAGACGGTCGCACAGATGCGACCCGATGAACCCCGCCGCACCGGTGACGAGCACCGACGGCGCGCTGGAGGCGTCGGATCCCGCGGAAGGGCCGTTGGACGCTGGAGCTGCCCCGCTCATGAGACGACCTCACCTTCCTCGAGGTAATAGCGATAGGGAGCGTAGTAGCGGTAGTACGGAGCCGAGTCCGGGACGTCGTTCAGCACCGCCCCCACCAGCGGGAGATCGAAGCCGATGAGCCCCTCCAGGCGCGTGCGTGCCACGTCCCGGTCCGTAATGCCGGTACGGAGAACGAGCAGGACCTGATCGGAGCGCTGACCGAGAAGTGCGGCATCGGGCCCCGCCGCCAGCGGCGGACCGTCCATGATGATCACGTCGAAGCGGTCGCGTAGTTCGTCGAGCAGATGATCCATTTCCGGGCCGTCCAGGTAGTCGGGATCGAATCCGCGCAGCCGGCCGTGCGGCAACAGGGCGAGTCCCGGGACATCGGTGGCCCGTATCGCGTCGGGCAGAGACACGCCATCTGTGAGTACGTCTGTCAGGCCGGGATTCGCCTTCAGTCCGAACAATCGCTCGGCGTTGCCACGGCGCGTATCTCCGTCGATGAGCAGCGTGCGTCTGCGGGACGAGGCGAAGGAAATGGCCAGGTTGGCGGCAACCAGGGATTTCCCGTCCCGGGGCTCCGGGCTGGTCACCAGCACAGTGGATCGCCCGGGCTCCAACGTCTGGGAAAGTTGTGCCCGGATGCCGCGGAACGACTCGAGCACCGCCCGGGTCTCGGGCTCGTCTCCCCCGTCGGAGGGCAGCCGGGGCACGATTCCCAACACTGGCAGCCCCAGCTGGCCTTCGATGTCTTCGGGCTCCTGGACGCTCCGATCCATCTGGTGGTGAAGCAACGCCCCGACGATGCCGAGACCGAGACCCGCGAGGGACGCCATCAGGAAGAGCGTGGGTGCCTGGTTGCTGGTCGGGGCGAACGGCGGTTGGGCCCGGTCCACCACCTGCAGGTTGGGTTGGCTCGTGGAGGCAGCCAGCTCCGCGTTCTTGAGGCGGCTCAGGAGGTTCGCATGGAGCTCCTCGGCCTGCTGCATCTCCCGCCGAAGCCGTTCCTCCTCGATGAGTCGCGGGGGAATCTCCCGCAGCTCACGCTCCTGGGCCTGGATCTCCTGGTTTGCCGTCTCGATCTCCGAGCGGAGCTCCGAGGCGAGCTGGCGGACCTGGGCGGGAATCGTCTCCTGACGCAACTCCTGGATCTCTTGGTTCAGTTCCTTCACGTCCGGGTGCTGCTCCGTGTAGCTGTAGAGCAGGGATCGGCGCTCGGCTTCCTTGTCAGCCAGCTCCTGGAGTGACGCCTGCAACTCGGGCGACCGAGACAACGATGACACGCTTTGCAGTCGGAGGACGTCCAGATCCCCTCCATTCTCCTGCTGCTCCAGGATCGCCGTGAGATCCTCCAGGTCCGACTCGAGCTGGTCCGCCTGTACCTTTCTGTCGAAGTAGGCCTCGAAGACGGGACCCCGGGTCTGCTGTGCACCCGGAATGGGCGACGCCTGGGGCTCCGTGGGAAGGGTGACGTTCTGTACCCGGGCGTTCTCCAGGGCGAGCTCGGCCTGTGAGAGTCTCTCCTCAGCGTACTCCGATTGCTGTTCCAGAGTCTCGACGACCTCCCGCAGCTTCTGGGACTTGAGGTTGGCGGCCACCTCGAGGAACGTTTCGACCAGCCGATTGTGGATGCGCGCGGCCTCCGTCCGGTCCTTCCAGGTAAGAGTCGTCGTGATGAGGTTGCCGGATCGGGGGTCGAAGCTGACGCTGAGGTTGCGCCTGAGCGAAACGGCGGCCTGAGCAGGGGATTCCAGCTCGAACCTGACCGTGCCACCCGGCGGGATCAGATCCTCCCCGGGGGCCCAAAGGAAGCCGAGACTCCGGCCAATGGAGTCCCCCACATCGGCCCGGTCCACGACTTGATCGGACCCTACAGCCAGCGTGTAGTGGGACCCGGTGGAGTCACGAGCGAGCCGGTACGTACCCGCCCGCACGCTGTCGCTCACGGACAGGCTCGCGGCCAGGGGCGAGTCCCGGTTCTCCGGGTCCAGGTACAGCTTCAGGTCCTGGGCTACGGGCTTGAGGACGGCGAAACTCGCGAAGAGATCAGCCCATCCCCGTCCCTGGAATACGTCCTGTGCCTCGATGGGACCGGTCTGGTCGTCGGCGGTCTCCACCCAGATGGTAGAGCGGGTTTCGTAGACGGGGGCCACGACGTTGGCCAACAGGAGTCCCGTACCGATCCCCAAGACCGTCGCCAAGAAGATCCAGAGTTTCTTCGTCCACAGGACGTGGAGATAGTGCCGCCAGTCGAGACCCTCGTCCGGTGCCCACGGATCGTAGGAACCCGGGGCCGGCGGACGCCCGACCCGGTCTCTCGACTCCTGCAGGATCTCGAAGCGTGACCGGTAAGGAGCCGGGAGGTGCTCGGCCGGATCGGACGGTGTGTCGGAATTCAAGGTACGGCCTCCAAGGGCGGAAATATCGATGGAGCCGGAACAGGGGCGCGTTTCGAACCCCGCTCCACCCTCCACATCAAGGGCAAGGAAGGTGCCGGGCCCGTGTGCAGGCTTCGACCTGAAACAGCCGGACGTTCCAGGCGTCGTTCCGTGGTCTCCGGACGCCAGATGTTGCGTCGGTGCCACATCGCACGGCACGCGCTCCTACCCCCTGTTGCACCGCTGTATCCGCGGTTTCAAGGTAATTGGCCACGACTTGTCGTTTAGGGCGTCTGGTCCGAGTTGCGGCTGTGCGTCCGACATGTCGATGTGACGCGCAAATGCCTCCCATCGTCTCCCCCTACGCAACTACGCAACGATACATGGTGCGACCCCAGATCACTTGACACCGTGGCAGAACCTCGCTATCTACAAGGTTCCGCCGCGACAACGTGCGGGCCTGGCGTTCACTTCGGGGAACGACGCCCGGACGGTCGTCGCGGCAGCATCAGGCGCAGGGCGGTCAAGGGTCCCGGCCGATCGGTCCTGTCCCGGCCTTCCTGCTTCCTCTACCCGATTTCTCACGCGCCTGAATCGCAGGGGAGGCACGTCCGTGGCTGAGAATCTCGCCTGGCCGGATGTCGAAGAGACGAGTACCGACGAGGATCAGCTTCTCGGCCCCGAGGAGCGCTCGGAGATGCGCGTGCTGGTGGTCGACGACGACCCCTCCAACCTCGAGAGCTGCGAGTCGGTCCTGGATCCCCAGGGCTACCGCGTGGAGTGCTTCCGGAAGGGCGAGGAGGCGGTCCGCAAGCTGAAGACGGGCAGCTACCAGCTGGCCCTCATCGACCAGAACATGCCAAAGGTGGACGGCATGGCCGTGCTGGAGGCGGCCCGGGAGCACTCGCCCTCCACCCTGTGCGTGATGATGACGGGTTACGCCACCGCCCAGGCCAGCGTGCGGGCCCTGCAGGCCGGCGCCTGGGACTACCTCCCCAAGCCCTTCACCGCCACCCAGCTCCTGGTCCTCATGGACCGGGCGGCCCACACCCTCCAGCGCATGCAGAAGCTGGGCGAGGGAACGCCGGAGGTGGGCGAGAAGGGCGTCCTGGTGGACAACGGCGTCAAGATCCTGGGCGTGTCGGACGGCATGAAGGCGGCGGTCAAGCGGGCCCTGAAGGTGGCCCCCACCGACGCCTCGGTCTTCATCACCGGCGAGAGCGGAACCGGCAAGGAGCTGTTCGCCCGCTGCATCCACCTGGAGAGCCGACGGGCCAACAAGAACTTCGTGGCGGTGAACTGCTCGGCCATCCCCGAGGAGCTGCTGGAGTCGGAGATGTTCGGCCACCGCAAGGGGGCCTTCACGGGCGCGGTGCGCGACAAGGACGGCCTCCTGCAGACCGCCGACAAGGGCACCTGCTTCCTGGACGAGCTGTCGGAGATGCCGATCTCGCTACAGCCCAAGCTGCTACGGGTGCTCCAGGACGGGGTGCTCCGGAAGGTGGGCAGCGAGAAGGACGATACGGTGGTGGACGTCCGTTTCGTCTCGGCCACCAACCGCGACGCCGACGAGGCGCTGGACCAGGGGCTGCTGCGGCACGACCTCTACTACCGGCTCCGGGTGGTGCCCATCCACCTGCCGCCGCTCCGGGAGCGGCCGGAGGACATCCCGGTCCTCGCCTCGCACCTGGTCCGCCACTTCTGGAAGCGGCACGCCCGGACGGGCGGGGCGCCGCCGCGGCTCTCCTCCTCGGCCATGGAGAAGCTGATGGACCACGACTGGCCGGGGAACGTCCGGGAGCTCCAGAACGCCCTGGAGCAGTCGGTCGTCCTCGCCGAGACCGACGACGTCATCGGCGCCGACGCCCTCCCGGACCTCGGCTCGGAGCCCGGCGGCAAGACCCGGGGCGGGGGCGGCTCGTCGCTCCTCTCCGGGCTGGACCTCCAGGAGGAGTACCACGAGGTGAAGGACAAGCTGGTAAGCCGCTTCGAGCGCCAGTACCTGGCCCGGGCCATCTCGCGGGCCGACGGCAACATGTCCGAGGCGGCCCGGCAGGCCGGCATCGACCGGACGACCCTGTACCGGCTGATGGAGAAGCACGACCTCTCCAAGGAGCACCTCATGGGCGAGGTGTCCGGCGACTGAGGCGCGGACCGGCCGTCCGCGAAAGGCCTCGCTCCGTTCGACGACCGACTCCAGGTCCGAGAATACGATCCGTGAAGCAACGATCCCTCCCCGGGACGACGGCGGCGCGGTGCGGCCGTCGCCGACCTGTCCGCCGACGTGGGCGATCCCCAGGTCCGGCGTGTCTCCTGCCACGGGCGTGACGTCACGGCCGACCGGCCGTCGCCGCCCGACCCTTCCATGAGCGAGGAGGCCGGAGGCCTCCGCGCCCTCGTCCTGGGCGAGGACGTCGCCTCGCCCGAGGAGGCCCTCGAGGAGCTCGTCGAGGCCCGGGACCTGGACCAGGTGTGGGAGGAGATGCGATCAGTCCACCGCGAGCTGGACCGGAAGTGGCAGAAGGGGGAGCTCGGGGCGGAGCGGGCGGTGGAGCTCCGCTCCCGCCTGTCGACCGTCGCCCTGGAGCTGGCCCGCCTGGCCGCCGAGAAGGAGGTCCGGGCCTACCGGCAGTTCCTGCGGGACGTCTCCCACGACATCCGCTCGCCCCTTCATTCCATCATCTTCCTCACCGAGGCGCTCCACTCCCGCCGCCGGGAGGAGCGGCCGCGGGCCGAGCGGCGCCAGCTCGGCACCATCTACGCGGCCGGCACCTCGCTGCTGAACCTGGTGAACGACCTGCTGGACTACGCACGGGTCCAGCAGGGAGAGGTCGACGAGGTCTCCGAGTACGCCTTCTCCCTCACCTCCGTGCTGTCCGACGTCCAGCAGCTGCTGGGTCCGCTGGTCGAGCACCAGGGCACCGAGATCACGCTCGATTGCGAGGACGGGGAGCGCTTCGTCGGCGACCCCCACCTCCTCAACCGGGTGCTGACGAACCTGGTCTCCAACGCCATCGAGGCGTCGGGGGACGGCGGTCGCGTGGCCGTGCGGCTGGCACGGGAGGACGGGGGGCTGCTCGGCGAGGTACGGGACGACGGTGGGGACGCCGACGTCGACCGGCTCCAGGCGCTGCTCGAGGTCCCGACCGACGGTGCGCCGATGACGCGGGTCCGCCGGGAGCTGGGCGGCAGCGTCCACGGCCTGGGCCTGATGATCTGCAGCCGCCTGGTGCGGAAAGTGGACGGCTGGATCGAGGTGGACTCGATCGGCCCGGCGGACGACGACGAGGGCTGGAACGACGGGGAGGGCACGCGCTTCCGGTTCTGGCTGCCGTTCACGCCGGAGGGGAGCGATGCGTAGTAGATGTGCGATGACAGTGTCGGATATCTCGAGTTCCAGCGCGGTGGATCGGTGACCCGGCGAAAGATCCTCTGCGTCGCCGGCGCCCGGCCGAACTTCATGAAGATCGCGCCCATCCACGAGGCGCTGGCTCGGGACGAGGCGCTGACGTCCCGTATCGTGCACACCGGTCAGCACTACGATGCGGGGATGAGCGACGTCTTCTTCCGTGAGCTGGGAATGCCCGAGCCCCACGCCCACCTCGGTGTCGGGAGCGGGACTCACGCTAAGCAGACTGCCCGCGTGATGCTCGCCTTCGAGGACGTCGTGTTGGACGAGGACCCCGACGTCGTGCTGGTGGTCGGCGACGTGAACTCCACCCTGGCCTGCGCGCTGGTGGCTGCGAAGCTCCACGTTCCGGTGGGGCACGTGGAGGCCGGCTTGCGGAGCTTCGACGACCGGATGCCGGAAGAGATCAACCGAAGATTGACGGATCAGGTTGCGAGCTGGCTCTTCGTGACGGAACAGAGCGGCCTGGACAATCTGCGGAAGGAGGGGGTGCCGGACGAGAAGGTCCACTTCGTCGGCAACGTCATGATCGACTCCCTCATGCGCTGCCGTGAGCTGGCCGGCCGCCGGAGGCTCCGGGAAGACCTCGGTCTGGAGGCCTCCGAGTACGTATTGATGACAATGCACCGTCCCTCCAACGTCGACCGCCGGGGACCGCTGAACCGGGTACTGAACATGATCGAAGCGCTGACGGAAGACTGGACCGTCGTCTTTCCGATGCACCCACGCACGCGTGAGAGCCTCGAGGACCATGGGCTCTGGGAAAGAGCTGAGAACGTAGATCGACTGCGAGTGCTGGAGCCGCTCGGGTATCTGGACTTCCTCCACCTTTTGGAGGACGCCGGCGTCGTGGTGACCGACTCGGGGGGAATCCAGGAAGAAACCACCTTTCTCCAGGTCCCGTGTCTGACGGTTCGGGAGAATACCGAGCGTCCCGTCACGGTGGACGTCGGAACGAACGAGCTGATCGAGCTCGACCCCACGCGGGTGGCGGCCCGGGTCCGGGAGATCATGCGAGGCGGCCTCGGTAGGGAGACCGGAGTGCCCGAGCTGTGGGACGGCAAGGCGTCCGAGCGCATCGTCGACGTCCTCAGGAGCTCGGCCCCCGGCGACGCTTGACACCCTCGCCCCGATGTTCTAGCTATCCCGCTCCGATGACGATTAACGAGCGCACCTACGGCTACGGCCATTACGCGCCCCGGTGGGGAGCCGGGAAGGAGGCCGTGCGCCGGTAGGACGCGCTGCACAGTACGGATGCCTTCTCGAGCCCCCGAACCGATCGGGGGTTTTTTCGTGTCCTCGCTCACCTCGGGGTCGGGGCCCGCCGAGCGAGCGGCGGACGGCGTCCCTCATAAGCCGAACTCCCCGAGCGGTGAGGAACCGACATGTCAGCCGAGATCCCATCGATGATCGCCATCCGCGGCGCGATCCGCGTCGAGCGGAACGACCGGGACGCCATCTTCCGGGCCACGCAGCGGCTGCTGCGGGAGATCCGGAGGCGGAACGACCTCCGGGAGGAGGACGTCCTGTCGGCGTTCTTCACGATGACGCCCGACCTGAACGCCGACTTCCCGGCCTACGCCGCCCGGGAGATGGGCTGGACGGACACGGCCATGCTGGGCGCCCAGGAGACGGCCGTGCCCGGGGCCATGGACCGCACGGTCCGGGTTCTGATCCACGCCCGGACGGACGGGTCGCCGCGTCACGTCTACCTGGGCGAGGCGGCGGCCATGCGGCCGGACCTGGCCGAGGAGGGCGACGCCGAAGTAGCGGTCCCGGGCGCCCGCCCGGCCGCCCCCCCGCCGGCCGACACCTCCCGCCTCGGGACGCTGCTGGTCGTGGGGCTGGGCCTGATCGGCGGATCGTCCGCGCTGGCGCTGCGGCGGCGCGGACCGTTCCGGGAGGTGTGGGGCCACGATCGGGACCCGGAGGCGCGGGAGCTGGCCCGCCGGGCGGGGGCCGTGGACGCGGTCGTCGGTGCGCCGGACGACGGAGAGCGGGCTGAAGGTGAGCCCCCGGACGAGGGGCGGACCGCCGGCGACCGGACCATGAGATGGGAGGACGCGCTCGGCCGGGCCGACGTGGTCCTGCTGGCCCTGCCGGTCGACGCGCTCCTGGCGTGGCTCGAGCGCTGGGGCGCCCGGCTGGAGCGCGGCACCGTCGTGCTGGACGTCGGCAGCACGAAGCGGGAGGTCGTCCGGGCCATGGATCGCCTGCCCGAGGGCGTGGAGGCCGTCGGCGCCCACCCCATGGCGGGCTCCACGGAGAGCGGCATGGGGGCCGCCCGGCCCGACCTGTTCCACGGCGCCCCGTGGGCCCTGGTGGCGACCGGCCGCACCGGCGAGCAGGCCCGGGAGGCGGCCGAGGCCGTGGCCCGGGCCGTCGGCGGCCGTCCCTTCTGGACGGAGGCCGGCCGGCACGACCGGGCGGCGGCCGCCACCAGCCACCTGCCCTACGTGCTGGCGGCGGCGCTGGCCCTACACCTGGACGGGCGCTCGTTCGAGCTGCCCGTCCGCCGCCTGCTGGGCCCCGGCGCCCGGGACATGACCCGGCTGGCGGCCAGCCGTCCGGAGGTCATGGCCGGGATCCTGGCCACCAACTGGCCGGCGGTCCGGGAGGCGGTGGAGGCGTTCCACCGGGCGCTGGAGGAGCTGGTCGGGGAGCTGGACGCGGCGGTGGAAGGGCGGGTGGACGGCCAGGGGAGCGAGCCGCCGGCCCTACGCGAGACGCTGGCGTCGGCGCGCCGGGCCCGGGAGCGGGTCTTCGAGGACGTCGAGGAGGGCGAGTCGTGATGCTCCGGGGCCGCCCGGATCGGCGCACCGGCCCCGAGGGTCGATCCCCGATGGGAGAGGTCTGACGGGCGGCCGCTCCCTCAGACGGCGGCCCGGTTCCCTCGCTCGTAGAGGTAGACGACCCCGGCGACTTCCCGGCCGACCTCCTCGATCACCGGATCCAGGAGGCGGTCGATCTCCTGCGGGTCGTGGTCCCCCAGGATCAGCCCGACCGGGCCGGCGCGGCTGCTCTCGTACGCCTCCGCCACCGCCTGCTGCAGCTTTCCGAGCTCGTCGGCCCGGGGCAGGTCGAAGATGGCGACGTAGCCGGTGCCCGCGGCCGTGAGGCGGATGTCGGATGTCTGGGTTTTCGTGTTCATGGCGGAAGCCAGGAGTCGCAAGGCGGGTGCCCCGGTTCGCGCCAGGGCGGGACACCCATATGCCACTCTCGTGCACCGAATTGGAGCGGAGGCTCGCTGTGACCCTTCGACCGGGAGGCCCGGGTTGCCGCGGCTCCGCAACAGGGATGTCGTGGCAGGGAAGCCCCGGAGGAGACGGCCGCCTCCCACCTCCAGCGTCCGGACCCTCCCGTCGTCAACCTATCAGTGCCTCGCGCCTCGACAGCCCGGCCTCCCGCACCAGGCACCACGCCACGCCGGCGCCCGCGGAGCAGACGATGGCGTCCGTCAAATCGAAGAACCGGCCGGCCACGAAGACCTGCGCCAGCTCGAGCCCGAGGGCCAGGTAGAGGGCGGGAGCGAGCCCCCGGAGCGGTCCCCGGCTCCGCAGCGGACGTACGGCCAGGGTCGCCCCGACGGGGAGGAAGAGGAGGAAGCTCCGGACGATGTCCGACACGGTGTAGAGGTCTCGACGCCCCCCGAGGGCTTCGAGGGGCAGCCACCGTCCCGGGGACATGGCGCTCAGAAGCTCACCGGGATCGGTCTCGGGCAGGAAGGGCCGCGCGATCCACAGGACGAGTACGGCGCCATAGGTTGCGAGGAAGACGAGGGCCCGCCGGCGAGGTGGCGCGGTCCGGGCCGGCTCGGCCAGGAGCGCCACGCCGAGCCACCCGCCGGCGGCGACGGCTGCCGCGTGCACCAGGAGCGGGCCCAGCTCCATCGTCCGGCCCAGCGGGGCGTGGACCAGCTCGCCGACCACCGCGACGGCGACGGCCGCCGCGGCCGTCCAGCGGAGCGCACCGTCCCGGGGCACCTGGAGCTCCCGCAGCGCCAGCGCAAGCAGCACGCCCGCCGGCAGGAAGAGGAATACGTCCGTGACCGGCAGAACGACCAGTGATTCCCAGCTCATCTGCTCCAACGACCAGGCCGCCCTCCGCAGGGGTCCTCCGTGGCTGCCGGGCGGGCCGACGTGACGGAGGAGGGGAAAGGCCGCCTCGGCCAGGACGGCGGCGAGGTAGGCGCCGGCCACCGGGTACATGGGGACCCCCAGGAGGCTGGGACGCTCCCCCCAGCCGTCGAGGGTGCGGACCCCGGCGAGCCCGGCCGCCGCGCCGCCCCACGCGCCCAGGCTGTTGGTGACGACGTCCAGCAGGGAGGGGAAGCGGCCGGGCAGGAACGACTGGACCGCCTCGGCCGTGACGCTGACGGCGACGCCGGTGATGAGCGCCTCCAGGATCCGCCGCCGGGCCGGGACGTCCGTCCGTCCCGTAGTCACCCACAGCAGCCCCCAGCCGGCGAAGAGGACGAGGTTCCGTACCCCGTCGACGACGTCGGCCGGCGTGAGGGAAACCTCGAGGGCCCGCAGGAAGCGCCCGATGGCGTAGGTAAGGTCGAGGCGAGGCTCGAAGGGGGAGAGCAGGACGAAGGCCAGGAGGCCCAGGTAGGCGACCCGGGCCCACCGGTGGCTCTCCCGGCGGGAAGGTCGGCCCGTCCCGTCTCGCGACGAGCCGCTCACGGGTTCCCGACTCCGCACGTCACGCTTCTCCGGTCGTCCGACCTCTGGCGGCGCGGCCCTACTCCTCGTCCCCGTCCACCGTCGCCCGGCGGCGGTGCTCCTCCGGCGCGAAGGACTTCACCGCCACCGACTTGGCCGGCACGCCCACGTTGACGTGGTAGGCCTCCACGTCCCGGGTGGCCACGGCCCGGGCGCCCACCATCCCCTGCTCGCCCACGTGGACGCCCGCCAGCACCACGGCGCCGTAGGTCACCCGGACGTGGTCCTCCAGGACCGTCTTGGCGTTTCGCACGTCCATGATGTCGTCGATGGAGTGGGTGTGGCTGAACACCGAGGCGTAGTCGGAGATGGAGACGTTGTCGCCGATCTCGATGCCGCCCCGGTCGTCCAGCAGGACGTTGCGGTGGACGACCACGTCGTCGCCCACGTGGAGGTTGTAGCCGAAGGAGACCTCCACGAAGTGGAAGCACTTGAAGTTCTCGCCCACGCTGGCGAAGACGTGGGGCGCCAGCATCCGCCTCAGCTTCACCCCCAGGTGCACGTTCCCGCCCAGCGGCGACCGGTCGAACATCTGCCACAGCCAGATGACGGGCTTCTGCGGGTAGTACCGCTCCCGGTCCAGCTCGTGGTAGTACTCCGGCTCCAGGGTGGCCGCCCGGGGGTCCAGGTTGGTCACGGCCGCCCGGGTGGCGGCCGGCAGCCGGCTCTCGTCCACGTCCGGGTCGATCTGCGGGTAGTAGATGTCCCGCAGGGTGTCCCGCACCAGCTCGTTCCGGTCCACGTCCGGGTCCGCCAGCCGCGCCTCCAGCTCCTCCAGCCACGCGTCGTAGGCCTCGTGGGCCGCGTCGGTGGGGGCGATGTCGCGGTAGGGGCGATGGACCATGGGAGGCGCTCCTGGCTGGTTCGTGGAGGGCAGCGGTCCCGGTCGGCCGTCCTCCGGGCGTGGCCGTTGGCCGGGCCCGACATGCGCCGCTCCATCGGTCGCAAGCCCGGTGCCGGCGGCGGTCCTTGACAGCGTCGACGGGCCCTCTCTACCTTCGGCTCCAGCTAGTTGAGAATGAATTTCAATCTCATGCAATCGATAATCGTTTTTGATGGCTGAATCCACCGGAGCGTCGGACTGGGCCGTCGGGGCGGGCACCGCTTTCGTGGCGGCCGCCGGGCTCCTGATCGCGCTCCACGGGGGCGCCGAAGGGAAGGGGGCCGGCGTCGCCGCGTCCGCGCCGTCCGCCGAGGCCCGGCTGGGAGTCGTCGAGGTCCGGCGTACGGTCCACCTCATGGGCACGCGGCTCGAGGGCATCGCCTGGTCCCGGGACCGTGAGGCCGGCCTGGCCACCCTCGAGGCCGCCTTCGAGGAGGTGGAGCGGGAGGAGGCGCTGCTGAGCACCTGGCGGGAGGGCACGCCCCTGGCCCGCCTCAACGCGGCGGCCCCGGGGGAGGCGGTCGAGGTCTCCGCCCGCCTCGGCGGCCTGCTGGAGGAGGCGCGGCGGATCGCCCGGGCCACCGGCGGCGCCTTCGACCCGGCGGTGGGATCGCTCGTGGACGCGTGGGACCTCCGGGGCGAGGGCCGCCGACCCTCCGAGGGGGAGCTGGCGTCGGCCCGCCGGGCCTCGGGCCTCGGCTGCTTCGAGCCGGGCCCCGGCCGCCGGGTGACGCCCCGGTGCCCGGGGGCCTGGATCGACGCCGGCGCCTTCGGCAAGGGCTCCGCCCTGCGCCGGGCGGGCGAGGAGCTTGGGGTGGGGTCCGACGCCCCGACGGCCACGCTTCTGGACTTCGGCGGCCAGCTCCTGGCCGTGGGCGCGCCGCCCGGCCGGGAGGCGTGGCCCGCGGCGGTGGCCCACCCGGCCCGGCGGGACCGCCCGGTGGCCGAGCTCCGGCTGCGGGACCGGTCGGCGGCGACCACCTCGGCCTCCGAGCGCTTCGTCACGATCGACGGCCGGGTCCGGGGGCACGTGCTGGACCCGAGGACCGGGCGCCCGGCGCCCGCCTGGGGCAGCGCCACGGTGGTGGCCGAGGACCCGCTGCGGACCGACGCCCTCTCCACGGCCCTCTTCGTCATGGGTCCGGAGGAGGGCTGGCGCTGGGCCCGCGGGCGCGACGACGTCGGGGTCCTCCTCCTGACGCTGGACGAGCGCCCGGACGCCGGGCCGGCGCGTGGCGCGGCCGGGGGCCCGGGACACGGAGCCCCCCGCGAGGACGGGGAGCCTCCGGACGAGGACGCCGCCGCGAAAGGAGCGGCCGCCCCCGGCGTCGCCGCCTGCTGGAACGCCGCCATGGAGCGGTGGCTGGCCGAGGCGCCGGGGCCGCGGCGCTGTCCGGACGCGGCGACGACGGACGGAAGCAGGGCGCACGGAAGCACGGCAGACGGCAGCGCGGCGGACGCAAGCACACCGGACCGAGGCACGAAGCGGGAGCGCGGAAGCACGAAGCAGGAGCACGGAAGCCAGGAGACGCGAACCGAAGCACGAAGGGAGACGAGCGGTGGATAGAGCACGCGATGCGGCGGACGGGACACACGAGACGAAGGGGGCACGCACCATGATCGGCACGATGGGAACGACGGGATCGGGGAGGACGACGCTCGCCCGGCTGGCGGGCGCCGTCCGCAAGGCGGCGGTGGCCCTGGCGATGGCGCTGCTCGGGCTGGCCTGGGCGGCGCCGGTGGCGGCGCAGGAGGCCGACACCGAGGCGCGGTTGGACAGCCTGGAGCGGGAGGTCCAGCAGCTCCGGGAGCGGCTGGCCGAGCAGGACACCACGGAGGTGGCCGAGCTCCGTCGCCAGCTCGAGGCGGTGCTCCGCCAGATCGAGCAGATGCGGCTCGGCCAGGAGGTCGTCCGGGCCGACACCAGCCTGTACGGCCTGGCGCCCGCCGCCTCGAAGGTCTACAAGGTGGACCGCGGCGTCTCCATCGGCGGCTACGGCGAGGTGCTGTACGAGAACTTCGCCGAGGAGCAGGAGGACGGCACCCCCGCCGGGGCCACCGACCAGATCGACGCGCTGCGGGGCATCGTCTACGTGGGCTACAAGTTCAACGACCAGCTCCTCTTCAACTCCGAGATCGAAGTGGAGCACGGCTCGACGAGCGGCGGCGCCGGGTCGGTGTCCCTGGAGTTCGCCTACCTGGACTACCGCCTGTCGGACGAGTTCGGGTTCCGGGCCGGCCTGCTGCTGCCGCCCATGGGCTTTCTGAACGAGATCCACGAGCCGCCGACCTTCCTGGGCACCGAGCGGCCGGTGACCGAGAGCGTCATCATCCCGAGCACGTGGCGGGAGAACGGGATCGGGATCTTCGGCGCCACCGGCGACATCGAGTACCGGGCCTACGTCATCAACAGCTTCGACGCCGTGGGCGACGGCGCCTCGCCGGCCGGCGGCTTCGACGGCGGCGGGCTCCGGGGCGGTCGCCAGAAGGGCGCGAAGGCCCTGGCCGAGGACATGGCCGTCGTGGGGCGCCTGGACTGGAAGGGCGTCCGCGGGCTGACGCTGGGGACCTCGATCTTCGCCGGTGAGACGGCCCAGAACGCCGAGGCTCCGGCGGGCTCGCCCGACGAGACGGTGGGCGCCGGCACGGTCATCTGGGAGGGCCACGCCCAGTACAAGGCGCGGGGCTTCGACCTGCGGGGCCTGGTGGCCACGGCCAACGTGGACGACGTGCCCCAGCTCAACGCCGTCAACGGGCTCACGGGATCGGCGTCGGTGGGCGAGCGGCTGGTGGGCGGCTACCTGCAGGCCGGCTACGACATCCTCCGCAACGCCGACACCGAGCACCAGCTGCTGCCCTACCTGCGCCTGGAGCGGGTGAACACCCAGGACGAGGTGCCGGACGGCTTCACGGCGGACCCGGCCAACGAGCGGTCCATCGTCTCCATCGGCGCCGCCTGGAAGCCCGTGCCGGGCGCGATCCTCAAGGCCGACTACCAGGTCCACGCCAACGAGGCCGACACGGGCGTGGACCAGTTCAACGTGGCACTGGGCTGGCTGTTCTGAGGCCCTCGCCGGAACGCGGGTCCGCCGGGCCTCGCGCGGCATGCGATCCAGGATGACGGACGCTCGGGTCGCGGCGCGGCCCGCCCTGACCGCTGCCCTGGCCCTGGCCCTGGCGCTGGCGGCCGTGGCGGCCCCGGCGGCCGTCCCCGCTCCGGCGGCGGGCCAGGAGGTGGTGACCCAGCAGGAGGCGCTCCGGCTGGCGTTCCCCGACCCGGCGGAGATCGAGCGCCGCACGGCCTTCCTGGACTCGGCCGACCTGGCCCGGGCCCGGGAGGCGGCCGGCTCGGGCGTGGAGGTGGAGGGCACGCTGCTCACCTACTACGTGGGGACCGAGGGCGACGCGCCCCTCGGCGTGGCCTATTTCGACGCCCACACGGTGCGCACGCTGCCGGAGGTGCTCATGGTGGTGGTGACGCCCGACGGGAGGGTCGGCCGGGTGGAGGTGCTCAAGTTCGCCGAGCCCCGCGAGTACCGGCCGCCCGACGGCTGGCTGGGCGAGATGGAGGGCATGGAGCTGTCGCCCCGCCTGTCGCCGGGACGGGACGTCGTCAACATTACCGGGGCCACGCTGACCTCCCGGGCCGTGACCCGGGCCGTGCGGCGGGTGCTGGCGCTGCATCGCGTGATCGATCCGCTGGGAGGCTCATGAACCGATTCGAGAAGTGGTCGGTCTGGATCACCTCGGCCCTCACCGTCCTCACGGGCGTCGGCTACTTCGTCACCAAGTACCTCTTCACTGCCTCCGACCCCTACGCGGTGGTGAGCCACCCGTGGCAGCCCTTCTTCCTGAAGGCCCACATCCTGGTGTCGCCGCTCCTCCTGTTCGCCCTGGGGATCATCGCGATCCACCACGTCTGGAAGCATTTCCGGTCGGGCATCCGCTGGAGCCGCCGGAGCGGCATCACCACGGCCCTGGCCGTCCTCCCCATGGTGGCCACGGGCTACCTGATCCAGGCGCTCACCGACGCCGGCTGGGTGAGCGCCATGGCGTGGGCCCACATCGGCTTCGGGTTCCTGTACGGCCTGGGGCTGGTGGTCCATACCTGGATGATCCGCCGCGGACCGGAGCCGAAGGGGAGGAAGGGCAGGGCGGCCCGGCGAAACTTTTCGGATCCCGTTCCGAAGTATAGCGTAGAAGAGGTGCGTCCGGACGGGGCGCCCCGGGGCAACGGGGCGTCCCCTGTGGACGGAGCGTCCGCCTCGGGTGGAGCATCCCCCGACGGACGCGCCGGGTCGCCCGACGACCGACGCCCGAGCCCCACCCCAGGAGGCCAGGAGGCCTCGCGATGAACGAGATCCTGAAGAAGCAGATCTGGCGGAAGCTGGACGCCCTGCCGGACGAGAAGGGCCACCAGGTCCTGGACTACATCCGCTTCCTGGAGCAGGAGTACGCCGGCGGGGAGTCGGAGGCCGCGGGCTTCCGGCGCTTCGCCGAGATCCTGCAGGACAAGATGCGGAGCCGGAACGTGCCGGCCTCGGCGCTGAAGGAGTCCATGCGGGTGCTGGGCGCCACTGACCGCGTCCTGGGCGCCGTGCGGGAGGCGGCGGGCGAGTTCCTGGCCGAGCTGGAGAAGGGCCAGCATCGACCCGAGCGGGCCCCCGATGGCCCGAAGGAGCCGCCGCGGCGCCGTGAGGTGGTCATCGAGTGAGCGCGCCGGACGTGCAACTCGAGCGCGGCGGCGCGGCCGACGCCGGGGACGACACCGGGGGCGGCAAGCTGACCCTCGGCCGCCTGGCCCGGGCGGTGAAGGGCATCCCGGCCTTCGGCAAGCTCCTCTTCCGCCTGCTGGGGGACGGCCGGGTGTCGCTGCTGGACCGCGCCCTCTTCGGCGCCACGCTGGTCTACCTCTTCACGCCGGTGGACCTGGTGCCCGACTGGATCGTGGGCTTCGGCCAGCTGGACGACCTCCTTCTGGTGCTGTTCACCGTGGACCGCCTCCTCTACCGGACCGACCCCGACGTGCTGCTGGAGCACTGGGAGGGCGACCCCGAGACGTTGCTGACGCTGCGGGACCTGCTGGACCGCTCGGCGGACCGACTGCCCGGCTGGGCGAGGAAGCTCCTCAGGGCCGGCTGACCCGAGAGGGTCCCGTCTCTCCCCCTCTTGAAATCGATTTCCAGAGGGCGGTGGGAGGCAGGGGCGAGCCGACAGGGGGCCTCTTCTATTCGAGTTTGAGAGGGGCTCCGGACGGTGGCTGACCGGTGGCCGACCGTCCGCGCCACCGTTGACCTCCCCGGGCTGCGGGCCTAGCTTGCCGGACTCCCCGGCGCCGAGGTCCCCTTCGAGCCCCCGACCCGCGAGGCGATGAACGGTCCCCCCTTCCCCGAAGCCCTCACCTTCGACGACGTGCTCCTGGTCCCGGAGCACTCGACGGTCCACCCGCGGGACGTCGACACCTCCACGCAGTTCACGCGCAACGTCCGGCTGGCGGTCCCGGTGGTCTCGGCGGCCATGGACACGGTCACCGAGCACGAGATGGCCATCCACCTGGCGCGCCACGGCGGCATCGGCGTGATCCACAAGAACATGTCGGTGGCGCGGCAATGCGCGGAGGTGGACCGGGTCAAGCGCTCGGAGAGCGGGATGATCATGAACCCCATCACGCTGGGGCCGGACGCCACGCTGCGGGAGGCGGAGGCGCTGATGTCGGAGTTCTCCATCAGCGGGGTGCCGATCATCGAGGGCGACGACACGCTGGTGGGGATCATCACCAACCGGGACATGGTCTTCGAGACGGACCTGGACCGGACGGTCCGGGAGGTGATGACGGCCGAGGGGCTGATCACCGTCCCCGAGGGCACCTCGCTGGAGGAGGCGGAGGAGATCCTCCGGGAGCACAAGATCGAGAAGCTCCCGGTGGTGGACGACGAGGGGAAGCTCCAGGGCCTGATCACGGTCAAGGACATCTTCAAGCGCCGCAAGTTCCCCGACGCCTCGAAGGACGAGCACGGCCGCCTGCTCGTGGCCGCGGCGGTGGGCGCCTCGCGGGAGGATCTGGCGCGGGCGGAGGCGCTGGCCGAGGCGGGCTGCGACGTGATCGTGGTGGACACGGCCCACGGCCACTCCCAGGGGGTGCTGGACGCGGTGGACCGGATCCGCGGGGCCCTGCCCGACGTGGAGCTGGTTGCGGGCAACGTGGCCACCCGGGAGGGGGCGGCGGCGCTGGTGGAGCGGGGCGTGGACGCCGTGAAGGTGGGCGTCGGCCCCGGCTCGATCTGCACGACCCGGGTCGTGACCGGCGTGGGCGTGCCCCAGGTCACCGCCGTGCTGGAAGCGGTGGAGGGGGTGGAGGGCGAGGTCCCGATCATCTCGGACGGCGGCATCCAGCACTCGGGCGACCTGGTCAAGGCGCTGGCGGCCGGCGCCCGCAGCGGCATGATGGGGTCGATGTTCGCCGGCACCGAGGAGAGCCCCGGCGAGTCGTTCCTGCTCGAGGGTCGCCGCTTCAAGGTGGTCCGCGGCATGGGTTCGCTGTCGGCCATGGAGGAGGGCTCGGCGGATCGCTATTTCCAAGAGGAGCAGGCAAATCGCAAGCTCGTGCCCGAGGGCGTCGAGGGTCGGGTCCCCTACAAGGGACCCGTGGCCGACACCCTGTACCAGCTCATCGGCGGGCTGCGCAGCGGGATGGGCTACTGCGGGGCCGCCAGCCTGGCGGAGCTCCGGTCCGAGGCACGCTTCGTGAAAATAACAACGGGTGGACTCCGCGAATCGCACCCGCACGACGTGGTGATCACGCGGGAGGCGCCGAACTACCAGGTGGACACATGAGAGAGGGAGTGATGGCAGGAGGAGATCTCACGAGGGCGATCCGCCCCCGCGCCGCTGTGGCGGTGGCCGCCCTGCTGGCGGTGACCGTCGCATGCTCCGGCAACCCCGCCCCCGAGACGGGCCCGACGGCCGCCGACACGGCGGACCGGGACGACGCGGAGCGGGTGGCGTCGGCCGAGGGCCAGCACCCCGACAGCGCCGTCTCCCGGGACAGCCTCCGGGAGGCCGCGCGCGAGGAGGGCGTGGACGAGGAGGAGGTCCTGGCCGCCGACGAGCGGACCCGCCGGGCGCTCCAGGCCCTGGAGGACCGCACCCGCCGGCAGTTCGAGAGCCTGTTCGGGGACGACCCGCTGGGCCTGTCCCGCACGCCCCGCAACGCGGCGCGCTACGAGATCTCCCTGGAGATGAACCGGACGGTCCAGCGGTGGATCGACTACTTCCAGCGGCGCGTGCCGCGGCGCTTCGAGATCTACCTGGAGCGGGCCGGACGCTACGAGCCCATGATCCGGGCGAAGCTCCGGGAAGCCGGCATGCCCGAGGACCTGGTCTACAAGGCCCTCATCGAGAGCGGCATGAACACCGACGCCTACAGCCGCGCGCGGGCCGTGGGCCTGTGGCAGTTCATGGCGGGCACGGCCCGCAAGTACGGGCTCGAGGTCTCCTACTGGGTGGACGAGCGGCGGGACCCGGTGAAGTCCACCGACGCCGCCATCCGCTACCTGTCGGACCTCTACGAGGAGTTCGGCAGCTGGTACCTGGCCGCGGCGGCCTACAACGTCGGCGAGGGCCGGGTGCGGTGGGGCATGAGGCGGACGGGGGCCAAGGACTTCTGGGCCCTCTCCGAGTCCCGGGCCATCCCCCGCGAGACGCGCAACCACGTGCCCAAGATCATCGCGGCCTCGCTCATCGCCCGGAGCCCGGCGCAGTACGGCTTCGGCCGCGTGGAGCGGGCCGAGCCGCTGCGCTACGACGTGGTGACGGTGCCCGAGGCCACGAGCATGGACGTGCTGGCCGAGGCGGCCGGGGTGAGCGAGGATCGCATCCGCGAGCTGAACCCCGAGTTCCGCCGGAACGTGACGCCGCCGGGCCGCGAGGTGCAGGTGAAGGTGCCGCCGGGCACGGCCGGCCGGTTCCGGACGCAGTACGCGCAGATCCCCTCCGAGGAGCGGGTCACCTGGCTGACCCACCGGGTCACCCGGGGCCAGACGCTGTCGGAGATCGCCGGCCGCTACGGCACCTCGGTGCAGGCGATCGTGGCGGCCAACGACGGCGTGAGCCCGCGGCGGCTGCAGATCGGCCAGCGCCTGGTCGTGCCCCGCTCCGGACGACCCGGGGACGGCGGCGGCCGGGTCGAGGGGCGGATGGACGGCCCGGCCAGCGTCGTGGTGCGGCGGGGCGACACCCTGTGGGACATCGCCAGCCGCCACGGCGTGACGACGAGCCAGCTCATGGCCTGGAACGGCCTCAGCTCGTCGACGATCCGCCCGGGCGACCGCATCACCGTGCGCCGCTGACCCCCTCGGACCGATGAGCGCACGCCGCGACGGCACGGAGCAGCGCACGGACCGGCCCGCGGACGCGGGAGCGGGCGAGGCCCGGGAGGTCCGGAACTGGATCCGCGCCGACCTGCACACCCACACGCGCCACTCGCTGGACGCCTTTCCGGCGCCCGCCGACCTGCTGCGCCGGGCGGCGGAGGTGGGGCTGGACCGCGTGGCGGTCACCGACCACGGCACGGTGCTCGGGGCGCTGGAGGCGAAGGAGCTCGACCCGGAGCGGGTGATCGTGGGCCAGGAGGTCCGCTGTGCCTGCCGGACCGAGGTCATCGGCCTCTTCCTCAACCGGGGGATCCCCGACGGCCTGCCGGTGGAGGAGACGGTGGCCCGGATCCGGGCGCAGGGCGGCGTGGTCTACGCGCCCCACCCCTTCGCCTACCTGCTGACCCCCGGGGAGCGGGCCCGCAGCGTCCTGGCCCTGGCCGACGTGGTGGAGGTGGTGAACGCCCGGGCCTTCCTGCCCCTCTGGAACCGGCGGGCCCGCCGGGCGGCCGACCGCCGGGAGCTGCCGGGCGGGGCGGGCTCGGACGCCCACCGGCTCCGGGAGCTGGGCCGGGCCCACGTGCGGTTGCCGACCTTCCGGGACGCCGCGGGGTTCCTGGAGGCGGTGGCCCGCGCCGAGCCCGAGAAGCTGGGCACGACCGGCCCCGAGGGGCACCTGCTGTCCATGGGATGGAAGGCGGCGCGGAAGGCCGCCGGCCTGCTGCCGACGCTGGCGCCGGCCGACGGCGAGCGCGAGAAAGCGCCCGCCGCGGGGTAGGTCCGGCCGGGCCGTCGCCGGCCGGCGGGGCGGACCCCGGGGTCGGGGTCCCGGAGGAGGGGGCAGCGCGCTACCGCCCGCCGTCCCCGGCCTTCCTGGGCGGGCCGGCCAGCGGATAGACCACCGCCGGGCCCGATACGCCGCGCAGGGCGTCCCGGGCGTCCACCACCCGGCCCGCGTGGTCGGCCACGCCCTGCCAGTCCACCTCCGCGTGGTCGGTGATCACGGCCACGCAGTCGGCGGCCTCGAGCTCCCCGGCCGTCAGCTCCACGCTCTCCAGCCGCTGCCCCTCGACCTCGACGGACGGCACGTGGGGGTCGTGGTAGACGACGTCGGCGCCCTTCTCCCCGAGCAGGGCGATGATGTCCAGGGCGGGGCTCTCGCGGACGTCGTCCACGTTGGCCTTGTAGGCCACCCCCACCACGAGCACCCGGCTCCCGTTCACCGGCTTGCGGGCCTCGTTCAGGGCGTCGGCGACCCGCCCCACCACCCAGCGGGGCATCTCGGCGTTCACCTCGCTGGCCAGCTCGATGAAGCGGGTGCGGTACTCCAGGGTCCGCATCTTCCAGGAGAGGTACTCCGGGTCCACCGGGATGCAGTGGCCGCCCAGGCCCGGCCCCGGCGTGAACTTCATGAAGCCGTAGGGCTTGGTGGCGGCCGCGTCGATGACCTCCCAGATGTCCGCCCCCAGGCGGTCGGCGATGACGGCCATCTCGTTGGCCAGCCCGATGTTCACGGCCCGGAAGGTGTTCTCCAGGATCTTGGTGAGCTCGGCGGCCTCGGGCGAGGAGACCTCCACCACGTGATCCAGCGCCTCGCCGTACAGCGCCACGGCCAGCTCGTGGGAGGCCGGGTCGATGCCGCCCACGACCTTGGGCGTGTTCTTCAGCGTCCAGTCCCGGTTGCCGGGGTCGATGCGCTCGGGGCTGAAGGCCAGGAAGACGTCCTCGCCCACCTCCTGGCCGGTGGCCTCCAGGGTCTCCAGGGCCAGCTCCCGGGTCGTGCCGGGGTAGGTGGTGGACTCCAGGATCACCAGCTGGCCCGGTCGCAGCCGCACCGCCACCGCCTCGACCGCGCTCACCAGGTGGCTGACGTCGGGGTCGCCGGTCTTGCCGAGGGGAGTGGGGACGCAGATGAGGACGGCGTCGCACTCGTCCAGCCGGTCGAAGTCGTCGGTGGCCTCCAGGCGGCCCGCCTCCACCAGCCCGGCCAGCGCCCGGTCCGGCACGTCGGTGACGTGGGAGCGGCCGTCGTTGACGCCCTGCACCACCCGGGCGCTGACGTCGAAGCCCAGCACCGGGAACCCGACCTCGGCGAAACGGGTGGCCACCGGCAGGCCGACGTAGCCCAGCCCCATGACCCCCACCCGGGCCTCGTGGCCGCGGATCGCCTCCAGCAGGCCCTCGCCGGGGCTCATACGTCGGTGCGGGGTCGGCGTCCGATCACTTGGCGCCGGTCAGGATCTTCTGGGCGTAGCCGTTGGCCGGGTCGTGGCCCATGGCCAGCATCGAGCCGACCCGGGTGGGGCCGCGGTTGTAGGCGAGCAGGGCGAGCCGCTCGTCCTGCTCGTAGCGCTCCAGCAGGAGCGAGAAGTAGCGGAAGCCCAGGCGGAGGTTCGTCTCGGTCTGGAACAGGTCGTCGTAGGTGAGCGACGGGTCCATCCACATGGCCGTCGAGGGCTTGATCTGCGTGTAGCCCACCGCGCCCATCTGGCTCACCGCCCGCTGGCGGAAGGAGGACTCGGTCTCCACCAGCCGGAACGCCAGCTCCGGACGGAGGCCCTCCGCCAGGGCGATGTCGTAGATCGAGCTCGCCAGGTCCGCCGGGATGCCGTGCCGGGCGGAGAACTCCTGGACGTGGCCCAGCCGCTGGGCCTGGATCTCGTGCACGGCCAGGTGGCCCTGCGTCTGCTGCAGCTCGGCCGCGGTGGCCTGCAGCCGCTCCTCCAGGTGGGCCGCACGGGTGCCGGGCAGCGCGTATGTCCCGGCCACCATCAGCCCCGCGGCGAACGTCAGCGCCGCCAGGCCCAGGGTGCCCAGCGGCGTGGTCAGCGCGCTTCCGAGGTCCTGCATCCAGCCCCTGAAGCCGCTACAGCTCTCGTGCGCCGAGAGGGCGCCGATCCGGAGTTCGTAGTCCGTCGAGCTCATATATGGATCTCCCGTGGTGGTCGTGGGGATCGTCGGTGCGAAAAAAGTGCAACCTCCGAAAGGCCCGATTCCTCCTCACGTCTCCGAGGTGGCGTCGGGCCTCGTCCCCGGCGAAGCGCAACACGTGTGCCAGGGGAGGGCGGATCTTCGGCTTGTCTTCGGGCCGGCCGCCTCACCCAGTGTACCCCAGCCTCGGCATGAGGTCCACCCTCCGGCGGCCGCTGGACACGGGAGACGGCGCGGGAGGGAGATCCGTCACCGGCTCCAGTCGCCGCTGCGGCCGCCGCGCTTCTCCAGCAGGCGGACGTCGCGCACCGTCATCCCCCGGTCCCGGCCCTTGCACATGTCGTAGACGGCCAACAGCCCGACGCTGACCGCGCACAACGCCTCCATCTCCACCCCGGTGCGGCTCTCGGTGGAGACGGTGACCCGCAGGCGCAGGCCCGGGAGGTCGTCGTCGGGCTCGATCTCCACCTCCACGGCGTCCAGCGGCAGGGGATGGCAGAGGGGGATGAGGTCGGCGGTCCGCTTGGCGCCGCCCACCGCCGCCAGCCGGGCGACGGTCAGGACGTCGCCCTTCTCCACCTCCTGGTCCCGGATGGCCGCCAGCGTCTCGGGCCGCATCCGGATGGCGCCCTCGGCCACGGCGGTCCGACGGGTGGGGCGCTTGCCGCTGACGTCCACCATGCGGGCCCGTCCCTCGTCGTCCAGGTGGGAGAATTCGTCGTCGGGCTCGGGCGGCTCGCCGCCGCCGGCCGTGCGACCGGCGTCGCCGGGCTCCGCGGGCTCCTCGCGGTCGGTCATGGGGCCTCCGGGCGGCGGGGCGCGGGCTCGAGGTGTGTCATTTCGAGAGCTCCCTGGCGATGTCCGAGAGCAGGGTGGCGGTGATGGCCTGGGGGTTCACGTTGCCCGAGGCCTCCTCCCGGGCCTCCTCCACCCGGTCGATGGCCGAAGAGAGGCCATGGGGCGGGAGGCTCCGGTCGCCGGCCAGCCGCCGGGCGCGCTCGGGCTCGAAGGCCCCGTCGGGGCCCTCCAGGGTGAAGGCCAGCAGGTCGCGCAGCATCTCGGTCACCCGGGCCAGCAGGTCGGAATAGCCGCCCCGGGCGCCGGAGGGCGAGACGCCGGCGGCGTACTGCAGGCGGTCGGCGGGCGTCCGGGAGAGGGCGGCCCGGAGGAACGCCTCGGCGCCCTCCCGCAGCTCCTCCCCCTCCTCGGACAGCTCGTGCAGCGCCCGGCCGATGGAGCCGTGGGAGCGCCGGGCCGCGGCGGCCGCCCGCTCCGGCTCGACTCCGGCCTCCTCGGCCAGGAAGGCCTCCACCTGCTCCGGCCGGAGCGGCGCCACCCGGAGGTCCATCACCCGGGAGCGGATCGTGGGCAGCAGGGCGCCCCGGCGGCTGGAGGTGAGCACCACCCAGGTGTCCTCGGGCGGCTCCTCCAGCAGCTTCAGGAAGGCGTTGGCCGCCTGCTGGCTGGCGGCCTGGGGCACCATGGCCTCGGCGTCGCCCACCACGAAGACGGCGGCGTCGCCCATGGCCGGGCGGCGGGCGGCCTTCCCGCGCATCTCCTCCACGGCGGCCAGGTAGATGCCGGTGGCGCCCTCGTCCTTCCGCGGCGCCAGCGGCTCCTGGCGGCGCTCGGCCAGCGCCTCCATGCGTGCCTCCTCCAGCTTCTCCCGCAGCTTCTCCCGGGAGGACGTGCCCGTGGGCCGGGAGAGCGGGAAGAACCAGTGCAGGTCGGGGTGCTCCAGCCGCCGGGCCAGCTTGCAGCTGCGGCAGGTGCCGCAGGCGGTCCGCTCGTCGCACAGCAGGAGCTGGCCGAGCCACAGGGCCAGCCTCTGCTTGCCCACGCCGGGCGGCCCGTGGAAGAGGAGGGAGGCGGGCAGGCGGCCCTCGCGGACGGTCCGCTCCAGCCGCTCCCGCAGGCCCTCGTGGCCCGCCACCGGCGGCAGGCTCACGGCGTCCCCCGGGTCCGGAGCAGGCAACAGGCGGGTGCGGCGCGCGCCCCGTCGGCGGCGGCGCGCTCCGTCATCCGCGGTCCCGGAGCCAGCGGACGGGGTCGACGGGCCGCGGCGAGCCGTCGGAGCCCGGCACGTGGATCTCGAACTGGATGTGGGCCCCCTCCCGGCTGCCGGCCCCGCCCACGGTGCCCACCACCTGGCCCTTGGAGACCTCCGCGCCCTCCCGCACCCGGGCCTGCTCCAGGTAGAGGTAGACGGAGTAGTAGCCGCCGCCGTGGCTCAGGATGACCGACGGGCCGTACAGGCCCCGCTCCCCCGCCCAGGCGACGCGCCCCGACTCCACCGCCCGGACGGGCGTCCCCACGGGGGCCCCGATGCCGATGCCGTCCCGGTTGATGCTCGTCCCGTTCTCCTGCTCGGGGCCGAAGCGGTAGAGGACCTCGCCCTCCACGGGCCAGTCCAGCTGGCCGAGGTCGGCCGTGCGCAGCGAGGAGGTGGTGGCGCGCCCCGCCCGCCGCTCGGCCTCGCGGCGCAGCTCCTCCAGCTCCCCCATCAGGTCCTGGAGCTTCTGCTCCTCCCGGGCCAGCCGCGACAGCCGCGACTGCTGGCGCGACTCCTCGCTCTGCAGGCGGGCGATCTGGCGCTGGTACTGGTTCTCCAGGCTCTCCAGCTCCCCCAGCTCCGACCGCTTCTCGCCCCGCAGCCGACGCAGGCGTGTCAGGTCGCGCTGCAGCTCGGTCCGCTGCTCCTCCAGCCGGTTCTCCAGCTGGCCCACCTGGTCCACCAGGGTCCGGTCGTAGCGGGTCACCAGGTGGAGGTACTTGTAGCGATGGATGAGGTCGGAGAAGGATTCGGCCGACAGGAGCACCTGGACCGCCCGGGCGGGGCCGCGCTTGTAGATCTCCCGCAGCCGCTGGCGGAGCTCCACCTTGCGGACCGTCAGCTCGTCCCGGGTCCGGAGCATCTCCCGCGTGAGCGCGTCCACCTCGTCGCCCCGCGCCCGGATCTGGACGTCCAGCTCCGCCACCACGCTGGAAGTCGTGCCGATCTGCCGCTCCAGGTTGTCCAGCTCCTCCCGGCGGGTGCTGACCCGCTGGTCCAGCTCGCGCATCTGCTTGCGGAGGTTCTCCCGCTCGTCGCGGATCTGCTCCAGCCGCTCCTGGCTCTCGCGGATCCGCTCCTGGAGGTCCTCGGCCTCCTGCTGGCCGGCGTCCTGGGCGGCGGCGGGGGCCGGCGCCAGGAGGAGGGCCGCCAGGAGAGCGGGAGCGAGGGCTGCGGACGGGCCGCGGGGGGCGCGGTGCCGCCCGGCGGTCCTCGCCGCTCTCACGACCCTTCCTCGACGGCGTAGAGCCCCTTCAGCTCCCGGCGCACGGCCCGCCACGCGGCGGCCATGCCCAGGAGGGCGGCGGCGCCGATGCCGCTCACCACCCACAGGTCGGGGATCCAGGCCAGCTCCAGCAGCCGGGCGTCCACGGCCCACCAGGTCACCCAGGTGAGGCCCGCCGCCACCAGCCCCCCGGCCAGGCCGGTGATCAGACCCTCCAGCAGGAAGGGTCGGCGGATGTAGCCGGGGGTGGCCCCCACGGTCTGCATGATGTCGATGGCCTCGGAGCGGGCCAGGATGGCCATGCGTACGGAGGTGGCCACCAGCAGGACGGCCACCAGGGCGAAGGCGCCGCCCAGGACGGCCGCGGCCACGCCCGCCACGCGCCGCAGGGCGAAGACCCGCTCGACCCACTCGCGGCCGAAGCGCACCTCCTCCACGAAGCCGTAGCCCCGAATCCGGTCGGCCACCTCCCGCACGCTCTCCTCGTTGCGGCGCTCCGGGTGCAGGGCGACCTCCAGGGAGGCGGGCAGGGGGTTCACCTCCAGGTCGGCGAAGACGTCGGAGAACTCGGTGAGCTCCCGGGAAGCGTCGCGCAGGGCCTCCACCTTGGTGACGTGGGTGACCTCGGCCACCTCCGGGAAGCTCTGCACCTCCTTCACGGCCAGCTCCACCTGCCGGGCGCTGGCGCCGTCGGAGAGGTAGGCCACCACCTCCACCTGCTCCTCCACGGTGGCCAGGGCCCGGTCGACGTTGTGGGCGGCCAGGCCGAAGAGCCCGAGGATGAAGAGGCTGAAGCCGATGGAGGTGACGCTGAGCCCGCCGAGCAGGGGCGCCCGCCCCAGCCCGGCCACGGCCTCGCGCAGCGCCCTCACGGGGCGTCCCGCTCGGCGTCGGCGCCCGGCGTCGCGACGCTGCGGCCGTCTCCGGTGCCGGACGTGTCGCCCGCGGCCCCCTGGCGGCCGGGCTTCGCCGAGTCGTAGACCAGCTCGCCGTGCTCCAGCTCCAGCACCCGCACCTCGGGATGGTCCCGCAGGAGGTCGGTGTCGTGGGTGGCCAGCAGGACGGCCATCCCCAGCTCGTTGATGTGGCGGAAGAGGTCGTACACGCCCTGGGCGGCCCGGGTGTCGAGGTTGCCGGTGGGCTCGTCGGCCAGCAGCACCAGGGGGTCGGTGGCCAGGGCCCGGGCGATGGCCACCCGCTGCCGCTCGCCGCCCGACAGCTGGCTGGGGTGGGAGCGCGCCTTGGCGGCCAGCCCCACGTGGCCCAGCAGCTGCTGCACCCGGTCGGAGATCTTCCCCCGCGGGGTACCGGTGGCCTCCAGCGCGAAGGCCACGTTCTCGGCCGCCGTCAGGTCGGGCAGCAGCCGGAAGTCCTGGAAGACGAAGCTGACGCGCCGCCGCAGGTGGGGGATCTCCTTGCGCTTGATGGAGTCGGAGTCGTAGCGGGACACCCGCACCCGTCCGTCGTCGGGCAGCAGCTGCATGTGGATGAGCCGCAGGATGGTGCTCTTGCCGGCGCCGGAGGCCCCGGTGAGGAAGGCGAACTCCCCCTTGCGCAGGTGGAAGGAGACGTCGGAGACGGCCTCCCCGGTCCGCGGGAAGCGCTTCGTGACGTCCTCGAGCCGGATCACGGCGCCGCCTCGCGCGTCACACCCGCTCCCCGGGGTTCGGCGCCCCCGCGGAGGCGTCGCCGCGCGCTTCCGCGGACGGGCCGCTCGCCCCCGCGGCCGCCCTCCGCCCGTCGTCCCCCCGCTGCGCGCGGCAGAAGCGCACGCAGAGCCGCACGGCCTCGATCATCGAGCCGGGGTCGGCGCGGCCGCGGCCCGCGATGTCGAAGGCCGTGCCGTGGTCGGGGGAGGTGCGGGGGAAGGGCAGGCCGGCCGTCACGTTGACGCCCCGCTCCAGGGCCAGCGTCTTCAGCACGGCGAGCCCCACGTCGTGATAGGGGACGACCACGGCGTCCACCCGGCCCCGCAGCGCACGGCGGAAGACGGTGTCGGCGGGGTGGATGCCGTCCACCCGGGCCAGCCCGCCGGCCTCCAGGCGCTCGGCCGCCGGCGCCAGCACCCGCTCCTCCTCGTCGCCGAACAGCCCGCCCTCGGAGGCGTGGGGGTTCACGCCGGCGAAGGCCAGGACGGGCCGCTCCAGGCCCCACCACTCGCGGAGCGCCTCGGCGGCGAGGCGGGCCCGGCGGTGGACCCCCTCCACGGTGAGGGCGTCGGGGACCTGCCGCAGGGGGAGGTGGCCGGTGAGGAGCGCCAGCCGGAGGGGGCCGTCCAGGGGCGCCGCCAGGGGGGTCTCCTCGGCCACCATCATCATGACGACCTCCCGGACCCCGGTCCGCTCCCGGAGCAGCTCGGTGTGGCCGGGGACGTCCCAGCCGGCCCGGGCCAGGGCCCCCTTGGAGAGGGGGGCGGTGACGAGGCCGTCGGCCTCGCCGCCCGCCGCCATCTCGACGGCCCGCTCGACGGCGCGTCCGGCCAGCCGCCCGGCCTCGAGCTCCGGGTCCTCCGCCCCGGGGTCCCACCGGCCGACGGCCTCCAGCTCGACGCCCTCGGCCAGCGGGACGCCCTCCGGTCCCACGGCCACCAGGTCGGCGGCCCGGCGGACCTCCGGCCGGGCCATGGCCTCGGCGGCGACCTCGGGGCCGATGCCGCGCGGATCCCCCAGGGTGACGACGATGCGGGGCCTGTCGGCCGTCATGCCGGCTCTCTCCTCATTCGTGGGCTCGCGGGCCGCGGCGGCGCGGCGGGCCGGGACGGCTCGCCCGGTCCGCGGGTGCTCGCACGCCTACTGGTAGAGGATACGGACGTGCAGCCGGTCCCGCAGCCGGTCCACGTACTTC
>CAZSKS010000011.1:0-3728 GCA_964607465.1 uncultured Gemmatimonadota bacterium | reverse complement strand
CTACTGGTAGAGGATACGGACGTGCAGCCGGTCCCGCAGCCGGTCCACGTACTTCTGGAACTGCTTCTGCTGCATCAGGTTCTCGCGGATCTGCTCCCGGACGTCCTCCAGTCGGTACTCGCCGCTGGGGATGAAGTCGGTGACCTCCGCCACCACGAAGGACGGGAGGTCGAAGGAGCCGTCCACCTGGAAGGGCCCCACGACGTCGCCGGCCTCCACGTTCGACAGGGCACCCTCGTAGGACTCGCCCAGCCGCCCGCGCAGCTCGTCCAGCCGGACCTCCTGGAAGCTCACCTGCTCGCCGGGCACCCCGTACTGCCGGGCCAGGCGGTCCGCGTCCTTCCCGTCGCGCAGGCTGTCGGCCAGCGACGCCGCCAGCTCGCGGGCCTCCTCCACCGCTGACTCGTCGATCTCCGGTCGGACCAGGATGTGGCGGATCTTCCGCTCCCCGCCCCGGACGTTCTCCACCTGGAGCACGTGCCATCCGAACCGCGTGCGGATGGGGCCCACCGGGCGACCGGGCGGGGCGGCCCACGCCATGTCGGCGAAGCGGGGCACGACGTCGCCCCGCCGGATCCAGCCCAGGTCCCCGCCGTCCTCCCGGCTGCCCGGGTCCTGGGAGTAGCGCCGGGCGGCCACGGCGAAGTCGGTCCCGTCCCGGATCTCCTCCAGCGCCTGCTCGGCGACCTCCCGGGAGCTGTCGGCGGCCGCGCTGTCGGGCCCCGGCACGACGATCACGCGCTGGAACGACACGCTGCCCGGCGTCTGCTGGCCGGCGGCCCGGGACTCGAAGTAGGCCCGGATCTCCTCCTCGCTCACGGTGGCGGCTGGCAGCTCCCCGTTCTGGATGAGCTGGCGCCGGAAGTTGCTCTGGAGGATCTCCGCCCGGGCCTGGTCCCGGAGCATCTGGCGGAACTGGAACATGTTCTGTCCGCTCTCCTCCACGGCGGCCCGGAAGGCGGAGTCCGAGGGGAACCGCCCCCGCATCTGCGAGAAGCGGTCCTCCACCACCTGGTCGAGCTGCTGCTCGGGCACCGAGACGCCGGCGTCCTTGGCCGCCTCCACGATCATCCGCTCCTCGATCATCCCCTCCAGGGCCTGCTGGAAGACGGAGTCCCGGCCCGCCGGATCGTCGGGGATCTGCACGCCCTGCTGGCGCAGGCGGAGCAGCTGCTGCTGGACCTCGGTCAGCAGCACCGAGGTGTCGCCCACCACCGCCACGATCCGGTCGACGACCGCCGGCCCGTCCTGGCCCCCGGCGGCCGGACCGATCTGCTGGGCCCCGGCCGGGAGCGTCCCGAGGGGGAGGAGGAGGGCGGCGAGGGCGACGGCCGCCGGCAGGGAGGCGCGGGGTCCGCACGAGCGGGCGGGCGAGGCGGATCGGCGGCCGCGCGATCGGGACGGGCTGAGTGGGTCGCGCGATTCGGACGGGCTTCGGGATGGGGTCTCGTCCACGGCGTCGGCGTCTCCGGAAAGGGTTCGCGGGTCGGGGCTCATGACCGTCCTCTCACGATACTCCCGGGGGCGCCGCGGGTTCGGCCTCCCCAGGTCGTCGGCTCACCCGCCGGCGGCGGCCCGGGCCCCCGCCTCCTCGGTCTCGGCCAGGACGGAGAGGGCGTCGAGGAGAGTCGGCAGGACGGGCTCCACGCCGGCCTGCTCCAGCACCAACGATAGAGGCTGCGTCCTCCGGACATCAACGTCCAGCTGCCGATCGTGGAAGGCGTCCCGGAGCAGCTTCATGCGGGGCACGGCGTCGGCGCGGAAGTTGAGCCGCGCCCGGCCGTCGGAGACCCGGATCCACTCGGCCCGCAGCGACGTGCCCAGCACCTTCAGCTCCACCGACGAGAGCAGGCGCCGGACGGGCTCGGGCGGCGGCCCGAAGCGGTCGCGCAGCTCGTCGCGCATCTCCTCCACCTCCTCGCGCGTCTCCAGCCGGGAGATGCGCCGGTAGAGGTTCATCTTCTGCTCGCCGTCCAGGATGTAGTCGTCCGGCAGGAAGGCCTCGCCGTCCAGCGACACCTGGGGCGGTTCCCGGGATCCCTCCTCCTCACCCTTCAGCCGGCCGATGGTCTTCTCCAGCAGCCGCCGGTAGGTCTCGAAGCCCACCGCCTGGGCGAAGCCCGACTGGGACTCGCCCAGCAGGTTGCCGGCGCCCCGCAGCTCCAGGTCCTTGAGCGCCACCTGGTAGCCGGCGCCCAGCTCGGTGTGGTGCTCCAGGATCTTCAGCCGCTTCTCGGCCTCGGGGGTGACGTCGTCGGGCACCAGCAGGTAGCAGTAGGCCCGGTGGTGGGAGCGGCCCACCCGGCCGCGGAGCTGGTAGAGCTGGGAGAGGCCGAACATGTCGGCCCGGTGGACGACCATGGTGTTGGCGGTGGGCACGTCCAGGCCGTTCTCGATGATCGAGGTGGAGACCAGCACGTCCACCTCGCCCGACATCAGCCGCTCCATCGTGCGCTCCAGCTTCCGCTCGCGCATCTGGCCGTGGGCCACCGCCACCTCGGCCTCGGGCACCAGCCGGCGGACCCGCTCGGCCAGGGTGCCGATGGTCTGGACGCGGTCGTGGACGAAGAACACCTGGCCGCCGCGGTCCAGCTCCCGGCGCATGGCGTCGCGCAGCACCGGGTCGTTCCAGCGCAGCACGTGGGTGACGACCGGCATCCGGTCCCGGGGCGCCGTCTCGATGACCGACAGGTCCCGGAGCCCGCCCAGCGCCAGCTGCAGGGTCCGGGGGATGGGCGTCGCCGTGAGGGTGAGCACGTCCACGGCCCGCTTGTAGTCCTTGAGCCGCTCCTTCTGGCGCACGCCGAAGCGCTGCTCCTCGTCCACCACCAGCAGCCCCAGGTCCCGGAACGTCACGTCGGGGGAGAGGAGGCGGTGGGTGCCCACGACGATGTCCACCGAGCCCTCCTCCAGGCCCTCGACGATCTCCTCCTGCCGGGAGGAGGTCTGGAAGCGGGAGAGCATCTCGATGACGACGGGGAAGCCGGCCATCCGCTCCCGGAAGGTGTGGAGGTGCTGCTCCACCAGGACGGTGGTGGGGGCCAGCACGGCCACCTGCTTGCCGTCCTGCACGGCCTTGAAGGCGGCCCGCATGGCCACCTCGGTCTTGCCGTAGCCCACGTCGCCGCAGATCAGGCGGTCCATGGGCCGGGGCTCCTCCATGTCGGCCTTCACCTCCGCCCACGCCTCCAGCTGGTCGGGCGTCTCCTCGTACAGGAAGGAGGACTCGAACTCCTTCTGCCACTTCGTGTCCTCGCTGAAGGCGTGGCCGTCCACCACCTGACGGTGGGCGTACAGCTCCAGCAGCTCGGCCGCCGTCTCCTGGATGGAGTCGACGGTGCGCTCCTTGAGCTTCTTCCATCGCTTGCCGCCCAGCTTGTGCACCCGGGGCGGCTTCGCCTCGCCGCCGTCGGTGGCCGACCAGCGCTCGATGAGGTCCAGCCGGTAGTGGGGCACCCGGAGGATCTCGTCGTCGGCGTACTCGATCTTCAGCGTCTCGACGGTCTCGCCGCCGATCTCCAGCCGCTCCATGCCCCGGTAGCGCCCGATGCCGTGGTCCAGGTGGACGACGTAGTCCCCGGCCTCCAGGGAGGCGATGGTCTCCAGGGTGGCGGCCCCCTGGGTGCGCCAGCTGCGCCGGAGCCGGTGGGAGCGCTGGAAGATCTCGTGGTCGGTGAGGACGGTGAGGGGCGGGTCGCCGGGCCGGCCGTCGGCTTCGGATCCGTCGG
>CAZSKS010000010.1:52673-55748 GCA_964607465.1 uncultured Gemmatimonadota bacterium | reverse complement strand
CCACGCCGTGGCGCCGGGCGTCGTGCACCAGCGTGGAGGGCGAGTAGAAGCCCATCGGCTGGGCGTTGAGCAGGGCCGCGTAGAACTCCGGCGCGCAGTGCCGCTTCAGCCAGGCCGAGGCGTAGACCAGCAGCGCGAAGCTGGCGGCGTGGCTCTCCGGGAAGCCGTAGTTGGCGAAGCCGGTGAGCTGCTTGAAGATCTTCTCCCGGGCGTCGGGCGGGACACCGTTCGTCTTCAGCCCCTCCTCCAGCTCCCGGCCCACCCTCCGCATGGCCCGCTCCGAGCGCTTGAAGCCCATGGCCCGCCGCAGCCGGTCGGCCTGGGCCGGCGTGAAGCCCGCCAGCGTGACGGCCACCTTCATCCCCTGCTCCTGGAAAAGCGGCACGCCCAGCGTCCGCTCCAGCAGCGGCTCCAGGCGGGGATCCAGGTACGTCACCTCCTCCTCCCCCCGGCGACGGCGCAGGTAGGGATGGACCATCTCCCCCTGGATCGGCCCCGGCCGGATCAGCGCCACCTCGATGACCAGGTCGTAGAAGCAGCGGGGCTTCACCCGGGGCAGCGTGTTCATCTGGGCCCGGGACTCGATCTGGAAGACCCCCACCGTGTCGGCCTCGCAGATCATGTCGTAGGTCGCCTCGTCCCCCTGCGGGACGTCGGCCAGGTCCAGCGCCCGCCCCCGGGTGCGCCGCACCGCCCCCAGCGCCTTCCCCAGCACGGTGAGCATCCCCAGCCCCAGCAGGTCGATCTTGATGATCCCCAGCTCCGCCAGGTCGTCCTTGTCCCACTGGACGATCGTCCGCCCCTCCATGGAAGCGTCCTCCACCGGCACCACCTCCCCCAGGGGCCGGTCCGACAGCACGAAGCCGCCCACGTGAATCGAGCGGTGCCGCGGCAGGCGATCCAGCCCCCGGACGATCCGCACCAGCGCCCGCGTCCGGGACGCCTCCGGGTCCAGCCCCGCCCGGGCCGCGCCGCCCCGGGCCAGCCGCTCGGCCGCCTCCGCCGCCTCGCCCCGCTCCACCTCCGCCGACAGGGCGTCCGCCACCTCCGTGGGGAAGCCCAGCACCCGCGCCGCGTCCCGCACCGCCATCCGCGCCCGGTAGGTGATGCTCTCGCACACCATGGCGGCCCGGTCCCGCCCCCAGGTCTCGTAGACGTACTGGAGCACCTCCTCCCGGTCCCGGTGCGCGAAGTCCAGGTCGATGTCCGGCGCCTCGCCCCGCTCCTCCGACAGGAAGCGCTCGAAGAGCAGGTCCATCCCCACCGGATCGATCGCCGTCACCCCCAGGCAGTAGCACACCGCCGAGTTCGCCGCCGAGCCCCGCCCCTGCACCAGGATCCCCCGCCGCCGCGCGAAGCGCACCACGTCCCAGACGATGAGGAAGTAGTCCGAGAGGTCCAGCCGGCGGATGACGTCCAGCTCGTGCTCGATCTGCCGGC
Source organism: uncultured Gemmatimonadota bacterium (assembly GCA_964607465.1). Taxonomy (GTDB): domain Bacteria; phylum Gemmatimonadota; class Gemmatimonadetes; order Palauibacterales; family Palauibacteraceae; genus CAYVFM01. Next base: position 54,308 of record CAZSKS010000010.1, on the reverse strand, counting down.
GATGCTCCGGCCCCAGGTCGTCGCCGTAGCGCTCCCGCGCGCCCTCCTCCACCAGCCCCCGGAGGAAGCCGTGGGCGTCCCCGCCGCCGGGAACGGGGAAGGAGGGCAGCCGGGGCTCGAGGTCGGTGATCCGGAAGCGGCAGCGCTCGGCCACCTCGGCGGTGCGGCGGAGGCCCTCGCAGCCGGGGCACGGGCAGGGGGGTCGGCCGTTCTCGTCCCCCTGGCACCACCGGAGCGCCATCTGCCGCGCCGACTTGAGGTACCACTCGCCGTTGGGGAGCAGCCGATCGCCGGCCTCGTCCAGCGTGGTGTCGTGGCGGAGGCAGGTGAGGACGTCCCGCACCAGCCGGTCCCGGGGCCGGGCGTAGCGCGGCGCGTTGCTCGGCACCCAGGGCACCCCGCTCTCCTCGGCGAAGGCCATCCACCGCTCGCACCGGCGGGCCTCCCCGGGGAGCCCGTGGTGCTCCAGGGCGATCCACAGTCGGCCGGGAAAGAGGCCGGCCAGCCGCCGGACGGCGGGCTCCGTCCAGCCGCCGGACGCCGCCTCCGGCGCCCGGGCCCCGTCCGACCCGTCCGGCGGGCTCGGCCCGTCGGCGGCCCCGCCGTTCACCCGCACCAGCCCCAGCAGCCCCTCCGTCCCCTCCTCCAGCGCCTCCGCCGGCAGGAGGGGCTCGCCCCGGGGGCGGTCGCGGCGGGCCCGGGTCACCCACGACGAGAGCCGGCCGTAGCCCTCCCGGTCGGCGGCCAGGAGGACCAGGGGACGGCCGCGGGCCGCCGCTTCGTCGCCGGCGTCGCCTCCGGCCCCGGCACCTCCCTCCGCGGGACCGGCGGATCCCGTCCCGCCGCCCTCCAGCAGCACCTCCGCGCCCACCAGCGGGCGGACCCCCGCCTCCCGGCAGGCCCGGTGGAAGCGCACGGCCCCGCCCAGGTCGAAGGTGTCGGCCAGGGCCAGCGCCGGCATGCCCACCTCCGCCGCCCGGGCGGCCAGCGCCTCGGGCGTGGAGGCGCCGTCCAGCAGCGAGAAGGCCGAGCGGGCCGCCAGCTCGACGAAAGAAGAGCTCACTGCCGGACGGGCGCGCGAGGCGGCTGCAGGCCAAGGCGCGCGAGGAGGGACGACCGAGGCGTACTGAAAACGTACGTCGCAGGCGGTGAGGCGCAGCGCGACGCCGAGATGCGGCGTCTCTCGAAGCCGTTCAGTCCCACCAGCCGTGGAGCCTCCATACCTCCTCCGGATCGTCCCGGTCGTCGTCGCCCTCGGCCCCGTCCTCGCCCCCGGCCGACCGGCGGCCGCGACCGCCGCCGTCCGGGCGTCGTCGCCAGGTGCGGAAGAGCCACAACAGCTCCCCCTCCTCCGTGCAGGCCCGGAAGTACTCCCGCCGGTAGGGCCGCTCCCACCCCTCGCCGGAGAGGCGCTCCGGGCCCTCGACGGCGACGATCTCCCGCAGGGTGCCCTCCTCCAGGAGCGCCGCGGGACGGCCGTCCTCGCAGCGCACCGCCACCTCCCGGGGCTCCGGCAGGAGGCGGAGGACGGAGGGGATGGCGGCGGCCGGCGAAGTGGAAGCGGTGGCTCCCCGCGGCGGCCGCAGGGCTCGCTGACGGCCCCCGACCCCGTTTCGCTCCGTCTCGCGCGACGAG
>CAZSKS010000010.1:50470-52573 GCA_964607465.1 uncultured Gemmatimonadota bacterium | reverse complement strand
CGCCGCCGCCAGCGCCGCCGCCGCGTCGGCGGCCACGGGGGTGTCCGCCACCCCCACCCCGACCTCGAAGCCGGCCCGGCGGGCGGCCTGCCGGAGGGTCCGTCCCAGGGCCTCCTCCCCGCCCCGCCGCTCCCATCCCCGGGCGTCGACCCGGACCAGGCCGGGGCCCGCCGCCATGACCCGGGGCGAGCCCGCCAGGAGCGCCGCCGCCAGCCGGCGGGTCGCCTCCCGGACGGAAGCGTGGGCGTCCCCCGCCGCGGGATCCGCCGCCCCGCGGTCCGCCCCCTCCTGGAGCTCCGGCGCCCGGACCGAGGAGACGCGCTCCACGTCGGCCATCGGGGGCTCACCGCCGGCCCTTCCGGTCCCGCCCCACGGCCTCCCCTCCGCCCCGGCGGGGCGGCCGGGGACAGAGGACGGGGACCTCCAGCTCCCGGCCGGACGGGCCCACCCGGATCCACAGCGGCCGAACGTCCGGCAGGAAGGGTCCGAAGAGCCGCCCGCCCACCGGCTCCACCCGGCCGGGCCGGAAGCGGAGCCGCAGCGAGGCCACCGGGAGGTCGCCGGCCACCACCAGCACGGCCGCCGCCTCCTCGGCCAGCCGCTGGAGCCGGACCGCGGTGGAGCGGGAGAGGGTCGTCGCCGGCAGCAGCGCCACCGCGCCGAAGGCCCCGCTCCGCAGCAGGAGGTCAGCGCACCACGCGGCCTCCCCCTCCGACGGCGGACGGACCACCCAGAAGAGGCCGTCCCTCTCCCCCACCCCTTCCCAATCGGGCGCGTAGAGGGTCCGGGCGGCGTCCACCAGCGCCACCGGCTCCCCCCCGGCCCGGAGCCGCTCGAGGGCGGCCCGGAGCAGCGCCGTCTTCCCGCAGGAGCGGGGGCCGAGCCACTCGGTGCCCTCGCCCCGCGGCAGGCCGCCCCGGGGGAGGAGGTCGTCCAGGGGCTCCACGCCGGTGGGCGCCGCCGGGCCGGACGGCGCGGACCGCCGGGACGTCTCGATCTCCTCCAGCTTCCGCTCCAGCTCGCGCAGCGCCGCCGTGTCCGCCATCGTGCTCTCGCAGGTGAGGGAGGGGGTGGCCCGGGGCCACGCCCGAACAAAAACCGAAAGTGGACCGAAGACGATAGCGAGACGGCGGGCGCGCGGTCAAGGGGGATGGCCCGGGTGGGCCGGATCAGCCGTGACGCCCGAGTGTACCGTTCGCCGTCCGACCGTTCTCGCCCCGCCGTCCCCAGCGGGCGGCGGACCGTCGTCCTCACCGGACGGCGGCGACGTCATCACCCGGGAGTCGCCCGATGCCCACGACCACGCTCCGGAGGAGGCCGCGACGGCTCCTCTCCGCCCTGCTCGCCCCGGCCGTCCTGACCACCGTCCTGGCGGCCTGCGAGGACACCACGGGGCCCGAGCCCCCGCCCTCAGGCAACAGCGCCGTCGAGGTCGTCACCGCGACCTCCGGCCAGGACCCGGATCCGGACGGGTACACCGTCGTGCTGGCGGACGCCGTGAGCCGGGACGTCGGCGTCGCCGACACCGTGGTCTTCGCGGACATCGCCGCCGACAGCTACCAGGTGGAGCTCACCGACGTGGCGAACAACTGCCAGGTGGAGGGGAACAACCCCCGCAGCGTGACGGTGGCGGCGGACGACACGGCGACGACGACCTTCGCCGTCGCGTGCACGAACATCCAGGAGATCGCCTTCACCTCGGTCCGTGAAGGTCTGGACGAGGACGTCTTCGTGCACAACCTCACGACCGGCTTCGTGCGGAACGCCAGCCAGGAGGACCCGGCCACCGACAGCCTCCCCCGCTGGTCGCCCGACGGATCGCAGCTGGCCTTCGTCTCCCGCCGCACCAACGACCGGGAGATCTGGATCGTGAACCCCGACGGGTCGAACCCCCGGAACCTGACCCAGAACGTCAACGAGGACTTCGATCCCCGCTGGTCCCCGGACGGAGAACAGATCGCCTTCGTCTCCAACCGCACCAACGACCGGGAGATCTGGGTGCAGAACGCCGACGGGACCGGCCTCCGGCAGCTCACGGACAGCTTCGGGGAGAACTTCTCGCCCCGCTGGTCCCCCGACGGGACGACGATCGCCTTCGTCTCC
>CAZSKS010000010.1:48635-50370 GCA_964607465.1 uncultured Gemmatimonadota bacterium | reverse complement strand
CGCTGGTCCCCCGACGGGACGACGATCGCCTTCGTCTCCGACCGGACGGGCGACGAGGAAGTCTGGACGATGGCCGCCGACGGATCGAGCCAGGTGAACCGCACCCAGGACTTCACCGGCGACGACACCGACCCGCAGTGGTCGCCGGACGGATCGCAGATCGCCTTCGTCTCCGACCGCACCAACGTGGACGACGTCTGGGTGATGGCGCCCGACGGATCGCAGCAGGTGAACCTGACCGAGGGGACCCGGGCCGACCGCCATCCCCGCTGGTCGCCCGACGGGACGCGGATCGCCTTCGTCTCCCGCCGCACCAACGACCGGGAGATCTGGGTCATGCAGGCCGACGGGACGGATCCCCGGAACATCAGCCAGAACAGCCCCGGCGAGGACTTCGAGCCGGACTGGCGGCCGTAGGCCAGGGCCGGTCGCGGGCGGGCAGGTGCCGACAGAAGGGCGGAAGCCGCTGGCTCCGACCGCCCTCTTGCCATCGATGGAAGTGATCGGCGGAAGTGATTGATGGACATGATCGAGGGACATGTCCGAAGGAAAGAGGGCTGGGAGGAGCACCCGCCCGGGCCCGGGTGCAGCGGCGGCGCGGCCCCGCGGCGTCAGCGCTCCCCGGCCTCCACGGCAGCGGCGGCGCGAGCCCCGGAGGGGCTACTCGACGGGAGCCCTCACCGCACGGTGAAGTCGATGACGTCGGCGACCGGCGCCCCCATCAGCGCCGACCGGCCGGTCCGGATCCGCGCCAGCACCTCGATGGTCTGGAGGGGCTTCAGCTCCTCCACCTGCGGGAGCATCTCCGGCGACACGGCCAGGTAGACGAAGCCCGAGAAGTCGCTGCCCGCGGGGCGGGACAGGAGGAAGGGCTCGCCCTCGTAGAAGTCGGTCCGCACGTCCTCGGCGCGCTCGAGGGAGACGAACTGGACGGTCCAGCGGACGCGGCGCCCGTCGTAGCGGTCGGGGTTGGCCCGGACCTCGGCCGGGGTCAGGTCGCGGGCCACGTCGGCGGAGTCCAGCGGCGCCACGTCGGCCTCGCGGACCCAGCCCTCCATCCGCACCCGGGCCCACTCCCCCCGGCGCTCCATGACCTCGAGGTCGGCGTCGGGGCGGGCCACACCCACGGTGTCGCCGTCGGGCGACAGGTGGAGCCCGGCCGGGTCGCCCCGGACCACCAGCCGGTCGCGAGCCCCCGGGCTGTCGCCGCCCTCCGCCTGGCCGGCCTCCCCTCCGTCGGCGGCCTCCGACCCGTCGCCGTCGCCGGCTCCGCTCCCGTCCTCCCCGTCCACCGGCCGCATGGAGGGCATCCACATCCACCCGGTGCGGCGGACCCGGGTCCAGTCGCCCTGCTCCCGCACGCCGGTCAGGAGGAAGCCCTCCAGGAGGCGGGCCTGGACCCGGGCGTCGCCGGACGGCTCGCGCCGCAGGTTCTCGCCGCCGTCGGCGGCCACCACCAGGTCGTGGCCGGCCCGGTCGCTGGCCTGGAGGGAGGGGCTCCAGATCCAGCCCTCCAGGACGACCTGGCGCCAGCGGCCGTCGCTCCCCACCACCCGCAGCCGGGTGCCCTGGCGGACGGTGGCCAGCCGCTTCCCCATGGGCTCCTGGCGGAAGTTCTCCTCCTCGACGGTCACCTCCACCGTCTGGGCGGCGGCGGGGGCGGGCGCCAGCACCGTGGGGGTCAGGACGGAGGCGAGGAGGGCCAGCGGGAGGGCGAGGACCGGGACGTGGCGGG
>CAZSKS010000010.1:46796-48535 GCA_964607465.1 uncultured Gemmatimonadota bacterium | reverse complement strand
GGACGTGGCGGGGCAGCGGGAAGGCGAGGGGCGGGGCGTGGCGGGGCATGGGACCGGGCATGGGATGTCTGGAAACGGCGAGGCGCCGCGCCTACATTGCGTGCGCCCGGAGCCTCGCCTGGGTCTCGGGATCCGGGATCCGGCGGATGGGACGGGGACGCGTCGAGTATAGAGACGGGCCCGAAAGCGTGTCAATCTGGAGCCGGCCGGCCGCGACGGCCGTTCGGCGTCGCCGAGGACGGAGGAAGAGAAGCTCGTGAGACGGAGAGGCTGGAGGCCGGGCGCGAGCCTGGTGGCGCTCGCGCTCTACCTTTGCCTTCCCGTCCAGGGGGCCTCCGCCCAGGAGGCGGATCCGGAGCCCACCATCGACACGCCGTACGAGTGGATCCAGCGCTCCTTCCGGATCGGGCTCTTCGGCGGCTACCTGGACGCCGACCCGGGCGCCTCCGGCCTCGGGCCCGACGCCACGCCCTTCGGCGGGGCCCGCATGCGGGCCCGGATCAGCAGCCCCATCTCCCTGGAGGCGGGTGTCTCCTTCGGCCCCTCGGACCGGGCGGTCATCGATCCGCGGACGGACGCTCCCCTCACCCCCGTGGACACCGTCTCGTCCAGCTGGGTGATGGCCGAGGCCGCCATGCAGTTCGCGGTGACCGGCGCCCGGACGTGGCGCGGCCTCCAGCCCTACGCCGTGCTCGGCGCCGGCCTGCTGATCGGCGTGGACGAGAGCGTCAGTCCGGAGCTCTCCGACCCCGAGGACGCGCAGGTACGCTACGAGATCGGGGTGGCGCCGGGCGTGCAGGCGGGGCTGGGCGTCGAGTGGCTCGTCAGCGACCGGATCGGCATCGGGATCGAGGCGCGGGACCACCTGTGGCGGATCAAGACGCCGGACGGGTTCTTCGACCCGGAGGTGCTGGACCGCTTCGAGGACCAGGGGCTCCGTGCGCCCCGTGACACCGACTGGACCCACAACCTGGAGTTCAGCCTGAGCGTGTGGCGCTACTTCTGACGTCGGCCCTCCTCGTCCTCGCCCTGCTTCCCCTCCCGGCGGCCGCCCAGGAGCCGGCGCCGGCCGTGCCTCGCCCGGACGTGGCCGAGCGGCCGGCCGTCGACTCGCTCCCGCCCGGGGTCGTGGACCGGGACGAGCTGACCCGCCGTCTCCGGCACCTCCTGTCGGATCCCGCTTTCGCCCGGGCCCACGTGGGGCTCGTGGTCCAGGTGGCCGAGACCGGGGAGACGCTCTTCTCCCGGAACGGGGCGAAGCGCTTCGTCCCGGCCAGCACCGCCAAGCTGGTCACCGGGGCGGCGGCGCTGGAGGAGCTGGGCGCCGACTTCCGGTGGGCGACGCGGCTGGAGGCCGGCGGGCCCGTGCGGGCGGGGCGCCTGGAGGGCGACCTGCGAATCGTGGGCGAGGGCGATCCCACGTTGGACGACGCGACGCTGGCGGCGTGGGCCGACACGCTGAGGGCGGCCGGCATCGACACCGTCGCCGGCGACGTGGTGGGGGACGACCGGGCCTTCCCGCCGCCCCGCTGGGGCCGCGGCTGGATGTGGGACGACCTGCACCTGGGCTGGGCCGGCGGCCTGACCGCCCTCCGGATGGCCGACCCCGGCATCCGGGCCTGGCTCCGTCCCGGGCCCCGACTGGGGGACGACGCCCGGGTGCGCCTCCGGGACTCCACCGTCGCCCTGCCCCTCCCGGTGCGGGTCCGCACCGGCGCCCCCGGCTCCGGGCTCCGCCT
>CAZSKS010000010.1:0-46696 GCA_964607465.1 uncultured Gemmatimonadota bacterium | reverse complement strand
TGGATCCCCGCCGACGCCGACTCGGTCGCCCTTCGGCTGGCGCCGGCCCATCCCACCGACCAGCTCCTGGACCGGCTCCGCCTCGCCTTCGGGGACGCCGGCATCGAGGTGGAGGGCCGGTTCCGGCGGGTCCGGCGGGACGCCGCCGACACGGCCGCCGGAGGAGGCGCGGCCGCCCAGGCAGCCGACACGGCCGCCTGGAGCGCCACGGTCCGCTCCGACTCCCTGGGCCGGGTCCTCGCCGACGTCCTGAAGCCCAGCGACAACCTGGGCGCCGAGTCGCTGCTCCGGACCCTGGGGCTGGTGGAGGGGCGGACGGGGACCCCCGGGGAGGGCCTGGCGGTGATCCGCGGCACGCTGGCCGACTGGGGGATCGCCCCCGGGGCGGCCGCCCTGGCCGACGGCTCGGGTCTCTCCCGCTACGACGCCGTCACCCCCACGGCGCTGGTCCGCCTGCTGCGGGCCATGTGGCGCTCGCCGGAGCACGAGGTCTTCCGCTCCGCCCTCCCCTCGCCCGCGGGCCGCGGCACGCTGGAGGGCCGCTTCCCGGGCACGCCGGTGCGGGAGGGGGTGCGGGCCAAGACGGGCTCGCTGAGCTCGGTGCGGGGGCTGGCGGGCTACGTGGAGGACGGCGACGGCGAGACCCTCGTCTTCGCCCTCCTGCTGAACGGCTATGACGTCCGCGGCGACGCCGCCTCGGGCCTCCGGGACCTGCTGGTGGAGCAGCTCGGCCTGTACCACCGTGCCGTCGAGCCCGGCTGGCCCTCGGTGCGGGCGCCGGCCGACACGTCCGGGGGCGGACGATGACGACCGGGACGTGGCCTTGCGGCGCCGGCGGATTGGGGTCCGCGACGTCGACGGCCGGCGGCGGAGGAGGGGGCTCCTGATGGGGCGCCCCGGCGAGGACGCCACCGACGCCGACTGGCTCGCCTGGCGGGAGGCGGTGGCCGCGATCCTGGAGCGGCTGGAGCCGCTGGCCGCCGAGCGGGTGGCCCTGGACGAGGCGCTGGGCCGCGCCCTGGCCGAGGACGTCCACTCCGAGGTGGACCATCCGCCCTGGGACAACAGCGCCATGGACGGCTTCGCGGTCCGGGCCGAGGACGTCCAGGGCGCCACCGAGGAGGACCCCGTCGTCCTGCCGGTCTCCGACCGCGTCCCCGCGGGCGGCTTCCCCCGGGGGGCGCTGCAGCCGGGGACGGCGGCCGAGGTGGCCACCGGCGCGCCCGTGCCCGACGGGACGGACGGGGTGATCCGGGTGGAGCACACCGACGGCGGGGAGGACGGCCGGGTCACGGTCCGCGAGGACGGCGACGCCCGCCGCAACGTCCGGTCGGCCGGCGAGGACGTCCGCAAGGGCGACCTGCTGCTGACGGCGGGGCGCGAGGTGACGCCGTCGGCCGTGGGCGTGCTGGCCATGACGGGCCGCCGGGAGGTCGAGGTGGGCCGCCGCCCCCGGGTGGGCGTCCTCTCCACGGGCGACGAGCTGGCCGACATCTCGGAGGCGGCCGAGGCCCGGTCGGGCCGGCGCATCATGGACTCCAACGGGCCCGCCCTGGCCGCCCAGCTCCGGGAGACCGGCGCCGACGTGGTCCGGCTGGGGGTGGCCCGGGACGACCCCGACGTCCTCCGGGAGCGGCTGGCCGCGGCCGCCGACTGCGACGTCCTGGTGTGCACCGGCGGCGCCAGCGTCGGCCCCCGCGACCACGCCCGACAGGTGCTGGAGGCGATGGGCGGCGAGCGGGTCTTCTGGCGGGTGAAGATCCGCCCCGGCAGCCCGGTCCTCTTCGGGATGCTCCCGGACGGCCGCGCCTTCTTCACGCTGCCGGGAAACCCCGTCTCGGCCATGGTGACCTGCGAGCTCTTCGTGCGGACGGCCGTCCGCCGGCTGGCGGGCCACGACGCCCTGCGCCGCCGCACCCTCGTCGCCCGCACGCGGGGGGAGATCACGAAGCGGCCGGGGCTGACCTACTTCTACCGGGTGACCCTGAGCCCGGACCCGGACGGCGGGCCGCCCCTGGCCGCCCTCACCGGGCCGCAGGGATCGGGCATCCTCACCTCCATGGCCGCGGCGGACGGGCTGCTCGTGCTGCCGGAGGGACCCGACCGGCTGGAGCCGGGCAGCCTGGCGGAGGTGCTCCCGCTCCGCGGCTGGCGGGCGTGGCAGGAGGACGACGAGGGGGCGCCGCCGGGCTGAGGCGCGCCCGCCCTCCCTCGGCCGGGCGCGGGACGGCGGCGCTCCGCCTGGCGAGCCTCGCGGCCCGTCAGCCCGGCCGGCAGGCCAGCACCGCCCCCGCGCTGGTGTAGCCGCCGCCCACCGCCGTCAGCACGATCCGCGTCGGGTCGGGCAGCGGGCCGTGCTCCCCCCGCAGCACCTCGTCCAGCGTCACGGCCACGGTGGAGGCCGAGAGGTTGCCGTAGCGCTGGATCGTGTGGACCACCCTCCCCTCCTCCGACAGCGGGAGGTGCTTCTCCAGGCCCTTCGTGATGCGGAGGTTGGCCTGGTGGGGCACCACGTAGTGGATGTCCTCCCAGCCCAGGTCGGTCCGCTCCAGCGCCCGCTCGGCCACGTCCCGCATGGCGTGGATGGCCTGGCGCAGCACCCGCGGGCCGCCGCCCATGTGCAGCTTCGGGTCCGGCTCCTCCTCCGTCTCCCAGCCCTGTCCCCGCAGGTACAGGTGCTCCGGCGCGTAGTCGGCCACGTGGTAGGGCGGTCCCAGCACCCCGTCGCCCTCCCGGCCGGGCGTCAGCACGACGGCGCCCGCCCCGTCCCCGAACAGGACCGCCGTCTTCGGGTCCTCGTAGTCGGTGATGTGGGACAGCGCGTCGCCGGCGATGACCAGGACGTTCTCGCCCAGCCCGGCCCGGATGTGGGCGTATCCGGCCGCCACGGCGTAGACGAAGCCGGCGCAGGCCGCGTTCATCGTGTAGCCGGGGACGGTGGGGACCTCCAGCTCGGCGGCCACCGTGCAGGCGGCGTTGGGCACGCTCTCCTTCGCCGTGACCGTCGAGACCACGATGAAGTCCAGGTCCTCCGGCTCCATCCCGGCCCGGTCCAGGGCGCGGCGGGACGCCTCGGTGCACAGGTTCTCGGTGGAGAGGCCGCCCTCCTCGGTGACCACCCGTCGCTCCCGGATCCCGGTCACCTGCCGGGCCCAGCGGTCGAAGACCTCCACCGGATCCAGGGAGGCCGCGTCTTCCGCGTCCCGGAGGGAGGCCCGGGCGCGCTCGACGTCGAAGTTCTCCCGTATCCCCTCCATCTCGAAGAGGTCGTGGTTGTCCAGACGGCGGGGCGGGAGGAAGCTCCCCGACCCGGCGACGCGGGCGGTCAGCCGATTCTCGGTCACGCCTCGTCCTTCGTCCTGGGCGATGGGGCGCTCGCGCGGATCACGCGGATCGTCCGCGCGAACCTATGGCACCCCGGTCGAGGGCTCAACGAGGAGCGAGGGGCCCGTGGAACTCCGGAACACCACGCCCGGGAAAGCATAGGGAGGCTGGACGCGGGCCAACGCGGTCCGCCACGACGTGAACCGCAAGGAAGGGCGTTTCGAACGATGGACGATCACGCGCAGAGCTGTTCGGATATCGCCGGCCGCAGCGCCGGGATCGCCGCGGCCCTCGGGCTGGCGATCCTGGTCGGGGCCGCCCCGGTTCACGCCCAGCAGGGCGAGCAGGGGCAGCAGGGCCAGCAGATGCAACAGATGCAGCAGATGCAACAGATGCAGCAGGAGCTGCAGCAGATCCGGAAGCAGCTTCGGAGCATCCGGCAGAAGGCCCTCCAGGATTCATCGATCCGTGATGACCGCATGGCCCTCGAGGAGACGGTCCGCGGGGCCATGACGCAGCTGGATCCCGAGTACACGGACAAGGAGGACACGCTGAACGCCATTCAGCGGCGCCTCCAGCAGGCCCAGCAGAACCAGGACACCGCCCAGCTGCGCAGCCTGATGTCGCGCGGACGGCAGGTCCAGCAGCAGGTGCAGCGGCTCCAGGACTCCGTGACGCAGCGGGACTCCATCGCGGAGCAGCTGGACAGCTTCCGCGACGACCTCATCAACAAGATGGTCGAGATCGACCCGCAGGCCGAGGAGCTCATGGACCGCCGGGACTCGATCATGAACCAGCTGCGGCAGATGAGCCAGCAGATGCGGGGTCAGCAGGGCGGCCAGCAGGGTCCCCCGCCGGGTCCGCCGGGCGACGGCGACGGCCAGCGGTAGGCCAGCCCTGGCGCCCCAGCCCTAGCGCCCTTCCGGCACCTCCAGGGTGGATCGCAGGCTGTCCGCCTGCGCGGCCGCCCGCGGGTGATCGTCGCGCAGCAGCGCGCTCGCCCGCTCCAGGAGGCCCACGGCTGCCACCTCCTCGCCCAGCCTGACGCGAGCCCGCGCCAGGGCCAGGTAGGCGTGCCCGTTGGACGGGTCCCGCCGCACGGCCCGCTCCAGCACCCCGGCGGCCTCCCCGGGCCGCCCTTCCTCCAGCAGCGCCCGTCCCCGGGCCACCAGCCGATCGGACGCCGCCCGCCGGGCCGCGTCGTCCTCCGCCCGGACGGCCGCCGTCGAGTCCGCGGCCTCCGCGCCGACCTCCGTCCCGGCGTCCGCGTCCCCGGGTCGCCCGTCCGCCCCGCCGGTGGCGCAGCCGGCCGCCAGCAGCAGGCCGGCGGCCAGCACGAGGAAGCCGGGGAGGACGGCCCCGCCGCGGGTCGGCGTCCCGGGCGCCGCGGAGGGGCGGACGGCCCGGTCCGCGCCCGGCGTCAGAAGGGCCACAGGTCCAGCCCGCCGCATCGCCTCTCCTCGGGCACCGTGCCCTCCAGGAACCACTCGGAGCGGCACTCGCCGTCCGGCGTCTCCACCCGGGCCTCGGCCACCCCCGCCGGCGCGGTGAACCCGGCGAAGGCGCCCTGGCCGTGGGCCGCCACGAACCGGGCCCAGATGGGCACGGCGGCCTCGGCGCCGGGGAGGCCGATGGTGCGGTTGTCGTCGAAGCCCACCCACACCAGCACCACCACCTCCGGCGTGTAGCCCACGAACCAGGCGTCCCGGTAGCCGTCGGTGGTGCCGGTCTTGCCCGCCGCCGGCCCCGCGTAGCCCAGCCCCCGGATCCCGGCGGCCGTCCCCCGCTCCAGCACGCCCTGCAGCGCCCGGTTCACCAGGTGGACGGGCCCGGCGGGGGCCACGCGGCGCATGCTGAGCTCCCGGGCCTCCAGCGCCTCGCCGGCCGGCCCGGTGACCTGGAGGACGGACAGGGGCTCGGGCCGGATCCCGCCGCCGGCCAGGGCGGCGTAGGCGGCCGCCATCTCCACGGGGGTCACCTCGAAGGCGCCCAGCGCCGCCGCCGGCACGGGACGCAGGCGCCCGCCCAGCCCCAGCCGGCGGGCCGTCTCCACCACGGCCTCCAGGCCCAGGTCGGTGGCCAGCCGGGCGGTGGCCACGTTGTAGCTCTGCTCCAGCGCCGTCCGCAGGGTGACCTCCCCGTGCTCCTCCCCGTCGTAGTTGGCCGGCGACCACGTCTCGCCCCCGGCCCGCACCGTAAAGGACGTGTCGGGGACCACGCTGGCCAGGGTCCAGCAGCCCGAGGTGTCGGCCAGGGCCGTCAGGTAGACGAAGGGCTTGAAGAGGGAGCCGGGCTGGCGCCGGGCCCGTGTGGCCCGGTCGAACTGGGTGGTGGACCAGTCCCGCCCCCCGACCAGCGCCAGCAGGTCGCCCGTGCGGGGCTCCAGCGCCACCAGCGCCGCCTGCAGCCGCTCCTCGCCCTCGGTGACCAGGTCGGGATGGCGCTCCTCCAGCGCCGCCAGGCCCTCGCGGACGGCCCGTTCGGCCGCGGCCTGCGCCCGGGGGTCCATGGCGGTGAAGATGCGGAGGCCGTCCCGCCGGAGGTCCTCCCGGGAGTACCGCTCGTCCAGCTCCCGCTGCACCCGGTCCACGTACCACTGCGCTCCCTCCACGGGGCGGGAGGGCCGGGCGTCGGGCAGGGGCTCCCGGCGGGCCCGCTCGGCCTGCTCGGCGGTGATCCGGCCCTGCCGCTCCATCAGCTCCACCACCAGGTCCCGCCGCTGCCGCGCCGCCGCCGGGCGCCGGAAGGGATCGTAGCGGTTCGGCGCCCGGATCATCCCCGCCAGCAGGGCGCTCTCGGCGAGCCCGAGCCGGGACGTCTCCCGCCCGAAGTAGTGCCGCGACGCGGCCCCGACGCCGGCGATCCCCACCGGCCCGTCCTGGCCCAGGTACACCTCGTTGAGGTACGCCAGGAGGATCTCGGGCTTGTCGCGCCGCGCCTCCAGCAGCAGGGCCATGACCGCCTCGCGGATCTTCCGCACGAAGGTCTTCTCGGGCCCGAGCCAGTAGTTCTTGACCAGCTGCTGGGTGATGGTGCTGCCCCCCTGGGCCAGCCGGCCCGTCCGCAGGTCGTGGAGGGCCGCCCCCGCCACGCGCACCGGGTCCACGCCGGGATGCTCCCAGAAGCGGCGGTCCTCCACGGCCATCACCGCCTCCAGGAGGACGGCCGGGATCTCTCCGAGCGTCACCGGCTCCCGCCGCACCATCCGGTCGTCCAGCAGGGTGGCCACCTGGCGGGGCTCCAGCTCGGCGTCCATCACCCGCCGGCCGTCCCGCAGGTCGCGGAGCGCGGCGATGCGGCCGTCGCGGAAGGTCACCCGCAGGGCGCGGCCGGGGACCCGGCCGCGGGGGAGCGGATAGACGAAGTCGCGCAGGTGGACCTCCACGGCCCCGGCCGTGGCCCGGTAGGCGCCGGGGGCGAGCCCGGCCACGGCGCCGCCGGGCGTGCCGGGATCCGCCGCGGTCGCCTCGCCGGGGCGCCCGGAGGCGACCCGGGCGGCGTCCACCGCCGCGGGGGGGAGCGGCTCCACCAGACGGTAGTCGCGGGCCTCCAGCTCCCGGATCAGCCGGTCGGGGGGGAGGGCGCGTCCGGGGTAGAGGGCCGTGGTGGAGGCGTAGACCCGGGAGGGGACGGCCGGGGCGTGGGCCGCCCACCTCTCCTCCACACGCTCGGCCAGCCGCCAGGTCCACAGGCCGCCGGCCACCAGGAGGACCAGGAGGACGGTCCCGGCCACGGGGAGCCATCGGCCGAGCCGACGCGATCCGCCGGCGGACCCTTCGTCCTCGGCGCCCCCGGCAGGGGTTCCTCCCGGCTCCTCCCGGCTCACCGGAGCTTCAGGCGCCTCCGCGCGACGGCGACGAGCCCGGGGGCGGCCCCGCGCCCTCGGGCGGACCCTGGCCCTGACCCTGGCCCTGGCCGGGCGGTCCCGACCCGGGCGGGACCGGGGGCCCGGCGGGAGGCGCCTGCTTCAGGGCCTCCCTCGCCTGCTCGGCCGCCTGGTCCGGCGGCGTGCCGGCCCGGAGCCGACGGCGCACGAGCCCGGGCAGGTGGAGGAGCGTCTCCCCGCCCCGGCCGGCGGCCATGGCGTCCTGCACGGCGCCGGCCGCCCGATCGGCGGGGACGCCCATCTCCACCAGGTCCCCCAGCACCACCAGGGCGATGGCCCGGTCCTCCGTGCCGGCGGCACGCGTCACGGCCTGCAGCTGGCCCTCCGGCACGCCGCGGCCCAGGGCGTCGGCGGCGGCCACGACCTCGGCCGGCGGCGGGCCCTCGCCCAGCACGGCGGCGGCCCGGGCGAGCCGGTCGACGTAGGCCTCCACGGCCGGGGCCAGGCGGGCCGGCGGCACGCCCTTGGCGATCCCCTCCAGGGCCTTGTCCAGCACGGGGCCGGCGGGCACGCCGGCGTCCCGGGCCTTCGTCACCGCCTCCTGGATCCGCGTGGCCCCGTCGGCGCCGAGCTGGCTCCGGACGCGCTCCATCTTCGCCTCGGCCCGCTCCCCGGCCTCCGCCTCCTGGGCGAGGCCGGGCGCGGGGAGAAGGAAGAGCGCCAGCAGGGCCGCCGTCGGCGCGCGTCGGGTCATGGTCCGGTCGTCTCCGAGGTCGGCATCGCGGCCGGGCTCAGGTGCCCGCCGGGGCGCCCGGGGAGGCGATGGCCAGCACGGCGTTCCGGTTGCCGAAGCCGTCGCTGGAGTAGTGCTGCGCGTGGGGGTCGGTCACCCATTCCGTGCCGTCCACCACGAACATGTACTGGTGGACGCCCGGCCGGAGCGGCACGCGCCCCGACCAGATCCCGTCGCCGTCGGGGTCGTCGAGGGCCACCCGGGGCTCCCACCCGGTGAAGTCGCCGGCCACCGACACCGAGTCGGCGTCGGGGGCCTCCAGCACGAACTCCACGTAGACCCTGGGCGAGGACGCCGCCGCCCTCACGGCCCGGGTCTGCTCGGGCTGCTCCGCCTGCTCCGCCATCTCCGGGCCGGCCTCGCTCGGGCCGTCCTCCAGGAAGGTCCCCGGGACGATCAGGAAGAGGAGCGCGGCCGCCGCGGCCAGCGCGAGCCCGGGCGACACCTGGACGGGCCGGGGCTGGACCAGCCACCGGATGGCGCGCACCACCGCGCCGGACCCGCCGCCCGCCTCCCCGGCGGACGTCCGGTCCCGCTCCTCCGACGCGGCAGGCGCCCGCGCCGGCACGTCGGCCTCGGCGACCTCCCGCATCACGCGGCTCTCCAGCCCGGCGGGCGCCTCCTCGGGCGCCTGCGCACGGAGGTCGTCGAACAGCGTCTCCCAGCGGCCGGCCTCCTCGCGGAGGTCCTCCGGCAGCTCGGAACGCTCGATCTCCCCGTCCAGCCAGCGTCTCAGCTCGTCTCTCATCGATAGTGCTCCAGTAGGACCTGTAGTTCCTCGCGTGCCCTGTGAACCCGCATCTTCAGCGCCGACACCGACGCGTCCAGCATCTCCGACATCTCCGGGTAGGACCGTCCCTCCAGGTGCTTCAGGAGGAAGGCCTCCCGCTGGTCCGCCGTCAGGGCGTCCAGCGCCTGCTCCAGCTCGGCGGACAGCCGGGTCCTCTCCAGCTCCCGGTCCGGGTCGCCCCGCTCCGCCCGCAGGGGGGCGCTGTCCTCCAGCGCCACCCCGTCCCGGTCACGGCTCTTCAGGTAATCCTTGCAGAGGTTCGACGTGATCCGGAAGAGCCAGCCGCCGACCTTCTCCGGGTGGCGGCAGCTCTCCAGGCTCCGGAACCCCTTGACCAGCGCCCGCTGCACCACGTCCGCCGCGTCGTCCGGACGGTCCACCATCCGGGCGGCGTGCCGGTACAGCACGTCCTCGTAGCGGCGGACCAGCTCCCGGTACGCCTCCCGGTCCCCGTCGAGCACCGTCCGGACGATCTCGGCGTCGGACGGCTCGTCGTCGGGACCGGCATCGTCGGGCCCGGGGGCGGACGTGCTTCCGCCGCCCTCGGGGATGCCGCCGTCCTTCCGGGGGTTCGTGGTCTCGATGGTCGGTGTCCGCTATCCGAAGGGTTCCCGTCGGTCGCGTCGATGCACGGCACCGAAACTACCGCCACCTCCCGAATCGCTCCACGTCTCCCCTGTCATCCGATAGACGAAGCCCCCCCGTCATCCGTCACTCGCCCCGGCCGGGGGTCTCCATCTCGCCGGGGCGCCGCGCGCGGCCGACGGGCGAAGCCGGTCGCACGGCCGATCCCGCTGGCCCTCGCCCTCGGCCGACCCGGCAGGTGGTCGAGGGCGGCGGGCCGCGATAGCTTCCGCGCCCCGCGCCGGACGCCGATCCCCCACCGGAAGGCCGCCGTGACCCGCCTCCGCGACCTCCCCACCCCCGCCCTGCTGCTGGACCTGGACGTCCTGGAGGCCAACGTCCGGAGCATGGCCCGCCGGGCGGAGCGGCTCGGCGTCCGCCTCCGGCCCCACGTCAAGACCCACAAGTGCGTGGAGGTCGCCCGTCTCCAGCGGGACGCCGGCGCCCGGGGGATCACCGTCTCCACGCTGGAGGAGGCGCGGGTCTTCGCCGACCACGGCTTCGACGACATGACCTGGGCCTTCCCCGTGATCCCGGGGCGGATCGGGGAGGCCCGGGAGGTGGACCGGCGGGCCCGCCTCCGCCTGCTGGTGGACCACCGCCGGGCCGTGAAGGAGCTGGAGCGGGCCGGCCACCCGTTCCACGTGTGGCTCGAGGTGGATCCCGGCTACGGCCGCTCCGGGGTGGATCCCGGGGGCGACGCCCTCCTGGAGATCGGCGGCGCCCTGGCCGCGTCGGAGGTGCTCGTCTTCGACGGCCTCCTCTCCCACTCGGGCCAGGCCTACGGGGCCCGCTCCCCCGGGGAGCTGGCCGCCGCGGCCGAGGAGGAGCGCGGCGTCATGGTGGGGGCGGCCCGGCGGCTGCTGGAAGCGGGGGTGGAGGTGCCGGCCCTCAGCGTCGGCTCCACCCCGTCCATGTCCCGGGCCGAGGACCTGACGGGGGTCGACGAGGCCCGCCCGGGCAACTACGCCCTCTACGACCGCACGCAGATGGCGCTGGGAGCCTGCTCCGCAGGGGACGTGGCCGCCACGGTGCTGGCCACCGTCGTCTCCTCCCGCCCGGACGCGGGGCGGTCGGTGGTGGACGCCGGCGCCCTGGCCCTCTCGAAGGACCCCGGCCCGACGCCGCGACCCGACGCGTCCGACGGCGGTCCGGGCCGGAAGCCGGCCGCCGACGGGCAGGACGCGCGCGGCCACGGGGGCGGCAGCGGCGCGGCGGGCGAACCCCACATGGGCGCCCTCCTCGAGGACTTCTCGTCGCGTCGGCTCCGGGACGACGCCCGTCTCATCTCCCTCAGCCAGGAGCACGGGCTGGTGGACCGGGCCCTCCCCTGGGGCGAGAAGGTCCGGATCCTGCCGAACCACGCCTGCCTGACGGTGGCCTGCTTCGACGCCCTACACGTCGTGCGGGGCGAGGAGGTCCTGGACCGGTGGACCGTCCACCGGGAGCGGTGAGACCGCGGGCAGAGCGGAAGCGCCGGGGCCGCTTTTCAGCCCACCTCCAGCTCCCGCAGCTTCCGCCGGGCGAACCGGTAGGGCCACAGGCCGACCGCCGCGCACACCGCCAGGGTGACGCCGTAGGCCAGGGTCAGCTCCATGAGCAGGGGAGCGCGCGTCTCCCGCCACGGGAGGCCGCTGACCAGGAAGTCCCGCAGGATCACGAACTGTCCGCCCAGCACCACGGCCAGCGTGCCCAGGGCGCCCAGCATGAAGAGGAAGCCGCCCAGGGAGGTGGGGATCTGGGCCGCGTTCTCCGTCTCGAACTTCGGGTAGGCGATCCCCCAGGCCAGGGCCTGGGCGGTGAAGGCCAGGGTCAGGCCCGCGATGGTGACCAGCGACAGCACCAGCACCGTCGGGCGCAGGCCCAGGGCCGCCCCCGTCAGCCCGGCCAGCAGCAGGGCCACCGTCAGCAGGGGCACGGCGCCGGACCAGAACTTGGACCACAGCAGCGTGTCCGGCGGCAGGGGTGAGGAGCGCAGCAGCCACAGGGTCCGCCCCTCCAGGCTCAGGGCCGGGAAGACGAAGCGCGAGGCCACGGCCGCCAGCACGAAGCCGGTGAGCCCCACGTTCAGGAAGCCCACCATGGAGATCAGGAAGTCCCCGATGGCCTCGTTCGAGCGCAGCGGCAGCACCTGGATGTTGTAGACGTAGGCCACCACCAGGATGCCCAGGATGATGAGCTGGGACCACTGGGTGGCGTCCCGGAAGAAGACCCGGGTGTCCTTGAGCACCATCTCCCGCCGCCGGATCCCCAGGAAGCCCAGGACCCGCTCCAGCCCCCGCCACACGGCGCCGTAGCGCACCCGCTTCTCGCCGCCCTCCTGGGCCCGGGTGTAGCAGACGTCGTAGTGGCTGCGGTGGAGCAGCGCCCCCAGGACGACGAAGGCCGCCGCCGTGCTCCAGAGGAGCAGCAGGTAGAAGGGATCCAGGCCGTCCCGCAGCGGCCCGAGCATGGCCTGCGAGGCCCAGTCCGAGGGGACCCAGGCCAGGGTCGGGCCCCGCAGCACGTCCAGGTAATCCACCAGGCTCCGGTAGCCCTCGGGGTCCACCAGGCGCTCCGGCCGCAGCACCCGGAGGCCCAGCACCAGCAGCGCCACCCCGCCGGCGGCGATCACCCCCAGGATGTCGCGGGTGCGCCGTGCAGGAAAGACCCGCACCAGCATGAGGGTCCCCATGCTGCCCAGGGCGGCGGGGATAATCAGCAGCGGGACCAGCGCCGCCAGCGACACCAGGTAGAAGGCCCACCCGGCGCCGTACACCGTCCCGTAGGCCGCCACCAGCGGAACCAGGAGCAGCACCACCATCCAGGAGGAGGTCACCCCGGTCTCGACCAGCCGCGAGCCGTACACCGCCAGCCAGTCCACGGGAGCCGAGAGGACGATGGGCAGGTCCCGGGAGAGGAAGAAGCTGGAGAGGGCCGCGATCAGGTTGGAGAGGACCAGGATCCCCAGCAGGATCAGGAGCCCGAAGCCCAGGAGCCGGGCGGCCAGGACGGGGCCGACCTCCGGCGTGTCGCGCAGCGTCTCCAGCAGCCGGGCCAGGGCAAGGTAGATGAGGGGGAGGGTCACCGTCCCCACGAGCCCGACCAGGAGGTAGCGGCCGGTACGGCCCTCGTCGGTGACCCGCGTGGCCAGCGCGGACAGCACCTTCGGCCGCAGGAGCCAGCCGACGCCGGGCCCCGCGCCGGCCACTCCGCCCCCGCCGGCGACCCCCGTGGCGCCCGTCGCGCTCATTCCACCCGGCCCAGCGCCCGCGCCAGCTGCTTCTCCTCGGCCCCTCCGACCAGCTTGAGGAACACCTCCTCCAGGTGACCCTGCTCCATGGCGGCCTGCTCCCGCAGCTCCCCCATGGTGCCGGAGGTGAGGATCCGCCCCTCCTGGATCACGGCCAGCCGGTCGCACAGGGCCTCGGCGAACTCCAGCGTGTGGGTGGAGATGAGGATCGTGCCGCCCCCGTCGGCGAAGCTCCTGAGCATGCGCTTCAGCAGGCGGGCCGCCGACGGATCCAGCCCCACCATGGGCTCGTCGATGACCAGGGCGGTGGGCTGGTGGACCAGGGCGGAGGAGAGGATCAGCTTCTGGCGCATGCCGTGGCTGTAGGACTCCACCAGCTGGTCCCGCCAGGGCTCCAGCCCCCACAGGTCCAGCAGCTCGTCGATCCTCGCCTCCACCCCGTCGCCGTCCTGGCCGTACAGGCCCGCCACGAAGCGCAGCAGCTCCTCGCCGGTGAGCTTCTCGTAGACGAAGGGACGGTCGGGGACGAAGCCCAGCCGGGACTTGGCGGCGAAGGGGTCGGCGACGACGTCGTCGCCGTCCACCAGCACGCGTCCCGCGTCGGGCCGCAGGATCCCCACGATCATCCGGAGGGTGGTGGTCTTCCCCGCGCCGTTGGGCCCCAGGAGCCCGAAGATCTGTCCGCTGGGGATCTCCAGGTCGACGCCGTCCACGGCCGTGAAGTCCCCGTACCGCTTGGTCAGCCCCTCGAGCCGGATCACGGGGTCCCGCCTTCCCGGCCCGGGGCCCCGTCCGGCGTGCTGTCCGGGGCCCCACCCTGCGAACCGTCCGGCGTCCCGGTCGGAGCCCCGTCCGGCATGCCGATCGGGGCCGCCGGCGCGTCCTCCTCCCCGGAGCGGCTGGCGTCCGACCCGAAGTACGCCAGCTCGAAGGCGGTCCGCTCCAGGCGGAGCCCCGCCCCCGTGCTGACCTCCACGTAGCGGCCGTCCTCGTCGATCCAGCTCTCCAGCTCGACGCCCGCCATCTCGCGGGCCACCCGCCAGGCGGTGACCGTGTCGTGGCGGGCCACCCGCCAGGCGCCGGTGGCCGAGTCCCGCGCCGCGCTGTCCGGAACCGTCAGGACCCTTCGTTCCAGCACCCGCACCTCCTGCGTCTGGGAGCTGAGCTGCATCGGATCGAACGTCTGGATACGGTAGCGGTCTCCCGCCTCGCTCTCACCCTCGGCGGCCACCCGGAGGGGCAGCGCGGTGCTCGGGATCACCGGCCCCTCCAGCCGGACGCTCCGACGGGTGGTGTCGCCGCCCCGGATCACATGGAAGGCGAGCACGGAGTCGCCCTCCACCGTCCCGTCGGCCGTCATCCCTCCCATCAGGCCCGAGGTCTCCACCCGGAAGGAACGGAGCCCCAGGGCCGGCCCCAGCTCCGACCGGCTCCGGAGCTCGGCCCCGCTCGGGATCCCGAGCCCCTCCAGGCTCACCCGCATCCGGTCCTCCAGGCGGAAGCCGCCGCCCGAGGGCAGCGTGTCCACCTCGCTGCGTGCCCACCCGGCGTGGCGGTCGCCCTGGTAGACGGCGTAGTAGGAGACCCCGGGCGGGATGGTGCGGGCGCCGGCCGCCAGCACCTCCGCCTCGGGCCGCAGGTAGAGACGGCCGGCGTGCCAGCCCAGGGCCACCACCCAGACGGCGAGGACCGCGACGGCGATGAGCTTCCGGGTGGACATGGGGGCGTGGGGGTGTCGGGTGCGAAGGTGCCGTGGAGGCGGAGTCGGCGCTTTCCTACCGTCCGGATGGCCGCTCGTTCCGGATCGCCTCCCCCTCCCGGAGCCGCCTCAGGTCCTCCCGGGTGTCCACGTCCGGCGGCGGCGGACCGTCGAGCCGCACGGCCCGGACCCGGACGGAGTCCCGCTCCAGGTAGCGACGCGCCCCGTCCTCTCCCTCGAGCTCCGCCAGCTCCGGGAAGCAGCGCCGGCCGAAGATCACGGGGTGGCCGGGCGCGTCCCCGTAGAAGGGCCGGACGACCGCGGCGCCGCCCTCCCGCCACGCCTCCAGGACGGCGTGCACGGCGGCGGCCGGCACCCGGGGCTCGTCGCCGAGGAAGACCGCCGCCGCGTCGACGTCCCCGTCGGCGGCCAGGGCCTCGATCCCCGCGGCTAGCGAGGAGGCCCGGCCCTCCCGCCACCCGGGATGGCGGACGGCGCGGACGCCGGCCGGCAGGAGGAGGCCGACCTCGGACGAGCGGTCCCCGAGCACGACCAGGACGGGGTCCAGGCCGGCCTCGCGGGCCCCCGCCACCGCCGCCTCCACGACGGTGCCGTCGTCCCACGGGGCCAGCAGCTTGCTCCCCTCCCCCCACCGCCGGGAGCCGCCGGCGGCCAGGACCAGGGCGGCCACGCCCTCGGGGGCTTCCGTGGGGTCCATCCTCCCTCCCTGGCTCCGTCCCCGGCTCCGATCCGTGGCGGGTCGCCGGTCCCGCCCGACTCCTCAACGTACCGGCGCCGCCCGGCCCCTCCAAGCGGACCGGCCGGGCGCGGAACGTCCCTTGCCCGTTCTGGTCGCCGAGCGCCGGCCGGCCCCCGGTCACCGGGCGACGCCGCACCGCGGCCCGGGACGCCGCCGGACGAGTCCTGTCGGACCGCACGGGAGCGATCCCATGGCCATCGATCTGCAGCGGAGCTTCGAGGTGGAGGCGCCGCTGGAGGAGGTGTGGAGCTTCCTGGTGGACCCGGAGCGGGTGGTGCCCTGCCTGCCCTCCGCCCGGATCCTGGAGCAGGTGGACGAGCGGACCTTCGAGGGGGAGATCGGCTTCACCCTCGGCCCCTTCGGGGCCACCTTCCGGGGCGAGATCGAGTTCTCGACGATCGAGCCCGACGACCACCGGGTCCTCCTGACGGGCGACGCCGAGGACACCCGGCGGGACGCCCGGGCCCGGCTGGTCATGGAGAGCCGGCTCAGCCGGCGGGAGGACGGCGGCACCCGGGTGGACGTGGAGCAGAGCGTCCGCCTGTCGGGGAGCCTGGCCGAGAACATGCTGACCCGGAACGTGGCCGACATGCTGTTCGGCCGCTTCGTGGCCAACGTCCAGAAGGCGCTGGCCTGACCCGACGGGGCTCGGCGCTCAGCCCTCCCGGACCGCCCGGATCTCCTCGGTGAGGCGGGGGACGACCTCGAACAGGTCCCCCACGATCCCGTAGTCCGCCACCTCGAAGATGGGGGCCTCGGGGTCCTTGTTGATGGCCACGATCACCTTCGAGGTCCGCATGCCGGCCAGGTGCTGGATGGCGCCGCTGATCCCCACCGCCACGTAGAGCTCGGGGGTGACGACCTTGCCGGTCTGGCCGACCTGCTCCTCGTGGGGTCGCCAGCCGGCGTCCACCACCGCCCGGCTGGCCCCCAGGGCCACGCCCTCGCCGATGGCCGCGGCCAGCTCCTCCAGCAGGCCCCAGTTCTCGGGCCCCTGCATCCCGCGTCCCCCGGAGACGACGATGGAGGCCTCGGCCACGTCCAGCTTCTCCTTCTCGCCGGACGCCACCGGGTGGAAGCGCTCCCGGGCCGGCTCCGGGTCCACGGCCAGCGTCTCGACGGTCCCCTCGCCCGAAATCTCCCCGGCCAGGAAGACGTTCGGCCGCAGGCTGACCAGGGCCGGGGCGTCGCGGAAGGTCAGCCGGGCCAGCGCCTTGCCCGCGTACTGGGGGCGGACGACGACGGGACGGCCGTCCTCCACCTCCAGGCCCGTGACCTCGGTGGCCAGCGGGCGGCCGAGCCGGGCCGCCGCCCGGGCCGAGAGATCCTTGCCCCGGGCCGACGCCGGGAAGAGCACGGCGTCGTACGCCTCGCGGCCGGCCAGCTCCTCCAGCGCACGGAGCGTGGCGTCGGGGGCGTAGACCCCGAACGCCTCGTCCTCGGCCACGTGGATCCGGTCCGCCCCCACCTCGCCCAGGCTCCCGGCGCGCTCCGCCGTGCCCGGCGGGCCCACCACCAGCGCGTCCACCGGGCCGTCCAGCGCGTCGGCCAGCCGGCGGGCGGCCGTCACCGTCTCCCGCGCCACCCCCCGGATCTCCTCTCCGCGCGTCTCCGCGTACGCCAGGACGCCGCCCATCACAGCACCTTCGCTTCCTCGCGCAGGCGCCGGGCCAGCTCGGGCGCCGCCTCCGGGCCCTCGCCCAGGATCTCGCCCGCCTCGGGCTCCGGGGGCTCCTCCAGGGCCAGCAGCTCCAGCCCCGAGTCGTCCAGCGCCACCTCCTTCGTCTCCAGCGGCTTCTTCTTGGCCGCCATGATGCCCTTGAGGCTGGCGTAGCGGGGCTCGTTCAGCCCCTTCTGGGCGGCGACGACGGCGGGCAGCTCCATCTCGACCCGCTCGTGGCCGCCCTCCACCTCCCGGACGGCGGTGGCGCGGCCGTCCTCCACCTCCAGCTCCACCACGACGGTGGCGCACGGCAGCCCCAGGATCTCGGCCACCATGGCCGGCACCTGCATGTTGTCGTCGTCGATGGCCTGCTTCCCGAACAGCAGCAGGTCGAACTCCCGGCCCCGGATCTCCTCCGCCAGCGCCCGGGCGACGACCAGGCCGTCGGAGGCGGGCCGCTCGTCGTCGGTCGTCAGCAGGACCGCCTCGTCGGCGCCCATGGCCAGCGCCGTCCGCAGCGTCTCCTCGGAGGCGTCGTCGCCCAGGGAGATCGCCGTCACCGACCCCTCGCCCGCCTCCTCCTTCCGGGCGATGGCCTCCTCCAGGGCGAACTCGTCGTAGGGGTTGAGGGTGAACTTCACGCCGGACGGATCCAGGCTCCTCCCGTCCTCGGCGATCCGCACCCGCGCGTCCGACTCGGGCACGCGCTTCACGCATACGATGGACTTCACGCTCTCGCCTCGCTCTCTGCTGTGGGCTCTCTGCTGTGGGGGGTGCTGCAGCGACGAATGCGGGACCGCGCTCCCGTCGGGGCGGCCGGCGCTGCGGCGGCGCCGAAGTTACGCGGGACGGGCGGGGCTGTCCAGCCGGGCGGCGTCGGGGCTCAGCCCCGCAGCCGGCCCAGCTCCTCCCGGTCCAGGCCGTACAGGCGGCCGGCCACCAGGTCCAGCAGCTCCTCGGCCATCCCCGCCTCCCGCCGGGCCCGCAGGCCGCCGCCGCTGTCGTCGGCCGCCGCGCGGAGGTCGTTCAGCCGGGCCGCCAGCCAGACCAGGAAGTCCCGGACGACGTCCGGGTGGGCGCTGGCGTCGCTGTCCTTGTGGGGGTCGCCGCCCAGCAGGAGGGCGTCGACGAAGGCCAGGAGGCCCGGGAAGACCATCTCGGTCAGCTCCCCGTCGTCCACCTTCTCCTCGTCGGTGAGCTCCTCCCAGTTCAGCTCGTTCAGGTAGAGCTCGCAGGCCTCCTCGAACAGGTAGGCGCGGGACTCCGGGCGGGTGGGCGAGGCGTCGGGCGGCGGACCGGTGTGATCGCCGCCGGCCAGCTCGCGGGCCGCGGCCAGGCGGGCGTCCACCAGCGTCCGGGCGGCCACCTCCCGCTCGCCCTCGGGGAGGACGATGTCGCGGCCGTCGAACGACGTGAGCTCGGACACGGTGTTCTCCTCGGCGAAGTCGTCCCGGACGGGCGGGCCGTCGCCCCCCCGGCTCGCGGGATCGGGGGACGGCCGCCCCTGCCGGGAAAAGATGCCGCCCGGGAGGCCGACGCGAAAGACGTCGGGGCGCCAGCGGACGGCCGGGGCCGGCTCATCCCGGGGCCGCCAGGCGGCGGAGGACGGCCAGGTTGCGTCGATCCGAGGCCGTGGCGTCCTCCTCCTTGGGCGTCTCCAGCACCCGGGGCACGTCCCGCAGGCGGGGATCCCGCATGAGGCCGGTGAACCCCTCCTCCCCCAGCTCGCCCCGGCCGACGTGGGCGTGACGGTCCACGCGGCTGCCCAGGCCGGCCCGGGAGTCGTTGACGTGGACGAGCTCGAGCCGCTCCAGCCCTACCGTCCGGTCCAGCTCCGCCATCACGCCCTCGTAGTCCGTGCGCAGGTCGTAGCCGGCGGCGAAGACGTGCGCCGTGTCCAGGCAGACGCCCAGCCGGCCGGCCACCTCGTCGGGCACCGCCTCCAGCAGGGCCGCCAGCTCCTCGAAGCGCCAGCCCAGGGCCGTGCCGCTCCCGGCGGTGGTCTCCACCAGCACCCGGGTGGGCCCGGGCACCGCTGCCAGGGCGTCGCCCAGGGCCCGGGCGTTCCGTTCCAGGGCGGCCTCCCGGTCGCCGCCGGTGGCGTTGCCGGGATGGGTGACCAGGTGGTCGATCCCGAGCCGGACGCAGCGGGCCAGCTCGGCCCGGAAGGCCGCCTCGGACTTCTCCAGCAGGTCGGGCTTCTCGGTGGCGAGGTTGATCAGGTAGCTGTCGTGGGAGGCCACGGTCCGTACGGCGCTCGACTCCAGGGCCGACCGGAAGGCCTCGACCTCCTCGTCGGCGAGGTCGGGCTCGGCCCACCGCTGGGGCTGCTTCGTGAAGACCTGCAGGGCGGTGGCCTCGATCGCCCGCCCCCTCTCCACCGCCTTCGCCAGCCCGCCGGCCACCGACACGTGGGCCCCCAGGGGCGGCAGGCCGTCGCTTCCCTCTCCCGTCACCGCTGCCTCCACCGTCGTCCGTTCCGCGCGCGGCCCCGGACGGGCCGCGCATCCCGCGTCCCGCGAACGACATACGTACTCGGCACCCGGCGGCGGCCGCAACGGGGGCCCCGTCGCCGCGGCGCGCGTCGCAACTCGGGACGGGGGTTCGGCGTATGGGAAAACGGCGGGAGGCCTGCCCCGCCCCGGCCGACGGCGACGGGATCCATCCCAGCGACGAAGGACTCGATGCCACGCACCTCAACGTGCCACCGCGGGAGCGTGTTCTGTCTAGGGTGACGGAGCGTCTCCCGGGGCAGGACGTCTCGGAGCCGGACCTCGTCCGGGCGGTCCAGGCGGGCGACGACGGCGCCTTCGGCCGCCTCGTGGACCTGTACCTGGACGAGGCCCACGCCGTGGCCCTGGGCATCCTCCGACACCGGCAGGACGCCGAGGACGCGGTGCAGGAGGCTTTCATCCGGGCGCTGGAGAGGATCGACCAGCTGTCGGACGGGAGCCCGTTCGGCCCATGGTTCTACCGGGTGCTCCGCAGCACATGCCTGAACCTGCTCCGGCGGGAGAAGCTCCGGAGCCACGAGGAGATCCCGCACGACGCCTCGGGAGGGTCGAACCCGGAGCGGGAGACGGACCGGCGGAGGACGCGCCGGAAGGTGCTGGCGGCGCTGGAGGAGCTCCCGGAGATGCAACGGACCGCGGTGATGCTGTACGATCTGGAGGGGTACAGCCACGGCGAGATCGCGGAGATCCTGGACGTGGCGGAAGGGACGTCCCGGGCGCACGTCCATCACGGGCGCAAGGCGCTCCGGGGGCTTCTGGGGGACGAGGGAGAGGACGGCGATGAGCGCAGAGAAGAGAAATCGTAGCCGGTCCTGGCCGGCCTGGATCGAGCCGCTCCGGCCCGACGACGTGTCCCGGGCCCGCATGCGCTCCGTCGTCCTGGACCGCGCCGACGCCTGGCTGGAGCGCCGGGGCGCGGCCTCGGTGTGGGAGCTGGCCGCCGACGCCGCCCTCCGGCTCGTGCCCGTCGCCGCCAGCGCCCTCCTCCTGTTCGGCTGGATGGCCCACCGGGCCGAGCGGCCGCCGGTGGCCGCGGACGCCGGATCCAACGTCGCGGTCGAGGAGCTGGTGCGCTCCGGCGCCCCGGGGGCCCAGGCCCCGCCGGCGGTGCTGACCGCGGCCTCCGCGCCCAGCCAGGACCTGGTGCTGGCCGCCACGCTCCGCGGGCAGGACTGATCCGTGGAGCGCTCCACGCTGGGCGCCGCCCTGGCCCTCCTCCTGGTCTTCGGCGCCGGCGTCGCCGCCGGCGTGGCCCTGGAGCGGGTGTGGCTCGACGACGGCCCCGGCGACCGGGCCGCCGAGCAGCGGGACGGCGACCGGGACGACAGGGAGCACACCGTCATCGAGCGCTTCGCGGAGGAGCTGGAGCTCACCGACGACCAGCAGGCCCGGATCGACACCATCCTGGCCGGCGTCCGGGACCGCATGCACGAGATGTGGAGCGAGGTCCGACCCCGCTACCGGGCCGTGGTCGACTCGGCCCGGGGACGCATCGAGGAGGTGCTCACCGAGGAGCAGGCCGAGCGGTACCGTGAGCTGCTGCGCCGGGAGGCGGAGCGCCGCGACGATCGCTGGGACGGCGACGAGGGGAAGAAGGGCGGGAAGGACCCCGGGGCACGCGACACGACGGAGGTGGGGCGGTGATGGGGCGGACGGCGGTGCCGGGTCTCTGCGCGCTCCTCCTGGTCGCGGGGACCGCCACCGTCGGCACCGCCACCGTCGAGGCGCAGCAGGAGGACGCCCGCCGGGTCACCCTGCAGCAGGCCATCGACGTCGCCCTGGGGGCCAACCCGGCCATGACCCGGATCGAGACGGACGTGAACCTGGCCGAGTACGACCGCCTGAGCGCCTACGGCGACTTCCTCCCCGACCTCAGCCTGGGCTACGGCTTCAGCAACGCCAGCACGGCCCGGCTGGACCCGACCCAGCAGTCCCTCACCCGGACCAGCTACACGCTCCAGCTCGGAGCCAGCTTCGACATCCTGGACGGCTTCCGGCGCTTCAGCGCCCTGGAGAGCGCCCGGGAAGGCGTGGCGGCGGAGCGGGCCCGTCGTCGGCAGACGCGCTACCAGACGGTGCTGGAGGTGAAGCAGGCGTTCTACGACGCGGTGGCCCGGCGGGAGCTGGTGCGGGTGGAGCAGGACCGGGTGGACCGACAGGAGGACCAGCTGGAGTTCGTCCGCCAGCAGATGGAGGTGGGCCGCGCCACCCGGTCGGACCTCCTGCGCTCGCAGGTGGACCTCAACAACGCCCGGCTGTCGCTGCTCAACGCCGAGAACGACGCCCGGGCCGCCACGTTCGCCCTGGCGCGGAGCATGGGGGTGCGGGAGCGGGTGGCGCCGGCCGAGGAGGCCACGCTGGCGGTGGACTCCCTGGACTACGACCGCCGGCAGCTCATGGAGATGGCGCTGGAGCGGGGGCCCACGGTGACCAGCGCCCGGGCCGCCTCCGAGGCGGCGGAGGCCGAGATCGCCACCGCCCGCTCGTCCTACCTGCCCAACCTCCGGTTCCAGGGCGGCTGGGCGTGGCAGAACTCCGACTTCCCCCCGGAGAACCGGAGCTGGAGCCTGTCGCTGCAGGGCAGCTATCCGCTGTTCGACGGGTTCCAGCGCGAGACCCGGGTCTACCGGGCCCGGGCCCGGGCCACCGCCGCCGAGGCACAGGCGACGGAGGCCGAGCTGCAGCTCCGGGCCGACCTCGACGCCGCGCACAGCCAGGTGCAGTCCGCCCGGGCCGGCGTGGAGCTGGCCGAGCAGACCGTCGAGCTCAGCCGCGAGGACCTGCGGCTGACGCAGGAGCGCTTCCGGCTGGGACTGGCGACGATCCTCGACCTCCAGTCGGCCCAGATCGCCCTGCGGGAGGCCGAGGCGGAGCTGGTGCAGCGGCGCTTCGACCACCGCATCGGGCTGGCCCGGCTGGAGGCCCTGGTGGGTCGGAACCTCGAAGCCAGCCCCGGCACGCCGACGTCCCCGTGAAGCCGGAGCGCGGCCCGGGCGCCCCGCGCCCGAGCATCCCGACCGCGAGCCCGAGGCATGTTGCCATGAGCCCGAGGACCCTGCCATGAGCCTGACGCCCATCCCGGACCTCCCCGGCGGCAGCCGCGCCTGGATCTACGGGGCCCGCCCCGCCCCGAACCCCGACCGGGCGGACCGGCTGCGGGAGGCGACCCGCGAGTTCCTGGACGGATGGGCGGCCCACCGGCAGGCGCTGCGGGCGGGCATGGGCTGGCTTCACGGACGCTTCCTGGTCGTGGCGGTGGACGAGAGCCGGGCCCCGGCCTCGGGCTGCAGCATCGACGCCCTGGTCGACCACCTGCGGGAGATGGAGGAGGAGACCGGCCTGACGCTGCTGGACGCCTCGACGGTGTGGTACCGGGATCCGGACGACGACGAGATCCGCACCGCGAGCCGTCCGGAGTTCCGGCGCCTGGCCGAGGCGGGGGAGGTCGACGGGGACACGACGGTCTTCGACCTCACCGCCGAGCGGCTGGAGGAGGTCCGATCCGGGCGGTGGGAGCGGCCCGCCTCGGCGTCCTGGCACGCCGACTTCCTCCCCCGCGCGGAGCGGAGCTCCCCCGCGAACCCGGCCTGACGCACGCGTGACGGAGGGGACCACACCGGCCCTGGTCCTCTCCGGGGGCGGCGCCCGGGCCGCCTACCAGGTCGGCCTCCTGCGTCACCTCGGGAAGCGGCGCCCCGAACGGCGCTTCCCCATCCTGGCCGGCGTCTCCGCTGGCGCCATCAACATCGCGCACCTGGCGTCCCATCCCGGCTCCGCCGACGAGGCGACGGCCGAGCTGGCCGACCACTGGCGGGGCCTCACCGTCGACCAGGTCTTCCGCTCCGACCCCTTCTCCCTGGCCTCGATCGCCGTGCGCTGGGCCTTCACCCTGGGCTCGGGGGGCACGCGGCTGGGCCCCCAGGCCCGCAGCCTGGTGGACAGCGACCCCCTCCGCCGCTTCCTGGAGGGCGCCATCGACATGGACGGCATCGACCAGAACATCCGGAAGGGACGTCTCCGGGCGGCGGCCATCACCGCCACCTCCTACCAGACCGGCCGGACGGTGAGCTTCGTCCACGGCCGTCCGGACGTCGAGCTGTGGGAGCGGCCGCAGCGCCGGGCCGTACGGGACCGTCTCGAGCTGGACCACGTGATGGCCTCGGCGGCCCTGCCGCTCCTCTTCCCCGCCATCCGCATCGGCGAGCAGTACTTCGGCGACGGGAGCATCCGGCAGAGCGCCCCCCTGTCGCCGGCGGTCCACCTGGGGGCGGACCGGATCCTCTCGGTCTCGGCGCGCTACGAGCGGAGCGTGGGGGAGGCGGAGGTGCCGTCGGTGACCGGCTATCCCCCGCCGGCCCAGGTCATGGGGATCCTCTTCAACAACATCTTCCTGGACGCCCTGGACGCCGACGCCCGGCGGATGGAGCGGATCAACCGCCTCCTGGCGTCGTGCCGGCAGTGGGACGACGGCACCGAGGGATTGCGTCGGGTGCGGCACATGGTCCTTCGGCCGTCCGAAGACCTGGGGGCCCTGGCCGCCGAGCACCGCGAGGAGCTGCCCCGGCTGCTCCGCTTCCTGGTGGGCGGGCTGGAGAGCGGCGTGAGCCGGACCAGCGACTTCGTCAGCTACCTGCTCTTCGAGCCGGGCTACATCCGCCGGCTCATCCAGCTGGGCGAGCGGGACGCCGAGCGCCAGTGGCCGGAGATCGCCGCCTTCCTGGGCTGGGAGGAGGACGAGGGCCGCGACGACGACACGGCCGCCGGAGCCGGAGCCGCCCGGGACGACCGGGCCTGACGGCGGGCGCGCCCGAACCACGTCGGAGCGGGCGCGCGTCTCGGCGTCGCGGCGGCCCGAGGCGCGTTGGCGCCTCCCGGGCGCGCCCCTATGTTTCCGCCCATGGCCGTCCTCCTCCACACCGCCGACCTTCATCTCGCGGCCGACCGGCCGGAGCGCTGGGACGCCCTGGACGCGCTGGCCGCGACGGCAGCCGACCGGGAGGTCGACGCCCTCCTGGTGGCCGGCGACCTGCTGGATCGCGGCGAGGACCACGCCGCCCTCCGGTCCCGGATCCGGGAGGCGCTGGACGCCGTCCCCTGCCCCGTCGTCCTCCTGCCCGGCAACCACGACCGGGAGGCCTACGCGCCGGGCCAGGACTGGGGCGGCGACACGCACCTCCTGCTGGCCGAGCCGGTCCACGCCACGCGGGTCGCCGGCGTGCGGATCGTGGGCGTCCCCTTCCCCGCCGAGCCCTCCTCCTTCGCCCGCCTGCGGGAGCGGGTCCGGGAGGAGGTGGCGGGGGACGATCCGACGATCCTGATGCTCCACGGCACCCTCATCGACGCCCGCGACCCCCACATCCAGGCCGAGAGCCAGAAGGCGGAGCCGGAGGACCCCTACTTCCCGATCCGCACGGGGGAGCTGGCCGGCCTGGGGGCGGCCTACGTGGCGCTGGGCCACTACCACCAGCACGACCTGCGCCGCGAGGGAGGCGTGCCGGTGGCCTACGCCGGCTCGCCCACCCCCATGGGCGCCCGGGCCCTGGGCCCCCGCTCCGCCGTGCTGGTCCGGGTGGAGGACGGCGGGGCGGAAGCCGAGCGGGTCCGCCTCCCCGTGCCCTACCGGGACCGGATCCAGCGGTGGCTGACCCCCTTCGAGGAGGAGGCGGAGCTGGACGAGCTGGCGGAGGAGCTCCGGGAGCGGGCGGACGCGGCGTGCACGCTGGAGGTGAAGCTGGACGGCATCCTGGCCGGCATCAGCGAGGTGCAGCTCCGGGAGCGCACCGAGGCGATGGCCTCCGAGCTGGGCGACGATTACGCCGGCCTCGCCTTCCACCGCGACAGCGTGGGCCTGGACCCGGCCCGGGCCGACCTGTTCCGGGAGTTCCGCCGGCGCCTGGCGGCGTGGGAGGGGGAGGACGGGCCGCCGGACGAGGAGCTCAGGCACCGCGCCCTGGAGATCGCCGCGCAGGCGCTGAAGGCATGAGGACCGCCGACGGTCGCCGCGGGCGCCCGGCGGGCGGCGGCGGCCGGTCGACGGCGGGGAGCGCCTGACCGTGCACGTCGTCCGCGTACGGGTGGCCGGCTTCGGCCCCCTGGAGGCGCTGGAGCTGGAGCTGGCGCCCGGCCTGAACGTCGTGTACGGCAGGAACGAGGCCGGCAAGACGACCCTCCTGGACTACCTCGTCTCCCACCTCTTCCGCTGGGAGCAGCGCACCGGGACGCGGCTGGAGACGGTGCTCGGCGACCTGGACCGCTTCGGGGACGCCGGGGGCGCCGCCGGCGAGATCGAGCTGCGCATGGGCGGCGAGTTGCACGCCTACCCCGGCGAGGGCCCCTCCCTCCTCCACCACCTGGGGCTGGAGCACGCCGGCCTGGCGGGCCTCTTCTGCGTCCGCTCCGGCGAGATGGAGCTGCCGGAGAAGGAGCCCGGCGACTTCTGGCGCGAGCTGAAGAAGGTGCTCTCCGGGCTTCCGGAGGGCGTGGAGTCCCTCCGGCGGAGCGCCCACGAGGCCGCCGGCCTCACGGCCACGGGCCGGATCTCGGACCGCGGCGACCCCGGCCGGCGCACCCGCCTCCGGGAGCTGGAGGAGCGCGTCGCGACCCTGTCGGAGCTGGCCGGGCGGCTGGACCGGGTGGCCGAGATCGCCGAGGAGGTGTCCCGGCTGGAGCGGCGCCAGGAGGCGCTGGAGGCGGCCCGTCGGGCCCGCATCGCCCGCCTGCACGACCGCCTGCGGGAGGCGCGGGACGAGCTGGAGGAGCTGGACGAGCTGCCCGAGGGCGCGGTGGAGCGCTGGCGGGAGCTCGAGAGGGAGCGCGAGCGCCGGCGGAAGGAAGTCGGGGAGGCGAG
The DNA here is from genome assembly GCA_964607465.1 of uncultured Gemmatimonadota bacterium. Classification (GTDB taxonomy): domain Bacteria; phylum Gemmatimonadota; class Gemmatimonadetes; order Palauibacterales; family Palauibacteraceae; genus CAYVFM01. The sequence goes on along the minus strand of CAZSKS010000010.1, from coordinate 20,625 downwards.
AAAGGCGCTGGAGGCGGCCACGGCGGAGGCCCGGGAGGCGGAGGAGGCGCTGGAGGAACGGGAGGCGACGGCCGGCGAGCTGCGGGAGCGCCTGGAGGCGGTGGAGGAGGCGGAGCTGGAGGCCCGGGCCCGCCGGCTGGAGGGGACGGGCCGCCCCGGCGCCGTCCTGCGGCTGGCCGAGCCCGCCTACTGGGTCGGCCTGGTCCTCCTGGTCCTGGGCCTGGGGGGCGCCTTCTTCACCCCCACCGAGGCCCTGTGGAACTCGACCCTCATCGTGATCCTCGGACTGGCCCTCGCCGCCGGGGCGGCGCTGCACTGGACGGGCCGGAGCCTGCGGGAGCGGCGCGACGCGGCCGAGGCCGGGCGCCGCTCCCTCCTGGAGGAGGCCGCCGCCCTGGGCCTGGAGGCCGACGACCCGGAGGGGGTGCCCGCCGCCGTGCGCCGCCTGGAGAGCCGGACCCACCGGGCGGAGCGAGAACGGGACGTGGCCCGGGTCCGGGCCGAGAACGCCCGGGAGCGCACCGAGGAGCGGCGGGAGGCGCTGGAGGCGGCCGAGTCCGCCCTGGAGGAGGCCGCCGCGGGGCTGGAGGAGGTGCGGGAGACGACGGGCGCCGGCGAGCTGGCCGAGGCCGAGGCCCTGCACGAGCGCCGCGAGAGGCTCCGCGACCGGGCCCGGGAGCTGGAGACGTCCCTCCAGGAGCTGGCCGGCATGGACGAGGCGTCCTGGGACGTGGAGCCGCCCGGGGAGGCGGAGGACCTGCCCGAGTGGAGCGCGGCCGAGAAGCGGCGCGTCGACCGCGAGCTGGAGGAGCTGCGCGAGGACCACCGGGAGCTGCGGAGGGCGTTCGACCGGGCGGGCCTGCGGGAGCCGGAGCAGGTGCTGGTGGAGCGCCGGGAGGCCGAGGAGAAGATCCGCGAGATCGAGCGGGACCGGGAGGCCGGCCGGCTGGCCGGCGAGATCTTCGCCACCATGGGCGAGGCGCTGGACGAGCGCCTGGCCGCGGCGCTGGCCCGGGAGGGTCCCGGCTCGGTGGGCCGGCTCGTCCACCGCGTCACGGAAAGCTACGTCGGCGTGGAGCGCGACGGCGACGTCCTGACGGTGCACGACGAGGAGGGGCGGAGCTGGGCCCTCCCCCACCTGAGCCGCGGCACCCGGGACCAGGTCTACCTGGCGCTGCGGGTGGGGCTGGCCCGGGCGGCCCTGGAGGCGGCCGACCTGGAGGAGGCGGGCTTCTTCCTGCTGGACGACGCCTTCCTTACGGCCGACTGGCAGCGCCGGGAGCGGCTGGTGGGGGCGGCGGCGGGCCTGGCCGAGGAGGGCTGGCAGGTGGTCTACCTCACCTGCGACGACCACCTCCGGGACCTGTTCGAGACGGCCGGCGCCCGGGTCCACCGGCTGTAGGGGCCGGGGGCCGGCAGACGCCGAGGTGCTTCAGACGCCGGCGCGCTCCTCCCCGGCCGCCCCGGCCGCCGGCCCGCCCTCGTCCCCGCTCTCCATCCAGGGGAGCCGCCGCACCCGCTCCGCGGCCCACGCCAGCGCCTCGTCCAGCATCTCGTAGAAGACCGGCACGACGACCAGGGTGAGGACCGTCGACGTCACCATGCCGCCCGCCACGGCGACCCCCAGCGGACGCCGGGACTCGGCCCCGGCCCCCAGGGCCAGCGCGATGGGCATCACGCCGATGATGATGGCCAGCGACGTCATGAGGATCGGCCGCAGCCGCACCAGCCCCGCCTCGATCACGGCCTCGCGCCGCTCGGTCCCCCGGCGACGGGCCTGGTTGGCGAAGTCCACCAGCAGGATGGAGTTCTTGGTCACCAGCCCCATCAGCATGATGATCCCGATCATGCTGTAGATGTTCAGGGTCATCCCCAGGCCCGCCAGCGCGAACACCGCGCCCACCAGCGCCAGGGGCAGGGCCAGCATGATGGTGAACGGGTGCACGAAGCTCTCGAACTGGCCCGCCAGCACCAGGTAGATGGCGATCACGGCCATGGCCAGGGCGAACAGGAGGCTGGCGAAGGACTCCTGGAAGTCCTGGGACTGCCCCGCCACCGCCGTGGTGAAGTCGTCGGGCAGGACCTCGTCGGCCAGCCCCCGCATCCGCTCGAGCCCGTCGCCCAGGGCGATCTCGTCCAGGTTGGCGTCCACGGTGACCGACCGCCGCCGGTCGTAGTGGTTGATCTGGTTGGGCGTGACGCCCTCCCGCACGTCGACCACGCTGGAGAGCTGGACCAGCTCGCCCCCGGCGCCGCGCAGGTAGAGGGACGAGATGTCCTCCGGCCTCGCCCGGCTGGCGTCCCGCGCCTGGACGACGACCTCGTAGCGCTCGTTCCCCCGCTCGAACTCGCTCAGGTCGACCCCGCCCATGAGCACCTGGAGGGTGGTGCCCACGTCCGCCACGCTCACCCCGAGCGACGCCGCCCGGTTCCGGTCGATGGTGACGGTGAGCTGGGGCTTGTTCAGCTCCACGTTGGTGTCCACGGCCTCCAGGCCCGGGGTCTGCCGGGCCCGGGCCGCCAGGGAGTCGGCGTAGAAGACCAGGCTGTCCAGGTCGGCCGCCTGCAGGACGAACTGGAGGGGCTTGCCCGACCCCTGCTGCAGGGCGCTGGGGGCGATGAGGAAGACGTCGACGCCGGCCAGCCCCGCCACCTTCCCCCGCACCTCGTCCATGATCTCGAACTGGTCCCGCTCCCGCTCCTCGGCCAGCCGCACGAAGGCGAAGGCCGAGGTGACGTTGCCGGGCCCGCCGATCCCCAGGCCGATGGCGGAGAAGAAGCGATCCACCCCCTCGGTGTCGATCAGCATGCGCTCGATCTGCCGCAGGTGGGAGTCGGTGTACTCCAGCGTCGAGCCCACGGGAGCCTCCACGCTGACCAGGAACTGGCCCCGGTCCTCCGGCGGGACGAACTCCTGGCCCATCTGGCCCATCAGCAGCACGGCCGCCCCGAAGGAGACCCCCGCGATGGCCGTCACCAGGAGCCGTCGGTCCAGGGCCCACTCCAGGGTCGCCCGGTACCGGTCGTTGAGCCACGCCAGCGCCCTCTCCATGGCGTCGAAGACGACATTGCGGGCGTGGCCCAGCCGCAGGAACCGCGAGGCCAGCATCGGCGACAGCGACAGCGCCACGAAGGCGGAGATGAGGACGGAGACCGCCACGGCGATCCCGAACTGCCGGAAGAGCCGGCCCACGATCCCCCCCATGAAGGCGATGGGGAGGAAGACGATGACCAGCGTCAGGGAGATGGCGATCACGGCGAAGGCGATCTCCGTCGTGCCCTCCCGGGCCGCCCGCACCTTGTCCTTCCCCATCTCCAGGTGGCGGTGGATGTTCTCCACCACCACGATGGCGTCGTCCACCACGATCCCGATGGCCAGCACCAGGGCCAGCAGTGTCAGGGTGTTGATGGAGAAGTCCAGCGCCCACAGGGCCGCGAAGGTGCCGACGATGGAGACGGGGATCGCCACGGCGGGGATGAACGTCGCCCGGCCGCTCTGCAGGAAGAGGAGGACGACGATCACCACCAGGAGGAAGGCGATGAAGATCGTTTCCTCCACCTCGGCCAGGGACTGCTCGATGAACTCGGCGCTGTTGACGGCGACCGTCGTCGAGAAGCCCTCCGGCACCTCCTCCCGGATCGTCTCCAGCTGCTCCAGCACCCTCTCCGCCACGGCCACGGTGTTCGCGCCGGACTGCTTCACGATGCCCACGCCCACGGTGGGCTCGCCGGTGAACCGGGCCAGCGACCGCTCGTTCTCCACCCCCGGCTCGGCCGTCCCCACGTCCCCCAGCCGGATGGGCGAGCCGTTCCGCCACCCGATGATCAGGTCGTTGAACGCCTCGGGGGTGTCCAGCTCGCCCTCGGTCCGGACGGTGAACTCCCGGTCGAGGCTCTCGATGCGGCCCGACGGGATCTCGACGTTCCCCGTCTGGAGGGCGGCCCGGACGTCGGCCACCGTGATCCCGTAGGCCCCCATCCTCGACGGGTCCAGTCGCACCCGGACGGCGAAGCGCTGGGCCCCGCCGAGGATGACGCCGCCCACGCCCTCCAGGGTCTGCAGGCGCTCGGCGACGATGTTGTCGGCCACGTCGTTGACGTCGGTGAGCCGCGCGTTCGGGTTCACCACCGAGATCCAGATGATGGGCGAGGCGTCCGGATCCACCTTCTGGATGACCGGGTCCTCCACGTCGTCCGGCAGCTCGCCCCGGATGCGGCTCACGCTGGCCCGGACGTCCTGGAGGGCGAAATCGACGTCGCGGGTGAGCTGGAACTCCGCCGTGACGATGCTGACCTGGTCGGCGCTGATGGAGGTGAGGGTCTTGATGCCCTCGATGGTGTTGATCTCCTCCTCCAGCACCTCGGTCACCTCGGTCTCGACGACCTCGGGGCTGGCCCCCGGGAGGGTGGTCTGGACGTTGACGATGGGGAACTCCACGTCGGGCAGCTCCCGGACGGGCAGCTCGCGGTAGCCGAGCCATCCCGCCAGGACGATGGCGGCGGTGACCACCGTCGCCAGGACGGGACGGTCGATGGCGGTGTCGGAGAGGAACACGGCGCGCCCCCGTCAGCCCCGCCCGGACGCCGGATCGGCGCCGGTGTCCGCCGGACTTTCCGCGGAGGATCCCGGGGCGACGCCCTCCGGGCTCCCGTCGACGCCCGCCCCGGACGCCGTCGTCACCGACACGGCGCTTCCGTCCGAGAGCCGCTGGTAGCCGGCGACGATGACGGTGTCGCCCTCTATGACGCCGGACCGCAGCTCCACCATCCCGTCACGACGGAGCCCGCTCTGCACCTCCCGGAGGGACGCCTGGCCACCCTGGGCGACAAACACGAAGCTGCCCGCCTGGCGCGCCAGGATGGCCGCCTCCGGCACGACCACGGCGGGGCGGCGCTCCAGCTGGAGGAGGACGTTGGCGAACTGCCCCGCGGTGAGCTCGGCGGCCGGGTTGGGGATCCGCGCCTTCAGCGCCACGCTCCGGCTGGCCGGCTCCACGTAGGGGCTCACGAAGTCGACTTCCCCGCGGAAGGTCCGGTCCGGCATGCTCTGGACGGTCACCTCCACCGGGCTGCCGACGTGCAGCCGCCCCAGGTGCCGCTCCGGCACGGAGAACTGGATCTCCAGCGGGTCGTCGTCCACGACGGTGAAGAGGGGCGCGCCCACCGACACGAAGTCGCCGAGGTCGATCTCGCGGGCGCCCACCCGTCCGTCGAAGGGCGCCCGGATCGTCGCATCCTCCAGGTCCTCCCGGCTGAGCGCCAGGTTGGCCCGGGCCTCCTCCAGCCGCGCCCGGGCGCTGGCGAACTGCGTCTGCAGGTCGTCGTAGGCCTGCTGGGAGATGGCCCCCTGGGCCAGGAGGCTGTCGTTGCGCTCCACCTGGCGACGGAGGTTCTCGAACTCCGCCTCCGCCCGGGTCACCGCCGCCTGCGCCGCCTGCAGCTCGGCCCGCAGCTTGTTCTGGTCGAGGCGGAGGAGCACCTCGCCTTCCTCGACCTCCGCCCCCTCCTCGAAGAGGATGTCGGTGACCCGGCCGGCCGCCTCCGGCTTCACCTCGACCCGGGCCCGGGCCTCCAGCGAGCCCACCGCCTCGACGTTCACGGCCAGGGTGTCGAGCCGGGCCACGGCGGCGTCGACGCTCGTGGCCCGGGGACCGACCTCCTCGCCGGCGTCGCCGCCGCAGGCCGCCAGGACCGCCGCGAGCAGGACCGCTCCGAAGAGGGGGACCCGCGCCGCGGCCCTCCGGCCCTGAGGAAGATCGTGGTCCCGGCGTGAAGCTGTCACGGCGCTGCGTCCTTTCCGTTGTCCTGGTGCATGGTGTCCCCTGGAGGGAAACGCCCCGGACCCCGCCAGTGTTTAGGCGGCGAGGCTAGCCGTCGCGGAAGGCCGCGGCGCTGGTGGAGTGGCCCGGGTCGACCTTGGCGTCGGGATCCGCGAAGTGGACGGCGTTGTTCACGGCGATGGCCGCCTCGCCGAAGCCCGTCGATATCAGCTCCAGCTTGCCCTCGTAGGTGCAGATGTCGCCGGCGGCGTAGACCCCGGGGATGTTCGTCATCATCCGGGAGTCCACGCGGATGGTGTTGGCCTCCAGCTCCAGCCCCCAGTCGGCGATGGGCCCGATGTTGGGGACGAAGCCGATGAGGGCCAGGACGTCGTCCAGCTCCAGCTCCCGCTCCTCGTCCGTCTCGTTGTGGTAGATGGTGGCGCCGGTGAGGTGGTCGTCGCCGTGGATCTCCCGGACCTCGTGATAGGTGAGGAGCTCGATCTCCCCGGAAGCGGCCGCCCCCTCCACCGCCTCCACCGTGCTCTCGTGGGCACGGTAACGGTCCGACCGGTGGATGTGGATCAGGTCCGAGGCCACGTCCTTGAGCCCCCAGCTCCAGTCGAAGGCCGAGTCCCCGCCCCCGACGATGAGGATCCGCCGGTCACGGAAGGCCTCGGGGTCCTTCACGTGGGGCCACACCCCGTCCTTCCAGAACCTGTCGAAGCCGGGCACCTTCAGGCGGCGGGGCTTGAAAGCCCCCTTGCCGGCGGCGATGATCACGGTCTTCGTGGGGCGCTCGCCCTCGGTCGTCTGCAGGACGAAGCGCCCGTCCTCCCGGCGCAGGTCCTCCACGCGCTCGTCCAGGCAGATGTCGGCCTCGAACTGGGTCGCCTGCTCCACCAGGTCCTGGGCCAGCTTCTTGGCCAGCACCTTCGGGAAGCCGCCCACGTCGTAGACGTACTTCTCGGGGTAGAGCGCCGTGAGCTGACCTCCCAGGTGCGGGAGCACGTCGATCAGCCGGGCGTCCACGCCCCGCATGCCGGCGTAGAAGAGCCCGTACAGGCCCGTGGGCCCACCGCCGATGATCGTCGTGTCCACCAGATCGGAGCTCACGTCCGTTCCGTGCGGGTAGCTCGAGGTTCACTCTGGACGAAGAAGGCCGGGACCCGGCCGGGTCCCGGCGCGCGCGAAGCCGCCCCCGTCCCATCGTCGATACGACATCCTGCAGGCCCCGTTCCGCCGCGCCGTCCGGCGGTCCGGTGGGTGCGGTCCGACGGCCGTCCGCCCCTCCCGCCGGTCCGGAGCTCGGGGCGCGGCCCGTCCCCGGAGCGCGGGTCGCGGCTAGTCCGTGAAGCCGGGCACCCCGGCCTCCGACTGCCACGCCCGGATGCCGGCCATGCCGTAGTCCGCGACGGCGTACACCGAGGCGGCCCCGACGAGGAGCACGCAGGCGGGCACCAGCTCCGGGCGGAAGATGAGCGCGAAGAGGGTGGCCACCTGGAGCGCCGTCGTGGCCTTGCCGCCCAGCCGGGAGCGGAACGGCACCCTCCGGCCCACCAGGCGGCCCAGCAGGTACGTGCCGGCGGTGAAGACGTCCCGGAGGACGAGGATGAGGAACCCGGCCCAGTCCAGGTCCCCGCCGGGCAGGAACGACATGAGCCCGAGGAGCACGAAGAGCTTGTCGCAGAAGGGATCCAGCAGGACGCCGATCTCCGACACGGTGCCCGTCAGGCGAGCGATGAGTCCGTCCAGGAGGTCGGTCAGCGCCCCCACCGCCACCACCGCCGCCATCCACCGCGGATCGTTCAGCGCCAGCAGGGAGATGCCCAGCGGGATCCGGCTCAGCGACAGGAGGTTCGAGACCGTCAGGAATCCCGCGTCCCGGCTCGAGCTCTCCGTCATCTCCCCGTTCGTCTCGACGTTCCCTCCCGCGGCTCCCGCGCCGTCCCGCCCCGCGGCCGGCGGGCGTCCGTCACCCTCGATCGTCGCCTCCGCCGGGGCCGTCCGGCGCCTCCGGGGCGCTGCCCGGCACGACGCCCTCCCGGAACCATGCGGACCCCCGGTAGCGCCGGAGCGCCGACGACACGGAGAGCTTCACCAGCACCGCGGCAGGGACTGCAATGAGCAGGCCGACGAACCCGAAGAAGAACCCGAACAGGGCCAGCGCCAGGAGCACCCACACGGGGTGCAGGTCCACCGACTCCCCCACGATGCGGGGACCCAGGAAGCCTTCCGCCACCTGCTCCACGCCGTAGACGACCGCCACCTTGAACAACGACGTCACCGCCTCCCCGCTGAACAGGGCGATCACCACGGCCGCCGCCAGGCTGATCACGAGCCCCACGTAGGGCACGACGTTGAACACGCCGGCGATCAGGCCCAGGAGGAGCGGATACGGGAACCCCACGATCCAGAACCCGCCGCCGATCATCAGGCCCACGACCGCGGCCAGCAGGAGCTGGCCGCGCAGGTAACGGTTCAGGAGCCGGTCGTACTCTCCGGCGAACTCGAGCACCGCGTGGCGGTGGGCCGGGGGTACCAGCTCCACGATCTGCTCCTGGATCCGGTCCCAGTCCCGCAGCAGGTAGTAGGTGAGGATGGGCAGCAGGACGAGGTATCCGAGGACGGCGAGGATCGTTCCCACGCCGCGGCCGATGCCCAGCACGGCGCCGAGCCCTCCCTCGGTGAGCTGTTCCCGCCGCTCCCGCAGGTACTCCACCAGCGCCTGGGCGTCGATGTCCCGGAGGTGGGGCACCGTCTGCTCGGAGATCCCCTCGATCCCCAGCCCGATGACCCACGCGCGGACGCCGTCCACCCAGTCCTGCACCACGTCCAGGTAGCCGGGCACGTTGGCGATCAGCTGGGAGACCTGGTGACCCACCGCCGGCGCCACCACGAAGATCACCAGCGACAGGACGCCCAGGAGCGGGAGGGCCAGCAGGCCGATGGCCGCCGGACGGGGCATCCGGGTCTCCAGGACGTCCACCACCGGATCCAGCACGTAGGCCAGCAGGAGCGCGAGGAGGAACGGCGCCATCAGAAGGCCGGTCGCCTCCAGCAGCCACAGGCCCATGAGGCCGGTGACGGCGGCCGCCAGCCGGGCGTAGAGGGCGTCGTCCAGCCGCGGCCACACCAGGTAGAGGAACAGCGCGTACAGCACGAAGGGGGAGAGCACCGGCCGCACGGCCGCCAGCACGGCGGCGAAGAGCCCCAGGACGGTGACGCCGTACATCCAGCGGGACGGCCTGGCGACGGCCCGGCCGTCGCCGCCGCGGTCGGGCGGTCCGTTCCCGTCGCTCATCGACGGCTCCCCGGGGCATCCGGCGCACGGCGCGTCACGGGCGGACCCCGCCGCTGCGCGGGGCGGGCGATGCGTCCTGTCTCACAGGTAGTCCTCCAGCACGGCGCGAAAGGGCATGGGCTCGATCTGGAACACCCTGCGGAACGCCTCCGCCCCCTCCCGGGGGTCCGGCGTGCGGCCGATCCGTCGGAAGACGTCCCACTCGTCCGCCGGCATGTCGGCCCGCTCGGCCAGCCACCGCGTCAGGGCCGCCACCGGCCGGGCCACCGGGTCCGGCACCCGGACGACGGCGCGCGGGTGGCCCGCCACGGCCGCCACCGTCCGGGCGGCCTCTGACAGCCTCAGCCGCTCGGGCCCCGCCAGGGTGAACGTTCGGTCGGCCACGTCGGGGCGCTCGACGCACTGGCACAGGGCGTCGGCCACGTCCTCGATGGCCGTCGGCCGAACCACGCCGTCCCAGGCCCGGGGCACCGGGAACACCCGGAACCGCTCGAGCCACCGGATCACGGCGCTGGTGAAGTGATCGCCCGGCCCCACGATCACCGCGGGCCGCAGGACCACCCCCTCGACGCCGGCATCCCGCACCTCCTGTTCCGCCCGGTACTTGCTCCGGCCGTACGGGTCCGCCGAGGCCGTGGCCCCCAGGGCGCTCACGAGGATGAAGCGTTCCGTCCCGGCGCGGCGGGCCTCCTCCAGCAGGTGCCGGGTGCCCCGCACGTGCACGTCCTCGAACGTGCATCCCGGCGTCTCGCGACGGATGCCGGCCAGGTGGACCAGCGCGTCGCAGTCCCGGGCCAGGCCCGACACCTCCGGCTCCCGGGTGATGTCCGCCGCCAGCCACGTCACCTCCCGGAGGGGGGCGCTGTCCTCGGGCTCGCCGTCCCGGTCCACGGCCCGCACCCTGTGCCCCCGGGAGGCGAGCCGCTCCAGCAGGTGTCGGCCCACGAAGCCGCCCGCGCCCACCACCAGGACGGTGAGGGGACGATCCAGGCCCGCCAGGAGAGGGTCCTCGGCGGTCTCGACGAGGGTCTCTCCCGCGGTGCGGGACGACGGCATGTCAGAGCTATCCGGCCCAGGACCAAAGGGCATGCTGGCTCCCCGGATGGCGGGTTCGGCTGCCACAAAGTGGGCACCCCGCCCCGGGGTTCGCAACGCGAGTCGACCCGCGACCGGGGAGCGGCCGGACCCCGCCGCGTCGGACGGAGCCGGCGGGGCCCGCCGGCGTCGGCTGCCGACGGGGCCCCGCGAGCGTCGGTCGGGCCGTCGGCGCCTCAGGCGGTGAGCGCCTCGATCTCGTCGAGATCCGCCTCGCCCGGCGACTCGGCCGACTCCCGGGGATCCAGGAAGACGAAGTCCTGGACGACGACGTCCACCGTCGGGATCGTGACCTCGTCCCGCTCGTACGAGCCGTACTCGATGCGACCCTCCACGTAGAGGCGGGCTCCCTTCCGCAGGTAGCTCTCCACCGTCTCGGCGGCCCCGCCCCAGAAGGTGAGCCGGTGCCAGTCGGTCCGCTGCTGCAGCTGACCGTCCTGCTCGAAGCTCCTGTTCGTGGCCAGGGAGACGTGGGCGACCTTCGTTCCCTTGCTCGTCTCCCGGACGTCCGGGTCCGCCCCGGTGTTGCCCACCAGGATCACCCGGTTCACCGATCGGCTCATGGCTGCCCCCTTCCTCGGATGGTGTTCCGGCCCCAGGGCCGCCCCGGGGGCGGCTCCGTGCGGTGGGATCCCGCGGCGGCCGGTGGCGCGGGCCCGGGAACACCTTGCGGGTCGTGGGGAGGGGAGGGGGAGGGGGCACCGACCGGTTCGACGGGCGGTCGGTCCGGGGTTGACGGCCGCCGGGGCCCCGGGCCCGGAGCGGTGGCGGGCGACCGACCCGTCACCGGCGGTCGGACCGCCGGCGCCGGGAGATCCCGGCGGCCGCCTCAGAAGATCGAGAACTTGAAGTACTTCCCCGGGTTCTGCTTCAGGTCGTCCAGCAGGGCCTGCAGCTCCCGCAGGGTGGACGACAGGTCCTCGTAGAGCAGCGGATCGGAGGCCAGCCGGCCCAGGGAGCCTTCGCCCCGGTTGACCCGCGACAGGATGGACTCCGCCTGCCCCAGGGCGCTGTCGGCCCGGGCGATGGTCCGCCGGGCGGCGAGGGAGGTGGAGTCGAGGTTGCTCGACACCCGCGCCAGGCCGGCCGTGGCGTCCCGCGTGTTGTCCAGGATGTCCGCCAGCTCGCCCTCGGCCGTGGCCGCCTCCAGCCGGCTCACCGTGGAGTCCAGGTCCGCGGCCACCTGGCGCAGGGTTCGGCCGGAGCTCGCCATGTCGTCGGCGAAGCCGCCGAAGCTCTCCCGCTGGCGCTCCAGCAGCGTCACCAGCTCGGCGCTCGCCTGCTCGAAGTTCTCCACCGACCGCGCCAGGTTCTCGGCGGTCTCCCGGTTGAAGGCCACCTCCAGCCGCTCGGTGATTCCCTCGAGGTTCGAGGCGATGTCGGCCGTGTACTCGCTCAGCTCCGAGAAGTCCGCGGCGGTGACGCCCGGGAGAACGCCGTCCGGCAGCCTGGCCGTGTCGGCCAGGGCCGAGGGGTGACGCCGCCCGGCCTCGATGGAGGCGGCCCACTCGCCGAAGAGGGAGATGGGCTGGAGGGAGACGACCGGGTTCGCCGGCAGGGGCGCCTCCTGGCGGACCCTCAGGGTGACCCTCGCCGCCTCCCGCTCCACGGCGATATCCTGCACGTGCCCGACGTCCACGCCCCGGATCCGGACGCTGTTGCCGGGCCGGAGCTGGCCTACCGTCTGGAAACGCGCCTCCAGGATGCGATAGTCACCCCCCCAGCGATCCTGGGAGAGCCACATGCTCCCCGCCACGAGGACGGCGGCTCCCATGAGCACGAAGACGCCGGTGACGACCTCGTCCGCCATCCTCACGCCGGTCCGCCCCTCACGCCACATCCTCCTCGGGCCACAGGTCGCGCCTGCCTTCCACGAAGGCCCGGATCGCCCCGTCGTCCTCCTCCCGGAACGCCTCCGGGGTCCCGGTCCACTGCACGCGCCCGGAGTGGAGCAGAGCCATGCGGTCGGCGATGCGGTACGCGCTCTCCATGTTGTGCGTCACCACCAGGCTCGTGGCTCCCAGCTCGTCCTTCAGGCGCAGGATCAGCTCGTCGATCATCGAGGTCGTGACGGGATCCAGCCCGCTCGTGGGCTCGTCGTAGAGAAGATAGTCCGGGTTCGGCGCCACCGCCCGCGCCACCCCCGCCCGCTTCTTCATCCCCCCCGACAGCTCGGCCGGCATGGCGTCGCCCCAGCCCTCCAGCCCCACCACGGCCAGGCTGTGCTCCACCTTCCCCTCCACCTCCTCCTCGGGGACGCCGTGCCTGCGCAGGGCCAGCCGGACGTTCTCCGTTACCGTCATGGAGTCGAAGAGGGCGGAGCTCTGGAACACGTAGCCCATCCGGAGCCGGATCCGGTGGATCTCCTTCGGGGACGCATCGGAGACGGATTCGCCCCCGACCTCCACCGTCCCCGAGTCCGGCCGGAGGAGCCCCGCCACGAGCTTCAGGAGCACCGACTTGCCCGCCCCCGAGCGGCCCACGACGACCACGGTCTCCCCGGTCTCCACGTCCAGGGAGAAGTCCCGGAGCACCCGGAACGACCCGAAGGCCTTGGCCACGCCGTGCAGCCGGATCATCGCGGCCGCCTCACAGGAGCGTCACCGCCCAGAAGGCGTCCACCAGGAGGATCAGCATGCAGGACACCACGACGGCCCGCGTGGTGGAGCCGCCCACGCCCTGCGCGCCTCCCCGTGCGTGGTAGCCGTAGTAGCAGCCCACCGAGGTGACGATCAACCCGAAGGACGCCGACTTGATCATGGCGAACTGCAGGTCGAACGGGCGGTGGAACATCCTGAGCCCCCGGAAGAACTCGTGGGGGGAGATCTCCAGCAGGAAGGTGGACGTGAGCCAGCCCGAGGCGACCCCCACGGCGATGGCGAAGGCCACCAGCACGGGGAAGGTCACGATGCCGGCCACCACGCGGGGGACGGCCAGGTAGGCCAGCGGATCGTAGGCCAGCATCTCCAGGGCGTCCACCTGCTCGGTCACCCGCATGCTTCCGATCTCGGCGGCGATGTTGGCCCCCACGCGGCCGGCCAGCACCAGGCCGGTGAGCACCGGCCCCAGCTCAAGGATGACGGTCTTGCCCACCAGGGTCCCCACGAAGTACTGGGGCACCGCGCCGGTGAAGGCGTAGCTGCTCTGCAGGGCCAGCACCATGCCGGTGAAGACCGCGATGAACAGGACCAGGGAGAGGGAGTCCACGCCGATCCTCCGCGCCTGACCCGCCGCCTGGGGCAGCCAGGTGCGGACGTTGCGGCCGGCGCGGCCCACGGCGGCGAGGAAGCGGGCGGTCCGTCCGGCGGCCGCCGCCGCAGCCACGACGCCGCGGCCGACCCACCGGAGAGGCTCGAGTGGTCGCATCGTCCCACGATATCCCGACCGTGCGGCGCGCGAAAGCGTACCCGGCCCGACGCTTGCAGCCAGGGGACGGCGCCCGTCACCTTGGCGGCGGCCGCCGCTTCTTCGGCCCCTCGGAGGTCCGACGGCAACGTCCCGGCCACCCGACGCGTTTGGTAGGGAGCCGGTCGGTCACCGATCACACCAACCCGGGTTCAGCACCGCATGCGTAGGTCCCACGTCGTCGCCGCCCTCGCGGGTGCCTTCCTCCTGTTCCGGCCGGGGGCCGTGTCGGCGCAGGACGGCCCGCCCGACGCCCGCCCGCCCGCGGCGCCCGTCGCGGACGGCGCGGCCGCGGACGACAGCCTGCGCCTCGGGCTGGACGAGGCCGTTCGTCGCGCCACCCGGGTGAACGAGGACGTGCTGGTCGCCCGGGCCGAGCAGGCCCGTGCGGCGGGCATCGTGACGGAGGTGCGGTCCGACGCGCTGCCCCAGGTCACGGCGAACTTCGGCTACACGCGGAACATCCAGTCCCCCGTGCTCTTCCTGAGCCAGGGGGACCAGGTGCAGCAGATCTCCATCGGGAACGACAACGAGTACTCCTTCGGCCTGAGCCTACGGCAGACGGTCTTCGACTTCTCGCTGGGCCCGGCCCGGACGGCCGCCCGGCTGAGCCGGGAGGCCACCGGGGCCCAGGTCGAGGCGGCCCGGACGGAGGTGGCCCTCCGGACCCGCGAGGCGTACTACGCGGTCCTCCTGGGCCGGGAGCTGGTCCGGGTCCAGGAGATGGCGCTGGAGCAGGCCCGGCGCCGCCTGGAGCAGGTGGAGGACTTCCGTCGCGCCGGCACGGCCTCCGAGTTCGATCTGCTGACGGCCCAGGTGGAGGTCGAGAACCTCCGGCCGGACCTGATCCAGGCCCGGAACCAGCAGGAGCTGGCCCGGAACCGGCTGAAGCGGACCGCCGGGATCCCCCTGGACCGGCCGGTGGCTCTCACCGACTCCTTCCCCCGGCCGTCCGAGGATCCCGCCTCCGAGGCGTCGTACGTGGAACGGGCGGTCGACGCCCGCCCCGACCTCCGGGGGCAGCGGGTCCGGGTGGAGCTGCAGGAGGAGAACCTCACCGCCCAGGAGCGGGACGCCCTGCCGACCCTGGACCTGGTGGCGGGGCTGACGCGACAGGCGTCCTCCGACGACCTGCTGCCGCCGGAGCAGGACTTCGTGCAGACCGCCACGGCCGGGCTGTCCTTCAGCCTCCCCCTCTTCGACGGGCGGCGGCGGTCGGGCCAGGTCCAGCAGGCGGAAGCCGCCCTGAACCGGGAGGAGTTCCGGCTACGGCAGCTGCGCGAGAACATCCGGCTCGAGGTCCAGCAGGCCCACCAGGAGATGATGGCGGCGAGGGAGCGGATCGACGCCCTGACCACCACCGTCCGGCGGGCCGAGAGGGCCCTGGAGATCGCCCAGACCCGGTTCCGCAACGGCCTCTCGACGCAGGTGGAGCTGAACGACGCCGAGCTGGCCGTCACCCAGGCCCGGACCAACCAGGCCCGGGCCCGACACGACTACGCCGTCGCCCGGGCCCGGCTGATGGCGGCCACGGGGGAGCGATGAGGAGCCGGGCGGAGGGCGGAGGCGAGGTGACCCGGCGGGGGGATGGACGCGCGGCGGGCGGCCGGCCGTGGCGGGCGGCCGCGCTGGCGCTGGCCGTGACCGCGGCCGGCCTGCTCGCGCTCCGGCCGGGGACGGCCCTGGCCCAGGAGACGCCGGAGGAGCCTCCCATGGCCGAGTCGCCCCGGCAGTTCCACCTGGCCGTCACGGCGGGCGCGCTCTCCTGGTCGGACGGGGACGGACTCGCGGTGGACGGGGGCGCGCTGGTCGGCCTCGACGTCGAGCGGCTCCTGACGCCGTACGCGTCCGTCCGGCTGGCCGGCGCGTACGGCGCGAGCTCGGTGACCGGGGCCGACGGGTCGGCGGACGTGAACGCCGCCGTCTTCGAGCTGACGCTGGCTGTTCGAGCGGCGCTCCCCTCCCTGCGGCGGGCGGGGATCGTTCCGTTCGCGGGCGTGGGCATCGGGTCGGTCGTCTTCGATCCCGAGGTGGCCGAGCTGCCCACCCGGTCCCAGAATGCCCTCTCGTACGGTCTCGGCCTCGAGGCGCGACCGCTGCCACGGATCGGGGTCCGGGCCGAGTGGAAGCACTACGTCGTGGAGCTGGAGAACCTCTTCGAGCCCACCGACCGCACCGGGAGCGACCGGGATGCCGACCGGTTCCAGGCCTCGGTCTTCTGGACCTTCTGATCCGGGTCCCGGGCTGACCTGGGACCGTCTCCGCCCCGGGGCCTTCCTGCTGGCGGGCCTGGTGGCGACCGCCGTCGCCATCTTCTTCCTGGACACCGCGGCGCGGGAGGTCTCCCTCGGTCCGGATCTCCTGGTGGCCGCCGCCGAGGCCCGGGACCTCAAGCCCGGAGCCCCGGTATGGATCGCCGGCGTCCCCGCCGGGCGCGTCACCGGTATCCGCTTCCGCTCCACGGAATCCGGGACGGATCGGCGGATCCTGATCCGGGCGGAGATCCGGGAGGACGCGAGGGGCCTGCTCCGCTCGGACGCCGAGGCGTCCGTCCGGGTGTCCGCCCTCCTGGCCCCGGCCGTGCTGGCCATCCGGCCCGGGCGAGCGGCTACGCCCCTCGACCCGTCGGACACGCTCCGGGCCGTGACCCGGGCCCGGGTCCGGGAGGTGATGAGCCGGGCCGACAGCCTCGTGGGCCGGCTGGAGACGCTCCGTCCCCTGGCCCGGCGCCTGACCCGGCGGCTGGAGGACGGGCCGGGCACCCTGGCGGCCCTCCGGGCGGACCCGGCGACGACGGGTCGGCTGGCCGCCGGCCTGCGGGCGGCGGGCGAGCTGGCCCGCGACGCCGAGGAGGGGAGCGCGGCGCTGGCGGCCGGGGATTCCGCCCTCACCGCCCGCTGGCGCCGGATCGGCCGGCGCTCCGGACGGATGACGACGGCCGTCGGGGACGCCGCGGCCGCCACCCGGGAGCTGGACGGGCTGGTCACCCGCCTCACCGGGCTCGTGGAGCGGATGGATTCGGCCCGCGGGAGCCTGGGCCGCTTCGTGGAGGACGACGCGCTCGGGAGGGAGCGAAGGCTGCTGGAGGCGCGGTACGACTCGGTGCGCTCCGAGCTGATGGCGGATCCGCTGATCTGGCTCCGCTTCCGGCTCTTCTAGAGCGCGACCGCCGGGCCGGACGCGCGACGGTCGACGGGGCCGGGCCGGCGGGAGCGGGGCGAATCGGGCGGATCGCCCGGCGGCGACGGGCGATCCGCGCCCTCCTCAGCCCGGCGGTGGATCCAGGTCGTCCTCCAGCACGAACTCCACCCGCTCCTCCTGGTCCCCACGGTTCCGGCGCGTCACCACGACGACCGATTCCACCGATCCCGTCCGGTCCTCCAGGGAGATCTCGAACTCGGTGGAGCCGTCCGCGGCACGGACCCGGGTCCGGATCACCTTGGCGGGCTCCGCCCGGGCGCGCTCCGCCTCGTTCTTGAAGAGCGTGACCGTCGAGCGGCGGCTCCGGTCGGGCAGCTGACGGGAGATCTTCACCCGACGCATCCAGTCGGGATGGTAGCTCAGGTGCCAGAGGTCTCCGTGCTGGTCCACGCCCTTCGCGTCGCGGTTGTGGCGCGCCATGACTCCTCCCGGGCTTTTCGAAGCGAGGGTGGCCTCGTCGGGCCCGACATGCTAGCCGGGACTGGCGCGCGGGAAAAGGCGACGGGAAAGGGAGAACTTGACCCCGGCCCCGCGGCGGATTAGGGTTGCCCCTCCAGCCATAGACACCCCCGTTTCCCATCTGGCTCCGGACGTCCGACGGCGGCGCCGACTCCCTGACCGACACGCTCATCCTTCCACCGCCTTACCCATCACTGGAGCGACACCCGTGGAGATAGCCGAGCTCAAGGCCAAGTCGATCGGTGAGCTCCACCGCATGGCCGAGGAACTGGACATCCGGAACTACTCGGGCCTGAAGCGCCAGGACCTGCTGTTCCAGATCGAGCAGAACCTGCTGGACGAGGACCGGGTGCTGCGCGGGGAGGGCGTGCTGGAGATCCTCCCGGAGGGCTACGGTTTCCTGCGTAGCCCGGACTGGAACTACCTGTACGGTCCCGACGACATCTACGTCTCCCCCTCCCAGATCAAGCGCTTCGACATGCGGACCGGGGACACCATCCAGGGGCAGGTGCGCCCGCCCAAGGACGGCGAGCGCTACCTGGCCCTGCTGAAGGTGGAGTCGATCAACGGGAAGGACCCGGAGAAGGCCAAGCACCGCATCGCCTTCGACAACCTGCGGCCCCGCTATCCCGAGGACCGCATCCGCCTGGAGCGGTCGGACGGCGACATCTCCATGCGGGTGATGGACCTGGTCGCCCCGGTGGGCAAGGGGCAGCGCCAGCTCATCGTCTCGCCGCCCAAGGCCGGCAAGACGATCCTCCTGCAGAAGATGGCCAACTCGATTCTGGAGAACCATCCGGAGTGCTACGTCATCGTGCTGCTCATCGACGAGCGGCCCGAGGAGGTCACCGACATGCAGGAGAACGTGGACGCCGAGATCGTGGCCTCCACGTTCGACGAGCCGGCCGACCGCCACACCCAGGTGGCCGAGATGGTGCTCGAGAAGGCCAAGCGGCTGGTGGAATACGAGTTCGACGTCGTCATCCTTCTGGACTCCATCACCCGCCTGGCCCGGGCCTACAACACCACCGTGCCCCACTCGGGCAAGATCCTGTCGGGCGGCGTGGACGCCAACGCCCTCCACAAGCCCAAGCGCTTCTTCGGCGCCGCCCGCAACATCGAGGACGGGGGGAGCCTCACGATCACGGCCACCGCCCTCATCGAGACGGGCAGCCGGATGGACGACGTGATCTTCGAGGAGTTCAAGGGCACCGGCAACAGCGAGGTGCTGCTGGACCGCCAGATCGCCGACAAGCGCATCTACCCGGCCATCGACCTCAACCGGTCCAGCACCCGGAAGGAGGAGCTGCTGCTCACCGAGGTGGAGCTGAACCGGGTCTACCTGCTCCGGAACTTCCTCTCCGACATGCCGCCGGCCGAGGCGATCCAGTTCCTCATCAAGCGGCTGGAGCGGACGGAGACCAACCAGGAGTTCATGGAGTCGATGGCCCAGGGAGAGTGATGCGGCCCCGAGTGATGCGGCCCCGTCCGCGGAGGCCCGTCCCCGGCCTCGTCCGAGCCGGACGGAGCCTCGAGCGCCGCCGGGCGCCGTGAGCGGCGACGCCTACCGGGCGGCCCTGGAGCGGCTGGAGATGCAGGACGTCCGCCCCCTCTACCGCGCCCTGCTCAAGCGGCTGAAGACCGAGGACCCCGACGCCTACGCCGACGCCGTCCGGCACTTCGAGGACGAGGTGAAGCCCGCCGTGGAGGCGAGCGACGACCCCCTGGGGAAGTGGCTGGAGTACGGCCGGTGGCTGGCGGACCGCCTGGCCCCGGGACGGGACGTGGCGGTGGACCCGACGGGGCGCTCCGAGGAGCTGGGGAGCGGCCCGCCGCCCGAGGGGTCGCTGCTTCTGCACCTGCCCGAGAGCACCCGGCGCCGGGCCCTCGAGCTGGCCCTGCCCGCCGAGCCCACCGAGTTCCAGCGGGAGGCCCGCGAGCTGCTCTGCGGCTAGGCCGGCACCTCACCACCCCGGCCAGGGCGCCTCCCAGCCCAGCGACACCGCCTCCGCCCCGTCGGCCAGGCCCGTGGCCGCGTCCAGCCGGAGCCCGCCTCCGACGCCGGGGAGGCCCACCCTCAGGCCCGCCCCCAGGTCCGCCAGCAGCCGCCCGCCGGCGTCCGCCGACGCACCGCCGTCGTCGTCCCTCCACGCCCGGGCCAGGTCCAGGAACCCCGCGGCCCGGACCGACACCGGCAGGGAGAGGGGCAGCTCCACGGAGGGCTCGAACCCGCCGTGGGCCAGGACGCGGCCGAAGGCCGGACCGGCCACCACGCCGTCCCGCACCAGCGGATGGGCGCGAAGCAAGGGGCGACGGATCCGGCCCGTGCCGGCGCCGGGCCGCAGCATCCGGGGGGTCCGCGTCCCCACCGCCTCCAGCCCCGCCGCCACGCCGAGGCGTGAGGCGCCGGGGCCCGGCCAGCGCCCACGGGCCTCGAGCCCGGCCCTCCAGAATCCCCCCTCCGGGCCGGTCCATCCCGTGCCCCCGACACGGAGGGCCAGGCGATCCGCCGCGCCGCGCGCGTCGACCGCCACGCCGAGACCGCCCACGCGACCCCGCCCGCGCCAGTCCTCCAGGGACGCCGTCGCCGCCAGCCGGAGGGCGCCGGTCACCCACCGGGCGACGGATAGGCGAGCGCGGCGGACCTCCTCCCGGACCACCTCTCCCGTCGCGGCGTCACCCCCTGCCGGGTCCCCGGGCCCCGCTCTCCCGTCGGGACCGGCGGATCCCGCCGGCCCGACCCGAAAGGCCGCCCGGCGCCACCCGCCGCGGACCGTCCACACGCCCGGCAGGCCGAAGGCGGCCGGCGTCGCCAGGGCCACCTCGACACCGGGCCGCTCCTCCCACCAGCTCCAGGAGGCCGTCCACAGCTCGCCGGCCCCGGTGGGCGAGGCCACCCGGAGCCCCAGCTCCCGCCGGGCCGCCGCCCGGGCCGCGATCCCGCCGAGCGCCGGCCAGGTCGACGGCAGGACCGACCGCTCGACCACCGCCACCTCCAGCTCGGTCCTCCCGTCGGTCGGCGCCCGGTAATCCACCCGGCTCGTGGCGAAGGACGGCACCGCGCCCACGCGCCGCCGGGCCGTCCGCAGACCGCCCTCCGACAGCACCGCTCCCGCCGACAGCCCGGTCTGCCGCCGCAGGGGCCGGTAGCGCGTCCGCCGGAGACCGTACACCCTGAGGCCCGTCAGCCGGGGCTCCCCCACCCGGTTCCAGGCGGACAGCGCCCCTTCGTCGTCGCCCTGCAGGAAGCGCGACGACGCCAGGATCCGGGCCGCGTGTCCGTCGCCCGGCGCCCGCGCCAGGGCCCCCTCGGCCAGCGAGGCGGCCGCCGCCCAGCGCTCCTGGCGGAAGCGGAGCCCCGCCAGCTCGCGTCGTGGGGCGGCCGCGGCCGGGCAGCGGCGC
>CAZSKS010000009.1:25469-58648 GCA_964607465.1 uncultured Gemmatimonadota bacterium | reverse complement strand
CGGCCCGTCGCGAGACCGACCGCCCCTCCCTGGTCATCGTCCGCTCGCACATCGGATACGGGGCGCCGGAGAAGCAGGACACGGCGGCGGCCCACGGCGCCCCACTGGGCGAGGAGGAGGTCCGGGCGGCGAAGCGATCCTACGGCTGGCCCGAGGACGCGCGGTTCCTGGTGCCCGAGCGGGCGCGGGAGCACATGGGCCAGGCGGTGGAGCGGGGGCGCCGCCTGCAGGAGCGCTGGCGGGAGGGGCTGGAGGCCTACCGGGCGGAGCACCCGGACCTGGCCCGTCAGCTGGAGACGGCCCTGGCCGGCGAGCTCCCCGACGGCTGGGACGACGATCTCCCGTCGTTCGGGCCCGGCGACGGCCCCCTGGCTACCCGGAAGGCGTCGGGGATCACGCTGAACGCCGTGGCCCCTCGGATCCCCTGGCTGGTGGGCGGCAGCGCCGACCTCACCGGCTCCAACAAGACCCACATGGACGGCTCGGAGATCCTCCAGGCGGGCCGCCACGAGGGCCGCAACCTGCGGTGGGGCGTGCGGGAGCACGGCATGGCGGGCGCCACCTCGGGCATGGCGCTCCACGGCGGCGTGCGCCCCTTCGCCGCCACCTTCTTCATCTTCACCGACTACGCCCGGCCCTCCCTCCGGCTGGCCGCCATGATGGGCCTGCCGACGATCTACGTGCTGACCCACGACTCCATCGGCCTGGGCGAGGACGGTCCGACCCACCAGCCCGTGGAGCACCTGGCCTCCTTCCGCGCCATGCCCGGCATGTGCCTCCTGCGGCCCGCCGACGCCAACGAGGTCGCCGAGGCGTGGCGGGCCGCCCTCCGACGCCGGGACGGGCCGACGATGCTGGTGCTGACCCGCCAGAAGGTCCCGGTCCTGGACCGCCGCAAGGGACCGACGGGCCGTCCGCTGGCCGGGGCCGAGGGGCTGCACCGGGGCGCCTACGTCCTGTCCCCGGAGCCGGACCATCTCCTTCGGCGCGAGGACGAGGGACGGGACCGGAGAGCCGCCGACGGGGACGCCGGCGATCCCGACCTGATCCTCCTCGCCACCGGCTCCGAGGTGCAGCACGCCCTCGGGGCCCAGGCCCTCCTGGAGGAGGAGGGCCGCCGCGTGCGGGTCGTGAGCATGCCGAGCTGGGAGCTCTTCCGGGACCAGCCGGAGGACTACCGGAGGGAGGTCCTGCCGCCCTCGGTGGACGCCCGGCTGGCCGTCGAGGCCGGCGCCACGGCGGGCTGGGACGAGTGGGTGGGGCCCCTCGGCGACGTGGTGGGCCTGGACCGCTTCGGGGCCAGCGCCCCGGGGGAGGAGAACTTCCGCCGGTTCGGCTTCACGGCCGAGGACGTGGCGCGCCGGGCCCGGGCGCTGCTGGATGGCTGAGCGGGGATCGGGAGGGGAGACGAACGTGCGCATCGCCGTGGGCGCCGATCACGCCGGCTACCGATACAAGTCGATCCTCGTCGACGAGCTGCGGGAGGCCGGCCACGACGTGCTGGACCTGGGCACCGACGACGACGCCTCGGTGGACTACCCGGACTTCGCCCGGGCGGTGGCCGAGGCCGTGCGCGAGGGACGGGCGGAGCGCGGCCTGGTGATCTGCGGCAGCGCCGTGGGCGTCACGGTGGCCGCCAACAAGGTGCCCGGCGTGCGGGCCGGCACCTGCCACGACTGCTATTCGGCGCGCCAGGGGGTGGAGCACGACGACATGAACGTCCTCTGCCTCGGTGAGCGGGTCGTGGGGATCGAGCTGGCCCGGGACGTCGTGCGGACCTTCCTGGACGCCCGCTTCAGCGGCGCCGAGCGCCACCGGCGCCGGCTGGGCAAGATCCGGGACATCGAGCGGGACTACATGCGGCCGGACGCGGTCGACGGCCCCGAGGGACCCCAGACCGGCGACCGGCCGTAGTAACGGACGGGCGGGGGCCGCTCCCGCCCGGGGACCGCGCGACGCGGTCCCGGTGCCGCCGGCCCGGCCCGACGGACGGCGCCGAGGTCGTCGAGCGACGGAGCGACTCCACACACCAGGGACACGAGCCGACATGAACCCCCTCCTCCGCCTCCTGGAGCACGGACAGAGCTACTGGCTGGACAACCTCACCCGGGGCATGATCCGGGACGGCGAGCTGGAGCGCCGGGTGCGGGAGGAGGGGCTCCGGGGCGTCACCTCCAACCCCGCCATCTTCAGCAAGGCCATCTCCGGCGGCGGCGAGTACGACGAGCAGATCGAGGCGCTGGCCCGGGAGGGCCGAAGCATCCAGGAGATCTACGAGGCCGTCGTCGTGGAGGACATCCGCGACGCCTGCGACGTCCTGCGGCCGGTGTACGACGAATCGGAGGGGCGCGACGGCTTCGTGAGCCTGGAGGTCTCGCCCTACCTGGCCCACGACACGGAGGGGTCGATCCGGGAGGCGCGTCGCCTGTACCGGGCCGTGGACCGCCCCAACGTCCTCATCAAGATCCCCGGGACCGAGGCGGGCGTGCCCGCCATCGAGGAGCTCCTCTACGAGGGGATCAACGTCAACGTCACCCTCCTCTTCTCCATCGAGGCCTACGACGCCGTGGCCCGGGCCCACCTGCGGGCGCTGGAGCGGCGGCTGGAGGAGGGCAGCCCGGTGGACGACGTGGCCTCGGTGGCCAGCTTCTTCCTCAGCCGTATCGACGTCCTGGTGGATCGCGTGCTGGGCCACCGGATCGTGCCCGGCCGCTCCGCGGAGGAGGGGGGCCGGGAGGAGGAGGCGCGCCCCGAGGACCTGGTGGGTCGTGTGGCGGTGGCCAACGCCCGCCTGGCCTACCGGCGGTTCCGCGAGATCCACTCCGGCGAGCGCTGGGAGCGGGTGGCCGCGGCCGGCGCGGAGCCCCAGCGCATGCTGTGGGCCAGCACCAGCACCAAGGACCCCCTGTACAGCGACGTCCGCTACGTGGAGCCCCTCGTCGGGCCCCACACCGTGAACACCCTGCCCGAGCGCACCATCGAGGCCTTCGCCGACCACGGGACCGTGGCCGACACCGTGGAGGAGGGGCTGGAGGAGGCCCGCGCGGTCATGGAGGGGCTGTCCGGGGCCGGCGTCGACTTCGACCGGATCACCGGGCAGCTCCTGGACGAGGGGGTCCGGAAGTTCGTCGACCCCTACGACCGGCTCATGGCCACCCTGGCCGAGCGCCGGCGGGCGCTGGTGGGGCCCCGCGCGGCGGAAGCGGAGATCTCGGCCGGCCCGCTGGAGGGGGACGTGGACGACGCCCTGGACTCGCTGCGGGGACGACGGTTCGTCCGCCGTCTCTACGCCCGGGACGCCTCCCTGTGGACCGACGGGACGGACGGGACGGCCGCCATCCGGCGCCGGCTGGGATGGCTCGACGGGGGCGAGCGGTTCCGCGACCGCCTGGACGAGATCGCGACCTTCGCCGCCTCGGTCCGGAAGGACGGGATCGAGGACGTCGTGATGCTGGGCATGGGGGGCAGCGTGGGCGCGGCCCGGGCCCTGGTCGGCGCCCTTGGCTCGGCCCCGGACCACCCGGTGCTCACCGTGCTGGACGATCCGCACCCTGACGCCGTGCGGGCCGTGGACGAGGCCACCGACCCGGCCACGACCCTCTACCTGGTGGCGAGCAAGTCCGGCACGACGGTGGAGACCCTCTCCCTCTACCGATTCTTCCTCCAGCGAGCCCGGGAGGCGCTGGGCGAGGAGGCGGCGGCCTCCCACTTCGCCGCGGTCACCGACGCCGGGACCCCCCTGGCCGAGGAGGCCGGGCGTCGCGGGTTCCGGAAGGTGTTCCTGAACCCGGAGGACATCGGGGGACGCTACTCGGCCCTGTCCCTCTTCGGGCTGGTGCCGGCCGCGCTGCTGGGCGCGGGCCCGGGCGACCTGCTGGAGGCGGCCGACGGGGCTCGGGCGGCCTGCGACCCCTCGCTCCCGCCGGCCGACCATCCCGGCGTGCGCCTGGGGACGGTCCTCGGCATGGCGGCCCGCCGCGGGCGGGACAAGCTGACCCTCTTCGTGTCGGACCGGCTGGCGGGCGTCCGTCCCTGGCTCGACCAGCTGCTGGCCGAGAGCCTGGGGAAGGACGGGCGGGGCCTGATCCCGGTGGCCGGCGAGACGCCGGTCGTCCCGGGCGCCTACCGGGACGACCGCCTCTTCGTCCACGTGACGCTGGAGGGGGAGGAGGACCGGGGGATCGAGGCCGCGATGGAGGAGCTGGCCGGCGGAGGGCACCCGGTGATACGCCTCGCCCTGCCCTCGCCCCGGGCCCTGGGCGGGGAGTTCTACCGCTGGATGGTCGCCACGGCCACGGCGGGCTTCGTTCTGGGCGTCAACCCGTTCGACGAGCCCGACGTGGCGGCGGCCAAGCGGGAGACCGAGCGGCTGCTGGCGGCCTGGCGCGAGGAGGGGAGCTTCCCGCCGCCCGAGGACGACGTCCTGGCGGCCGGGGACGGTCTGGAGATCCGGGGGCGGGAGGACTGGCTGCCGGCCGGGGGAGGCGGCGTGCCCGAGCGGGCGG
The DNA here is from genome assembly GCA_964607465.1 of uncultured Gemmatimonadota bacterium. Classification (GTDB taxonomy): domain Bacteria; phylum Gemmatimonadota; class Gemmatimonadetes; order Palauibacterales; family Palauibacteraceae; genus CAYVFM01. The sequence goes on along the minus strand of CAZSKS010000009.1, from coordinate 54,143 downwards.
CCCGGGCGGCGGGCCCGACCGGCTACGTGGCCCTCCTGCCCTACTTCCCCCTCGACGCCGCCCGGACCGAGGCGCTGGAGGCGCTCCGTCGGGCCCTGTGGTCGACCGCCGGCGCGCCCGTCACCGTGGACCGCGGCCCGGCCTACCTCCACGCCACCGGGCAGCTCCACAAGGGCGGTCCGGGGGGCGGCGTCTACCTGCTGCTGACGCACGACCCGGCGGACGACCTGGAGGTGCCCGACGCCGGCCACTCCTTCGGCGTCCTCCACCGGGCGCAGGCGCTGGCCGACGCCCGGGTGCTGCGGGACCGGGGCCGGCGCGTGCTGCGGATCCACCTCTCCGACCCCGACCGCGGGCTGCGCCGCCTGCACGAGGCGCTCGGGACCCGGGAGAGGGCCGCCGCCGCGGCCGAGTCCTGACGGGAGCCGCCGCGGCCACGGCCGGAACCGGATCCTCCGGCCCACCCTTTCCCGCCCGACCCGGGAGGCCATCGTGGCCCTCCGACTGATCCAGGTCGTCGTTCCGGAAGAGCGGACGGAAGAGGTCCGCCGCATCGTCGGCGACCGCACCTTCATCGACCGCTGGACGGAGCCGGTCGCCGGGAGCCGGGTACGCTTCGGCTTCCTGGTGGATTCCGGCGATGCCGGGAGCCTCATGGACGCGTTCGAGAAGCGGCTGGACTCCGAGGAGGGGTTCCGGGTCGTCCTCCTGCCGGTGGAAGCCTCCCTTCCCCGGCCCGACCGGGTGGAGGAGCCGGAAGGGACCGGCGACGGGGACAGCGGGAGCGGGGGCGTTCTCGGGATCGGACGGGAGGAGCTCCATGCGGACCTGGCCGACGCCGCCGAGCTCACGCCGGTCTTCGCGGCGCTGACGGCCCTCTCGGCCATCGTCTGCGCGCTGGGCCTCCTCATGGACGACGTGGCCGTGGTCATCGGGGCCATGGTCATCGCCCCGCTGCTGGGTCCCCTGGTGGCCCTCGCCCTGGCGACCACCCTGGCCGACCTGCGGCTGGCGGGCAGGGGCGCGGCCTCGGGCGGAGCAGGTCTCCTGCTGGCGTTCCTGCTGTCGGTGGCCATCGGCGCCCTGACGCCCATCCATCCCGAGATTCCCCAGGTCGCCGCGCGGAGCTCGGTGAGCCTGGGACACGTGGGCCTGGCCCTGGCGGCGGGAAGCGCGGGAACCCTGGCCTTCACCACCGGCACGGCGGCGGCGGTCATCGGGGTGATGGTGGCGGTGGCGCTGATCCCGCCCCTGGTGGCCGCCGGGCTTCTGCTGGGAGGTGGCTACCCGAACGCCGGCGGCGGAGCGCTGCTGCTCACGCTGGTGAACCTGATCGGGGTGAACCTGGCCGGGGTGGTGACCTTCCTGGCGCTGGGCGTGCGACCCAACCGATGGTGGGAAGCGGAGCGGGCCCGTCGCTCCACGGCTGTCGCCGTCGCGGTCTGGAGCCTCCTGCTGGCCGGGCTGGTGGCGGCCATCCTGTGGAGCCCGGCCGGAACGCCCTCGCTGGTTCCCTGACGCCCCTCAGGCCGAGAACGCCTGCCGGACCCGCTCCCAGAAGCTCGGGTTCTCCTCGCCGGGATCGGGCGGCTCGGACTCCACCTCGGACAGGGCCTCCAGGGCCTCCCGCTGCTCCCGGGTCAGGTCGGTGGGCGTCCAAACCCGCACCCGAACCAGCAGGTCGCCCCGCCCCTCGGCGCGCAGCTTCGGCATCCCCTCGCCCCGCATCCGCACGGCCTGGCCGCCCTGGATGCCGGCCGGGAGCTCCAGGGTGCTGGTGCCGAAGAGGGTCGGGACTTCGACCCGGTCCCCCAGGGCCGCCTGGCTGAAGGTGACCGGGAGATCGCACAGCAGGTCGTCGCCCCGCCGCTCGAAGCGCGGGTCCGGCTCGACCTCCACCGAGACCAGGACGTGGCCCCGGCGCCCGGAGTCCGGGGGAGCGTGGCCCCGGTGGCTGAGCTTGAGGTAGTCCTCCGAGGAGACGCCCGCCGGCACCTCCACCTGGAGACGCTTTCGCTTCCGCACCCGGCCCTCGCCCCGGCACGCCTGGCAGCGCTCCCGGATCCGCTCGCCCCGTCCCCGGCAGTCGGGGCAGGTACGGACGCTGACCATCTGTCCCAGAACCGACCGCTGGACGCGGCGCACCTCACCGGCCCCCTCGCAGGTGGAGCACGGCTCCGGCGAGGTCCCGGGCGCGGCCCCGCTGCCGTCGCAGTCGTCGCAGGCCTCGAGCACCTGGAGCTCCACGGATTTCTCCACGCCCCGGGCGGCCTCCTCCAGGGTGACGGAGAGCTCCACCTCGATGTCCTCGCCCCGTCGGCGTCGCCGGCCGGATCGGCGGCCCCCGAACATCTCGCCGAGGCCGCCGCCCATGCCGCCGCCCATGCCCCCGAACTCCTGCATGAAGACCTCGAAGGCGTCGGAGAAGTCGAAGCCCGAGAAGCCGCCCCGACCCGCGCCCCGGCCGGCCCCCTGCCCGACCCCGGCCTCGCCGAAGCGGTCGTACCGCTTCCGCTTCTCGGGATCGCGGAGCACCTCGTACGCCTGGGTGACGCGCTTGAACTTCTCCTCCGCGTCGGGCTCGTCGCTCCGATCCGGGTGGTACTGCATGGCGAGCTTGCGGTACGCCTTCTTGATGTCGTCCTGCGAGGCGTCCCGCGACACGCCGAGGATGTCGTAATAGTCTGCCATCTATCCGTCCGGGGGTTCCGCGCGATTCACGCTGCGAGGGGCCCGGCCCCGGGACGACGATCATCCCGCCGGGCCGTGCTCCGGGGGCGCAACTTTCCGGCCAGCGTCGTCCCTCAGGCCGCGTCGTCCTCCGGGGAGCCGACGGACTCCAGCACGTACCGGCCGCCGGGCAGGCCCCGGACCACCCCCTCCAGCTCCAGCCGGCCCAGCAGGGCGGCGGCGGTCGCCGCGTCGAGCCCCGCCTCGACGGCCAGGTCGTCGGCGTCGCGTGGACCCTCCGAGAGCGCGGCGCACACCGCCGCCCCCGCCGGAGCGTCCCGCCCCAGCAGGCCGGCCAGCCGGTCCCGCGAGGGGCCCTTCCGCCCGTCCTCGTCGACCTCCGAGGCGGCGTCCTCCCCGTCGGCGGCCCATTCCATCGCCTTCAGCACGTCCGCGGCCGAGGTGGCGGGCGCCGCCCCGTCCCTCAGCAGGTCGTGGACCCCGACGCTGGCGGCCGGGCCCACGGGGCCGGGGACGGCGAAGATCTCCCGGCCCAGGTTCGTCGCCTGCCCCGAGGTGATGAGGGCCCCGCTCTTCCTGCCCGCCTGGACCACCACCACGGCCCGAGCGAGGGCGGCGATGATCCGGTTCCGGCGGGGAAAGTAGGGCGCCCGCGCCGGCTCGGCGGGCGGAAACTCGCTGGCCAGGAGGCCGGCTTCCCGCATCCGGCGGTACAGGGGCCGGTTGATCCGGGGATAGGTGTGGTCCAGCCCAGTCCCCAGCACGCCCACCGTGGCCCCGCCCGCGTCCAGGGCCGCCCGGTGGGCCGCCGCGTCGATCCCCCGGGCCATTCCGCTCACCACCGTGCACCCGGCCATCGCCAGCCCGGCGGCCAGGTCGCGGGTCACCCGCCGCCCGTAGGACGTGGAGCTGCGCGTCCCCACGATGGCCACCACCCTCCGGGTCGGCAGCTCGTCGGGTCCGGTCAGGTAGAGCACGGGCGGCGGCGCGTAGAGGTGTCCGAGGGCGGCCGGATACCCGGGCCCCCCGTAGGCCACCACACGGATGCCGCGGCTCCGGAGCCGCTCCAGCCGCTGCCCGTCGGCGGGCCGTGCGGCACGGAGCGCCCGGGCCACCGAGGGCGGGACCTCGCCCCCGGCCACGATCGCGTCCGCCCGCTCCAGCACCCGCCGGGCGGACCCGTGGCGGTCCACCAGCTCGCGGTAGCGGATCGCTCCCACCGCCCCGGCCTCGGCCAGCCCCAGCGCGGCGCGCAGCTCCCGCTCCTCCCGCCCGGTCAGGGGGTCCACGCCTCGAGCTCCGGGAACAGGTCCTCGTCGTCGCCCTCTTCCCGCGCCTTCTCCTCCCGGACCCGGGCCCACAGCGCCTCCTTGAGCGCGTCCACCCCCTCGCCGGTGACGGCCGAGACGACGAGCACCTCCCAGGCGTCGGGGGCGTCCAGCTCCACGTCCAGCTCTCCGGGGGGCGCCAGGTCCGCCTTGCTGACGATCACGCAGTGGGGCAGGTGGGCCAGGGCCGCATCGTGCTCGCGCAGCTCCCGGCGCAGGAGCTCGTACGTGGCCTGAGGATCCGGGTCGTCCGTCGGGATCAGGAGAGCCAGCGTCCGGGTGCGCTCCACGTGGCGCAGAAACTGGGTCCCGAGCCCCCTGCCCTCGTGGGCACCCTCGATGAGCCCCGGGATGTCGGCCACCACGAAGGAGCGGGTGTCCGACAGCTGGACCACCCCGAGGTTGGGCTGGAGCGTGGTGAACGGGTAGGCGGCGACCTTGGGATGGGCGGCCGAGAGGGCCGACAGGAGGGTGGACTTGCCGGCGTTCGGCTCGCCCACCAGCCCCACGTCGGCGATGAGCTTGAGCTCCAGCTCGATCCGCCGGTCCTCGCCCGGCTGGCCGTGCTCCCGCTCGCGGGGGGCCTGGTGGGTCGAGGTGGCGAAGGCGGCGTTGCCGCGCCCGCCGTGGCCGCCCTCGGCGACCACCAGCTCCTCGCCCTCCTCCAGCAGCTCGCCCAGGCGATCGCCCGTGTCCGCGTCCCGGACCACCGTCCCCGGCGGCACGGGCAGGCGGCGCTCGTCCCCGTCGGCGCCCCGCTGGTTCTTGCCGCCGCCGTGGCCGCCGCGGCCCGCCCGGTACTCGTCCCGGTACCGGAAGTCCAGCAGGGTGTCCAGGTTGCGATCGGCCACCAGCACGACGTCGCCGCCGTCGCCGCCGTCGCCGCCGTCGGGGCCGCCCCGGGGGACGCCCTTCTCCCGCCGGAAGGAGACGGCACCGTCTCCCCCGTCTCCCGCCTTCACCCGGATGGACGCTCGGTCGATGAACATGGGTGTCACGGTGCGTGAGTCACGGTGCGTCCGATCAGCCGATCATTCGTGCCCGGCGTGCCGGCGCCCGGAGCACCGTGCCCGCCGCACGATCATCCCTTCGCGCCGTCGCCCGATTCCCCGCCCGCTCCGCCGCGGGCCCGGAGCCACAGCGCCCACGCCTCCGGCAGGGCCCGGTCCGGCGCCTCCCCGCCCCCGGCGATCCGCAGGGCCGCCTCCACCTGCTCCGACGAGGCGCCGACGCTCAGCGCCCCCCGCAGGTGCGAGTGGAGCTGCGGCCCGTGGCCCGTGCGGGCCAGCAGGGCCACGACGCACAGCTCCCGGACGACGAGGCCGAGGCCCGGCCGGCCCAGGACCCTTCCGTACCCCTCCTCCACCATCCAGCGGTCCATGTCGGGATGGAGCCGCCGCACATTATTACGTAATTTACCGTAGTTCTTCCCGTACACCGCCCGGCACAGCCGCTCGCCGCGCTCGCGTCGCTCGTCCGGTCCCGCCACGCGGCCCGGCGGCGCCGGATGGCCCATGTCCCGCCACCGTTCCAGCGCCGCGAGCGTCGCCGGATAGCCCACGAACAGGTGCCCCTGGAGGAGCGCCTCCTCCACCGCCTCCTGCCGGACCTCGCCGGACGCAACGCGGCGCGACGCCGCCGCCAGGGCCTCCTCCACGGCCGCGTCGCGCCCGCCGCCCAGGGCGGCCGACAGCCCGACGACGCACGCCGCCTCGACGCCCAGCGCCTCCCGCGCCCGGCCCCCTCCCTCCGCGGGTCGGGCCCGGCCCCCGGGCTCCCCGCCGGCGCTCGGGCCCTCCCCGGCGGCCGGGCTCTCGTCCCCGCTCACGGCGTCCCGGCGGTGGCCGCCCGGCGTCCCTCCATGCGGGACTCGATGCGTCCCACCAGCGCTTCCCGGCTGTTCCTGAGCCCGGGACGCCGCACCGCCTCCAGCCGCTCCGCCTCCCCCTCGGCCAGCAGGCCGGACTCCGCCAGCGCCTCCACCACCGCGGGGGCGGCCGCCCGCCGGCCCCCGTCCTCCACCTTCAGGGCCATCCCCCACCCCTCGGCGGGGGCCGCCAGGCAGAAGACGCCCTCGGCCCCCTCCTTGGCCAGCAGCCGCCCGCCGGTGGCCTCCATGAGCCGGGTCGTGGCCCGTCCGGGTCCGGAGACAACCTCGGGGTGGCCCGTCATCGCGCCCACAACACGCGACGCCCCCTCCTCGCCCAGGGCGGCCGCCCGGCCGAGCCGGGCGAAGGCACGGGCCATCTGGCGCAGGGTGAGGAACGGCGTGGGCACCCCGCAGCCGTCGGTGGCCCAGCCGAGCCCCTCCGGGTCGACGTCCAGCCAGCGGCCCAGTCCCTCCCGGATCCGAGCCTGCACCGGATGGTCCGGCCCGGCGTAGCCCTCCAGCGGCCACCCCGCGTGCCGCGCCACGGCCATCATGCCGGCGTGCTTTCCGGAGCAGTTGTTGTGGAGCGGGGTGAAGGACCGGCCCGAGCGCAGGATGGCCCGGGCCGCCCCGCCGTCGAAGGGAGGGTGAGGGCCACAGGCCAGCTCCGCCACCCGGGCGTCCACGCGGTCCAGGATCGTCGCCACCAGCTCCAGGTGGGCGGGGGTGCCGACGTGGGAGGCGCAGCAGACGGCGAGGTGCTCCTCGTCCAGCCCGAAGGCCCCGGCCGCGCCGTCCTCCACCAGCGGCAGGGCCTGGAAGGGCTTCATCGAGGACCGCCAGTACGCCAGCCGGGTCGGATCCCCGTAGCGCACCTCCTCGCCCGGCTCCAGGCCGACGATCACCGCGTCGATCCGGTGGACGGACTCCACGTCGTCGCCCCGTCGCACGAGAACCTGGCCCCGACCGGTCATGTCCCCACCCCTTCGCCGCTCGTCTTCTCCGTCCGCCCTCCGGCGCCGGCTCGCGCCCGCGCCCGGATCGAGAGCCAGACGCCCGCCAGCACCGCCATCCCGCCGACCACGGTGACCGGGCCGGGCACCTCGCCCCGCCCCAGCACCAGGACGGCCAGCAGGGTCGCGCCCACCGGCTCCAGGAGCACCACGACGCTCACAACATAGGCCCGCACGTGCTCCAGGGCCCAGTTGAAGCTGGTGTGTCCCATGAGCATGGGGCCCAGCGCCATCGCCGCCAGGAAGCCCCAGGTGGGCAGCCCCCACCCGACGAACGGCCCGCCGGTACCCAGCACGAAGAGGCCCGCCACGGCGGCCGCCACGGCGTACACCGGCACGACGTAGCTCCACAGCCCCAGCCGCCCCCGCAGCCGCCGCCCCAGGACGAAGTAGAGGGCCGTGAGCACGGCCCCCGACAGGGCCAGCAGGTCCCCTAGCAGGGGATCCGCGCCCCCGCCCAGGTCGCCCCACCCCACGGCCGCGGCGCCGGCCACGGCCAGCAGGATGCCGGCCCACTCCTCCCGAGCCGGCACCTCCCGGAGCCACAGCGCCGAGAAGAGCCCGACGAACAGGGGGTGAGCGGTCACGAGGACCGTCGAGCTGGCCACGCTCGTGTATTCCAGGGAGAGGAACCAGACGATGAGATGGGCGGCCAGCACCACGCCGGCCCCGCCCACCAGCAGCCAGTCCGTCGCCTCCAGACGGCGCAGCTGCCGCAGCTGTCCGCTCCCCAGGAGGAAGGGGACGAGGACCGCCACGGAGAGGAGGAGCCGCCAGAAGGCGACGGAGGGGGCGGGCGCGTCGGCCAGCCGGACGAGCACGGCGGACCAGGAGACGCCGACCAGGCCCAGCGCCAGGGCCGGCGCGGCCCGTCGGAGGCCGGACCGTCCCTCGCCGCTCACCCCCGCTCCTCCCGGAGCCTCGCCAGCGCCCGGGCCGTGGCGCTCCCCTGCTCCACGTCCCGCTCGAGACGCACCAGCTCCTCCGGCTCGTCGACGTCGTACCAGGGGGGAAGGCGGGCCACGGCCAGGCCGAGGCGGCGCGCCCGCTCCGCCGTCCTCTCCAGGACCTCCGGGGTCGACCACGGGATGTCCCCGAAGATCTCCCCGGCCTCGGGCCAGGCCCCCGACCGGAGACCCACCGCGTAGTAGCCTCCGTCCGGCGTGGGGCCGAGGACGACGTCCGAGCCCCCCAGGTCGTCGAAGGCCCGCTCCAGGTGGTCCGGCGGGAGGGTGGGATGGTCGCTGCCCACGACGAGGACCCGGCCGGCGCCCTCGTCGAAGGCCGCCCGGAAGGCGTGACGCAGGCGTTCGCCCAGGTCGCCGCCCCGCTGGCGCCGCAGCCCGAAATCCGGGAGGGAGGCCCCCAGCTCACGGGCCGCCGGGGGGTCCGGGACCCACAGCTCCCGGCGATCCGCCCGAACGTCGGCCAGCCGGGCCGCGGTGTCCAGGAGGAATGCGCGGTAGAGGTCGGCCGCCCCCTCGGCGCCCAGCGCCGGCGCCAGGCGCGTCTTGGTGCGACCCGCCTCCGGGACCTTGGCGAAGAGCAGGAGGCGGCGCGCCTCCCGCGGCTCTCCTCCCGAGGTCAGCTACCGCCCGGGGGGCCCGCCGGCACGCTGTCGGCCGGAAGCGTGGCGCTCTCGAGCTGGGCGAACAGCTCCTGCGTGTCGCCCGCCTCGCGGAGGAGGGCCACGGCCCGGTCGAGCTGCCGGTCCAGCCGGAGGGTCCGCTGCAGGCGGGCGGTCTCACCGAAGGCGGCCCGGGCCAGCTCCTGCCCCAGGAGCCAGTCCACGTACTCGGTGGCGTCCTCGTACACCTGCCGGTCCACGGGCGTCTCGACCCGGTTGGAGAGGGAGTCGTAGAAGGCCGTGCGCATGGCCTCGGTGACCCGGAAGTCGCGCGACAGGCCCGGGTGATCCTGGGTCCAGGCCACCGCGAACTTGAAGGCCACCTCCGAGAGGGCGACGCCCTGCTCGGTGAGGCTCGAGCGCATGAGCTGCTGGCGGCTCGACAGGGTGTCCGGCGTGACCATCAGGTCGGGCGTGATGCCGCCGCCGCCGTAGACGGTCCGGCCGGCGGAGGTGCGGAAGGCCTCGCGGTCGGCCGTGTCCAGGCTGACGGGCACGGGCTCACCCTCCATGGAGACCGCCTGCTGGGCGATCTGGGTCTCGCGATCGTGCGGCTTCTGGATGGTGCGCCCGCTGGGCGTGTACCAGCGGCCCGTGGTGAGCTTCAGGTAGTTGCCGCCCGGCAGCCGGAAGAGGGACTGCACCGACCCCTTCCCGAACGTCCCGGTCCCCACGACCAGCGCCCGGTCCTGGTCCTGCAGGGCGCCGGCCACGATCTCCGACGCGCTGGCGCTGTAGCTGTTCACCATCACCGCCAGGGGCAGGTCGAAGACCTGCGGGCCGGGCGCGGTGTAGGTCTCGTTCTCGCTCTCCACCCGGGAGCGGGTGCTCACGACCTCGGTCCCCTCGGGCAGGAACAGGTCCGAGACGGCCACGCCCTCGTCCAGCAGGCCGCCGGGGTTCTCCCTCAGGTCCAGGACCAGCGATCGGGCCCCCTGCGCCTGCAGGTCCTCGATGGCCGTCTTCATCTCCTGCCGCGCGTTCTTGCTGAACGGGTTCAGCTTCACGTAGCCCACCGAGCCGTCCAGCATGAAGGCGGTCACGGCCTCGACGTGGATCTCGGCCCGCTCGATGGTGAACCGCAGCGGCTTCTCGGCGCCGACGCGGGCCACCGTGATCTGCACCTTCGATCCCTTCTCGCCGCGCAGCACGTTCACGGCCTTCGTGGTGCTCCACCCCTCGGCCGAGGCGCCCTCGACCTGGATGATCCGGTCGCCGCTCTGCAGCCCCTTCCGCTCGGCGGGGGTGTTCGGGAGGACGCTGACGACGGTGATCCAGCCGTCCTGGGAGTCGATGCGGATGCCGAGCCCGCCGTAGTTGCCGGTGGTGCTCAGCTCCAGCTGCTCGACCTCGTCGGGATCCAGGAAGGAGGAGTACGGATCGCCGAGCTCGTGGAGCATGCCGTCGATGGCCATCTGGTACAGCTGGCCCGGGTCCATCTCCTCCACGTAGCGCTCGGCCACGATGCGATGGACCTGCTCCAGGAGCTTCTGCTTGGCGTAGGGCCCGTCGTCGCCGCCGCCACCCTGCTGCAGCAGCCAGCCGCCGGTGGTCAGGGCGATGAGGGCCACCGCCAGCGCGGGAATCCAGGATCGCTTGAGCCTCATGCGTCCTCCAGGGGGTGGGATGTCGCGTGGCCGCGGCGGGGCAACGCGCCGCGGCTCATTCTACAAACCCGAACTGAGGTCAAATGTTTCCGGCGTCCGGGTCGGGCCGCCCGAAGAGCGACGGCCAGCGGGCCGACAGCACCTCCAGGATACGCTCCTCCACCCGGTCCGGCGAGCCCGACCCGTCCACCGCCACCACGCCCGGCTCCTCGCGGGCCAGCCGCTCGTAGGCCCGCGCCACCTCCTCGTGGAACCCCGCGTCCTCCCGCTCCATGCGGTCGGCCGGCAAGTCCGCCCGGCGCCTCCGGCCCTCCTCGGGGTCCACCAGCAGCACCAGGGTGGCGTCGGGGTCGCGTCCCCCGGTGGCGAAGCGGTTCAGCGAGCGGACCCGCTCCAGGCCGAGCCCCCGGGCGATCCCCTGGTAGGCGAAAGTCGAGAGCTGGTAGCGGTCGGCCAGCACCACCTCCCCCCGGGCCAGCGCGGGCTCCACCCGACGTCGCACGAACTCCGCCCGGGCCGCCAGCAGGAGCAGCAGCTCGGTCTCGGGCGCGACGTCCAGCTCCGGATCCAGCACCACCTCCCGGATCCGCTCCCCCGCCTCCGTGCCGCCGGGCTCCCGGACCACGGCGTGCTCCACCCCCCGGTCCTCGAGGCGGCGGGCCAGCCGACGGGCCTGGGTCGTCTTGCCCGACCCCTCCACGCCCTCCAGCACGAGGAACAGCCCCGCCCCCTCGCTCACGGGATCGCCGCGTCGGCCGGGACGCCCTCAGCTGTACTCGCCGTAGTACTCCACGCCCAGGTGCGTCAGCTCCTCCTCCCCCCGCATCCACCGGAGCGTGTTCTTCAGCTTCCAGTGCTGGATGAAGAGGTCGTGCTCCGGGTAGAGCCCCTCGGTCACCTGGGGGCTCTTGAAGTAGAAGGAGAGCCACTCCTGGATCCCGGACATCCCGGCCCGCCGGGCCAGGTCCAGGAAGAGGGCGAGGTCCAGCACGATGGGCGCGGCCAGGATGGAGTCCTTGCAGAGGAAGTCGACCTTGATCTGCATGGGATAGCCCATCCAGCCGAAGATGTCGATGTTGTCCCACCCCTCCTTGTCGTCGCCCCGGGGCGGGTAGTAGTTGATCCGCACCTTGTGGTAGTAGTCCCCGTACAGGTCGGGGTAGACGTCCGGCTGGAGGATGTAGTCCAGGACCCCCAGCTTCGACTCCTCCTTCGTCTTGAAGCTCTCGGGGTCGTCCAGGACCATCCCGTCCCGGTTCCCCAGGATGTTGGTGGAGAACCAGCCCCTCACCCCCAGCATCCGCGCCTTCAGGCCCGGCGCGATCATCGTCTTCATCAGGGTCTGGCCCGTCTTGAAGTCCTTGCCGGCGATGGCGACCCCCTCCCGGCGGGCCAGCTCCGTCAGGGCCGGCGTGTCCACGGTCAGGTTCGGCGCCCCGTTGGCGAAGGGCACCCCCTCCCGGAGGGCGGCCCAGGCGTAGATCATCGAGGGGGCGATGGCCGGGTCGTCCCTCCGCATGGCCTCCTCGAAGGCGTCCAGCGACAGGTGGGCCTCGTCCGGCGGCATGTGGACCTCGGTGGAGGCGCACCAGATCATGACGAGCCGGTCGCAGCCCTCCTCCTCCCGGAAGCGGCGGATGTCCTCGCGCAGCTTCTCGGCCAGCTCCATCTTGTCGGCGCCCTGGAGGACGTTCTCCCCGTCCAGCTTCTTGACGTAGTCCCGGTCGAAGACCGCCGGCATGGGCTCGATGCCCGAGAGGAAGTCCTGCAGCGGCTCCAGGTCTTCCCGGTCCAGGACGCCCGCCACCCGCGCCGACTCGTAGGCGTCGTCCGGGATCGGGTCCCAGGCGCCGAAGACCAGGTCGTCCAGCTCCGCCAGCGGCACGAAATCCCGGATCAGGGGCGTCCGGTCCTCCGTCCGCTTCCCCAGCCGGATCGTGTTCATCTGCGTCAGCGATCCCACCGGCTTCTTGAGCCCGCGCCGGATGGCCTCGACCCCGGCGATGAAGGTGGTGGACACCGCCCCCAGGCCCACCAGGAGGACGCCCAGCCGCCCCTCGGCGGGCTCGATCTCCAGCGGCCGATCCCTCTCCGTCGACGTCTCGCTCATATCTCCGCTCTCCGTATCGGGACGCCCCGCCGCCGCGTTCGCGTGGGCCGGGGCCCCGTGGTTTCCGTGCTCGTCGGCGCCCTCCGTGACCGCCCAACAATATGAAGGGGCGCCCGTCGCCGCGAAGGGCACCCCGAGAAACGATCCGCGCGCGACCGGATCCGGCCCTTCGCGCGCCTGCCCCACCCCGGCGGGGCCGTCCGTCAGCCCGGCGCCCCGGCGTCCCCCTCGCCCACCTCCCCGCGTGTATAGCGCCACACCCAGACGATGCGCTGCAGGGAGGTGAAGTTGGTGAGCACGGCCAGGGCGATGATCACGCCCTTCAGGACCACCCCCTGGTTCATCTCCCCGAACGCCACCGCCGCCGTGCCGATGAGCACGACCCGCTCGGCGCGCTGCATGAGCCCCACCGTGCACGGGATGTCCAGCGCCTCCGCCCGGGCCCGGGTGTAGCTGATCATGATCGACCCCGCCATGGCCAGCAGGACGGCGTAGATCATCCCGACGTCGCCCAGCTCCAGCCGGTAGTCGTTGTAGAGGGAGAGCAGGCCGAGGTAGACGACGATCTCGGAGAAGCGGTCCAGCGTGCTGTCGTAGAAGGCCCCGAAGGGCGACGCCAGCTCCGTCCGGCGGGCCACCGCCCCGTCCAGCAGGTCGAAGACCCCCCCGAGGAGGATGAGAGCCCCGGCGGTCCGGACGTGGTGCTGGTGGAAGAAGAAGCCCGAGGTGCAGGTGATCAGGAAGCCGGCCGTGCTGAGGAGGTTGGGATGGACCCGCCGTCGGACCAGGAAGGCGATCGCGGGCTCCACCAGGGCCCGCAGCCCCCGCTCGATCAGCCGGCGGAGTCGCCTCATGAAGGCATGACGATCTGGCTCTCGCTTCCCTTCTGCATGCCGTCGCTGATCGCCTTCTGCACCTTCTGCATCAGCTTGTCGAAGTTCGACTGCGCCGCCACCAGGGACTGGTACCGGGCGCTGCCCTGGATCTCGCCCCGCACCTCCTCCAGCTCCTCCTGCAGGTCCTCGGGCGGCTCCTCGCCCTTCTCCAGGTGCTCGACCGCCTTCTCCCGCAGGTCCCTGGCGCGGTTGAGGAGCTCGGTGGCGTCGCGGTCGTCGGCGATGTCCTCGTTGGCCGCCTGCAGGTACTCGTACTCCGAGGTCTGCCCCAGCATGCGTCCGAGCTCGCGAGCCTTGTCGATGATTCGCTCGCGTCGGTTCGGGTCCTTCGAGGCCTGTCCGGGCTGGTCCACCATGGTGCGATCGGCTCCGGCTGGAGGGGCGATTTCAGGCGAACGTCCGAGTATAAGAAGCATGCAGGAATCGCGCGAACGGCCGGTCAGCTGCCGAACAGGACCCGGCCGAAGAAGCGCAGGATCCCGCCCGCGACGACCCCCGCCAGGATGGGGACGCCGACCCGGACGGACTCGACGGGGATGGCCAGCCAGATCAGCGGCCGGTCGGACATGGGGGCGAAGGTCGTCAGCGCCGTGCCGGAGAGGATCGTCCGGCCCAGGAGGACCGGGATCAGCGGGATCAGCACGCCCACCCACAGGGCCAGCCCCGCCGTGCCGGCGTCCTTCGGCCGCATCAGCGACACCACCGTCGCCAGCACGAAGAGCGTGCCCAGGGTGATGCGGAGGCTCATCGGCGTGCTCCCGAACCAGGGCTCCACCAGGCTGCCCCGGGCCGTCTCCTGGAGCCCGGGCCACGCCGCCGTCGCGTACAGCTCCTCCCACGTGGTCAGGAAGTGGAGGTCCAGCACCAGGAAGGTCACCGCCCCCACCACGGCGATCACCACCCAGGGGGGAAACTCGCCCTTCATGGCTCCTCCTCCACCCGGGCCCGGACGAAGCGGGGACGTCCGGACAGGTCCTTGCCGATCTCCACGCTCCCCCAGGGCCCCGTCTCCCGGAGGAGCCGCTCCACCGCCTCCCCCTGCCCGGCCCCGATCTCCAGGAAGAGGGCGCCGCCGGGCCGGAGGTAGGCGTGGGCCCCCTCCGCGATCTCCCGGATCACGTCCAGGCCGTCCGGCCCCCCGGCCAGCGCCTCCCGGGGCTCGTGCTCGGCGATCTGGGCCGGGAGGTCCTCCAGCTCCTCGTCCGTAATATAAGGGGGATTGGAGACGATGACGTCGAACCGCTCCTCCCGGGACACCGAGCTCCACAGGGGGCGCGAGGCGATCCGGAACTCCACCTGCTCCTCCGACAGGTCGGCGCCCCCCCGGTTGGCGGCCGCCTGCATCAGCGCGTCGGGGGAGACGTCCAGCCCCACCGCCCGGCCTGCGATCCCCTCGGCCACCAGCGACAGCGCGATGGCGCCCGACCCCGTGCCCACGTCCAGGGCGTCGCGCAGCGGAGGCTCGCCCTCGCCCTCCCGATCCTCCCGTCGACCCACCGTCCGGACCCCGCCCGCCGACGCCCGGTCGCGCGCCCAGCGCTTCACCTCGCCCACCAGCTGCTCGGTCTCGGGACGGGGGATGAACGCCCGTTCGTCCGCCAGGAGCACCAGCTCACGAAACGCCACCGTGCCCTCGATGTGCTGGAGCGGCTCCCCCGCCAGCCGACGCCGCGTGACCCGGGCCAGCCGTCCGGCCTGCCGGGGCGTCAGCTCCCGGTCGCCGGTCCGCGCCAGCTCGGCACGGTCGACGCCCAGGACGTGGCACAGCAGACGCTCCGCTTCCAGCCGGGGGCGGTCGACGGCCGCGTCCTCGTCGGCGGCCTCCAGCTCCCGGGCCACGCCCTCCAGCGCCTCCCGGCGGCTGGGCGCCGGGGGACCGGCCGGGCCCGACAGGTCGCGGCGGGGCCCCGCGTCGGGGGCCGGCGTCGGCGTCGGGCTCTCCTCGTTCGGGCTCATGATCTCGGCGGGCGCTCCGGGCGGCGGGGCGTCAGCCCACCGCCTCCTCCAGCTTCTCTTCCATCCCGGCGATGCGCAGCGCGTCGATCAGCTCGTCCAGGTCCCCGTCCAGGATCGATTCGAGGGCGTGGGTCGTGTAGCCGATCCGGTGGTCGGTGACCCGGCTCTGGGGGAAGTTGTAGGTGCGGATCTTCGCCGACCGGTCGCCGGTGCCCACCTGGGAGCGCCGGGCCTTCGCGCGCCGGGCCTCCCGCTCGGCGATCCGCCGGTCCAGCAGTCGGCTCCGGAGCACCTTCATCGCCTTCGCCTTGTTCTTGTGCTGGGACTTCTCGTCCTGGCAGGTGACCACCAGACCCGTGGGCTCGTGGGTGATCCGGACGGCCGAGTCGGTGGTGTTGACCGACTGTCCCCCGGGACCGGACGAGCGGAACACGTCGACCTTCAGGTCGCTCGGATCGACGTCCACGTCCACCTCCTCGGCCTCGGGCAGGACGGCCACGGTGGCGGCGGAGGTGTGGATGCGCCCGCTGCTCTCCGTCTCCGGAACCCGCTGGACCCGGTGGACGCCCGACTCGTAGCGCAGGCGGCCGTAGGCCTGTCGGCCGCGGACCACCACGATCGCCTCCTTGAAGCCGCCGGCCGTGCCCTCGCTGAAGGAGACCCCCTCCACCGTCCAACCCTTCCCGGCGGCGTAGCGCGTGTACATGCGGTAGAGGTCGCCGGCGAAGAGGGCGGCCTCGTCCCCGCCCGTCCCGGCGCGGATCTCCAGGACGGCGGCCCGGTCGTCCATGGGGTCGCTGGGGACGAGGAGCCAGCGGAGACGCTGCTCCAGCCGCTCGCGACGCTCCCGGAGCTCCTCCACCTCGCCCGAGGCCAGCTCCACCATCTCGGGGTCCTCCGACCCCTCGGCCAGCTCCTCGGCCTGCTCCAGCTGGTCCAGCAGGGAGAGGTACTCCGCGCTCGCCTCGGCGGGCTCCTCCAGGTCGGAATGCTCCTGGGCCACCTCGCGCAGGCGGTCCGAGTCGCCCAGGACGTCCGGGTCGGCCATGCGCTCCGACAGCTCCTGCTTGCGCTCCACGACCTCGCGGGCCCGCCGGACCAGCAGCTCTCGGCGATCGGTCATGGCGACCCGGGGGCTGGGGAAGCGTGGCTGCACGACGGCAGGCTGCACGACGACGGGCCGCCCGACGGCGGCCCGAGGTCATGGGAAGGGCGGAGGGTGACGCGGCGGGCGGTCACTCCCCGGAGGGGCCGGCCCCCTTCTCCGCGGGCTCCCCGGACGTCGCCTCGCCGCTCTCGTCGGCCGAGGCCTCCACGCCCTCGGCGGCCTCGCCTTCCACGCCCTCGAGGCCCTCCTCGCCCTCCTCGGGCACGGAAGGCTTCTGCTCGATCTGCATCTCCTCGGGCATCTCCAGCTTCTCGCCGCCCTCGGCCCGCTCCTGGACCTCGGCGGCCAGGTCCTCGGCCTCCTCCTCGCGTCCGTACTTGGACAGGAAGCGCTCGACCCGACCGGCGGTGTCCACCAGCTTCTGCTTCCCCGTGAAGAAGGGATGGCAGTGGGAGCAGATCTCCACGTGGAGCTCGTCCACGGTCGCGCGGGTCTCGGTCACGCGACCGCAGGCGCAGACCACGCGGGCGTCCTTGTATTCGGGATGGATGTCGGTCTTCATCGTCGGCCGGTCTGAGGGTGGTCGGGCGATCTCGCCCAGAAGTACACGCGGCCGCCCCGCGGGTTGCACGTGGACGGCGGCGCTCGCAGCCCGATTAGCTCGCAGCCCGATTAGACTATCCGGCGCCATGGCCGACGGCAAGCGGCTGCGGGACCGGGCGCCGACCGTCAGATGGCGCCGCCGAAGAACACCGCGTTCAGGAAGAGCCGGTTCGACCCGTACCAGAACGCCCGGAAGTTGGCATCGTCCATGATGAGGATCACCCGACCCTGCCCGAGCCGGTCGGCCACCACGGCCGCCGCCCCCGCCGCCTGCTCGCGCCGGGCCTCCGACAGGTGACCGCTCAGGAGCGCCCCCTCGTCCGGGTAGACGCCCACGTCCCGGCCGGGCCGTCCGGTGGGCTCGTAGAAGGCCCCGTGGTCCCGGAACACCGGCAGCTCCTCCGGAAGCCCGTAGGCCAGCGGGTGGGTGGTGTCCAGCCGCGCCCGCAGGATGCTCCCGCCGATGTTCTGCGCGCCGAACGCCCGGTCCAGCCGTCCGTAGGGCACGTCGGCGACCAGCGAGTCCACGTCCAGCTCGCGCTCCTCCAGCTCGGCCAGGCCGGCCTCGGCGACCCATCCCACGGCGCTGGCGAGGGCCACCAGGCGCCCGCCGCCCTCCACCCACGCCTTCACGGGATCGGACGCCAGCCCGCGGTAGGCGCCGCCGGCCAGCACCAGAACGTCGTAGCGGTCCAGGTCCGACGCCTCCTGCACCCGCTCCACGTCCAGCAGGCTCACGGGCACGCCGAAGCGCTCCGAGAGCAGGTGCCAGGCCTGCCCAGCGTCGTAGGCCCCGGCCCCGCCGTAGCTCCGACCCGGCGCGCCGCCGGTGAGGAGGGCGACGGCGGGACGCTCCAGCACCTCGCCGCCGGGGCTCCCCAGGTCGGGCCCGTCGGGCGTCAGCCCCGTCCCCGTGGCCAGGATGCGGACGTCGTCCTCGGCCACGGCCGTCCGGGCCAGCTCGTGCAGGCGGGCGGCCGGCACGCGGGGCTGGTCGACGGGCAGCACCACCGTGCCCCGGGGCAGCCGGCGGGTCTCCCCGCTCACCACCGCCTCGAAGGGCTCCTCCATCACCCGCACCAGGACGCCCTCCTCCAGGAACCGGTAGAGCGCCCGGGCGGCGTAGTAGCGGTCCCAGGGCAGCAGGTAGGCGTAGCCCGCCTCGCCGCCCACCAGCTCGCCCCCGGCCGGGAGCGGTGCCTCGATCTCGGCGCCCAGCAGGTCGGAGGGGTCCCGCCGCACCTCCGCGTGGGGGACGTCGAAGGCCAGCGGGAGGGTCCAGGTGGAGACGTCGTAGAAGATGGAGTCGGGGAAGGAAGTCCTGCGCTCCATGAAGGCCCGGACCAGGCGGGCCTGGGGCTGGTCGACGGGGACGACGAAGGCCCGGCCGGCCTCGAAGCGCCGGCCGCCGGCCTCCACGCCCCGGGCCAGGTCGTGCAGGCGCACCCGGTGGGTCCGGAGCACCCGGATCAGCTCCCGCGCCCGGGTCGGCGCGGCGTCGGTCCCCACGATCCAGGCCTTCGTCTCCGAGCCCCGGGCCACCTCCCCGGCCCCGGCGTAGAACTCCCGCTGGTAGCGGAGGAGGTCGGTCCGGAGCTCCACGGCGGCCCGCACGGTGGACAGGGAGGTGGCCGTCTGGTTGCGGACGGTGGTGGCGTAGGTCAGCAGGCCGTTCTCCGTCTCGGTCCGCAGCGCCCGGGAGGAGGCCTGCTCGAACAGGATGCCCACCGAGCCGTTCACGTCGGGGTAGGTGGAACCCTTGCCGTAGTAGTAGTCGTCGTAGGTCTCCCGGGTGAAGTACAGCTGGTCCACCCGGTCCAGGGCCTCGGCGTGGAAGTCGGCGATGCGGGCCGTCAGCTCCTGGTTCCGCTCCGGCGTGTGCGGGTTCGTGCGGCTGGGCACGCCGGGCTGGAAGAAGTACGTGGCGTCGCCGCCCATCTCGTGCACGTCCACCAGCACCTGGGGCCGCCACCGGTGGAACAGCTCCAGGCGGCCCTTCGACTCGGGATGCTGGACGGGGAGCCAGTCCCGGTTCAGGTCGAACCAGTAGTGGTTGGTCCGGCCGCCCGGCCACGGCTGCACGTGCTCCCGGTCCCCCGGGTCGGCCACCGGCACGGCGCCCCGGTTCTGGTTCACCCAGTCCACGAAGCGGTCCCGGCCGTCCGGGTTGAACATCGGGTCCACGATGACCACGGCGTCCCGGAGGACCGGGGCCACCGCCGGGCCCGACCCCGCCGCCAGGTGGTACAGCAGCATCATGGCGGCCTCGGAGCCGCTGGCCTCGTCCCCGTGGACGCTGTAGCCCATGTAGACGACGATCGGCATGTCGTCCAGCTCGCCGTCGGCCACCGATCCCGGCGCGTCGGAGAGCCGGCGGTTGGCCTCGCGGATCTCCTCCAGCCGGGCGTGGTTCTCCGGCGAGGTGACGACGGCGTGGAGCAGCGGCCGGTCCTCGTAGGAGCGGGCGTGCTCCCGCACCACGACGCGGTCGCTGGCCCCGCCCACCGCCCGGACGTAGTCGGCGATCCGGGCGCTCTCGGTGTGGCGGGTCCCGACCACGTGGCCGATGACCTCCTCCGGCGCCGGCACGTCCGCCGCGTAGCCCTCCACGCCGGGCAGCGGCAGCTCCGCCGCCATGGGCAGCTCCTGGCCCGCCAGCGCGCCGTCTCCCGGGATCGCCGGGGCGAGGGCGAGGAGGGCCAGGACGACGGGGACGACGGACGAGGCGGTCGGGCGGACGGCGCGACGGGCAGGCTGCATGATCGACTCCGCGGTGGATGGGCTGGCTCCACGGGCCCCGGGTCGGGCCGGACCTATTGTAGGCACCGTCGGACGACGGGCAAAGACGGCCGGACCTCGAGAACACCCGGGCGGCGGAGCGGTACGCCTAAGCCGGGGAGCCGGTCGTACGTCCCGGCGCGGAGGCGGCCGGTCGCCGGAGGAGCTCGCCCGTGGTCCGTCCTGCCGCGGAGGCGGCCGGCCCGGCCGCGCCGATCCCCGGACGATCGCAGCGGAGGTGACCCGATGTCCGAGCCCCGGACCCCAGTTCCCGGCGATCCAGGCGGCCGTCCCGACGGCTACCCCGCGGCCGAGCCGCCCGGCGAGGCTCCGGTCCGGGGAGCTCGCGGCCGCCGTGGGCCCGAGGGGCGCCGCGTGGCGCTGGCCGCCCTCGTCCTCGCCCTCCTGGGGGCGTGCGCCACGACGGCCGGCCTGCGGGAGGAGCGGGGCGAGGGGCTGACCCGCTTCTACGAGGCTCCCCTCGAGCGGGTGTGGGAGGCCGCGCTCCGGGCGGTGGAGGCCAACGGCCTGCGCCTGGACCGGGCGGACCGGGGCGACCGCTTCATCGCCGCCACCCACCTCCCCACGGGCGACCCGGTGGGCGAGCCCGACGAGTCGGTGGCCGTCAGCGCCGACCAGGGCGAGCGCGTCGGCATCTTCGTCGACAGCGTGGCGCCCGGGGCCTGGTCGGTGGAGGTGGTCACCCGCCGACGCTTCGTCCTGGATCCGACGGCCCGGGACTGGACGCGGGCCGTCTTCCGGATGATCGAGCGGGAGCTGGGCCCCGACGCCCGCCTGCCCGGCCCGCCGCGGCCGGACCCGGCCCGGACGGACACGGCGCGGGCGGACACGGCCCCGGCGGACTCGATCGCCGCGGACTCCGCGGGTCCGGCCGACCCCGCCGGCTGAGCGGCGTCGGGCCGTCCGGCGCCCGGCCGCATCCTCCCGAGCGGCTCCCCCGCCGCCGGGGTTCGCGTCCCATGCGCCCGGGTCCTTTCCGTCCCCCCGCCCCCTTGCCGAAGAAACACCGAAAGTTTAGCTTGCCCCTTCCATGCGACCCCTCCCGGTGCACGGCCGCGGCGCCGCCGGTAATCCCTCCAACCGATTCCAGGAACTGGAGTTGGAGCGGGAGGAATGGGACGCGGCCGCCGACCCCGGCCCCGAGACCCGGCTGTTGCGGGACCGCTCACGGTCGGTGATCACGACCAACCACAGCCCCGACGTCCCCTTCTCCGCCAGCCTCAACCCGTACAGGGGATGCGAGCATGGATGCGTCTACTGCCTGTCGGGTAGCACGCCGGTCCTCACGGGCACCGGCGAGACCCGCCTCATGCGGGAGCTTCGCCCCGGCGACGTGGTCTACGGCACGGAGCGCCGGGGATGGTACCGGCGGTACGTGCGGACCCGGGTGCGGGACCACTGGCGGGTCCACCGGCCCGCCGTGCGGGTGCGGCTGGCCGACGGGACCAGGCTCGTCACGGGCGAAGACCACCGCTTCCTGACTCTCCGGGGCTGGAAGTTCGTCACCGGCACCTGCCAGGGACGGCACCGCCGGCCCCACCTGACGACGAACGACAGACTCCTCGGGGTGGGGGCGTTCGCCGAGGGGCCGGACCCTCGGTCGGACAGCTACCGGAGGGGTTACCTGTGCGGGATGATCCGGGGGGACGGACACCTGGCCTCCTACCGCTACGAGCGGGAGGGTCGGGCCCACGGCGATCAGCACCAGTTCCGTCTCGCCCTCGCCGACCGGGAGGCCCTCGACCGATCGCGGAGATACCTGCGGGCCTTCGGCGTGCCGACCCGACGGTTCCGCTTCCAGGAGGCAGTCGGAGGACGCCGGCCCCTCGACGCCATCGGGACGCACGCCCGCGCCGGCGTCCAACGGGTCCGGGACCTGGTCGCCATCCCCGGGACGCCCGACGACGCCTGGTGGAAGGGCTTCCTGGCCGGGATCTTCGACGCCGAGGGCAGCTTCAGCGACAACATCCTCCGGTTCTCCAACACGGATCCCGAGCTGCTATCTCGGATCCGCCGGGGGCTGGAGCGCTTCGGATTCGCCTCGGTCTTCGAGGACGGTGCGGACCGGGGACGCGCTTCCACGATCCGTATTCGCGGCGGCCTGGGGGAGCACCTCCGCTTCTTCCACACCGTGGACCCGGTGATCTCCCGGAAGCGGGACATCGAGGGCGTGGCCCTGAAGAGCGACGCGGACCTCCGGGTGACGTCCGTGGAGCGCCTGGGCGTCCGTGTCCCCCTCTACGACATGACCACCGGGACGGGCGACTTCATCGCCGACGGGGTCGTGAGCCACAACTGCTACGCCCGGCCCACCCACGAGTACCTGGGCTTCTCGGCGGGGCTCGACTTCGAGTCCCGGATCCTGGTGAAGGTCGACGCCCCGGAGCTGCTGCGGGAGGAGCTGGCCGACCCGTCCTGGGAGCCGAAGACGCTGGCCATGAGCGGCGTCACCGACCCCTACCAGCCGGCCGAGCGCCGCCTCGAGATCACCCGGGGCTGCCTCGAGGTGCTGGCCGAGGCCCGCCACCCGGTGGGCATCGTCACCAAGAGCCGGCTGGTCACCCGGGACCTCGACCTGCTGGGCCGGCTGGCGGACCAGCGGGCCGCGCGGGTCTCGGTATCGATCACCACGCTGGACGAGGAGCTCCGGCGGGCGCTGGAGCCCCGGGCGCCCACGCCGGAGGCCCGCCTGGACGCCGTCCGGAAGCTGGCCGACGCCGGCATCCCCGTCGGCGTCCTGGTGGCGCCGGTGATCCCCGGGCTCACCGACCACGAGGTCCCGGCCCTCCTGGAGGCGGCGGCCGCGGCCGGGGCGGGCCACGCCGGCTACGTGCCCCTGCGCCTGCCCCACGGGGTGAAGGAGCTCTTCGAGACGTGGCTGGAGCAGCACGTCCCGGCCCGGAAGGAGAAGGTGCTGGGCCGGATCCGGCAGATGCGCGGAGGTCGCCTGAACGACCCCCGCTTCGGCACGCGCATGCGGGGCGAGGGGCCGTGGGCCGAGCAGCTCCGCTCCATGTTCCGGATCGCCCGCCGGAAGCACGGCCTGGACGGCGAGCGCCGGCCCCTCTCCACCGCCGCCTTCCGTCGACCGGACGTGGACGGCCGACAGATGGAGCTGTTCGAACCTCAGCGGCGCTCCTCGTAGGTCGCCAGCAGCGACGCCACCCGGTCGTAGCCCTCCCGGCGGACCGAGCCGTCGTCGGCCAGCCAGCCGGGCGAGGCGGAGGCGTCGGACAGCAGGCTGACCAGCGCCCGGCCCGTGGCCAGCTTGGAGCGGTCCCAGGGCCGGAGGCTCGGTCCGAAGCGCCGGCGGAGATCCTCCACCGCCTCCCGGAGCAGCGCCCTGCCCCCGGGTCCGGCCTCCGCCGCCTCGATCTCGACCTCCCGGTGCACGCAGTCGCGGCCGGCGGCGTCGAACCGCACCTCGTCCACGGCCAGCTCGCCCACCGTCCGTCCGTCCTCGAGGACATCCCGCCGGACCCGGCGCGTCACCCGGTCCTGCAGGACGTGGAAGCCGGCCTCCAGGAGGGCGTCCAGGGGATCCTCGCCCTCGCGGGCCGCGTCGGCGAGCGACGCCGGGTCGACGGGATCCCCCTCCCGGTCGCCGGCCACCGCCCGGAGCAACGGGACCGCCCCGGGCCCCCAGCGCACCTCCCGCTCGTCCCGCTCGACGCCGGGTCCGTCGCCGCCCCGGTCGCCGCCCTTGAGCGCCAGCTCCGGCGGTCCGTCGCCCCGCCGCAGCCGGAACGCCTCGCCCGCCAGCAGGAGCGGCTCGCCCGGGAGATCGAGGTAGACGTCCCGCAGCCGCAGCTCCCGGGGCCGCCCCAGGGGGCGGCCGGCCAGCGTCTCCAGCGCGGCCAGCTCCCGGGCCGTTTCCCTCGGATCGGGCCCCACGACGGCCAGCGACGCCTCCAGCTCGGTGGGCGGGTGCATGGGGCAAAGATCGGCGGCGCCATGCCCGGCCCGCAACCACCCGACAGCCGTCCCGCGACCGCGGGGAAAGCGGCCCTCAGCGACCCGCGTCCGGGGGGGCGACCCGCTTCCGGCGCGTTCCGGCGGCCTCCGGCCCTCTCGCAAAATACGAGACGTGACGGCAGGTCACGGGAGGAAGGGGGGCGGCCCCGGCCCCGAGGGCGCCTGACGCTCCCGGACGTATTTCCTTCATCGGTCGTTGTTTACCCGATACCCGCGTCATCGGGCACATGCCTTGATCCTCTTTCGGGGCCGACGACGAGCGACGAGCGTTGCGGGCGAGCGGACTCGAGGCGCCGTCCGCCCGATACCATCGGACGGGAGCGTGGACCGTGGGTGACGAGAGCTGGACGATCGAACGGATCGACGACGACTGGGCGGACCTGCGGCAGGGGGACTACGTCTACTGCGTCCCCCTGTCGGACCTCCCCCAGGGGGTGGAGCAGGGCGATCGTCTCCGGGCCCGGAGCGCATCGGGCTCCGGGAGCGCGCGCTGGGTGACCGAGGACCGGAGGGCGAAGACCGCCTGAGGCTTGCACCCCGCGGCCGCCGCCCGTGAAGGGCGCTCGCCGCGTGGGACGGTCGGCGGGGGGTCAGCCCCCGTCGGCCCCGCCCTCTTCCTGACGTCGGGCCAGGCGGTCCAGGAAGTCCCTCTCCCGCCGCGTCAGGCTGCCGGCCCCTTCCTCCTCGAGCTTGTCGCGGATCCTCTCCAGGTTCTCGCGGTTCACCTCGTGGAGCCCCGTCGGATCGATGCGCTCCCACCTCTTCCGGTCCGTCCTCCGGGTGGGAGCGGCCTTCTTCCCCGCCTCCACGATCCGGTCCAGCGTCCGCGACCGGCCGCGCCGCCCACCGTCCCCCCGGTCGTAGGCCGCCAGGTAGATCCAGCCGCCGACGAACCCGCCCAGATGGGCGAAGTGGGCGATGTTGCCTCCGACGCCGCCGAACCCGCCGAACAGGGAGAAGGCGACCGACAGGCCCACCAGCCAGCGGGCTTCCATGGGGAAGACCCCCCAGATCAGGAGCCGCTCCCGTGGCCAGTAGCGCGCGAAGCCCAGCAGCACCCCGAAGATGGCTCCCGAGGCCCCCACGATCCGCGCCGCCGGCGTGAAGATCCACGAGACCCCGGCCGCCGCCAGCCCGGCGAGGAAATAGAGGCCGAGGAAGTGCTTCGCCCCCAGCCGCACCTCCAGCCGGGGCCCGAAGAAGAAGAGGATGATCATGTTGACGATCAGGTGCCACGTGCCGCCGTGGAGGAACATGTAGGTGACGGCCGTCCAGGGGCGGGACGGGATCTCGGCCGGGATCAGCAGCAGCTCGGCCATGAGCGCGCGGCCGGGATCCGCGAAGTAGGTCACGACGAAGACGACGACGTTGGCGAACAGGAGCCGGCCGGTCCAGGGGGTCATGGCGCCACAGCCTACGGCGTCGGCGGCCCCGCGCCAACCGCCCGCCGGCCCGGCGATCGGTCGCCCGGGGGTCCTCCCGCCGCCGACGGACGGCGCCCCGCCCCGGTCGCCGCGGTCACCGCAGGGTGAAGTCGCGCGTCCCCATGGGAGCCTCCGGGGCGGCCGGCACGATCCGCATGCGCACGTCCCGGTTGTCCGGGGAGAAGTCGAAGGCCTCCAGCTGCCGCCGGGTCGCCCGGTACATGCGGTCGAAGGCGTCCCCGCCGGCCTCGGGAAGCTGCCAGAAGCCGAAGGTGCCGATCTCCATGGAGCGGCCCGGGGCGAGGCAGAAGGTGGTCACCGGCTTCAGGTGCAGCTCGCCGAGGCGTCCCCCGTCGCCGGTGAAGCCCGGCTCCGGACCGCCGGCCTCGATCAGCCGGTTGTAGAGGCTGATGTCCCGCAGCGCCGCCCGCTCCAGCGCTCCCTGGCGGACCGTCATCACCCGGGCCAGGCGTCGCGTCACGGACCGATCGGAGTGCTCCGTCCGGTAGGAGGCGTTCAGCGGCAGCACGAACAGGAGGTTGCAGCCCTCCAGGCGCGTCGCGTAGCGGATGGGGAGGTTGTCCACGATCCCGCCGTCCTCGAAGGCGTGGCCGTCCTCGTGGACCCGGGGGAACAGCGGCGGGATGTCCATGGAGGTGAACACCGCGCTCCGCAGGTCGTCTCCGCCGGTCAGCCGGTGCCGGCCGGCCTCCTCGTCCACGATGCGGCCGGCGGGCTCGTACCGCTCTTCGCCGGTCGACCGCCGCCAGTAGACGGCCTCCCGCCCCCGGTTGGTCTTCGCCTCCAGCGCGGCGCGGTCGACGTTGGTGCGGGTGAAGTAGATCCACGGCGGTCCCCCGGCGGCCACCGCCTCTCCGGCCCCGGCGAACAGCTCGTCGTACTGCTCCCGCCACGGCCCGTTCAGGAGGAAATAGTTCCGCAGATAGGGGAGGTAGGGGGCCGGCGCGACGATGTCGGTGGCGGCCGGTGAGGCCCACCAGCGACGGAGGGTCCCGTCGGCGATGCGGTCGGTGAGCCAGAACATGGCGTTCCAGGTCCCGATGGAGGTCGCGGCGACGGCCCGCACGTACGGCAGGGCTCCCTCCCGCTCCAGGAACTCCCGGAGCGCCGCCAGGGCCCCGGCCTGGTAGACGCCCTTGGCTCCGCCGCCGGCCAGCACCAGGCCGATACGCAGCTCGGTGTCGTCCTCCCGGGAGGCGTCCTGCTCCAGGAAGAGCTCC
The DNA here is from genome assembly GCA_964607465.1 of uncultured Gemmatimonadota bacterium. Taxonomy (GTDB): domain Bacteria; phylum Gemmatimonadota; class Gemmatimonadetes; order Palauibacterales; family Palauibacteraceae; genus CAYVFM01. Next base: position 27,895 of record CAZSKS010000009.1, on the reverse strand, counting down.
AGGCTCCCGCGGCCCGGCCCCGTCGCCGCGGCGGGACCGCCCGAGGGCTCCGCCCGGCCCTCGTCCGCCCCGGTCGGGCCCTGCACCCGCCATCGCGGGCGCGCCGGGGGGATCCATCCCAGGAGGGCGTACGCCGCCGGGAGCAGGACCAGCATCAGGAGGGCGGTCGCCACGAGGCCCACGACCGCCACGACCGCCGCCCGGGCGGGCAGGTAGAGCAGGAGCGCGCCGGCCACCAGCCCGGCCGCCGCCGGGAGCGCCAGGAGCAGCGCCGCGCGGAAGCGTCGGGGAAGGGCTCGCAGGAGCTCCAGCATGCCGTTGCCTCCTTGTCTCGAGGTCGTCGGGGGCGCCACACTTCCCCCATGTTCGCCGCCGCAGGCACGGCCGTCGAGCCCGGAGTGCTGGCCCCGGTGGAGGCGGGAGCCCGGTGGATCCTGGCCGGCCTCGGTGGAGCCGAGGGCGAAGCGGTCCGATTCCGGACCGGCCGATGGCTCTTCCTGCGCTCCCTGGGGCTCGTCCACCTGGCGGCCTTCCTCTCCCTGTGGGTCCAGGTGGAGGGACTCGTCGGGAGCGGGGGGATCCTCCCCGTCCGCCGCCACCTGGACGCCGTCCGGGAGCGCCGTGGAGGACCCGACCCGTGGCGGGTCCCGACCCTCTTCTGGCTCTCCGACCGCGACCGGGCCCTCCACCTCGCCTGCGGGGCCGGGGTGCTGTTCTCGGTGCTGCTGACCCTGGGGGTGGCCCCGGGGCCGAGCCTGGTGGCGCTATGGGCGCTGTACCTGTCCTTCGCCTCCGTCGGCCGGGTCTTCCTCTCCTACCAGTGGGACGTCCTGCTGCTGGAGGCCAGCCTCCTGGCCCTCCTGGTCGCCCCCTGGGGCCCGCTGCCCGGAGGGCCCGGCGGGGGTGCGCCCCCGCTCGGCCTGCCCGCCGCGGCCGCCGCGGGCCCGGTCCCGGCCGTCGGGCTGCTCCTGCTCTGGTGGCTCCTCTTCCGGCTGGTCTTCCAGTCGGGGGTGGGCAAGATCACCAGCGGGGATCCGGCGTGGCGGAGCCTGGACGCCCTGCAGTACCACTGGTGGACCCAGCCCCTGCCGACCTGGACGGCCTGGTACGTGGACAAGCTGCCGCCCTGGTTCCACAGGGCCGGCACGCTGGCCACCCACGTGCTGGAGATCGGCTTCCCCCTCCTGCTGTTCGGTCCGCGGGAGGTCCGGCTGATCGCGGTCGGCGGGACCGTCCTCCTCCAGCTCCTCATCCTGGCCACCGGCAACTACAACTTCTTCAACCTCCTCACCATCGCGCTGGCCTTCCTGCTGGTGGACGACGCCGCCTGGCAGGCGATCCTGCCCGAGGCCCTGGTCTCGGGGGTCCTCGGGCCGGGGACGGAAGCGGCGACCGGTGCCGCGGCCTCGTGGCCGGGGACGGCCGCGGGCCTTCTCGTCGGGGTCGTCGTCCTGGCCGTGAGCGGGGCCCACGTGTGGCGGACGTTCCGCCCGGGGCTGCGCCTGCCGGGCTGGCTCCGCCGGATCGTGCGGTCCCTCCAGCCCTTCCGCAGCATCAACAGCTACGGGCTCTTCCGGGTGATGACCAAGCGTCGGCCGGAGATCATCGTGCAGGGGAGTCGGGACGGCGAGGAGTGGAAGACCTACGAGTTCCGCTGGAAGCCGGGGGATCCCGGCCGACGACCCCGCTTCTGCGAGCCCCACCAGCCGCGGCTCGACTGGCAGATGTGGTTCGCCGCCCTCGACACGTTCCAGCGCACGCCCTGGTTCCACGCCTTCCTGACGCGGCTGCTGGAGGGCTCCCGACCGGTGCTGGACCTGCTGGCGCACGACCCCTTCCCGGAGCGGCCGCCGAGCTACGTGCGGGCGGAGCTGTACGAGTACGGCTTCACCGGCCTGAAGGAGCGGAGACGGACCGGGCGCTGGTGGGAGCGGGAGCGCGTCGGCCGCTACGCGCCGGTGCTCACGGCCGAGGGGGACGGCTGAGCCGTCAGGTCCGCTCGTCCTGCTCCAGCCAGCCCACTTTCTGGAGCAGGCTGGTGAAGTCCGGCACGCCGCTGCCCGGGGCGCCGATCTCCGGGGGCTGGACCTCGCTGGACGCGTCCCGGTCGCGGCCCTCGGCGCCGCTGGACTCGTCGGAGCCGGACGACGAGCCCCTGGCCCAGGGTGGCATGACGGCGTCGTCGGTTTCGGCGCGCACGGCGCCGCCGGAGCTCTCGAGCCCGGCCGAGCCGTTCTCCCCCGCCGGCTCCTGCTGCTGGCCGTGGAGCCAGCCGATGCGCTTGAGCAGCGCGGTGAAGTCCAGGCCGTTGGGCCGGGCCGCCGGCTTCTCGACGGGCGGCGTGAGGTCCGGCGTGTCGTTCGGGGTGCGCGCCGGCCTCGACGGGCGCCCGACCGGCTCGACGGTGGCCGCCGCCGGAGCTTCCC
>CAZSKS010000009.1:0-25369 GCA_964607465.1 uncultured Gemmatimonadota bacterium | reverse complement strand
GCGTGTCGGCCTCGGACGTGTCGGCATCCGGCGTGTCGGCGTCGGGCGCCGCGGCTTCGGCGGCCTCGCTCGTGGCCCCCTCGTCCTGCGCGCCGGCCTCTGCTTCCGCTGCCTCCTCCGCGTCGGCCGCCACCTCCTCGACGGGGGCCTCGTCGGAGGGCCCGGCATCCTCGCCGGCGTCCTCGACCTGGGCGTCCTCGACCTCGACGTCCTCGACTTCCTCCACCTCGACGTCCTCGACCTCCACCACCTCGGCGTCGGCCACCTCGGCGTCTTCGGACGTCGTCTCCGCCGGGACCTCCCCGTCGACCTCGTCCGCGTCGGTCGGCGGCTGCGCCGGGGAGGCCACCTGCTCGGCGGCGATGAGGGCCAGGGCGTTCCGCGTGGCGCGGGCCGCGGCCTCCTCCGAGCCGTCGAACCCCTCGATGCTTACCTCCGCTTCCTCGGCCGGGAGGGCGTCGCCGACGCCGGCCGCCGGCGCGTCGAACCACGCCGGCGCGTCGCCGTCCAGGCGGTGGATGTCCGCCACCGAGGCGGCCAGCCAGGCCAGCGCCGGGCTCGGCAGACCGTCCGCCACCTCCGCGCCGGCCGGCAGGTAGTCGTCCCGGCCGGGCGTCTGGTAGGACGGGCCGGCCGGCGCCGGCGTCCGCGGCCGGGCAGCGGCTGCGGGGCGGGCGACCTCCAGCTCGCCGGCCGCCACGGGGACCTCCTCCACCGCCGTCTCCTTCACGGCGTCCGCGGTCTCGGCTTCCACCCGGGCCGCCGGCAGCAGGAGCGGGCTGGCGACGTCGGCGGGCAGGGCGGGCCGCGCCGGCGCATCCTCCGCCAGCTCGGCCAGGGCCGCCGCCGCCCGGCTCTTCGCCTCGCGGGCGGCCACCATCCAGTCGGGCTCGCCCCACTCCAGGCGGTGGAGGTGCTCCACCGCGTCGGCCAGCCACGAGAGGGCCGCGCCGGGGAGCCGGGAGCCGATCTCCGCGCCGGCCGGCAGGTAGTCGACCCGGCCCGGCGTCCCGTACTCCGGACCCTCCGGCGGGCGGCGCTCGAAGGCCGGCCGCGGCGACTCCTCCACGACGGGCTCGGCCACCCAGGCCTCCTCGGCCACGCCGGCGCCGAGGAGCGTGGGCGCCGCCACGTCGGCGGGCAGGGCCGCCACCGGCTCCACCGTCGCCGACCGCTCCAGGGCTTCGGCGGCCGAACGCAGCAGCTCCACCGGACGCCCGTAGGCGGGCCGCACGGCCAGCGGCTCGTCCCGCTCGAGGGCCCCCAGCAGGGCGACCTGATCGGAGAGCCACAGCATGCGGGGCGAGGGAGCGCGGGCCGCGACCTCGGCGCCGGCCGGCAGGTAATCCTCGCGGCCCGGGGTCTCGAAGGCCGGGCCTGCCGGCGGACGTCCGCCCGGTCGGCGGGCGCCCGGACGCTGGCGGAGGCGAGCCCGCACGGCGCGGTCGAGCGGGCGCTCCGCCACCGCCGTCCGTCCCTCCGGGACCTCCGGCCCCGCGGCGGACAGCAGCATGGGCGCGGCGACGTCGCCGGTCAGGGCCGGGCGGGTCCGGGGCTCGCGGGAGAGCGACGCCGCCGCGGCGACCAGCACCTCGTCCGGCGGACGGGACGGCGCCTCGACCTCGGCGACCGGCTCCGGCTCGTCGGCCTCGACTGGCTCTTCCGCCTCGTCGGCCGCGACGACCGGCTCCGGCTCCTCGGCCGCGACGGGCTCCGCGTCTTCCTCGGCCTCGTCCTCGTCCACCACCGGCTTCTCCCGGACGGCCCCGACGACCTCCAGCTCCAGCCCGTCGGTCTCGTCCGTGGCATCGTCGGTCTGGACCCCGGCGTCCTCCTCGTCGGCCTCCTCGGCCTCCTCGGCCTCCTCGGCCGGGGGCGGAGCGGCGATCCCGGAGCTGGAGGCCGTGACCTCCTGGAGCCATGCCATGTCGTCGACGTGGTCCAGCTCGGACGTCTCCGTCCCGTCCGCCTCTCGCGTCTCCCCGTCCGCTTCTCGGGTCTCCCCGTCAGCCTCTTCCGGCTCCCGGGCGTCGGCCGCGGCGGCTTTCTCGCCCTCCGCCGCCCCGGTCACCTCGGGCTGGTCGGTCGCCTCCTCGTCGACACCGTCGCCGAACAGGCCCTGCCATCCACGCCGCAGGGAGGCGCCGAGGCTGCGGTCCTTCGGATCGGTCTGCGGGAACCCGGCGCCACCGGAAGCCTCCTCGGTGGAGCCGTCCCGGGGCGCACGGGCGCCGTTTCCGTTGCCCTCCCCGTTCTCCCAGTGCTCCGAGTCGCCTTCCCACTGCCGGTACAGGAGCTCGAAGGCCTCCCTCGCCTTCCCCTCCTCCTTCAGGCGTCGGATCTCCTCCAGGTCCGGGGCGCCGCTCATCAGCCGGGCCACCAGATCGGGGAGGTCGTCCATGGCCCCGTTCACCTGGCCGGCCTCCCACACACCCGCCAGGTAGCGATCCATCTCCTCCCGGGCGTCGGCCATCAGGCCCGTCGCCTCGTGCAGCCGGGCCAGCTTGCGGTAGGCGTCCACCTGGTCCGGCGCGACCCGCAGGACCTTCCGGCACAGGGCGATGGCCGGCGGATACAGCCCGTCGTCCGCGTACTGGTCGACGGCCAGCAGGTAGTGGTAGACGGCCTGGGAGGTGTCGTCGAGCTTCAGGTACAGGTCGCCGATGCGGTTGTAGAGGCCCACCTCGAACGTGGCGGAGGGATCCTCCTTCGCCTCCGAGACGGCGCGCCCGTACAGCTCGATGGCCTGGACGAAGTCCTCGCGCTCCTCGGCCCGACGGGCCTCCTTCTTGAACGTATCGAGCTTGCTCATCTCGACGTCCGTCGCGCGGAGAGAGTCCGTCTCGGCGGGAGAGAAGAAACCGGAACGTGGCGCGCCCGCGGAGCCGCGGGGACGGAAGGGATGGCAGGGGCCGACCCGGCGGCGCGCGGCAGGGGACTTCCTCTCACTGGGCTCCTTCTCGGTGAAAGGGCGGAGCGACCGCCCGTGGATCCGTCGACGAATGCACCCCCTTACCGGGCAAGTTCCATGGCACCCGGCGCGGCACAAAAGATGTACCGTGTATCAATATGTTTGATATCATGTTATCCATGATGATCTCATGCATCACGACACATCGTCCGTCGCGGCCTCGGCGAAAAAGTTTGCAGAGAGGCACCAATTCGTTTCGGAGCGACCGGGGGCCGGGCGGACCCCGGGTGCGCTCCCTCGTCCGATTCCTGCTGGGTAGGGGCGGCGAGGCGGAAGGCGGGGAGAGCCACGGAACACGGGTGAGGGAAAGGACCGGGAAGATGGGGGACGCGCCCGAGGACCGGAGGGTCGGAGCCGTCCACGTGCTGCTGGCGGGACGGCCCGGCGTGGGGAAGACGACCGCCGTGCGCCGCACGGCCGAGCGCCTGGTGGAGGCGGGGCTCGAGGTGGCCGGCTTCTACACCGAGGAGACGCGGGACGAGAGGAACCGTCGCCGGGGGTTCCGGGGGGTCCCGCTCGTCGGGGGCGATCCGGTGACCATCGCCGACGTCGACCTGGAGGGAGGGCCCCGGGTGTCGCGCTACGGGGTCGACGTGGAGGCCGTGGACCGACTGGCGGAGGCGTGCCTCGATCCGGGGGGCGGGGGCGACGTCGTCCTCGTGGACGAGATCGGCAAGATGGAGTGCCTGTCGGACCTCTTCGTCGACCGGGTGCGGGCGCTCCTAGACGCCGGTCGGCCCGTCCTGGCCACCGTCGGGCCGGGGGGCGAGGGTTTCCGGGAGGAGGTGCGTCGACGCGACGACGTCGAGCTGTGGCGGGTCACCGAGGGGAACCGCGACGCCCTGCCCCGGCAGCTGGGGGAGCGCCTGCGGGAGGGGATGGCGGAGCGGGAGACCTGAGCGCCCCTCCCCGGGAGGCCTGAGCGTGCCTCCCTACCGGAAGCGCCAGAGGACGACCTCCAGCCGCCGCCCCCCGCTCTCCGACGGGCGGTGCTGGATCAGGATCGGGCTCTGGTACTCCCCCTCCACGATGCGGCCGGGCCCCGTCTCCGGATTGGACGAGACCAGGTAGCTCACCCGCCGCTTCAGCCGGAAGAGCCGGTGCGCCGGCCCCGACAGCCGCGACAGGATCCGGTCGGCCACCGAGCGGCCCACGCCCAGAACGTCCATGATCTCGTTGTAGAGGTGCAGGAGGTCGTAGATGGCGTAGTCCCGCGCCTTCCCGGCCAGCGACCCCGGATCCCGGAGCAGCCGCCGCCCGGACCGCAGCACGTAGCGCAGGGGATGCCGCATGGCGGCCGGCAGGTCGTTCCGCATGAGCAGCGTCTCGTACTCGTTCACGGTGAGGCCCGCGTTGCGCTCCCCGGCCGGGAGCCTGAGGTCCACCCGCCCGTGCTCGATGCCGTGGCGACGGACCAGGTCCCGGACGTGCTCGAAGAGGCCGAACCTCGCGTCCTTCAGGTTGAACGAGTCCAGGGCGTGGCCGCCCTCCAGCCCGAGCTCGAAGCTCCCCCGGTGGACGGCCTCCTCCTCGCTGTAGCCCAGGACGGTGGTCCGGCGGGTCCGCTGGAGGGGACCGTTCACGCCGTCGAGGTCGATGAAGTAGACGGGTCCGCCGCGGTCCACCCGGTAGGTGGCCAGGTTCCGCAGGCCCGCTCCCATGTAGGCCAGGTGCGAGTCGGCGTTCTCCGGCTCCCGCTCCTTCTGCTCCTCGCTGAGCTCCTCCCGCAGCTCCATGCGGTCGTGGTAGTAGCCGGCGTCCCTGGGGAAGATGCGTCGGAAGAGGTCGACGAAGCGGCTCAGGCGGTCCCCGCTGTGGTCCAGGCGGGCGCAGAGCCGCGGGTCCAGGTACCCGGCGGTGGTGTGGAAGGAGCAGAAGGCCGCCCGCCGGAAGTCGCCGAAGAAGCCGGGGCTCCGGTCGCGGACCTCCCCGGTCACGTCGATGAGCTGGAAGCGCTCGGCGGGGCGCAGGTCCAGCGTGAGCTCGACAGGTCTTGGCGTCATCGGCGTCGTCAGGGTCGGGGCTCCGGCGCGACGAGCGTCCGCGCAGAGGGCTTGCTCACCCCAAGATAACGGGGGACGGCCCGGCCGTCACCCGTCCCCGGCGGCCGGTGGGCCGGGGTCTGAGGGGCCCCTCAGCCGCCGTCCCCGGAGCCGGCCTCGTGGACCACCTCGCCCCCGACGATCGTGTAGAGCACGCGGGCCTCCCGGATCGAGTCCGCAGGCACGGTCAGCAGGTCGCGGGAGAGGACCACGATGTCGGCCAGCTTGCCCGGGGCCAGCGCTCCCGTCGTCTCCTCGGCGTAGCCGGCGTACGCCCCGGCCGTCGTATAGGTGCGCAGCGCCGCCTCCCGGTCCAGCGCCTGGCCGGGGAAGAAGCGCTCGCCCTCCCCGTACGCCCGCGTCACCGTGCAGTGATAGGAGGCCAGCGGGTCGATGGCCTCGACGGGAACGTCGGTCCCGTTGGTGACCACCGCCCCGCTCTCCCGGAGCGAGCGCCACACGTAGGCCCCCTGCCGCGCCCGCTCCGTCCCCAGCCGCTCCACCACGTAGGGGGCGTCCGAGCAGGCGTGCATGGCCTGCATGGAGGCGATGACGCCCAGCTCGCCGAAGCGGGGAACGTCGTCGGGGTGGAGGTGCTGGGCGTGCTCGATCCGCCACCGCAGGCTGTCGCCGTCCACCCCCGCCGAGTCGAAGACCGTCGCGAAGAGGTCCAGCGTCTCCCGGTTCGCCCGGTCGCCGATGGCGTGCACGGCCAGCTGGTAGCCGTGGTCCAGCGCCAGGTCGGCGATCTCGCGGACCCGCTCCATGTCGGTGACGTTGAGCCCCGTGCTGCCCTCCAGGTCCTCGTAGGGCTCCAGCATCCAGGCGCTGCGGGAGCCCAGGGCGCCGTCGGCGCTGACCTCGCCGATGGAGCGGATCGCCAGCCGGTCGTCGGCCAGCGAGGTGTCCCGGATCGCCTCCAGCCGGGCGGCGTTCCCCGGCGTGACCTCGTCCTGGCCCACCATGGCGAACAGGCGGAGCGGGAGGGCTCCCTCCCCGGCCAGGCTCCGGTACAGCTCCAGCGTCCCGAGGGAGGCGCCCTGGTCGTGGAAGGAGGTCACGCCGTGGGCCACCGCCTCGGCGGCGGCCAGCTCCGCCTGCTCGCGACGGCGGCGCTGCCGCGTCTCCTCGGGGAGGTCAGAGAGGGCCTCCTCGCGCGCCTCGTGCGCCAGCCGCTCGGCGGCGTCCACCAGGATGCCGGTGGCCCGGCCGCAGTAGTCCCGGATGATCTCGCCCCCCTCCGGCGACTCGGTGTCCGGCCCGATGCCGGCCAGCTCCATGGCGCGGGCGTTGACGATGGAAGCGTGGCCGCTGGCGTGGGTCAGGAGCACCGGATGCTCCGGGGCGACCCGGGAGAGATCGTCGTGGACGGGGAACCCCTCCATCGACGGCGAGGGATCGCGGTCCCACTTCTCCTGGTGCCAGCCCCGCCCCAGGATCCAGGTGCCCGGCTCGGCGGCGTCCGCGGCGGAGTCCACCATCGCGACGATCTCCGACCAGGAGGACGCGCCCATCAGGTCGAGCTGCATCCTGGCCTGGCCGAGCCCCATGAAGTGGCCGTGGGACTCGACGAAGCCCGGCATGGCGAAGCGGCCCTCCAGGTCGATCACGCGGGTCTCGGGTCCGATCCAGGCCTCGATGTCTCCCTCGTCGCCGACCGCCACGATCGAATCCCCCCGCACGGCGATCCCCTCGGCGCTCGGCCGGGTCGAGTCCATGGTGGCCACGGTCCCACCGGTGAGCACCAGGTCGGCGGGCGGGCGCTCCGGGGCGCAGGCGGCCATCAGCAGCGCGGCCGCCGACAGGGTGGCGGCCGCCGCGGTCGCGATCGGCGAGCGGCCGGAACGCGCGGCCTCCGGCCGTACGGGGGGTGGGGTCATCGGCACGCCTCCGGGAACGGAATTCGGGAACCTCATGGAACGGCCTCAAGCTCTCGGCGTCCGCATCCGACCGCAACCTCCCGCCTCCGGAGCCGGCCGCGACCCCCGCCGCGCGAGCCGCCAGCGATCCGTCGCCGGAGCCGGCGGTGGCCCGTCGCACGGCGGTTCGGTTTCGGCGACGCCACGCGGCAGTTCGTCGAAGGGCCAGAACTCGGACGGGCCCCGGGGCGTCGAATCCTACGAGACGCGTGGCGCATCACCTTCACCTGGAGGTACCCGTGGACATCCCCATCGCTTCCTCGATCCCCTCGCCCACCTCGCGCGGACGGGGGGCCCTCGCGGCCCTCGCCGCCGTGCTGCTCCTCGTCGCGACGACGGGGCCGGCCCTGGCCGACCCGGACGAGACGGCGTACGAGCAGCGCAGCGCCGCCATGGTCATGGCCAACGACGGCGACCTGGTCGAAGCGGCCGAGTACCTGGTCCTCGCGGTCGGCCAGCTCGCCGCCGACGATCCCGAGAGGGACGACAACCTCAGGCTCGCCGCGCGCCTGTATCATCACGCCGGCGACCTCGATGCCGCGTGGCGGACCATGGTGAACGCCGGCGTCGCCGCCTACCGGCTCGGTGACGCGGTCCGGGCCGGCAACGACCTGGTGGACGCCACCGTGGTGGCCGTCGAGGCGGGCCACGCCTCCCGCGCCTGGGACACGGCCCACAAGGTGGGCTTCGTCCTCCGCACCGCCGAGCTCGAGGCCGAGGAGCGCCTGGCCATCCTGGAGCGCATCCAGGTCGGCCCGCAGCGAGGGGGGGTGAGCGGCTGACGCCGCCGGCCGTCCCCCTCCCTCCCGGCGCCTCCCGCCGGCACGTCGCGTCGCCCGGACCCCCCGGTGGGACCCGGGCGGCCGCGGCTTCCCCTGGCCTCCCCCCGGCCCGATCCACCACCGCGTGATCGGGTCTCCGACCGTCCAGCGCCCGTCCGGGTTGCCCGGCCGGGCTCCAGTCCCCACCTATGTAAGGTAGAGTGGCGCGGCCCCCGCCGTCCCGCTCGCCGCACCGCGAGCCCACCCCGTGCACCCAGGAAGGGGAACCGACTCATGCTCACGATCAGCGCCATCAAGGCCGACGTCGGCGGCGTCGGCGGCCACACGATGCCCTCCGAGGCGATGCTCGACGCCGCCCGGGACGAGCTCGAGGACGCCGTGGACGACGGCCTCCTCCTCGACTGGGACCTGACCCACACCGGCGACGACATGTGCCTCCTGATGACCCACCGGCACGGCTCCGACGCCCCGGAGGTCCACGAGTTCGCCTGGGGCGTCTTCGAGTCCGCCACCGAGGTCGCCCAGGAGGAGGGGCTGTACGGCGCCGGACAGGACCTCCTCGTCGACGCCCCGTCGGGCAACGTGCGGGGGGCCGGCCCGGGCGCCGCCGAGATCACCTTCGACGAGACCGCCGAAGAGCGCTCCGCCGAGCCCTTCCTGATCTTCACCGGCGACAAGTGCGGCCCCGGGGCCTTCAACTTCCCCCTGTACGCCGCCTTCACCAGCCCGATGTTCTGCGCCGGCCTCATGCTGCCCAAGATGAGCCGGGGCTTCCGCTTCACCGTCATCGACATGGAATACGCCGGGGCGGACAAGGTGGTGGAGCTGGACACGCCCGAGGAGCACATCGACCTGGCCATGCTCCTGCGGGACGAGAACCGGTTCGGCGTGCAGGCCATCCACCACCGGAAATGGCCGGACCAGAAGGTGGTCTCGGTCTCCACCGACCGGCTCCACACCATCGCCGGCGAGTACAAGGGCAAGGACGACCCGGTGGCCATCGTCCGCACCCAGAACATCTTCCCCGCCCCGGAGGAGGTCGTCAGCCCCTACTACACGGTTCCCTACGTGGCCGGCGACGCCCGGGGCAGCCACCACATGCCCTTCATGCCGGTCGCCATCAACACGCCGGTGGCGGGCCCCTATTGCCTCCCGCTGGTCGCCTGCGTGGCCTACTCGGTGAACGCCGAGGGGCGGCTGAGCCAGCGGGTGGACCTCTTCGGCAACGAGGCGTGGGACGAGTGCCGCCTCAAGGCCCAGCGCAAGGCCGACGAGATCCGGCGGCAGGGTTTCGTGGGCGCCGCCATGCTCCCGATGCAGGAGCTGGAGTACAGCTCCTTCCGCGACGCGCTGGAGGGGCTGGAGGGCCGGTTCGAGCGCCGGGACGGCAAGAAGCCGACCCGCGAGCGGGCGGCCGTCGGCGGCATGGAGGACGTGGACTGAGCCTCCGGAGCCTCCGGGCCGCCCCCCGAGGGTCGGACGGAGTCGGGACCGGCGCTACGGTCCCGGCACGGCCCTACTGGAGGCGGATCGGAGCGTTCAGCCGCAGCCGGACCCTCGAGCCCCGGGCCAGCACGCCCTGGTCCCGCTGCGTGCCCAGGGCCACGGCCGTGCCGGCCGCCGCGCCGATGGCGCCGCCGATGGCGGCCCCCCGCAGCTCGTCGTCGTCGATGATCGCCCCCAGGACGGCTCCCGCGAAGGCGCCGCCGGCGATCTTCTCCAGCGCGCCCTCCGTCGTCCTCTCGGGGTTCACCTCCGTCGCCTCGGCCTCCAGCGGATAGGACTGGCCGCGGATGTCGATCCGGTAGAACTCCAGCTTCAGGATGTTCGGGTCGTCCTCGCCCGTGGAGGCGTGCACGGCCGTCACCCGACCGTGGACGAGGCCCCCGGCGGGCACGGCGGTCCTTCCGCCGCGCGTCACCGGCTCGTCCACCGTCAGGTGGAACTCGTCGCCCTTCTCGCTCTCGGTGACGCTGAGCCGGTCCTCCAGCTCGGTGGCCAGCTCCGTCCCCGCCGGCACCTCGTCGGCCAGCGCCCCGTCGTCCGGACCGCTCTCGACCCGGAAGCCCCCGCCGGAGGCGCAGGCCGTCAGGACCATCACGGCTGCGGCCACGCCGGCCGCCGCCGTCGCTCGCCCCGCCCTCCGAAGGGTCGGAATCCTCGTGCGCTTCCTCATGGGTCCCTCCTCGATGTCGGGTGATCCGATCCCCCGGCGGGCACGCGGCCCGGCCCGCCCACGTGGTGACGCTCCCTCGCCGCTGCAGGACACCCTGCAGTCGCACGCGTCATGCCAGGTGGCGGCCGGGTGACCCCCTCGTCGCCGGCAGGGCCCCGGAAGCTCCCGGGGGAGGGCGATGAAACCAGGCAACGGCGAGCGTCGTCCTATCTGTCGGAGATGCAGACGAGACAGGTCGACGTTCCTTCCCGACACGCCGAGAGAGACAGCACCATGAGCCGACGATCCATGAAGGACCTCGCCCGGGAGCCCCTCACCGTCCTCTCCGCCATGGCGGGGGCGGCCCTCCTCGCCCTGAGCCTCTCCGCCCCCGACGCCCGGCCCGCGTCGGCCGGGCCCGCCGTGGCGGAGGCGAAGACGGCCGCGGCGGTCCTCGACCTGCGGACCGGGAGCGACCCCCGCCTCGACGCGCTGGTCCTCCCGGACCTGGAGGAGAGGGCGCGGGAGGCGGCGGACTGCGCGCTGTCGAAGACCCGTAGCGTGAGCGTGCAGCAGCCCTCCGCCCTCTTCCTGCGGTGGGGCGCCTGACCCGGCGACGGGGCGCCTGAGCTCCGTCCGTTCGCCCCGGGGGCCCGCCGTCCCGGGGCGGAGCGCTCGCTCCCCCCGCCCGCTACCAGGCGATCCCGTAGTCGTCGCCGTAGTCGCTGGCGGCGCCCCAGAAGGTCCCGTGGGCGCGGTCGAACCACACGGCGTTCATCGGCCCGGACGTCCGCTCGTCCGGGTCGTCCAGCTCGTAGCCCATCCCCTCCAGCCGTGACCGCACCCACGGGGGCGTGGCCGCGTTCAGCCGGATGCGGCCGGGGTGGATGGCGTGGTCCCCGAAGGAATTGTGGAGCTGGTAGGTGTTGAAGTTGGCCGCCTCGACCGCCTCGTTCACCTCCATCCCGAACTCCACGACGTTCAGGAAGAACTGCAGGCTGTTCTGGTCCTGGAAGTCGCCGCCCTGGATGGCGAAGGAGAGGAACGGCTCGCCGTCCTCCATCGCCAGCGAGGGCGTCAGGGTGGCGCGGGGGCGCTTGCCCGGGGCCACCACGTTGTAGGGGTTGTCGACGCTGTCCACCACGAAGCTCTGCATCCGCTGGCTCAGCCCGACGCCGCTCTCGCCGGCGATGAAGGCCGGGATCCAGCCGCCCGAGGGCGTCATCGACACCACCCATCCGTCGCTGTCCACCGCCTGCATGGAGGTGGTGCCGCGGGTGTAGGCCTCCAGGCGTCCGGCCGGGGCGGGCGCGCCGTCGCCCCGGCCCGCCGCCACGCGGGCCCCGTCCGCCCCGGGCGCGGGGCGTGAGGCGGCCCCGTCCCCCTCCCGGCACTCCGGCGTCAGGGGCCACTGCTCCAGGTAGCGGGTGAAGGGGTTCGTCCCCTCCTGGTAGCGGTAGGGGTCGCCCGGCGCCACGCACGGGTCGTTCGCCTCCGGATCCAGGTCCTCGATCCGGGCCCGGGCGTAGTCCTTGGAGAGCAGCCCCTCCAGGGGCTCGGCGGGCGCCGTGTAGGGGTCCCCGTAGTAGAAGTCCCGGTCCGCGTAGGCCCGGTTCATCACCTGGTACAGGGTGTGGATGTAGCGGGCGCTGTTGTAGCCCATGGCCTCGAGGTCGAAGGGCTCGAGCATGTTCAGCATCTGGAGCAGGACCGGGCCCTGCACCCACGAGGTCAGCTTGTAGACCTCGTAGCCCCGGTAGTTCGTATGGACCGGCTCCTCCAGCTTCACCTCCCAGGCGGCCAGGTCCTCCTCGGTGAACAGGCCGCCCGCCTCCCGCACCGAGCGGACGATTTCGCGGGCGATGTCGCCCTCGTAGAAGCGCTCGTAGGCCGCGTAGATGGCCTCGGCGCGCGTGGCGCCGTCCTCGAGCGCCTCCCGCTCGGCCTCCACCAGCTTCCGCAGCGTCGCCGCCAGGTCCGGCTGGCGGAAGACCTGCCCCTCCTCGGGCGGCCTCGGCTCGCCGTCGGGCCCCTCGTTGGGGAGGAAGACCTCGGTGGACTTCTCCCACTGGAGGATGGTGTCCCGGTAGGCCTCGATCCGTCGGATCGCGCCCTCCTCGATGGGATAGCCCTCGGCCGCCATCTGGAGGGCCGGCGCCAGGACCTCCTCCAGGCTCATGGTCCCGTACTCGGCCAGCATCGTCATCAGCGCCCCGGGCGTGCCGGGCGTCACGGCGGCGAGGGGGCCGAAGGCGGGCGGGTGCTCCATGCCCCGCTCCCGGAAGAACTCCGGCGTGGCCCCGGTGGGCGCCACGCCGAGCCCGTTGATGCCGACGACCTCCCCTGTCTCCGGGTTGTGGATCAGCGCCTGCGTCTCGCCGCCCCAGCCCAGCACGTCCCACATGGTCGAGGTGGCGGCCAGCATGGCGCAGGCGGCGTCCACGGCGTTGCCCCCCTGGCGGAACATCTTCGCCCCGGCCTCCGCGCCCAGCGGCTTGCCGGTGATGGCCACCCAGTGCTGGCCGTGCAGGACGGGCCGGTTCGGCTCGCCCTGCGCCTCCAGGCTCGCCGTGGGAGCCAGCAGGGGGCAGAGGAGGAAGGCCGCGGCGGCGGCGAGGACGATCGGCGGCGGGGAGCGGTCGGCGTCGGTCGGCATGGTCCCTCCCGTGGGGCGTCAGCTGTGCCGGGGCGGCGTCGAAGCGGCCCGGGGCCGCGGGGAGTCGCGGGGGCCCGCGGAGGGGGTATGGATAGGGGCCGCGGCACCGGGGGGGCAAGGGCGCGGGAGGGGACGTCCGCGGCGGAGGGGGCCGCCAGGCGGATCCGGACGCCGGTGGCGCCATGGAGGGCCACGCTCCCCGTGGACGGCTGGCGCCCTTCCCCGCCCTCCCATACGCTGTCCCCGACCCGTCACGGGGGATCGACCCGACGGCGCGACGCTCCCGATCCACGACACGGAGGTCCATGATGGAAGCGAGCACACGACGGAGCACCCGGGCGACCGCGCTGGCCGCCGCCACCGTCCTTGCCCTGGCCCTGCCGGCCGCGGCCCAGGAGGCGCCGGCCTGCTCCTACACCGCGGAGGGGCAGGAGCTGACCGATCGGCTGAGCCCGCCGGACTCGGCCACCGCGGAGCTGGACGGCGGGGTCGTCAAGGTCTGCTTCTCGAGCCCGCGGATGCGGGACCGGGAGATCATGGGGGAGCTCGTCCCCTACGGCCAGCCGTGGCGGCTCGGGGCCAACGAGCCCACCACCCTCCACGTCTCCGCGCCGGCGCGGCTGGGGGACTTCGACCTGGAGCGGGGCTCCTACGCCCTGTACGCGGTGCCGGGCGAGGAAGAGTGGGAGATCGTGGTCAACGGCGCCGTGGACCGGTGGGGCGTGCCCATCGACGAGGAGGTCCGGGCGGCCGACATCGGCTCGGTGACCGCGACTCCCGAGCGGACCTCGGAGGCGGTGGAGGCGCTGGACCTGCGCTTCGAGCCCCGGGACGACGGCGGCGTGGACCTCGTCGCCGAGTGGGAGCGGACCCGGGTGTCGGTCCCGATCCGGCCGGCGAGCCAGGGAGGCTACTGAGGCCGCCGGGCGAGAGGCCCGGGGGCGGCGCCGGCCGGGGCCGGGGCCAGGAGGCCGACCCGCCCCGCAGGGTTCGACGCCCCTGGGCTCAGCGGGCCTCCAGCCACGCCAGGCAGAGGCGCGAGCACAGGGAGCCGCGCGCGGCCGCCGGCTCCAGCCGCTCCGGCGCGGACCAGGCCCAGTCCACGTAGCGGGTGACCCCCTCCAGCGGCCGGTCCACGTCCGGCTCGCCCGCCCGGACGCGGACCCGGTAGAGGCGCATCCGGAGGCGGTGGTCGTCCCGCTCCGCCTCGCCCTCTCGCACGACGCCGTCCAGGTCCAGCTGCAGGCCCAGCTTCTCGCGGCCCGCGCGGCGCACGGCCTCCTCCCACGACTCCCCCGACCGGAGCGAGGCGGCCGGCAGCCCCCAGGCGTCGGGCAGCTCCTCGTCGTCCGGCGGGCGGCGGACGGCCAGCACCTCCGGCCCCGACCCGTCGGCCGGCTCCCGCAGCGCCACGAAGGCCACCGACCGCTTCAGGGGCCGCTCCTCGCTCACGGGGCCGAAACGCCCCCGGCCCCGTCCTCCGTCCCCCCGTCCGCCTCGGACGCGTCGGCCGGACCCGGCCCGATCCAGCTGCAGATCTCCCCCGGGGGCTTCCTGCCGATGTCGGGCACCTCGGCGTCGGCGGCGGGATAGCCGACCACCAGGAGGAGAAAGGGCCGCTCGTTGTCCGGTCGGTCCAGGACGTCGTTCAGGAACCCCATGGGGCTTGGCGTGTGGGTCAGGGTCGCCAGCCCCGAGCGGTGGAGCGCGGTGATCAGGATGCCCGTGGCGATCCCCACCGATTCCTGGACGTAGTAGTTCTTGACCTTGTCGCCCGCCTCGTCGACGTCGTAGCTGCGGGCGAAGACGGCGACGAGATAGGGCGCCTCCTCCAGGAAGGGCTTCTCCGGACCCGTGCCCAGCGGCTCCAGCGCCTCGAGCCACTCGTCGGTGGCCCGCTCCTCGTAGAACTTCCGCTCCTCGGTCTCCGCCGCCTCGCGGATGCGGGACTTCACCCCGGGGTCCGAGACCACGGCGAAGTGCCACGGCTGGCGGTTGGCGCCGCTCGGGGCGGTTCCCGCCGCTCGCACCGCCCGGTCGATCACCTGGCGGGGGACCGGCCGCTCCGAGAAGTCGCGCACCGAGCGGCGGCGCGCCATCTCCTCCCGGAAGGCCTCCGCCCGGCGCATCATCTCGTCCGGCGGCAGCTCGTGCCAGAACCGGTCGAGGGGAACGAACCCGTCGCGGGTCACGGCGCCGGGCGCCGGCGGATCACCGGTCCAGGGTGCGGTCCACGGGATGGCCGCAGGCCTCGCCCTGCACCGAGAGGGTCGCGTCGGCCGGGTCGAGGACCGCCTCCACCGAGATGCTGCAGCTTCCCGAGGTCCCCGACGGCGACCGCCAGTCCACCTCGCCCTCCACGGTGGCCCGCTGCGGGCCGGCCAGCTGGCCGTCCACCTGTCGGTACGCCGCCTGGACGTCCAGCCCCGGCGCCCCCGTCAAAGTCAGCGACCCGGATCCGGAGCCTACGACGCAGTCCTCGTGGACGATGGTCATGGAGAAGTCGACGGTGAGCTCCTGCCCCTCGGGCTCGAAGTCGCGCGCCAGCCGGCCGGCCATGGTCGCCTGTCCCCCCTGCGGGCAGGCCCGCGCCCGGCTGAAGAGGATCGTGCCGCCGAACGAGCTGTCCGACCCGCTCGGGTCGGCCGGGCCGGACTCGGCGGTGCGGGCCACCAGCACGCCCTCGGCCTGCTCGGCCACCGCCACGGCCATGTCGGAGGACGCCAGGGGCGTGAGCTGCTCGTCGGAGTCGGTGGGGCCGTCCCCGCCACAGCCCGCCATGGCCAGCCCGCCCACGACCAGCCCGCAGAGCGCCACCAGGAGGCGCCTGCCGGTCCGCGTCACCTGTCCGGTCCTGGTCATCACGTCCTCCGTGGCGCCCGGGAGCCTTCGCCTGCCGATAGGATAACGCCCGTTCATCCCCGCGCCACCCGGACCGCGTCCACGAAGCGGGCCACCCGGTCCGGGTCCACCGGTCGTCCGGCCCGGCCCTCCCGCCGGAGCGCCGAGCCCACGATGACGCCGTCGGCCCGCTCCAGCACGTCGCCGACCGTCCCGGCCGTGACACCGCTCCCGGCCAGGACCGGGACGCCGTCGGCGGCCTCCCGCGCCGTCTCCAGCGCCCCGGGCTCCGGCGGCCGTCCCGTGGACGGCCCCGTCACGATCACCGCGTCGGCCCGGCCCCGCCCGACGGCGTCGGCCACCTCGTCGGCCGGGTCGCCGGGGGCCAGGGGGGCGGAGTGCTTGACCGCGACGTCGGCGAAGACCCGCACCCGGCTGCCCAGCCGGCGCCGCAGCCGCAGCACCTCGTGGGCACGGCCCTCGACGATCCCCTGGTCGGTGAGCCGGGCTCCCGTCCACACGTTCACCCGGACGAAGTCGGCCCCGGCGGCCACCGCCACGGCCAGGGCGGCCCGGGCGTCGTTGCGGAGGACGTTCACCCCCACCGGAACCTCCACCGCCCGGCGGACGGCGGCGGAGAGCACCGCCATGGCCGCCACGGTGGGCTCGTCCACCTCGTCCGGCGCGTACGGGGCGTCGCCGTAGTTCTCCACCAGGACGCCGTCCACGCCGCCGCCGGCCAGCGCCCGGGCGTCGTCGACCGCCCGCTCCCGGAGCGCCTCCACGTCCAGCTCGGAGCCGGGGGACCCGGGGAGGGCGGGCAGGTGGACCATCCCGATCACGGGACGGACGGCGCCGAAGAGGTCCTCCAGGCGCAGCGGCTCCGGGTGCGGCGGCTCCGGGGCCGTCAGGGCCAGCCCCTCAGAAGCGGCGGCTGAAGCCGGCGCCCACGATCACGTCGGTGGACTCGGGCGTGAGGCCCACGTCCATGAAGGCGTCGATCTGGGCCCAGGGGGTCAGCCGCCAGGTGGCGCCGCCGCCGGCCAGCAGGTCGTCGTTCCCGGCCGCCCGGGGCAGCCAGCCGACCTCCCCGTAGGCGAACAGCTGCCCGCCCAGGGGGAAGTGGACGTCGGCGGCCACGATGCCGGTGCCCGTCCAGTCGTCTTCCACCTCCGACTCGAGGCCCGCCCCCACCAGCAGGCTGGTGCCGACGTCGCCGACCAGCGCCCAGGAGGCCTGGAGCGCCGCCTGGAAGCTGGCCCCGTCCCGGCCGACGCCGTCCTCGCCGGTGGGCAGCGTCACCGTGGGCACGAAGAGGAAGGTGGGCGACGGGCCCCGCCCCTCGATGAACCGCCACTTCATCCCGAGCTCCAGGTCGTCGGGACCCACCTCGGCCCGCTCCTCCAGACCGGGGTCGGCCTCGCGCAGGTCGGCCGTCAGGGGCGAGAGGCCGGCCCGGAGCTCGAAGCCGTCGACGATGCCCAGCCGGGCCAGGATCGGGAAGGTGAACTCCCAGTCCTCGCCGCCGGCGAAGGACCGGTAGGCGATCTCGGGCGCCCCCATCTCGAGCTGGAGGTGGACCGCCCCCACCGTGGAAGGGGCGAAGAGGAGGCCCGGCCGGTCGGCGTCGATGGGCGGCTGCTGGGCCCCGGCCGGCGCGGCCGTCGTCGCAACCGCGAGCACGGCCAGGGCGGCCAGGGCCGCGCCCGTCCCGCCGCGCCTCGATCGTCGGCTCCCGCTCCCCATGCCTCTCATGCCCCGACGGCCTCCTCCCCCCACAGCTCCCGCAGCCGCTCGGGCCGGCCGCACGCCGCCCGGTAGGTCCGGTAGCGGAAGGGATGGGTCTCGTGGAAGTCCTGGTGGTGGTCCTCGGCGGGCCAGAAGGCCTCCGCCTCCCGGATCTCGGTGACCACCGGCCCGTCCAGGCGGCCGCCGGCCTCCAGCTCCTCTTTCGAGCGGACGGCCTCCCGGCGCTGCTCCTCGTCGTGGACGAAGACGGCCGTCCGGTACTGCGGCCCCCGGTCCACGAACTGGCCCCCGTCGTCGGTGGGGTCGATGCTGCGCCAGAAGCGGTCGAGCAGCTCCCGGTAGCCGAGCCGCCCCGGATCGTAGGTGACCCGGACGGCCTCCAGGTGGCCCGTGCGGCCCGAGCAGACCTCCTCGTAGGACGGGTCGTCGGTCTCGCCGCCGGTGTAGCCGACGACGACCTCCTCCACCCCCTCCAGCTCCTCGAAGGGGGTCTCCATGCACCAGAAGCAGCCGCCGGCGAAGGTGGCGTGCTTGCCGTTGGTCTCCGTCACGTCGCTCCTCCGGGTGTCCACCCTCCCCCGGGCCTCTCCCGGGGGTCGGGACCGCATACCCCGGCGGGCGCCCGGAGATCGCCCGGCCCCTGGCCGCGGGCCGCTTCAGCCCCCACCCTCACTTCCCGCGGGACGCTCCGCCCGCACCGGCGGCGCCGGCTGGGGCAGCAGCTCCGGCCAGTCGCGCGCCTCCAGCAGGCGGAGCGCCTCGCGGACGGCCCGCTCCAGCTGGGGGTCGCCGCCGGCGATGACCTCCCGGGGCGTCTGCTCCACCCGGATGTCGGGCGGGACGCCCTCGTTCTCCACGGCCCACTCGCCGTCGAGGTCGTAGAAGCCGCCGCGGGGCGCGGTCATGCCGCCGCCGTCGACGAAGGAAGGCACGTCCCAGATCCCCACCAGGCCGCCCCAGGTGGTACGGCCCACCAGCGGTCCCAGGTCGGCCTGCCGGAACATGTAGGGGAGCAGGTCGCCGCCCGAGCCCGCGTTCTCGTTGATGATCATCACCTTCGGCCCCCAGATGCCGGCGCCGGGCAGCGTGAAGGGCTTCTCGGGCTTCGCCGGGTTGTTGAAGAAGCCCCGGAGGTCGCGGGACAGCACGTCGATCATGTAGTCGGCCGCCGAGCCGCCGCCGTTGAAGCGCTCGTCCAGCACGACCCCCTCCCTGTCCTGCTGGGCGAAGACGTAGCGGTTGAACATCTCGTAGCCCGCCCCGGCCGTGTTGGGCAGGTAGACGTAGGCCAGCCGGCCGTTGGACAGACTGTCCACCTTCCGGCGGTTCGCCTCCACCCAGGCCATCCCCCGGAGCCCGACCTCGCTCTCCACCGGCACCACCGTGACCGTCCGGGCGCCCTCCGTGGTCGGGCGGTCGTTCACCGTGAGGACGGTCTGGCGGCCCGCCGTCCCGTCCAGGAAGCGGTAGGGGTTGTCGGAGGCGGTGACCTCGCGGCCGTCCACCGCCAGCAGGTAGTCCCCCCCGGCGACGTCCACGCCCGGCGCGGACAGCGGCGCGTCCAGGTCCGGGTTCCAGCTCTCGCCGGTGTAGATCCTGGCGATGCGGTAGCGGCCGTCCGCCGCCTCCAGGTCGGCGCCGAGCAGGCCCACCGGCACCTCCTCCACGTCGGGCTCGTCGCCACCGAAGGTGAAGGAGTGGCCCACCGACACCTCGCCGCCCAGCACGTCCAGCAGGTAGGTCAGGTCCGAGCGGTGGCGGACGTGCTCGACCCAGGGCGCGTACATCTCGTGGATCCGGTCCCAGTCGGCCCCGTGGACGTTGTCCACGTAGAGGTAATCCCGCTGAAAGCGCCAGGCCTCCTCGAAGATCTGGCGCCACTCCGCCCGCGGGTCCACCCGCGCCCGGAGCTCGTCGGTGGTCAGCCGGCCCTGGTCGGGCCGGACCTCGCCCTGGGTCGGCACCAGCGACCAGTTCTCGCCCGTCCGGTAGAGGAGCTTCGAGCCGTCGTGGGAGACCGTGAAGTCCTGGACGGCGGGCAGGAACTCGCTGGCCTCCCGCTCCTCCAGGTCGTAGCGCACCAGCGGCGCCGGGGCGAAGCCGCCGCCGGTGGGCTCCAGCTTCCGATAGAAGAGGACGCCGTCGCCCGCCGCCTGGAGGTCGGTATAGTTCTCCTCCGGGACGTCCAGCGCCACCATCCGCTGCTGCAGGCCGTCGAAGTCGATCTCGACGGTGGGGGCGTCGTCCCCGCCGTCGGCCCCCTGGCCGCCGCCGGCCTCCTGTCCGCCCGCCTCCCGGCCGTCCGCGCCCTGCCCGGCGGCCTCGCCGTCGGCGCCGTCGGCGCCGTTCCCGTCATCCCCGTCGCCGGCCGCCTCGTCGTCGCTCTCCGGCAGCAGGGGCGAGGGCTCGTCGGCGTCCAGCACCGTCAGGTAGAGCCCGCGGCTCACCGGGCGGTCGTAGGAGCTCATGTCCAGCCAGCCGGTGTTCAGCGCGTAGTCGGTGGAGGCGGCCAGCCACAGGTACTCCCCGCTGGCGTCCCAGGCCGGATACAGGGCGTCGGCCATGGGATCGGTGACCCGCCGCACGACGTCCTCCTCCACCGAGTAGACGAACACCGAGTGGAGCCCGTTCTCCATCCGCTTGGCGTAGGCGATCCAGCGGGAGTCGGGCGCCCAGGCCGGGTCCATGGTCCGGCCCGGCGGGGTGTAGTTGTCCTGGTCCACCAGGGTCCTCTCGCCCGTGGCGGCCTCCACCATCCACAGGTGGCGGTCGGCGTCGGTGAACAGCAGCCGCTCGCCGTCGGGCGACCACGCCAGGTCGTAGAAGAAGGTGGGATCCTCGATCTCGACCTCCCGGGGCTCCTCGAGGCCCCTCGGGTCGCCGATCACCAGCCGGTACTCGCCCGAGGCGTCAGAGAACCAGGCCACCCGCTCACCGTCGGGCGACCAGGCCGGGCTGCGGTCGGCGGCCCCGGGGCTGCGGGTCAGGTTCCGGGGGTCGCCCTTCTCGGCGGGCACCGTGAAGACGTCGCCCCGGGCCTCGAAGACCGCCCGGGCGCCGGTCGGGCCCAGCCCGGCGGTGCGGATCAGCTCCCCCACGTCCTCCCAGTGGGTGCGGGCCCAGGGGAAGTCGCCCTCGGCGGTGATCTCCAGCCGCCGGCTCTCGCCCGAGGCCGGGTCCAGCAGGTGGATCCACCCGCCCTGCTCGTAGACCACGGCCCCGCCGCCGGCGTCCAGCGCCTTGACGTCGAAGTCGCGGTGGCGGGTGACCTGCCGCAGCTCGCCGGCGCCGGTGTCGTAGGCCCAGACGTTCATGGCCAGGTCGCGGTCGGAGAGGAAGTAGACCGTCTCGCCGAGCCACACCGGGTCCACGTCGGCCGCCTCGCCGAAGGGGAGCTTCTCCAGCTCCCAGTCGCCGGTGTCCACGACCCAGATGGGTCGGATCTGGCCGCCCCGGTAATTGCGCCACTCCTCGTCCACCAGCTCCACCGGCTGGTAGGCGAAGCGGCTCCCGTCGGGCGAGAAGGACCCCGCGTGCCCCCGGGGGATCGGCAGCGCCTCGGGCAGCCCGCCTTCCACCGGCACGGTGTAGAAGCGGTCGTAGGGGACGGGGGCGCCCTCCCGGCCGGAGACGAAGACCACCCGCTCGCCGTCCGGCGTCCAGCCCCGCACCTGGTCGCCACCCGGGTGCCAGGTGAGCCGCCGGGGCTCGCCGCCCCCGGCCGGCACCACGTAGACGTCCTCGTCGCCGGCGTACTCGGCCGAGAAGGCCACCCACCGGCCGTCGGGCGAGAAGTGGGGGTGGGACTCTGTGCCCGGGTGCGAGGTGAGCCGCCGGGCCTGGCCGCCCTCCCGGCCGACGATCCACAGGTCGTTGGCGTAGGCGAAGGCCACGTGGGCGTCGCTCACCGTGGGCTGGCGCAGCAGCCGGGTCCCGTCGCCGTCCTGCTGGGCCGCGGCCGGGCCCGCGGCCAGCAGGGTCGCCGCGGCGGCCAGGGCCAGGGCCGCGGCTCCGGCCCGGAGACCGGCCGTTCGCAGGGGCGGCCCGAACGCATCGTCGCTCTCGATTCGGTCGCTCTCGCTTCTCGCGCACACAGGACGTCGTCGTGTCATGGCCTCGCTCGGGTCGTGGTGAGGATCGGTTCGGGAGGCGGCTCGCCCCGTCCGCCCGCGTCCGCAGGCCGGCGGCGACGACCCCAAGGATGGGGGCCCGCCGACCCGCGCGAAAGCGCCGGCGTCGCTCACGGCCGCCACGCGTAGCTCATCTTCAGGAAGAAGGTCCGCTCGTTCTGTCGCAGGTCCAGCCGACGCTCGTCGGTCTCCAGCCCGGCCCGGCTGTCGGTGTAGCCCAGGAAGAGCGCCGTCCGCGGGTTCAGCTCGTAGGAAAAGAGGAACTGGCCGAACAGCCCCTCCTCGTCCGAGGCCACCGGCTCCCCGAACCGGGCCGGATCCCGCGACACGTCCCGCCGCTGCACGATGGCGCGGAGGAAGGCCTCCAGGCTGAAGTGGTAGACGCCGCGGAGCTCGGTGACGTTCTCCTCCAGCACCTCCGCGCCGCCCCGGGAGAGCCGCCGCAGGTCGTGCGACAGCTCCAGGCTCAGGTGGCGGCCGGCCCGCCACTCCAGGTCGGGTCCGATGCGGAAGAGGTCCGCCCGCCGGGCGTTGGCCACGTCCAGGGTCTTGCCCCGGGTGACGAAGACGGAGGCCGACAGCGCGCCGGAGGGCTCGGTGGAGACGGACGCCGTCTGGTGGGGCAGCGCGAAGCGGCGCCCGGCGAAGGTCTCCTCGTCGTAGTCCGCCTCCAGGGCCACGCGGGTCTGGCCCGGGCCCAGCCAGGAGGCCAGCACCTCGCCGCTCCCGAGCACCAGCTCGCCGTCGTGGTCCACCGTGTAGCGGCCGCGGGTGTGGAGGGCGAAGCGGGTGGCCCAGTCCAGGTCCGGGGTCCAGAACTCCCGCCGGAGGAACGCGTTCGCCTCCCGCACCCCCACGCGGTTGAGGAAGCCGGCGTCGGCCCGGTAGTCGGGCCCGATGTCGACGGCGCTGAGGCTGGCGTCCCAGCTCCGGGTGCCGTGGGAGACCGCGGCCCCGCCCACGTACCCCGTGAAGGGCTCCCGGGGCTGGCCGAAGGCCTCGGCCACGTCGTCCGGGTAGTCGGTGTGGCTGAGTCCGCCCACGTAGATCATCGTCGTGCTGGGGCCCAGCCGGATCTCGCCGTCGGCGATCCCCACCCGGTTGTGGTAGCCCGGCCCCTCCCGCACGGTCAGGGCGCCGCCCACCGACGAGGAGCTGCCCACGTCAAGCTGCCAGCGTCCGACGCCGCCGGTGGTCTCCTGCTCGAGCAGGCTCCGGGCGGAACCCCGGGGGCCCGGGAAGAGGAGGCTCGTCACCTCGTCCCGGGTCACGAAGGCGCCCACCGTGTGATCCCCCGCCTTCCCCGTCAGCTTCAGCCCCGCCGACGGATCCACGACGCTGCGGGTGAAGATCGGGTTGGTCGGGATCTCGAAGATGTCCGAGCGTTCCTGGAAGAAGGGACGCTTCTCGGGGAAGAAGATCGCGAAGCGGCGGTTGGTCGTGAGCCGGGCGGCGTCGGCCTCCACCTGGGAGAAGTCCGGGTTCACCGTGGCGCCGAGCTGCATGTTCGAGGCGAAGCGCCACGTCCCGGTGACGCCGATCTCGGGTTCGACGTCGCCCTGCTGGAGCCTCGGGGCGGTGAGGCTCTCCCTCCGGTCGGTGCGGGAGGTGGTCACCGTGGGGGTCACCTCCACGCCGTGGCCCGCGGCGCCGGGCCGGAGACCGACGAGACGGTCCGCCTGGCAGAGGAGGCACCGCTCGTCGTAGTCGGTCCGGAAGGACCGGATCTCGTGGGTCTCGCTTCGGGGCCACGTCCGTTCCAGGACCACCCCCCAGCTCTGCTCCTCCCCGCTCTCGGGAAAGCTCAGCGTCCGGAAGGGGATGGCCAGCTCCACCACGTAGCCCTCGTCGGTGATCCGGCCGTCGGCGTCCCAGATCCCGTCCCACTCGTAGCTGCGCGAGCCCTGCCGGTAGAGGGCGTCCATCTGCACGCCCAGGGGGTTGACCCGGAACTCGTAGCCGCGGCGCCGATCCCCGAAGGTGTCCAGCAGGACGCTGATGCCGTCGTCGTCGAACGCCTCGTCCCGGTCGGTCAGGTGGGCGCGGATCCGGTCGGGATCGGCGTCGTCCGCCCGGCAGCCCACGTACAGGCGGTCCGCGTCGTGGATGACCCGGCAGGCCGTCGCCACCGGCGCCGGCTCGTTCTCGCCGGGCGAGGACTCCCACGCCAGCCGGATGGGCTCCGCCTCCCGCCAGGCGGGCTCGTCGAGCCGGCCGTCCACCGCGACCTCCCCCGAGGCCGGCCGCACCGGATGGCGGTCGTCGGCGACGGCGGTGTCGGCGGCGCCGGGTAGCCGGTCGCTGGCGGCCGCGGGCGGCCGATCGCCGGCGGCCGTCCCCAGGCCCTCCGTGGCCGTGTCGGCCGCCTGGCCCCGCAGCGGAACGACGCCGAGGCCGAGGGACAGGAGGAGGACGAGGACGGGACGCAGGATGAGCGGGACGAACCGTGGCGGAGCACCCGTCGGAGCGCGCGAAGGGAGACGAAGGGACGTCATGGGTTCCGATCGTCGGGACGAACGATTCCTGGCTCGCTCGCCTCCCACGACGCATGGCGCCGGCGCAGGGTTTCAGATGCTCTCCCGCCGGCTCGTGGTCCGCCGGCGGCGGCGGTCTGCGCGCCTTGCCCCGCCGCCGGACGGGCCCGAGACTGTCGGGTGACGCCCCGCTCCCGTCACCGTCACCGGCCCAGGGCATGCGCGCCTACCTCGACTACCTCCGGGACATCCTCGACAACGGTCGCCCCCACGAGGACCGCACCGGGACGGGCACGCTCCGGGTCTTCGGCCGGACGCTGCGCTTCGACCTCGCCGAGGGCTTCCCGCTCCTCACCACCAAGCGCGTCTGGTTCCGGGGGGTGGCCACGGAGCTGCTCTGGTTCCTGGACGGCGGCCGCAACATCCGGCCGCTGGTGGAGGAGGGGGTCTCCATCTGGACGGACTGGCCGCTGGAGCGCTACCGGCGGGCGTCGGGCGAGGAGATCTCGAAGGAGGCCTTCGAGGCGCGGATCCTGGAGGACGAGGCCTTCGCCGCCCGCTGGGGCGACCTGGGCCCCGTGTACGGAAAGCAGTGGCGGGACTTCGAGGGGCCGGAGGGGCAGGTGGACCAGATCGCCCGGCTGGTGGAGGGGCTCCGGTCCGATCCCGGCTCCCGGCGCCACCTGGTCAGCGCCTGGCACCCGGCCCAGACCGACGAGATGGCGCTGCCGCCCTGCCACTACGCCTTCCAGTGCTTCGTGGAGGGGGAGCCGGGCGACGGCCGGCTGTCGCTGATGTGGCAGCAGCGGTCGGTGGACTCCTTCCTCGGCCTCCCCTTCAACATCGCCAGCTACGCCACGCTCACCCACATGCTGGCCGCCCGGGCGGACCTCGAGCCCGGCGAGCTGATCTTCGTCGGCGGCGACTGCCACGTCTACCGGAACCACGTGGAGCAGGTGAAGGAGCAGCTGTCCCGGGAGCCGCTGCCCCTGCCGACCCTGCGGCTGCGGGAGGCCGACTCGATCTTCGACTACGGGCTCGACGACCTGGTGCTGGAGGGCTACGAGCACCACCCCGCTCTCCGGGCGCCCATCGCGGTGTAGCCTTGCCCGAGATCGTGCTCATCGCCGCCCTGGCCGAGGAGAACCGCGTGATCGGCCGGGACGACGACCTGCCCTGGCACCTGCCCGAGGACATGCGCCGCTTCAAGCGCCTCACCACCGGTCACGCCGTGCTCATGGGCCGGCGCACCTGGGAGTCGGTGGAGGCGCGGCTCGGCGGCCCGCTCCCCGATCGCCGGACCGTGGTGCTCACCTCCCGGGAGGAGCTGCTGGAGGACCCGGATCTGGAGGCCTACCCCTCGGTGGAGGCGGCCCTGGAGGCGGTGGCCGACGAGGAGGTGGTCTTCGTGACGGGCGGCGAGACCGTCTACGAGCAGCTCCTGCCCCGGGCCGACCGCCTGGAGCTGACGCTGGTGGAGGGCGCGTGGGAGGGGGACACCCACTTCCCGCCCTGGGAGCACCTGGTGGGGACCCGGTTCGAGGTCACCGCCGAGGAACCGCGGGACGGCTACCGGTTCGTGACGCTGGAGCGGGTGGGGGAGAGCGAGCGGGTGGGGTGAGGGTGGTCGCCCGGGCGCGACCGACGGCG
>CAZSKS010000008.1:0-62052 GCA_964607465.1 uncultured Gemmatimonadota bacterium | reverse complement strand
CCGGCCACAAGAGCGGCGAGTTCTTCGGCTTCTACGGCGTGATGGAGAAGTTCGCGGGCATCTTCGGGCCGGCCCTCTTCACGGCGACGGTCTCGCTGACCGGCTCCAGCCGGAACGCCATCCTCATGGTCGCCGGCCTGTTCGTGATCGGGGGCGTTCTGCTCTACCGGGTGGACGTGGAGGAGGGGCGACGGGTCGCCCGCGAGGAGGAGGCGCGGGCCCGCCGGGCGGCGGAGCCGGCGTCGTGAGGGAGCGGGCCCCGGACGGGCGCCGGAGCCGCCCGGCCGGCGCGTCGTCCCCGACGGCGCGGGGAGGCGTCCTCCTCTCCGCGCTCCTGCTGGCGTGCCTCGCGGGAGCGCCGGCCGCCGGCCAGGCCCCCGACGACGGGCCCGGATCCGTCGCCCGGGGCGACAGCGCGGTCCGGATCGGCGTCGCCCTCAGCGGCGGCTCCGCCCGGGGGTTCGCCCACGTGGGCGTGCTTCGGGCCCTGGAGGCGATGGACGTGCCCGTGGCCGCCGTGGCCGGCGTGAGCATGGGGGCGGTGGTCGGGGCCCTGCACGCCGCGGGCTACGGGCCCGACGAGCTGGAGCGGCTGGCCGTGGGACGGGACTGGGGCGCCTTCTTCTCCGAGACCGAGACCGCCGGCGCCTCCTGGCCCTGGACGGCGCCCGAGGCCGATCGCCACGCGATCTCCCTCCCGCTGCGCAGCGGCCGGCCGACACTTCCGACCGGCCTCGTCTCGGGGCAGCGGGTCACGCAGCTGCTGACCCGCCTCACCTGGCACGTCCACCCCATCGAGGCGTTCCGCGACCTCCCCGTCCCCTTCGTCACGCTGGCCACCGACCTGGAGACGGGCGAGGCCGTGCCCCTGGAGCGGGGCTCCCTGCCCCTGGCCGTCCGCGCCAGCCTGGCCATCCCGAGCCTCTTCACGCCGGTGCGGCTGGACGACCGCTACCTGGTGGACGGGGGCGTCTCCCGGAACCTGCCGGCGGAGGACGTCCGTCGGCTCGGGGCCGACGTCGTCGTCTGCAGCGACGTCACCGAGCCGCTGGAGCCCGCCGACAGCCTCCGCACCTTCCTCGAGGTCCTGACCCAGACGATCTCTTTCCGGACGGTGCGGGAGGCGGAGCGGCAGCGGGAGCTGTGCGACGTGGTGGTCCGGCCGGAGCTGGACGGGCTCGGACGCTACTCCTTCGACCGGGCGGAGAGCTGGATCCGGCGTGGCGACTCCGCCGCCCGGCTCCACGAGGACACGCTGCGGGCGCTGGCGGCCCGGGCCGGCCCGTCGGACGGGCGCCCGACGCCGGACCTCGTCCCGCGCTCGGACTCGGTGGTGATCGCCGGGATCCGCTTTCCCCGGCAGCCCCCGGGCAGGGCCCGCTACCTCCGTCGCATCATGGCCCTCCCCCCGGACGGCGGGACCACCGTCGCGCGGATCGACCGGGAGGTGGGCCGGCTGTACGACGCCGGGCTCTTCTCGCGGGTCAGCTACCGCCTGGAGGAGGCTCCGCCCGCCCGGACCGACCGGGCGGAGGACGGGCCCCCGCGCCGGACGCTGGTCGTGGAGACGACGCCGGAGGGTCGGCGGGAGCTCCGGGCCGGGCTGCGCTTCGATTCCCACCGCACGGCCGCCGTGCTCTTCTCCGTGGACCTGCCGCGCTTCCCCGGCTTCGGCTCGTTCGCCCGGGTGGACGCCCGACTGGGCGAGCAGCTTCATTTCGAGGGACGACAGCGCTACCAGCCCGCCTTCGCCCCGGGGTTCCTGGTGGGGCTGCGGGCCGGCTACCGGCGCACGCCCCTGGAGCTGCGTGATCCGGAGGGAGTGCCCCCCCGGGACGTGAGCCCCGAGGTCGTGGAGGGCAAGCTGCTCGTGGGCCGGCTCCTGGGGCGACGGGCGGTCGTCGGGGTGGAGGGCGGCGCCGAGTGGTACGACGTCGACCCGGAGGAGGGCGCCCCTCCCCCGGAGGCCGGCGGCTGGCTGACCACCGCCGCCGTGCTGGCCACCTACGACAGCCGGGACCGGCTCGCCTTCACCCGCTCGGGGCTCCACGTGGACCTGCGGGTGGAGGCGGTCGCCGGGGTGGGAAGCGCCGA
This sequence comes from uncultured Gemmatimonadota bacterium, assembly GCA_964607465.1. Lineage (GTDB taxonomy): Bacteria > Gemmatimonadota > Gemmatimonadetes > Palauibacterales > Palauibacteraceae > CAYVFM01. Next base: position 59,958 of record CAZSKS010000008.1, on the reverse strand, counting down.
TCGCGAGCTGGTCCAGAGCTGGGGAGATCTCGCGCTCCACGTGCCGCTGAGCGAGCGCTGGACGGCCTCTCTGCGGGCGACGGCCGGCTCGACGGCGGGCGACGCGCCCCCTCTTCACCGTACCTTCTTCCTCGGAGGCACCGTGCCCGACCGCGTGAGCCCGCGGCGACGGCCGACACTCCCGGGGCTGGCGCCCCACGAGCTGCGGGGGGAGAAGCTCCAGCGCGCGGAGGCGGGATTGCAGGTGCTGGTCGGCTCGGACCTCTACCTGTCCGCCGGCTGGACCGGCGGCGACGTGGGGGCGGACGGCAGCGTCCGCCCCTCGGACTGGACGCACGGTTTCGAGCTGGGCGCCGGCGTGCGGACCCCGCTCGGCCCGGTCCGCCTCTCGGTGGCGGAGGCGACGGGCTCCGGCGGGCCCAGGCTGGCAGTGGAAGCCGGAGGTCTGTTCTGAGACGAGGAGGCACCGTGAGCGATCGAAGCGACCGGCCGCGGCCGGACCCCGGCCCGGACCGGGGCGAGGGCGAAGGCGGCCGCCGGCCCACGTCGGACGAGCCGGACCCCACGGACCGCCGGTCCCTGGGACTGGCGCTGGGCACAGGCGCCGTCGTCGTCGTGCTGGTGGAGGTCGTCGTCCTGGTCCGGGTGGCGCTGGGACCCGGCGGCGGCTTCGAGGAGGCCGCCATCTGGGCGGTGCTCCTGATGATCACCGTCACCTTCCTCACCGTGGCGGGGATCGGATACGGCTTCTACCGCGACCGGACGCGGGACCGGGAGGGCGACGGGGGCGGCTGACCCCGTCAGGCCAGCGCGCTCTCCAGGCCGGAGTCCCGGACGAAGAGGCAGCTCGACCCGCTCCGCTCCCGCATCTCCTCGATGAAGGCGAAGTCCGGATCCCGCACCAGCCCGAAGACGCTAAGGTCGGCCCGCGGGGCCCGGTCCACGAAGTCCCGGAAGGAGCCGGCCTCCACCACCGTGGTCGCGCGATGGAGGCGGGCCAGCTCCACCAGGTCGTCCAGGAAGGACCGGGCGTCGTCCAGGTGGCTCTCCTCCTCGGCGGCCATCAGCAGCCGGAGGTCCGCGCCCCAGTTCCGGGCCACCAGCAACCCGATGAGGATCGAGAGGTCCAGGTTCCCGATGTCCCACGAGATGCGCCAGTCCGGGGCCCGGTCCCGGATCCAGATGTTCACCGACTCCCGCTGGCCCAGCCCGGTCACGGCGTGGGGCGCGTAGAGGAGGACACCGATGTGCTCCCGGTCGGCCTCTCCGACGATGCGCCGGATCGAGTCCCGCCGGCCGGGGCGGGCCGGCATCCGCAGGAAGACCACGTTGGGCCGGAAGAAGGCGCCGCGCAGCGCCTGCATGCCCGCGGTCACCGACTCGGCGAAGCCGCCCTCCTCCACCAGACCCGGCGAGCGGATGACGGTGGTCCGGGACGAGACCCCTCGCTCGCGGAAGGAGCCCGCCGTCCCCCGCAGCCGCCGGAGCAGGCCCTCCTCCGCCTCGGCGTCGGCCGCCAGCCCCACCAGGCTCACCGTGCCGTGGGGCCGGGCCACCGCCTCCAGGATCTGGTAGGTGCCCCGCAGCTCCCGCGGGTCGTCCACGGGGACCAGCAGGTTCGGCTTCCAGGCCCGCTCCTGCCGTGTCGGGAGCTGCGTTACCTTCTCCGCCGCCCACTCGGCCAGGGCCACGAACAACCCGCTGCGGACGTCGGCGAAGGGCGCCTCCAGCCGACGCCGGAGGAGAGCGCCGTAGAACGCCAGCACGACGACCAGGGAGACCCAGCTGATCGTGGCGTTGATGATGAACATGGCGAAGAGCGAGCCCACCAGGCCCAGCAGGGGCACGATGCGCGGCACCTCCAGGCGGGGCCGGAAGCTGAGCAGGCCCAGGCTCTGCTCCAGCAGCAGCACGCCGTTCAGCATCGCGTAGGTGATGAGGAAGAACATCGTGATCAGCGGCGCCACGGCGTTCAGGTCGCGGAGCAGCATGGAGAGGAACAGGATGACGCCGGTCACGAGCATCGCGTTGCGGGGCTCGCCGGCCTTCGTCCGACGCCCCAGCCACTCGCCGCCGGGCAGGACCCGGTGCTCGCCCATGGCCATGAGGATGCGACTCGAGCCGACCAGCGAAGCCAGCCCCGAGGAGAAGGTGGCTCCCAGCAGCCCCGCCAGCACCGGCGGTCCCCAGAAGGCCTTGTCGATCATCACGGTGTAGTTGGAGACCAGCTCGCCGGGGGTGGCCGAGCGGGCCAGCCAGTAGGCCAGGGCCAGGTAGACGACCAGGCTCACGCCGATGGCCGCCATCGTGCCCGCCGGGATGCTCCTCTTCGGATCCTTCAGCTCGCCGGACATGTTGGCGCCCGCCATGATACCCGTCGCCGCGGGGAAGAAGACGGCGAACACCTTCCAGAAGTCCGTGCCCTGGAACCCGTCCTCGGGACTGCCGGGGAAGGAGCCCCACCAGCCCACGTCGGAGACCGGGTGCTGCATGGAGCCGTCCAGGGCCGCCATCCCGATGGAGACGAGGGCCGCGGCGATCACCGCCATGATCACGTACTGCACCCGGATGGCCAGGTCGGCGCTCCAGTAGGCGATCCCGAACAGCGCCAGGAAGATCACCAGGTCGACCACGAAGGCCGGGTGCTCCGGGAAGATCCACAGCCACCCCTCCCGGAAGCCGAAGACGTACATGGTCACCGCCAGGGCCTGGGACAGGTACTGGGGGATGCCCAGCGCGCCCCCGATCTCGAGCCCCAGCGACTGGGCGACGATGGCGTAGGCCCCGCCCGCCCCGATCCGGATGTTGGTGGTGATGGAGGACATCGACAGGGCGGTGCAGGCCGTGATCCCGAAGGAGAGGACGATGATGGCCGCGCCGCCCAGGATGCCGGCGTTGCCCACCACCCACCCTTCCCGGAGGAACATGATGACGCCGAGGATGGTGAGGAGCGTGGGGGTGAAGACGCCCCCGAAGGTCCCGAAGCGGGGCACGCGCCGGGCGCCCGTGAGCCCGGCCTCCTCGGCCTGCTCCGGCTTCCGGAGGTCGACGTCGGCCGGCGTCTCGGTCGGAGCGGCATCCCCCGGGGCGGCGTCCCCCGGGGCGGCGACCTCCGGCCCCGGGCCGGCCGGTTCCGTCGGCTCCGAATCGGCTGGGCTCATCGCTTCCGCTTCCCGTCTGGAGGCGTCCAGTCGCGTGGGGGCCGTCCACATTCCGCTCCCGGGGCCCACAGGTCAAGCGTTTCGTGCCCCAGGTTCGGTGGGCCCCGTGCCCCCGGCTGTCCTCCCTATGGCGGACCCCGTAGGTTCGGGCGGCGACGCCCGATGGGTCGCGGGGCCGTTCCTGGACGCGTCCGCGACATCGCCATCCGTACGACGTCCGACCGGGGAGACCCCCACGATGGAAGCGCAGCGAAGGCAGCCGTCCTCACGGCCGCATGTCCTGCCGCTGCTCGCGGCGGCGCTGCTGGTGGCCGGAGCCCCGGTCGGACCGGCCAGCGGCCAGGGGCTGGTCGCGGACGTGCCCCTGCCCCGGGAGATCGACACCGACGAGCGGGAGGTCCCGTACCGGGTCACGGGCTCCACGGCCGCGGAGCTTCGGCAATCGATCTGGGACGAGGGGCCGGAAGTGGACGGGAAATCGTGGTCCGGATACACGACGTGGCACGTGCATTGGCGATACAACTACGCCGTGGTGAGCGGAGAATGCAGGATGCAGACGGTCGACGTCTCCTTCCGGTCCCGGGTGCGCCTCCCCCGCTGGGATCCTCCCGACGACGCCGATCCGACGCTCGTCGCCGACTGGAGGGCGTACGTGGCCGCGCTCCGGGAACACGAGTACGGTCACCGCGACATCGGTGCCCGGGCGGCCCGGGACATCCTCCGCCGGCTTCGCTCCCTCCGGCTGGATCGCTGCGACGGCATGGAGGAGCAGGCGAACTCGCTCGCCCACCGGATCCTGGACCGGTACCGCGAGCGGGAGGACGCGTACGATCGGCGGACGAACCACGGCGCGCACCAGGGAGCCGAATGGCCGCCGGAGTAGCCGGCGACGGCCCGTGTCGGACGAGGTGGATCGAGCGGTGGGGATCCAGCGTGGGAGGGCCGACTCCGTTATCTTCCGTACGAGGATCGCCGGGACTCCGGCGGCCGACGCGCCTCTCGGCCGGAGACCCGAGGCACCTCCCTTCGAAGGGGAGCCGACCATGTCGGAGCGCAGGTGGACGGATCCATCGGACGACAGGACCTGGTGGGTGAGCCTCACGGCGGGCGACGGCGCCGACGTCGCGGCGACGTCGGGCGGCGACCCGAGGCTGCACTTCCGGAGCGAGACGGAAGAGCACACCGTGGCCTGCCCGGAGGCCAAGCCCCTCCACCGGTTCGACGACGAGGAGCTCCGTCGCTGGCTGGAGCGGGCCATGGAGCAGGACCGGGGGCGCTGACCCCGGCGGCGGGACTCCGGCCGATCCTGGCGCGAAAGCCCCCGTCGCGACAACCATTGCAGGGACCGAACCCGACGATCCGACGGACGGTCGCGCACGACCGCGGGCCGTCGGCCTCACTCTCACCCGCCGACCCGACGCCATGGACGCCACACTCGAGAAGGTCACCCGGACGGACCTGCAGGGCGAGGAGACGGAAATCGCCAGCGACGTTCCGTGCGAGGTGGACACCGACGCCCGTGAGCTGACCGTCACCGCCGACCGCGACCTCGGGCTCAGGATCGGCGACGAGCTGGAGAGCGACGCCTTCGAATGGAAGCGCACCGTCCGGGGGGTCCGAAAGGAGCGCACCGAGGACGGCTTTCGCATCACGCTGAGCTACGGGTGACAGGACCCGTCCCGGCGCTGCGCCGGGCGCTGGCGGCCGCCGCGTTGCTGTCGGTGGCGGCCTGTTCGGGCGGGGAGGTCTCCTCGCCGACGCCGACGCCCGGCCCGAGCAGCGTCGACGACCTGGCGCGGTCGTTCCGCGCCCAGCACCAGGCCGCCGGGCTGGTGGTGGGCGTCGTCGGGCCGGGCGGCGACCGGGTCCTCCCCCTCGGCGTCGCCTCCCGGCAGGATGACACGCCCGTGGACGCGACGACGCGGTTCGAGATCGCCTCGGTGAGCAAGGTGTTCACGGGGCTCCTCCTGGCGGATCTCGCCGTCCGGGGCCGGGTCGCCCTCGACGATCCCCTCGCCACCCTGCTCCCGGATACGCTCTCGGTGCCCGACCACCAGGGCCAGCCGATCCTCCTGCGACACCTCGCGACCCACACCTCCGGCCTGCCCCGCCTGCCCGACAACTTCCATCCCTCCGACCCGGACGACCCCTACCGGGACTACGGACAGCGGGAGCTCTATGCCTACCTGGACGCCGCCTCCCTCCCCCGGGCGCCGGGTACGCAGTACCTCTACTCCAACCTCGCCGTGGGGCTGCTCGGGCACGGCCTCGGTCGGCGGGAGGGCCGGGCCTACGCGGAGCTCCTCCGGGTCCGGGTGCTGGATCCGCTGGGGCTGGCCGACACCTACGTGGCCGACGCCGACTCGGCCGACGGGCGGCTCGCGCTGGGCCACGACGGGTCGCAGGCCGTGTCCTACTGGATCTTCGACGCCCTGGCCGGCGCCGGGGCGCTGCGCTCCACCGCCTCCGACCTGATGGCGTTCCTCGAGGGACAGCTGGACCCGGACGGCACGCCCTTCCCGGAGGCGACCCGCCTCTCCCACCAGGTCCACCACCGGGCCGGCGGCGGGCTGGAACTCGGCCTCGGATGGCACGTGGACACCTCGGTCGGCGCAGGGCTGCTGTGGCACAACGGGGCCACCGCCGGATTCCGCAGCTTCCTGGCCTTCGAGCCCGAGGCCGGGGTCGGCGTCGTCATCCTGTGCAACGAGGCCGTCGCCCTGGAGGATTTCAACGACTTCGCCTTCCGCGTCGCCCGGGCGGCGCTGGAGGAGACGAGCGGCTGACGCCTCTCTCTCTGCCCGCCTCCCCGCCTGCGCCGGACACGGGCCCGGGCGCCCGGGCCACGGAACGGGACCCCGGACCGTGGCGCCGGGCCGCGTCCGGGTGGCGCGGATGGATCCCCGCCCGTACCCTGGACGCGATCCAGGCGCGACGTCGTCGCGCGATCCCCCGGTGCCAGGAGCAGATGACCCGCGTCGCCGCCCTCCCATGAGCCACCCCTCCGGCCCGGCCGTCGACCGGCTCCGACCGGAGCGGCTCCGGCACGTCACCCTCGGGGTCCTCGGCGCCTACACGACGGCCGTCGTCCTGGTGGCCGTCGCCGCCATGATCGGCCTCGACGTCCAGACGGGGATCCAGTCCTACGTCCGGGGCGAAAGCCTGTGGAGCAAGGCCCAGAAGGAGGCCGTGCTGGCCCTGGACGAGTACGCCGCCGGTGCCGGGGAGGCCTACTGGGATCGATACCTGGAGTCCCTGGCCGTGCCCCTGGGTGACCGGACGGCCCGGCTGGAGCTGTCGACGCCCGAGCCGGACCCGGACGTGGTCCGCCGGGGCTTCCTGCAGGGCGGGCTGCACCCGGCCGAGATCGACGGCATGATCCGCCTCCACCGGTGGTTCTCCGGCTGGACCCCCATGCGCCGGGCGCTGCAGAGGTGGGCGAAGGGGGACTCCCTCATCGCCGATCTCCATCGTCAGGCGGGCCTCATCCGGCGGGAGTTCGAGCTGCCGCCCCCCGACACCCAGGCCGTCATCGGGGCGATGGACCGGGTGGAAGCCCTGAACCGGGAGCTCCACCAGGCCGAGCTCGGCTTCTCCATGGCCATGAACGAGGCCTCACGTGCGGCCCACCGCTGGTTCGTCTGGTTCGTCGCCGGCCTGTCGGCCCTCCTCCTCCTCGGGGGAGGCGGCGTGTCGTGGCTCCTCTACCGGGTCGTCCACGACCGCGAGGACGCCCTCCGCAGCGCGGAGCAGCGGTACAGGAGCATCTTCGAGAACTCCCAGGACGCCATCTATGTCACCGGCGTGGACGGCACGGTCATGGAGATCAACCCGGCGGGCATGACCCTCTTCGGCTACTCGCGCGAGGAGTTCCAGGGTCTCCAGGCCCAGGACCTGTACCACGATCCAGCCGACCGGGAGCGCTTCCGGCGCCGGATCGCCGACGAGGGGGAGATCGAGGGCTTCGAGGTCCAGCTGGAGACCCGGGACGGTCGGGTGCTCGACTGCGAGCTGACCTCCACCACCCGCGTCGAGAACGGCGAGGTGGCGGGCTACCAGGGCATCATCCGGGACGTCACCGAGCGGAAGCAGATCGAGGAGGAGCTGGAGCGCCAGGCCCTGCACGACTTCCTCACCGGCCTGCCGAACCGCGCCCTCCTGTGGGACCGGCTGGAGCAGGCCGTGGCCCGCGCGGCCCGGGGCTCGGCGGGCCCCCTGGCCGTGCTCTTCGTGGACCTCGACCGCTTCAAGGTGGTCAACGACAGCCTCAGCCACGCCGCCGGCGACCAGGTGCTGATCAAGGTGAGCCGCCGGCTCGAGGCGTGCGTCCGCGAGCCCGACACCGTGGCCCGCGTCGGGGGTGACGAGTTCGTGGTCCTGCTGGAGAGCCTGCAGGCCGGCGACGAGGCGGCGATGGTGGCGGACCGGATCCAGCGGGCCTTCGAGCCCCCCTTCCCCGTCGCGGGCGAGAAGGTGCACCTGGACGTCAGCATCGGCATCGCCCTGCTGGAGCCGGAGGAGGCGAGCAAGCTCCCCACCACCGACACGGTGGACGAGCTGGTCCGCCAGGCGGACAGCGCCATGTACCGGGCGAAGGGCAGGCGGGGGACGGGATTCGCCCGCTACGTGCCGGAGCGGGACGAGGAACGGCAGACCCGGGTCCAGCGGGAGAACGAGCTGCGCCGGGCCATCGACGCCGGGGAGTTCCTCCTCCACTACCAGCCCATCGTCTCGCTCCCGGACGGCCGGATCGCCGCGGCCGAGCCCCTGGTGCGCTGGCAGCATCCTGAACGGGGCCTCCTCCCGCCCGAGTCGTTCCTGCCCCTGGCCGACGAGACGGGCCTCATCCTGAGCCTCGGCGCCTGGGTGCTGGAGGCCTCCTGCCGCCAGGTGGCCGAGTGGAACCGCGAGCTCCGCCCGGACGATCCCCTCTTCGTCCATCCCAACCTGTCGGCCCTGCAGTTCGAGGATCCCGAGCTGGAGGAACGGCTCCAGGAGATCCTCCGGGCCGCCGGGCTGCCGGCCCGTTACCTGGAGGTCGAGGTGACCGAGCACTCGGTCATGCAGGCCCCCACCCGGACCCGGGCCCTGGCCGACCTCGGCGTGGGCGTCTGCATCGACGACTTCGGGACCGGTTACTCCTCCCTCAGCTACGTGCGCGAGCTGGCCGCCGACGCGCTGAAGATCGACATGTCCTTCGTCCACGGGATCGGCGAGAGCCAGGCCGACGAGGCCATCATCCGGACGATCCTGACCCTGGGACGCTCCCTGGAGCTGGACGTGGTGGCCGAGGGCGTGGAGACCGCCGCCCAGCGGAGCTGGCTGGAGCAGGAGGGCTGCCCCTGGGCCCAGGGCTTCCACTTCGGGCGGCCGGTGACGGCGGCGGAGTTCGGGGAGCTTCTGGAGGAGACGGGATCGTAGTAGCTTGTGGTAGCGTAGGGTTCGACCGTCCTCGCCCGCCCTCTCGACCGGAGGCCGTCCCCATGGCCCGCACGCCGACCGCCCCGTCCTCCGCCCCCTCCCACCACGTGAAGCTGCGGCTCCGGGGGGCCGGAGACTTCGACGGCACGTTCCGCGGGTCGGGGCAGCTCAGGTTCGCCTTCTCCGACGCCGTGCGCTCGTCCCTGGAGGTGGACTTCTCGACCCCCGACGAGCTGGTCGTCGCCCTGGAGACGACGGCCGGGGTCCGGCTGTCGGCCGACGACGGGCTGGTGCTGAGCGGGGGCCTGGAATGGGACCGCCTGGAGCGGGAGCTGGAGGGAGAGGTCGAGGCGGAGCTGCGCGTCGGCCGGGACCTCGGCGTGGTGGTGAGCCAGACGCTGGTACCGGGGCCGGACACCACCGGCCTCGAGGTGACCCTGTCCTTCTGATCGGAGGTCGCTGATGGAGGAAGACCTGGTGCCCGTCGCCGCGTTCGACCGTCGCCACGAGGCCGAGTTCGCCCGGGGGTTCCTGGAGGACGCCGGGATCGACTCCGTCCTCCTGGCCGACGACGCCGGCGGCGCGGACATGGGCCTCTCCTTCGCGCGCCGGGTCCCCCTGATGGTGCGGCCGGAGGACCGGGAGGAGGCGGAGGAGGTGCTCCGGGACGCCGGGGTCCTGGACGACGGGTGAGCGACCCCGAGGCGGTTCCCGAGGGCCCGGACCTCGACGGCGCGAGCCTGCGGGACGTCCCCGTCCTCGTCACGGGAGCCACCGGCTTCATCGGAGGCCGGCTGGCGCGCCGCCTGGCCGAGGGCCAGGGGGCGCGGGTCACCGGCGCCGGCCGGGAGCTGGCCAAGGCGCGCCACCTGGAGCCCCACGGGGTGACGCTGGCCCGGGCCGACCTCCTGGACGAGGCCCGGCTCCCGGAGCTGGTCCGGGGCCGGGAGGTCGTCTTCCACGTGGCGGGCTGGGTGGGCGGCGATCCGGCGATGGCCCGCCCGGTCAACGTCACGGCCACCGAAGCGCTGGTGCGCGCCGCGGCCCGGCAGGGCGTCCGGCGCGTCGTCCACGTCAGCACGGTGGGCGCCTACGACCTGCCACCCGAGGGCCCCGTGGACGAGGAGACGCCGCTGGCCCCGGACGGCGGCGACCGCTACGGCCGCACCAAGGCCGAGGGCGAGATCCGTGCCCGGGAGCTGGCCGACGAGGCCGGGCTGGAGCTGGCCGTCGTGCGCCCCGCCATGGTGTACGGCCCCCGCTCGCGGCTCTGGTCCGTGGGCATCTGCCGGGCCGCCTGCGCCGGCAAGCCGATCCTCGTCGGCGACGGCTCCGGCCACTTCCATCCCGTCTACATCGACGACGTCGTCGACGCGCTCCTGCTGTGCGCCGTCCGGCCCGAGGCCCCCGGCCGGGCCTACAACGTGAGCCGGCCGCCCGTCACCTGGACGGAATACGTGGGGCGCTACGCCGCGCTGTGCGACGGCGAGCCGGGGGCGACGCCGACGTGGCTGGCCCGTCTCCTGGCCCTGGCCGACGCCCTTCCGTTCGTGGACTCGCCGGTGGACCCCACGTTCCTGAAGCTGGCCACCAACCGCTGCTCCTTCCCCACCGACAGAATCCAGGGCGAGCTGGGATGGCGCCCGCGCTTCGACCTGGACCGGGGAATGGAGCGGACGGCGGCCTGGCTGCGGCAGGAAGGCCACGTGTGAGGGGCGCCGTGAGCCCCTAGATTGTGCGCCCCATGCGACGCCGCTTCCTGGCCCCGGCCCTGGCCGTCCTGACCGTCGCGCTTCCGGCCTGCTCGGCCGGCGAGCCCGGCGGGGACGCCGCGGAGCGGGACAGCCTCACCCGTCGCCAGAAGGACAGCGCCGTCGCCGAGTCCGGCCTCCCCGGCGCCCGGGGGGTGGGACAGGCCCTGGAGGCCTCGGACGAGGCCCGGGAGCGGGCGGCCCGCCTCGACTCCGTCGACCCGGAGTGACCCCGGCGCCGTCCCTCCCGACGATTCCCACGACGATCCCTCGCCCCAGGAGGACCTCATGACCCGGTGGACCTTCGAGCCCGGCCACACCGCCGCCGAGTTCCGGGCGCGGCACATGATGGTCTCCTACGTGCGGGGCCACATCAAGGACGTCCACGGTACCCTGAAGTTCGACCCGGACGACCCCACCCGCGGCTCGGTGGAGGCCCGACTGGACGCCCGCAAGCTGTGGACGGGGGAGGCGTCCCGCGACGCCCACCTCAGGAGCGACGACTTCCTGGATGTGGAGAACCACCCCGAGATCACCTTCCGGGGTGAGGTCGCGTCGGCCGTCGGCCCGAACGACCTGGTCGTCGGCGGCGAGCTGACGATCCGTGACGTCACCCGGACGGTGGAGCTGCAGGCCCGCTGCCTCGGCGTGTGGGACACCCCCTACTGGGAAGACGGCGAGGACCGCGGCCCGGTCCGTCGCATCGGCTTCGAGGCGGAGACCGTCCTCGACCGCCAGGCGTTCGGCGTGAGCTGGAACGGCTCCCTCGACCGTGGGGGCGTGGTGGTGAGCGACGAGGTTCGGATCCGCCTCGACGTGGAGGCCCTGGAGGCCGGCGTCCTGGACTGAGCGTCCCGCGCGAGGCCACCGGGCACGGGCCGCCACGGCCGGGCACGGCCCGGCCGTCCGTCCTGGTCGCCCGGGCCCCGACCGGCGGAGCGTTCCCCGAGCGTCCCACGACGACCGTTCATCGAAGCGAGGAGGCGAACGCATGGAATCCGACCGCCCGCTGGTGGGCGTGATCATGGGCAGCACGTCCGACTGGCCCACCATGGAGCACGCCGTCGAGGTCCTGGAGCGGTTCGAGGTGCCCCACGAGTGCGAGGTCGTCTCGGCCCACCGCACGCCCGACCGGATGGCGCGCTACGCCGCCGAAGCCGAGGAGCGGGGCCTGGAGGTCATCATCGCCGGCGCCGGCGGGGCGGCCCACCTGCCTGGCATGGTGGCCGCCCGGACCGTGCTCCCGGTCCTGGGCGTGCCCGTGAAGACCTCGACCCTCAGCGGCTGGGACTCCCTCCTCTCCATCGTCCAGATGCCGGGCGGCGTCCCGGTGGGCACGCTGGCCATCGGCCACTCGGGCGCCGAGAACGCCGCGCTGCTGGCGGTGGGCATCCTCGCCAACTCCCGCCCCGACCTCCGGGAGGCCCTGCGCGCCGACCGGGAGCGCCGGGCGGACGAGGTCATGGCGGACGAGCTCCCTCCGCCTCCCCCCGACGGGTGATCGCCCCCGGCGCCACCCTCGGGGTGCTGGGCTCCGGCCAGCTCGGGCGCATGCTCGCCGTCGAGGCCCGCCGGCTGGGCTACGGGGTGCACGTCCTCTCGCCCCGCCCCCCGGGGACCCCCACCGGACAGGTCGCCGACCGCGAGATCACGGCCCCCTACGAGGACCTGGAGGCCGTCAGGGACTTCGCCCGGGAGGTGGACGTGGTGACCTACGAGTTCGAGCAGGTCGCCCCCTCCGCGGCCGAGGCGTGCGCCGAGCTGGTGCCGGTGCGGCCCTCGCCCCGGGTGCTGGCCGTGGCCCGGGACCGGGTGCGGGAGAAGAGCTCGCTGCGGGACGCCGGCCTCCCGGTGACGCCCTTCGCCGCCGTGCGGCGGGAGGAGGAGCTGGCCGGAGCCGCCGGGGCGGTGGGCGCGCCGGGCGTGCTGAAGACCGCGCGGGGCGGATACGACGGCAAGGGGCAGGTGCCCGTCGAGGACGCCGACGGCCTCGAGGCCGCGTGGGCGGAGCTGGGAGCCGGGGAAGCCGTCTACGAGCGCTTCGTCGACTTCGAGTGCGAGCTGTCGGTGGTCGCCGCCCGGGGGGTCGACGGCCGGACCGCCCTGTACGGGCCGATGCACAACCGGCACGTGGAGCACGTGCTGGACGTGAGCCGCCATCCCGCCGGGGTCTCCCCGGCGGTCGAGGAGGAGGCCCGGGAGATCGGCCGCGCGGTGATGGAGGCCCTGGACGTGGTGGGGGTGCTCTGCGTGGAGCTCTTCCTCACGCCCGACGGCGGGCTGCTGATCAACGAGATCGCCCCCCGGCCCCACAACTCCGGTCACCTGACCATCGAGGGCCACGTCACGTCACAGTTCGAGCAGCAGGTCCGGGCGGTGTGCGGTCTCCCGCTGGGGTCCGCCGCCTCCGTACGGCCCGCTGCCACGGCCAACCTCCTCGGGGACCTGTGGTCGGAAGGCGCGCCGGACTGGGCGTCGCTGCTCGCCCACGACGACGTGAAGCTCCACCTGTACGGCAAGCGCGAGGCCCGGCCCGGCCGGAAGATGGGACACGTCGCAGCCCTGGCCGACGACGCCGACGCGGCGGCTGAGAAGGTCGAGGCGGCGCGGGCGGCGCTGTAGGGCCCGGGCGCGTCCCCGACGTCGACCGGAGGCGCTCCGGGGGGACGGACGCGACCGCGCCGCGTCGCCGGGCGGGGAGGGCGGCGTCAGCCCGGCTCCGGCGGGCGGAACTCGCCGCGCTCCGGATCCAGCACCTCCACCCGTCCCTCCTCCAGGAGGTAGTGCCAGCCGTGCAGGGCCAGCTCCCCCGCCCCGAGGCGGTCCCGGACCATGGGATACTCGGCCAGCCGCCCCAGCTGCAGGGCGATGCTGCGCCGCTCGGTCCGCCGGAGCGTCGCCTCGTCCACCGACGTCCCCGTCCCGAGCTCGACCCTCGCCTCCCGGGCCATCGCCAGCCAGCGCTCCAGGTTCGGGGCCTCCGCCGCCGGGGGCTCGTACAGGGCCCGCACCGCGCCGCAGTGGCTGTGGCCGCAGACGACGATGTCGGACACCTCCAGGACCTGGACGGCGTACTCCACCGCCGCCGCCGTCTCGTGTCCCCCCGCCTCGGGGTCGAAGGGCGGGACGAGGGCGCCCACGTTGCGGGCCACGAACAGGTCGCCAGGGGAGGCGTCGGTGAGCAGGTCCGGGACGACCCGGGAGTCCGAGCAGCCGATGAACAGCGTTCCCGGACGCTGGCCCTCCTCCACCAGCCGACGGAACCGCTCCCGGTATCTCGGGAACGCCTCGCGCCGGAACGTTCGCAGGCCACGGATCAGCTCTTCGGGCATCGCCCCCTCCCACCTCGTCGATTCGGTCTCGTCGCTCGCCGGCCCCGTCGCCGGTCGAGCGCACCGCTCATCGGACGCGTCGGTCGGCGGACCCGCCGCGGGGCCTCTCCGTCGCCGGTCGACGTCCGGTCGTCCAAACTAGGCGGAGCCGGCGGTTCCCCCCACCCTGGCCCGCGTCCCCCTTGAACCTCACCGTCCACGGCGTTCCCTTTTCCCCGAGCCTCCTCCCACGACCCCGGCACGCGGAGCTCCCGAGATGGCCCAGCCCGACCCTTCGACCACCTCCCACGGCGCCCGGATCGCTGACCCCGACATCCGCCTGGAGCGCGCCTACGACGACGCCTCCCCCCGCGGCGGGCCACGCGTGCTCGTGGACCGGATCTGGCCCCGGGGCGTCTCGAAGGAGGAGGCCGACCTGGCCCTGTGGCTCCGCTCGGTGGCGCCCAGCGACGAGCTGCGGGAGTGGTTCGATCACGATCCCGACCGCTGGGAGGGGTTCCGGGAGCGCTACCGGGCGGAGCTGGAGGACCGCGAGCCGGAGCTGCAGCGGCTGGAGGAGCTGGCACGGGAGGGCGCGGTGACCCTGGTCTACGCGGCGAAGGACGAGGAGCACAACAACGCCGTCGTGCTCAGGGAGGTTCTGGAGGAGCGGCTGGCCGCCGGCTGAGGCCAGGGCGTCGCCGGATCCGCCGTGGACGCGCTCCGCACGCCGCCCGACCGCTTCCGGGACCTGCCGGACTTCCCCTGGCGGGCCCGCCACGCCGAGGTGGACGGCCTGCGGATCGCCTGGGTGGAGGACGGACCCGAGGACGGGGAGACGGTGCTGCTGCTGCACGGCGAGCCGTCCTGGTCCTTCCTCTACCGGCGCGTGATCCCGGGGCTGGCGCTGGCCGGGCTGCGGGCCGTGGCGCCGGACCTGCCCGGCTTCGGCCGGTCGGACAAGCCCGCCCGGGTCGGCGACTACGGGACGGCACGCCTGGTCGCCTGGATGGAGGGCTGGATGGACGCCGTGGGCCTGGACGGCGTCACGCTGGTCGGCCAGGACTGGGGCGCCATCGTGGGGCTCCGGATGGCGGCCCGACGGCCCGGACGCTTTCGCCGCATCGTGGTGGCCAACGGGATGCTCCCCACCGGTCGGGGTCCGGTGCCCCTGGCCTTCCGCGCCTGGCGCGCCTTCGCCCGCTGGAGCCCGGTCTTCCCCGCCGGCCGCGTCGTCCAGGTGGGCACCGCCCGACGGCTGTCCCGGGAGGAGCGGGCGGCCTATGACGCCCCCTTTCCCGACGCCCGCCACCAGGCCGGGGCCCGCGCCCTCCCCCGGCTGGTGCCCACCTCGGAGGACGACCCCGGCGGCGCCGGGAACCGGGAGGCCTGGAAGGCCCTCGAGCGGTGGGAGAAGCCGTTCCTCACCGCCTTCAGCGACGGCGATCCCGTGACCCGCGGGATGGACCGGGCCTTCCGGGAGCGGGTGCCCGGCGCCCGGGACCGGCGCCACGTCACGCTGGCGGGCGGGGGGCACTTCCTCCAGGAGGACTGCGGCCCGCGGCTGGCCCGGGAGGTGGCGGACTTCGTGATCCGGACGCGTTGACGCAGGGCGACCGGGGGGCTCTCCGCCGGTCGGCGGCGGACTCCGGAGGCGAGGACCCGCCGGCGGAGATCGGCGCTCTTACAGCCCCGCCACCGCCAGGGCGAAGAGGTCGTCCGGGTCGGTCTCCCACCGCTCCAGGGAGAGGCCGGCCGTCTCCAGGAGGTCGGTGGCCCGGTCGCGCGTGTACTTCCGGCTGATCTCGGTGAGGATCGATTCCTCCCGCTCGAACGTGACCTCCATCTCCAGCGCCCGGATCGGGACCCGCTGCCGGCGCTCGGACACCAGGTGCATCTCGATGCGGCTCTCCTCCTCGTTCCACAGGGCCCGGTGCCGGAACGCGTCCAGATCGAAGCCCGCGTCGAGCTCCCGGTTCAGCACCCGCAGGACGTTGAGGTTGAACTCTGCCGTGACCCGGGCCGGATCGTCGTAGGCGGCCTCCAGCGTCTCCCGGTCCTTGATCAGGTCGAAGCCCACCAGCAGGCCGTCGGCCGCCGTCATCTCGTCGGCAGTGCGCCGCAGGAACGCGACGGCGTCCTCCCGGGCGAGGTTCCCGATCGTCCCGCCCAGGAAGAGCACCAGGCGCGGCATCGCGGCGAAGGGCAGGTCCAGGGGATGCTCGAAGTCGGCCACCAGGCCCTCGATCCGGAGGTCCGGGAACCGCTCGGCCAGCGCCTCGGACGCCTCGCGGACGGGCTGGGGGCTCACGTCGATGGGCGCGTAGCCCGCCAGCAGGCCCGCGCGGTCCATGGCCTCGAGCAGGACGCGCGTCTTGCCGGAGGAACCGGATCCGTACTCCACCAGCGCCTCGGGACGGAGGTCCTCCACCAGGTCGTCGGCCCGGTCCTCCAGGATCGTCCGCTCGGCCCGTGTGGGATAGTACTCGGGCAGCCGCGTGATCGCCTCGAAGAGCTTCGAGCCCCGGGTGTCGTAGAAATACTTCGGCGGCAGCGTCTTCGGGTCGGATCCGAGGCCCTCGCGCACGTCGGCCGCCATCCGGCGGCGTCGGTCGCCCTCGCGCAGCTCCCGCCGGAGGGTGATCCGGGGGTGCTCGGCCAGCCCGGCGGCCGCCTCCGCCGCGGTCGTGGGCGACGCGCCGTCCCCTGGATCGGGCTCCGAGACCTGGTCGCTCACTGACGTCCTCCTCCGTCCGCGTGTCCGGCCGGACCTGCGAGGGACCCGGCCCGGCCCGCCGCAGCGGGGCGGGACCGCCGCCCTCCGGTGGGACCGTTTGCTCGCCGCCGCCGGCCGGCACCATGATTCCGGCCGACCGGGACCCGCGCTCGTGGACCCTAGGTATGCAAGGACATCGCCAGACCTCCCCCGCCGAGCCCGTCGTGGTCTTCGACGACGTGGGGCTCCGCCTGGGCGGCCGACAGGTGCTGGACGGGCTCGACTTCCGGCTGGCCGACGGCGAGACCCTCGTGCTGGTGGGGCGGAGCGGGACGGGCAAGTCCAGCGCCCTCAAGCTGGTGAACCGGCTGCTGGAGGCGGACGCCGGTCAGGTCCGGGTGGGTGGGCGCCCGGTGGACGCCTGGGACCCCATCGAGCTCCGTCGGCGCACCGGCTACGTCATCCAGGGCATCGGCCTGTTCCCCCACCTCACGGTGGCGGAGAATGCCGGCCTCGTCCCCCGTCTGCTGGAGTGGGAGGCGGAGAGGGTCGACGAGCGGGTGGGCGAGCTGCTGGAGATGGTGGGGCTCCCGCCGGCGACCTTCGCCGGGCGCTACCCCCGGGAGCTGTCCGGCGGGCAGCAGCAGCGGGTCGGCGTGGCCCGCGCGTTGGCGGCCGATCCGCCGCTTCTCCTGTGCGACGAGCCCTTCGGTGCCCTGGACCCCATCACCCGGCGGGAGCTCCAGGACGAGTTCCGGGAGCTGAGCCGGCGGCTCGAGACCTCCCTCCTCTTCGTGACCCACGACGTCCGCGAGGCGCTCCTCATGGGGGACCGCATCGGGCTGCTGGAGGACGGGAAGCTGGCCTTCCTGGGCTCGCCGGACGCGTTCCGGGAGAGCGACCGGCCGCTGGTGCGGGCGTTCCTGGGGGAGGAGACGGCGTGAGCCGGGCGGGGGAAACCGGGACAGGCGGCGCCGGGTGGGCGGGGGCGAGGGGGAAGCCGTGGGGTTCCTGAGCTACCTGGCCTCCCACCAGGCGGAGCTGGCCCAGCGGCTGTGGGAGCACCTCTACCTGGTGGGCATCTCCGTCGGCCTGGCCGTGCTGGTGGCCGTGCCGCTGGGCATCGCCCTCACCCGGCGGCCCGCCTGGCGGGGCCCGGTGATCGGCGTGACGAACGTCATCCAGACCGTGCCCAGCCTGGCCCTGTTCGGCCTGCTGATCCCCCTGCCCCTGCTGGGGGGCATCGGGGCCCGGACCGCCATCATCGCGCTCTTCGGCTACAGCCTGCTTCCCGTCCTGCGGAACACCTACGAGGGAATCCGCGGGGTGGACCCGGCGGTACGAGAGGCGGGCCGGGCCATGGGGATGACCGACGGCCAGCTGCTGCGACAGGTCGAGCTGCCCCTGGCCATGGGCGTCATCCTGGGGGGCATCCGCCTGGCCACCGTCATCGGCATCGGCATCGCCACCATCGCGGCGGCCATCGGTGCCGGCGGCCTCGGCGCCTTCATCTTCCGGGGCCTGAACATGGTGAACAACGACCAGATCCTGGCCGGGGCCGTGCCGGCCGCGCTGCTGGCCCTGCTGGCCGACTGGGGCCTGGGCCGGCTCGAGCGGCGATACTCCCGCTGGCGCGGCGAGGACGAGGGGCCGTGAGCCGCACCTGGCGTCGCCGGCTGGCCGGGCTCCTGGCGCCCCTCCTCCTGGCCCCTGCCGTGGCCGGCTGCGGCGCGGACGAGGACACGGTCGTCGTCGGCTCCAAGTTCTTCACCGAGCAGGACCTCCTGGGGGAGCTGGTGGCCACCTGGATCGAGCGGACCACCGACCTGACCGTCCGGCGGCGGCTGCACCTGGGGGGCACCTTCATCTGCCACGAGGCCCTCACCACGGGCGAGCTGGACCTCTACGTCGAGTACACGGGGACCGCCCTGACCGCCATCCTGGAGCGGCCGCCGGTGCAGGATCCCGACAGCGTGCTCCGGGCCGTCCGGCGGGCCTATCGGGAACGCTGGAACCTGGAATGGACCGAGCCGCTGGGCTTCGAGAACACCTTCGCCATGCTCGTGCGGCGCTCGACGGCGGACTCGCTGGGCCTGGAGACCGTCTCCGACCTGGCCGAGCACGCCGAGGGCCTCCGCCTGGGCGTCAACTACGAGTTCGTGGAGCGCGAGGACGGCCTGCCCGGGCTCCGGGAGACCTACGACATGAGCTTCCGGGGCGAGCCGCGGACCATGGAGCTGGGGCTCATCTACCGGGCCCTGGCGGAGGGGAAGGTGGACGTCATCGCCGGCAACTCCACCGACGGCCAGATCGAGGCCCTGGACCTGGCGATGCTGGAGGACGACCGCCGCTACTTCCCGCCCTATCACGCGGCGCCGGTGGTGGACGCGGCGCTGCTGGAGCGCCACCCCGAGCTGCGCCGCTCCCTGGAGCGGCTGGGCGGCCTGATCGACACGCCGGAGATGCGCCGTCTGAACCGGCAGGTGGACGTGGAGGGTCGGGACTTCCGGCAGGTGGCCCGGGAATGGGTCCAGCGGACGCTGGCCGGCGACGCGGTGCCCGCGGCCGACCGCGGCGAGGGCGACGGGCGGGGGGAGGCTCCGGGGGGCTGACGCCCGCCAGCGCCCGAGCCCCTCGACACGGCGGCCCCCGCCTACAGCTCCGGCAGGTTCTCCTCGATCATCTCCCGTCGGTCCTCGAGCCACGGCGGCAGCCGGAGGCCCGACCCCAGCTCCTCCACGCTCTCGTCCACCGTGAAGCCCGGCCCCTCGGTGGCGATCTCGAACAGCACGCCCCCCGGCTCCCGGAAGTAGACGGAGGTGAAGTAGTGCCGGTCCACCACCGGCGTCACCTCCAGGCCGCGGCCCAGGAGCCGCTCGCGCCACGCCTCCTGGGCGTCCCGGTCGGCGACCCGCCACGCCACGTGGTGGACCGCGCCGGCGCCGCCCCGCCCGGCGGGCGTCCGCTCCCCGGCCGGGCCCACGGCGGCGGGGCCGGAGGGCGCGGGGGCGATGCCCATCTCCTCCTCCAGGAGCTCCCGCGTGGGGCCGGGTGTCTCCACCGTCAGCTCCACGCCGCGGAAGCCGCGCAGCGCCATGTCCGCGCCCACCGGACCCCCGGTCCACGGATCGGCCGCGAAACGACCCGGGGCCCCGGCGTCGGCGTCCCCTTCCTCCACCAGGGTCAGCCCCGTCCCGTCGGGGTCCTCGAAGTGGAGGGCCTCGCCCCACGGCGAGGAACCGCGGCGGGAATCGACCTGTTTCTCCTCCAGCCGCGCCTCCCACCGGTCCAGCGAGCCCGGCGGGGCGGCGAAGGCCACCCGCGTCGCCTGGCCCGCGCCCGGACGGCCGTCCGGGAGCCGGGGCCACACGAAGAAGGTGAGGACGGTCCCGGGGGTACCCGACCGGTCGGACAGGTACAGGTGCCAGGACGTGGGAGCGTCGAAGTTGACGGTCCGCTTCACGCTGCGGAGGCCCAGGACGTCGGTGTAGAAATCCAGGCACCGGCGGCCGTCGCCGGTGACGGCGGTGATGTGGTGGAGCCCGTCGAGGGCGTCGGTCATCGGCTCCTCCTCCGGAGCAGTGGACGGGGAACGGTCGGCCGGCCCGGGCGGCGTCCGACCGGCCCCGCGGGTGTCGGATCCGGGGTCCCGTAGACTATATTGTAGCGTGCGATGGCGGCCGGCGTCGGCCCCTGGAGGCCGGTTCCCGGCCGCGATCCGTCGGCGCCGGGCGAGACGGTCCGCGCCGTTCCCCTGCATGCCAACATGCCAAACGCGAGCACGAGCCATGAGCGATACAGACGACACCGGGAGCCGTTCCGGCGGCCCCGTGAGCGAGAAGGAGGCCCGCCAGGTCGCCGAGGGCGCGAGGGAGTCCGAGTGGGGCGGCAAGACGTTCCTCCGGGATCTCTTCCTGGGTGATTTCCGGCTCTCCGACATCCACCCCTTCCCCGACGCCGACGACTTCGTCTCGGACCGGGCGGAAGACTACATGGACGAGATGCGGACCTTCCTGCGCGAGCGGGTCGACTCGGACCGCATCGACCGCGAGGGGAAGATCCCCCGGGAGATCATCGACGAGCTGGGCGAGATGGGCGCCTTCGGCCTGAAGATCCCGGAGGAGTACGGCGGCATGGGGTTCAACCAGGCCGAGTACGGGGCCATCATGGAGGTGGTGGGAAGCGCCGACGGCAACCTCCTGGCCCTGCTCTCCGCCCACCAGTCCATCGGCGTGCCCCAGCCGCTGAAGCTCTTCGGCACCCGGGAGCAGAAGGAGAAGTACTTCCCGATGTTCGCCGACGGGGCCATCTCGGCCTTCGCCCTCACCGAGCCCCAGGTGGGATCGGACCCGGCCGGCCTGGAGACATCCGCCGAGCGGGTGGAGGGCGGCGACGCCTTCCTCCTGAACGGCGAGAAGCTGTGGACCACCAACGGCACCGTGGCCGACGTGATCGTGGTCATGGCGCGCCACACGGACACGGGGAGGATCTCCGCCTTCATCGTCGAGACCGACTGGGAGGGCGTCGAGATCGGCCACAAGCTCGAGTTCATGGGGCTGAAGGCGCTGGAGAACGGCGTCGTCCGCTTCCACGACGTCCGGGTGCCGCGAGAGAACCTGATCTGGGACGAGGGGAAGGGTCTCAAGCTCGCCCTCATCACCCTCAACACGGGCCGCCTGACGATCCCGGCGGCGGCCGCCGGAACGGCCAAGGCCTCGTTGGAGGTGTGCCGCAAGTGGTGCACCGAGCGCGTCCAGTGGGGCCAGCCGGTGGGCAAGCACGAGGCGGTGGCCCACATGCTGGCCGACATGGCGTCCCACGGCTTCGCCATCGACACCATCGGCGACCTCACCGGGATGATGGCGGCCGACGGGGGCTACGACATCCGCCTCGAGGCGGCGGCGGCCAAGCTCTTCAACACCGAGCTCGGCTGGCAGCTGGTGGACGACGCCATGCAGATCCGCGGCGGTCGCGGCTACGAGACGGCCGACTCCCTGCGCTCCCGGGGCGAGCCCGGCATCCCCGTCGAGCGAATGATGCGGGACTTCCGCATCAACCGGATCTTCGAAGGCTCCAGCGAGATCATGCACCTGTTCATCGCCCGGGAGGCGGTGGACAAGCACCTGCAGGTGGCCGGCGAGCTGGTGGAGGGCGACCTGTCGGTGGGCCAGAAGCTGGCCGAGCTCCCGAGGATCGGCGCGTTCTACGCCGGGTGGTATCCCACCCGCTGGCTGGGATGGGGGCGGTGGCCCCGCTACGCCGAGTTCGGCGACCTGGCCACCCACGTCCGCTTCGCGGAGCGCAGCAGCCGGAAGCTGGCCCGCACCCTGTTCCACAAGATGCTCCGCCACGGGGCGAAGCTGCAGTTCAAGCAGGGGATCCTGTTCCGGGCGGTGGACGTCGGGGTCGAGCTGTTCGCCCAGGCGGCCGTGTGTTCCCGGGTGCAGGGGATGCGCGACCGAGGCCATCCGCACGCCGAGGAGGCGGCCGAGCTGGCCGACCTCTTCTGCCGCGACTCCCGCCGCCGCGTGAAGCGGCTCTTCCGGGACATGGCCTCCAACGACGACGTCCAGAAGTACCGCACGGCCCAGAAGGTCATGGACGGACGGTACACCTGGTGGGAGGAGGGCATCGTGGGGCTCGGCGTCACCGCCGACGAGATGGAGCCCGAGTTCGAGCCCGAGCTGGAGCCGGAGCTGGTGGCCGACGAGCGCGAAGGCAGCCGGCGGGAGGCCGGCGAGAGGGAGGCCGGGGACGTCGGGGGCGGTGCCGGCGCCCAGGGTCGGGCCGAGGGGGCGGCGGAGGAGGCGTCGGCGGAGGAGGCGGCGAAGACCTGATCCCCCGGGGCCGTCACACCTCCAGGACGATCTTCCCCACGTTCCGGTCGGCCTCCATCCAGCGGTGGGCCTCCGCCGCCTCGGCCAGCGGGAAGGCACGATCCACCACCGGCCGCAGCCGCCCGTCCCCGAACAGCGGGAGCAGCCGCTCCCGCACCTCCGCGGTGAGGGTCAGCTTCTCGGCCCGGCTGCGGGCGCGGAGCACGGTGCCGAAGACCCGGGCCCGCTTCCCGAGCAGCGCCCTCAGGTCCACCTCCACCCGGCTTCCGCCCAGCAGCCCGATCAGCACCATCCGGCCCAGCTCGGCCAGCGACGCCACGTTCGCCTCCCAGTAGTCGGCCCCCACCATGTCCAGGATGACGTCCACCCCCCGGCCGCCGGTCTCGGCCGCCACCACCTCGGCGAAGTCCTCCTCGTGGCGGTCCACCGCCACGTCCGGGGCCAGCCCCTCCGCGGCCAGGGCCTCGAGCTTGGCGGCCGAGGCGGTGCCGACGACCAGCGACGCCCCGCCGGCGCGGGCCAGCTGCAGGGCCGCCGTCCCCACGCCGCCCCCCGCCGCGTGGACCAGCACCCGGTCGCCGGCCGAGAAGCCGGCCTGCCGGTACAGGGCGTCGTAGGCGGTGAAGAAGACCTCCGGGATCGCCGCGGCCCGGACCCAGTCGAGGCCGGCGGGCACCGCCAGGGCCAGGCCCGCCGGGGTCGTTACGCGCTCCGCGTAACCACCGCCGCCCAGCAGCCCCATCACCCGGTCGCCGGGCTCCGCCTCCCGCACCCGCTCGCCCACCTCCGCCACCTCGCCGGCGAACTCCAGGCCCGGCACGTCGGACGGGGCGCCCGGGGGGGCGGGATAATGGCCGCGGCGCTGCATCAGGTCGGCCCGGTTCAGCGCCGCCGCCCGCACGTCCACCAGAATCTCCTCCGGGCCCGGGGAGGGATCGGCGACCTCCTGGAGCTGCAGGACCTCCGGCTCTCCCGGCCGGGTGATGCGGACGGCTCTCACGGGATCGTCGTCGTCGCGTGGACCCTGGCCGCAGCGTGGGACCTCTGCGCGGCGGAGGCCCACGCCGCGGCGCGGGCCCTCGTCGCGACATGGGCTCCCGCCGCGGCATGGGCTCGACCGTGTGCGCTCCGGTCTCTCATGGGGACGCTTCCTCCCATAGGTTCGACCCGGGATGCTCTACTCGGTGCTCGCCGACCTGGTGATGCTCGTCCACGCGGCCTTCGTCGTGTTCGTCGCCGTCGGAGGCTTCCTCGCCGCCTGGCGGCTGCCGGTGGCCTGGGCCCACGTCCCCTGCGCCCTGTACGGGGCGGCCATCGAGTTCTTCGGCTGGACCTGTCCCCTGACGCCTCTCGAGATCGGCCTCCGCCGGGCCGCGGGCCAGGCGGGCTACACGGGCAGCTTCATCGAGCACTACCTCCGGGGCATCCTCTATCCGGCCAGCTGGAGCGAGATCCACGTGTGGCTGGGGATCGCCGTGATCGTGGGCAACGCGGCGATCTACGGCTGGATCTGGGCGCGCCGGCGGGGGGGCGGAGGCGCCTGACGGCGGCGGGCCCTGCCGGACCTGCCGGTCCCGGCGACGGGTCGTGACGCCCCTCCCCGAAGCGCTCCCCGGAAGGCGAGCCGCGTCCCTCCGTGAGACCCTCTGGTCGTACGTACGTACAACCAGAGTCCCCGTCGGGGCCCGCGTCGCCGCCCCGGAACCACGCAAAGGGGCGATCCCGCCGGCCGCGGTCCGGCCGATCACCTCGCGGTCCGGCCGATCACCCGGGGACCCCTGCGGCCGCCGACTCCCGCACCCGCCGCAGCGCCGCCGCCGGATCGTCGGCACCGCGGACCGCCCGACCCACCACCAGGTAGTCCGAGCCCGCCGCCGCGGCCTCGGCCGGCGTCGCCACCCGCTTCTGGTCGTGGGCCGCGCCGTCCGCCAGCCGGATGCCCGGCGTGGCCACGAGGAAGTCCTCGCCGCACAGCGCCTTCACCGCCGAGCACTCGTCCACCGACGCCACCACGCCGTCGGCGCCGGCCTCCCGGGCCAGCACGGCCAGCCGGCCCACCGCCTCCTCGGCACCGACCTCGGCCCCCGCCACCTCCGAGAGGGACGCGTCGTCCAGGGAGGTGAGCACGGTGACGGCCAGCACCGCCGTCCCGCCCTCCGCCGGCGGTCCCGCCACGTCCCGTGCGGCCTCCACGGCCGCCGCGACCATCTCCCGGCCGCCGGCCGCGTGCACCGTGAGCAGGCGGACGCCCAGCCGGGCCGCCGAGCGGGCCGCGCCGGCCGCCGTGTTGGGGATGTCGTGGAGCTTCAGGTCCAGGAAGACGGGATGGCCCGCGGCGGCCAGCTCCCGCACCAGGTCCGGACCCTCGGAGACGAAGAGCTCGAGCCCGACCTTGTACCAGGTCTCGGGCGGGAGCCGCTCCACCAGCGCCCGGGCCTCGGCGGCCCCGGGCACGTCCAGGGCGACCACCGGCTCGGGGACCCTGAGGTCGGGCGGCGGCGCCCCGGCCCGGTCCTCGTGGGGGTCGGCCCCGGCGTCGGGTCGGCCCGTTCCTGCGTCGTCGGGCGCCCGGCCGGAGCCGGCGTCACCCACGGGCACCGGCCTCCGGCACCGTCTCCTCGTCGGCGTCCCCCGGTCCGGCGTCGGGACCGGCCCCCGGGGCCGGCGGGCCGGTGGGTCCCGTCTCCAGCGCGCCCACCAGCTCGGACAGCCGGTCGACCCCCTGCGCCTCCAGGTGCGCCTCCAGCCCCTCGTGGACGCCCCGGGCGGCCGCCGGGTCCACGAAGAGGGCCGTGCCCACCTGCACCAGGGACGCGCCGGCCAGCACGTACTGCAGGGCGTCCTCCGCCGAGCGGATGCCGCCGATCCCCAGCACCGGGATGTCCACCGCACGGGCCGCCCGCCACGTGAGGTAGACGCCCATGGGCAGGATGGCCGGCCCGCTGACCCCGCCGGTGACGTTGCCGATCACCGGGCGGCGGCGTTCCACGTCCACCAGCATCCCCGGGAAGGTATTGATGGTGCTGAGCCCGTCCGCCCCCGCCTCCTCGCAGATGCGGGCGTACACCCCGATGTCGGGGACGTTGGGGGTCAGCTTCACCAGCAGCGGACGCTCGGTCTCCTCCCGGAGCCGATCCACCAGCCGGGCCAGGGCCTCGCGGTCGGTGCCGAACAGCGTGCCGCCCTCCACGTTGGGGCAGGAGACGTTGACCTCGTAGCCCAGGAAGCCCTCCTCGCCGTCCAGCCCGGCCACGACCGCGGCGAAGTCGTCCACCGTGTGGCCCACGACGTTCACCAGGACCCGGGCCCGCTCCAGGTGGTCGCGCAGCCAGGGGAGCTTCTCCTCCCGGAAGCGCTCCAGCCCCACGTTGTCCAGACCGATGGCGTTGATCATCCCGCCCGGCGTCTCCGCCACCCGGTGGGGCGGGTTGCCGGCCCGGGGCTCGACGCTGACGGCCTTGGTGACCAGCCCGCCCAGCTCGTCCAGGGGGATCAGGCCCTCGTACTCCTGGCCGTAGCCGCACGTCCCCGACGCCAGCAGCACGGGGCTCTGGAAAGAGGTCCCGAACAGCTCCCGGGCCAGGGGCGACGCGTCAGCCACCGGTGGCCTCCCCGGGGCGGGCGGGCGGCCCCGGTCGACCCCGGCATCGCCGTCGACCGGCCACGGCGCGCCCGGCGGCCTCACGCATGGGGCACGCTCCAGTCCAGCGAGCGCGCGTCGAAGACCGGGCCCTCGACGCACGACTTCACCCACCGCCCGTCGGCGCTCCGCACCACGCAGCCCTGGCACGTGCCCACGCCGCAGCCCATGTGCTCCTCCACCGAGACCTGGAGGTCGGCCTCCCGCTCCCGGGCCCAGGCCGCCAGGGCCCGCAGCATCGGATCGGGGCCGCATCCCAGCACCAGCGGGTCGCCCGTCGGATCGATCCCCTCCAGGACCCGCCCCTCGCGGCCCCGGCTGCCGTCCTCGGTCCACACCTCGACCGGGCCGGAAGCGAGTTCCGCCAACAGCTCGGGATCGAAGACGCGGTCGGCGGTCCGCTCGCCGTAGACCAGGTCGACCTCGAGGCCGCCGCGGCGGGCCTCGTCGGCCAGGAAGATGAAGGGGGCCAGGCCCACCCCGCCGGCCACGCAGACGGTCCGCCGCGCGGCGTCCAGGCGGAAGGGACGGCCCAGGGGGCCCAGCAGCAGCAGCTCGTCGCCCGGCCGGAGCCCGGCCATGCGGCGGGTGCCGGCGCCGAAGGAGCGCAGCAGGAGTCCCACCCGGCCGTCCCCGGAGCGCCAACCCACGCTGAAGGGGCGGGGCAGGAAGGGCGCGCCGGTGTTCTCCAGGCCGTAGCCCACCATGAGGAACTGCCCGGGCACGCTGGCCGCGGCGATCTCGGGGCTCGCCAGCTCGAGCCACCAGGTGTTCTCGGCCACCTCGCGGCGGCGGGTGACCGGGGACCAGCTCCGCCGGGGCGGCCCCTCCGGCAGCGCCGCCCGGCCCGTGAGGACGTCCAGCGCCGGGGGAGCGTCCCGGGCGGAGACCGCCGGCATTCAGCGCCTCGCCGCGGTCTGGACCGTCTCCCTGCGCTCCCGCTCCTGGAAGTACTCGACGATGGCCTGGCTCAGGCCGTCGGCGATCCGCTCCTGGCCCTCGCCGCTCCGCAGGCGCCGCTCGCCCTGCGGGTTGGAGATGAAGCCGGTCTCCACCAGGATGGAGGGCATGCTTCCGCTGGCGTTCACCAGCACCAGGAAGATGTTCTGCTTCACCCCGCGGTCGGGGCTGGCGACCCGCTGCCGCAGGGAGTTCTGCACGTAGCCCGCCAGGAACCGGGACTCCTCCTGGAACATGTTCAGGTCCATGTTGGCCAGGATCATCTGCACCTCGTTGGAGACCTCCTCCCCGCTGCCCCCCTCGTAGCGCACCGAGCTGTTCTCCCGCAGCGCCACCCGGCGCGCCCGCTCGGTACGCGCCTCGCCCAGGAAGTAGGTCTCGAAGCCCGACGCGTTCCGGTTGCGGGCGGCGTTGGCGTGGAGGGAGAGGAAGAGGTCGGCGTCCCGCCGGACCGCGATCCGGGAGCGCTCGTCCAGCGGGAGGAAGGAGTCGTCGGTCCGCGTGAGGCTCGCCTCCACGTCGTCCCGCCGGTTCAGCCGCTCCGCCAGCCGCCGGGCGATGCCCAGCACCACGTCCTTCTCCCGGACGCCGCGGGGGCCCCGGGCGCCGGGGTCCTTGCCCCCGTGACCGGGGTCGATGACGACCTTCCAGGGACCCGTCCGACCCGACCTTGCGTCCTCCCCGGACGCCTCGCCGGCGCCGCCGGCCGCCGCCCGGGCGGCCTCCACCCCGGCCACGTCCAGCCGCTCCAACAGCTGCAGGGGGAGCCAGAAGCCGCCGTCCCGCCGGTAGGGCGGGTTGGCCAGCTGGCCCACCCGGCCGTCCACCCGGTAGAAGGGGCTCCCGGCCAGCAGCTCCAGCTCCCGTCCGTCGATCCGGGCCGTGAAGCGGGCCCCGTCGGCCGTCACCTCCGACAGGGCGTCCGACAGCGCGGAGGCCGCCACGGCGGGGTAGCCGTGATGGCGATCGGACGTCTCCGCCCAGACTCCCGACGCCCCGGCCTCCGAGCGGGGCTGGGCGGCGGCCGGGGCCGCCGAGGCGGCCAGCAGGAGGGCGGCCAGCGCCGCGGCCGCCATGCCCGCCACGGCCGCCATGCCCGTCCCGCCCCCGGCCGTACGGGCCGGGCCCGCCGGCGTCGGGGGCCTCACCGGCCGGCCGGGTCGGTCCCTTCCCCGGCTGCTCACTCCGTCATCCCTTGTGCCGCTGGATCTCACGCTCCGCCTCCCGACGCATGGCTTCCCGCTTCAGGGTCTCGCGCTTGTCGTGCAGCTTCTTCCCCTTGGCGAGCGCCAGCGTGATCTTGGCGCGGCCGTCGCGAAAATACAGGTCCAGGGGGACCAGGGTGTTGCCGCGTTGCTGCGTCTCCGCGGCCAGCTTCTGGATCTGGCTCTTCCGGAGGAGCAGCTTGCGGGTCCGCGTCGGATCGGGAGCGTCGTGGCTGGAGGAGTGGTACGGCTTGATGTGGAGGTTGTAGAGCCACACCTCGCCGTTCTCCACCCTCGCGAAGGCGTCGGTGAAGCTGCTGTCCCCCTCGCGGAGGGACTTCACCTCGGACCCCTTCAGGACGAGGCCGGCCTCGAAGGTGTCGAGGAACTCGTACTCGTGGCGGGCCTTGCGGTTGCGGATGACCACACGCCGCCCGTCTTCGCTGGCCAAACCGGTCTCCCGCGATCTCGACGGTGGAAGCTGCGCGGCGGATGGAACGGGACGGTGCCCGTAAAGGTAAGCCGCGCCCCGCCTCCGCGCCATGTTTTGCCCACCCCCCTGCCCGCATCGACACGGAGCGGGAGGGCGAGGAGGGGGAGGAGTTCTCCGAGCGACGTCGGCAGCCCATCCCCCTGGCCGCTCGACCACGGACGGAAGGGCCCGGGTGAGGGGCGCGGCGGGGGAGTCCCCCGAGCGAGCGTCTCCGCACGCTCGCCGCCGCATCGGCCCGGCGTACCGTTCGCACCGTGGCGAGCGGGTGCAACCGAGCGAGGGGGAGCTCCCCCGCCGCGCCCCGACCCCACGGCCCTCACTCCGTGTCGAACATCTCCCGCTGTGCCCGCAGCGTCCGCCGAAGCTGCGCCACCTGCGCCACCTCCCCGCCCAACACGAAGAGCACCGAGCCGTAGTAGACCGCGATGACCAGCACCACCAGCGTCCCGAAGGCGAAGAAGTAGGAGGTGTAGTCGGCGAAGTTCGTCACCCACCAGCCGAAGCCCACCTTCACCAGCTCGAAGCCGGCCGACGCCAGGAGCGCCGCCAGGGCCGCGGTCCGCCACCGGATCCGGTTCAGCGACACCATCTTGTAGATGAGGAGGAACATCAGGTAAATGAAGAGGAAGGCTACGCCCAGGCCCAGCAGCCGCTCCAGCAGGCCCGGGCGGACGCCCAGCGCCTCGATCCCCTCGCTCCCCAGGGCCCGCACCACCGAGGTGAGGGCGACGTTCAGCGACAGGAGGACGGTGCTCACCAGCACCATGCCCACGTCCATCACCTTGCCGCGGACGACGCTGGGGCGGTCGTCCAGGTCGAACACCTCGGCCAGGACCGTGCGCAGGGATCCGAAGAGCCGGGTGGACAGCCAGACGAAGGCCACGCCGCCGAGCAGCCCGATGGAGCCGGCCCGGTCGGCCACTTCCTGGACCACCGATTCGAGCTCCCCCCGCACGCCGGCGCCGCTCACGGGCAGGAGGGTCCAGAACCACTCCAGCACCTGGCTCTGCGGCGCCTCGAACTGGGGGGCCAGGAAGAGGCCGGCGGCGGTCAGCGCCAGGAGGAGGAAGGGGATGGCCGCCACGAGGACGCTGAAGGTCATCCCCGAGGCGAGGAAGAAGATGTTGTCCTCGGCGGCCTTCTCGTAGACCAGGGAGAGGAAGCCCCGGACGTCGGCCGGCGCCGTCACGGGGCCTCCACGGAAGAAGGGGAGCTCAGGGCGGGGCGGGCCGGGCGCAGCCGGGCGACGGATCCGCTCCCGGGCGGATCGGCGTCAGGCCTCCTCCCCGTCCTCCCCGTCCGCCTCGCCGCCGCCGGGCTCGGCGCCGACGGCCTCCTCGTAGGCCTTCTTCGATTCGGCGACACGGCGCTCCAGGTCGCTGCGGGCGGAGCCGGCGGCGGTGCGGCCGGCCCGGACGGCCTCCTCGGCCCGGCGGCGGCGCTCCTGGATCTCGTCCCGGGCCGCGTCCATCCGCTCGGCCACGTCCTCCCGGGCGCGCTCGTAGACGTCGGTGAGCTCCTCGCGGAGATCCGCCAGCCTGTTCTCCGCGTCGACGCGGAGCTTCAGGGCGCCCTCCTTCAGCTCCTGCTGGGTCTCCTCGCCCGACTTCGGCGCCAGGAGGAGGCCGGCCGCGGCCCCCGCGAGGAGGCCGACCAGGAAGCCGCCCACGCTGGAGCCGCTCTCCTTCTCGACGATGACGACGGGGGTGTCCTTGGAATCCGGCATGGCTGCCCACCTCTCTTCTGGGTCCGCGGCCCGCGTGAGGTCACGGGCCGGGATGGCCGTGCTCGCGGGCCGAATCGCTGTGCGTCGGGTTCAACGGTGCAAGCGGTGTACCGATTTCGGCGGCCGCCCGCCCGATGCCGCCGGCCGGCGACGCGGCTCCCGTCCCCGTCGCCCGGGCCGACGCCGGCCTCAGGCGGACCCGCCGCCCGGGCCGGAGCCCGGCCGCGCTACGGGGCCACCGCCTCCGGCTCGGCGTCCAGCAGCTTCAGGAGGCGCTCGCCCAGCTCCTCCTCGTCCATCCCCAGGATGTCGGCCGTACGGGACCGGTCACCGCCGGTGGAGGCGAAGGTCTGGAGGATCATCTTGGAGCGGGCCTCCTCCAGGCTGTCGCCGATGGGGATCCGGACCTCGCTGGCCCGACGCTGCTCGGCCGCCCGGGGACGGACGGCCTCCAGCGGAATCTCTCCCTCGCCGCTCATGATGACGGCCCGCTCCACCGCGTTCTTCAGCTCCCGGACGTTGCCGGGCCAGTCGTAGGCCTGGATGAACTTCATCGCCTCGTCGGTGAAGCCCTGGGCCTCCTTGCCGTGCTCCTCGGAGAACTCCTGCAGGAACTCGTGGGCCAGCAGGTGCACGTCGTTGCCCCGCTCCTTCAGCGGGGGCAGGTAGATCTCCACCACCGACAGCCGGTAGTACAGGTCCTCCCGGAACTCGCCCTCCCGCAGCGCCTCGTGGACGTCCCGGTTCGTGGCGGCCAGCACCCGGATGTCCACCTCGATCTCGTCCTTGCCGCCGAGGCGGCGGAAGCGCTGGCTCTCGATGGCCCGCAGCAGCTTCACCTGCGTGTCGGACTCCATCTCGGCCACCTCGTCCAGGAAGAGGGTGCCGCCGTCGGCCAGCTCGAAGCAGCCGGCCTTCTCCTTCAGGCTGCCGGTGAAGGCGCCCTTCTCGTGGCCGAACAGCTCGTTCTCCAGGATGTCCTTGGGGAAGGCGGCGCAGTTGACCGCCACGAAGGGGCCGTCGGAGCGGTGGGACTTCTCGTGAAGCGCCCGGGCCACCAGCTCCTTGCCGGTACCCGACTGGCCGTACACCAGGATGCTGGCGTCGGTGGGCGCCACCGCCTCGATCGTCTTGTAGATCTCCTTCATCTCGTCGGACTGCCCCACCAGCTCGCCGTAGCGGGTGAGGTTGGCCACCTTCCGCTCCAGGGCGGCCTTCTGCTCCCGGACGTCGTACTTCTCCAGCGCCTTGGGGACCAGCGCCTTCAGACGGTCGGTCTCCAGGGGCTTGGTCAGGTAGTCGTAGGCGCCGCTGCGCATCGCCTGCACGGCGGAGTCGACCGTTCCCTCTCCGGTGATGATGATGACCTCGCAGCCCAGCTCCTCGTCCCGGATCTTCCCGAACAGCTCGAGGCCGTCCATCTCCGGCAGCTTGAGGTCCAGGACCACCAGGCCGTAGGCGGTCTCCTGGAGCAGCTCCCAGGCGGTCTCGCCGTCCTCGGCGACATCCACCTCGAAGCCCTCGTCGCTGAGCACCGCCTGGAGCGCCTCCACGATGGTCGTCTCGTCGTCCACCACCAGGATGGGGGCGGCGTCGCGTCTGTCGTTGTCCTTCTCGCTCATATCGGGTCGACGTCTCGATCTATGGATGAGAAACGGCTCACGGGGCGGATCCCCGGGGCCGCCGGTACGCGCCGGGGCGAGGCGCGCGGCGCTTCTCGTGCGGCCAGGGGGCGAAAAACTAGCGTCCGCCGCCCTCCTCGACCACCCGCTCGTACGCCTCCGGATCCCACCGGGGCGGCTCGTCCGCGTCGGCCACGCTCCGTCCCAGGAGGTAGACCAGGCGGACGATCCGCGCGGTCTTGTCGTAGTCCAGCCGGTCCACCTCGTCGGACGGCTGGTGGTAGTCCTCGTGCACGCCGCTGAAGAAGAATAGGATCGGCACGCCCTTGCGGGCGAAGTTGTAGTGGTCGGAGCGCCGGTAGAAGTTCTGCTCCGGCCACCGGTCCTCCACCACCGTCATGTCCAGCTCCGGGTGGGCCGCCGTCACGCTGTCGACGGTGGCGCCGAGGCTGGACTCCTGCTTGCCGACGGCCACCACCGTGTCCTTCCAGTTCCGGCCGATCATGTCCATGTTCAGCGCCGCCACGGTCCGGTCCAGGGGGAAGACGGGGTGCTCGCTGTACCAGCGGGAGCCGAAGAGCCCCTTCTCCTCCCCGCTCACCGTCATGAAGATCACCGAGCGCCGGGGCGCCGGCCCGCCGGCGAAGGCCTCGGCCAGCTCCAGGACGGCGGCCGTGCCGGAGCCGTCGTCGTCGGCCCCGTTGTAGATGGAGTCGCCCTCCACCGGCTCGCCCACGCCCACGTGATCCATGTGGGCCGTGAAGACGACGTATTCGTCCCGCAGCTCGGGGTCGGAGCCCTCGATCCAGCCGATCACGTTGGGCGCCCGGCGCCCCCGGACGGTGGCGTCGGTCCGGAGCTCCGCCGTCCAGGCTTCGCCCTCCAGGTCTCCCTCCAGCTCCCGGACCAGCGCCTCGGGCAGACCCTGCCGCCGCACCAGGCCCACGGGTTTGGAGAGGGCGTCCGGCTCACCCAGCGAGATCTGCCGGGTGGCGAAGAAGCCCCGCACCCGCTGGAAGAAGGCGTCCGGGCCCTCGACCACGAAGATCGCCCCCGCGGCGCCGTCGTCTCCCAGCGCCTGCCGGACGCCCTCGAAGGCCGAACCCACCGACGCCCGGTCCACCGGCACCAGGAGGATGCCGTCGGCGGGCGCCGCCGTCCCCTCCGCCGGGCTCCAACGCCGCAGGGGGCCGCTGGCGGTCGTCCGCTGGCCGGTGGGCGCGGCCACGAACTCCTCCCGGGCGTCCAGCGTCGTGCGACCGGCGGGTCCCTCCAGGGTCAGGCGCTGCCGGAAGGGCGGGCCGGGCTCCACCACGGTGAGGGGATACCACTGCAGGTAGCCCTGGCTGCCCAGCCCGGGCTGCAGGCCGAACGAGCGGAACCGCTCGGCGATCCAGCGTGCCGTCTCCTCGAGCTCCGGGCTCGGCGTGTCCCGGCCCCGCATGGAGTCGTGGGCCAGGATCCCGACCCGCTGTCGCAGGTCCACGGCCGTGATGCTCTCCACCCCCCGGGTCTCCACCCCCGTGGCCGTGGCCGGCGCCTGGGCCGACGCCCCCGCGGGGACCGACGCCAGGGCGAGCGCGGTTACGAGGAGCGCCGCGCCGGGTCCGGATCGGGCGTGGGGGGCGGGCTCGGCGTGCATGCGGGGACCTCGGGGCCGGGGTGTGGAATCCGGCCGCGGGGCGGACCCGCGGCGGCGGCACGGAGACCACCATACACGCGGCGGAGCCCCGTGTGCCGGCGCCCGCGGGCTCGCGACGGAGGTGGTCGGGCCCGAGGCCGCGGGACCCCCGGGACGACGGGAGGGCGCGAGCGACGGCGACCGTGCGGGGGCGAGCCGCCCCCGGCCGTCAGCCGCCGAACGTCGCCAGGATGGAGTGGACGGTGGCGGCGGCCGAGAGCACGAACAGCGCCCCGAGCAGCCACATCGCCGCCGGCCCCCAGGCGCCCGGTCCCTCGTACTCCACCGTCGGGGTCCCCGGCGCCGGCGACGGGCTCCCGGGCGTCCGCTCAGTGTCGCTCATCGCTCACCTCCGGTTCCATCCATCCGGTCGGTCACGTGCCGAACTGCCACATGTCGGCGAGCCACGCCCAGTCGAGCCAGAAGAGCACGCCGAAGGAGATCAGGAAGACGATGCAGAGGGCGAAGGTCCCCCGCATGGAGTAGGCGTGGAGCCCGGCGTCGGCGCCGGAGGCCGTGGCGGCCCCCGGGATCGGGACGCTCGGCTGGCTCCGCTTCCCGAACAGCAGCGTCGCCAGGGCCACGGCCACGAAGATCGCCCCGGCGAGGATGGCCCCCAGGGCCGTCACCCCGAAGACGGCGAACATGGGCCCGGCGGCGTCCAGGCTGAGCTCGATGCCGGGCAGCGCCACGCCCTCCGGGTGCCGGCGGGGCACGCTGTACATGATCCCCAGGACCATCATCGCCATCACGGCCAGGCCCATGGCGCCCGAGTAGAGGAAGGGCTGGAGCCGGGCCATCGTCTTCCCCACCCAGTCGCGGAAGAAGTTCGCGCGGAGCATGAAGAAGATCAGGCCCATGAAGGCCAGCGTCGTGCCGACGGCCACCGTGGCGTGGAAGTGCCCGGGGATCGCGAAGGTGTTGTGCCGCATCACGTTGAGCTGCATCTGGCCCACCAGCACGCCGCTGATCCCGCCCAGGAAGCCGAAGAGCGCGATGCTGAACACGGTGGACGAGAAGCCGGGGTCGTGCCAGGGCGCCGACCGCAGCCAGCCGAACCAGCCGTCCCCGCCGATCCCCTTCTTGCGGAGGCCCGCCTCCAGACCCGCCGGGATGGCGAACGCGTGGATCATGCTGGCGCCGACCGCGCCGTACATGGCGTAGGAGGCGTTCCAGATCCGCCATCCGCCGCTCACCGCGGGGTCGGCCAGCAGGTGGTGGGCGGCGCCCATGTTGATGAAGAAGACGTACAGGATGAAGGCCGTGCGGGAGATCTTCTCGCTCACCACCTGCGCCCCGCCGACCACGTGGGTCATGAAGTACCACACCGTGATCATGGCCAGCAGGTTGATCTGCTGGGACCCGTGGCCGATCGTCCAGTAGGCCTGGCGGTACCAGCCGGCGTCGATCG
Organism: uncultured Gemmatimonadota bacterium; assembly: GCA_964607465.1. GTDB lineage: Bacteria > Gemmatimonadota > Gemmatimonadetes > Palauibacterales > Palauibacteraceae > CAYVFM01. The sequence continues at coordinate 25,023 of CAZSKS010000008.1, read as the reverse complement.
TCTCCACCACCCCCACCGACCACAGGAAGGTGGGGACGTAGGTGATCAGCCCGCCCACCAGCGCCTCCAGGGCGATGATGGAGGTGGCGAAGGCCCCGAAGGTGACCAGCGGCAGCGTCCGGTCGGGGAACTCGCTCTTCTCCTGCCACAGCGAGGCGAAGAACGGCAGGGCCGCGATCACCGTGCCGAGGATGAAGGCGACGACCCCGCCGTAGAAGACCGGGTGGGACTCCAGCGGCGCGTAGGAGGTGAGCAGGGGCTGCTGGTGGGCCGGTGGATCGGTGACCCAGATGGCCCAGGTGATGGCCACGGCCGAGGCCACCATCAGCCCCCAGCCGACCTTCGCCAGCGAGGGGGCCGGCATCTTCCGCCCCAGCACCATGGGCCCGCCCACGTAGAGGATGGCGACCTCCATGAACACCATCCAGAAGATGAGCAGGTGCCAGGCGTGGACGCTGAGCACCCGGTAGAAGTCCTCGGCGCCCAGGAGGCCGACGACCTCCCAGCGGGTCATCGCCACGAAGAAGGCCCCCACACCGCCGATCAGCAGCGCCACCACGGCGGTGAGGCCGAAGACCTTCGCCAGGTTCTCCACCGACCGGTGGACGCGGAGGCCCGTGATCGAGCAGGTCCGGAATCCGTCCTCGCCGTAGCCGCCGTCGAACAGGTCTCGGATCACCGCGCGCCCCCTCCCGTCACTCGACCACGTGGAACTGGCCGCTCATCACCCGATGCCCCACGCCGCAGAACTCGTTGCAGACGACGTAGTAGGTGCCGGGCTCCTCGAAGCGCATCGGCACGACCCACTCGTAGCCGGGCAGGGCCTGCAGGTTCATCTGCTTCCAGAGGTCGTGCTCCGGGCGCACGGAGAAGCCGTGCTGCACGTCGTAGCTGCTCAGGTGCAGCCGGTACTCCACGCCGGCCTCCAGGACCACCGGGAGCCCGTTCCACGCGAACTGCGAGCCGGCCACGTAGACGTCCCGACCCGCCGGGCGGAGGCCGCGCTCCGTCCTCGTCGCCTCCTCCCGGTAGTCGGTCATCTTCTCCCGGAACTCGGCCGCGGAGACCCGATAGGTGGGGCCGGTGGGGTTCTGGGCGCCGGCGTACATCCAGCCGAACATCCAGCCGAAGAGGATCACCCCGGTGACGATCACCAGGCCGATCCACGTCTTCTCCTGGCCGCTGACGGGCCAGTTCCACCAGTGGCCCTCCGGCGATCGGATCGGTGAGCTCATGTCAGCCCCCCGGGATGACCGTCAGGTCGATGAAGCCCCAGACCACGTACGAGAGGAGCCAGAAGAGGATCGCCACCGCCGCCCACAGCCAGATGCTCTCGTAGAGGCGCTGGGGCAGCGGCGCCCGGCCTTCGTCCTTCGTCTCGTCCGTCATGCCGTCCCCCGTCATGCGGTCTCCTCGCCTTCCGACCTCGAGCCGCCGCTCGCCGTCCCGCCCTCGCCGGCCCGTCGCCCGTTCCCGGCAGGGGATCCGACCCGGGGCCGGGCGTCCAGGTCCGCCAGCGTCGTCTCCCGGAAGAAGCGCTCGACCCGGTCGGCCAGCTCCTTCCAGCGCTCGTGGGCCGCGCAGGGCGCGTCGTCGCGGCACTCCGGCCGGCCCAGCAGGCACTGACGGTCCCGCACCAGGTCGTCGAAGGGGCCGGCCACCTCGGCCAGCGTCACCTCCGACGGCTCCCGCGCCAGCCGGAATCCGCCGCTCGGCCCCGGCCGCGACTCCAGGATCCCCCGCTGCCGGAGCCGGCCCAGCAGCTTCGACAGGAAGTTGGCCGGCAGGTCCAGCTCCGCGGCCAGCTCCTCCGCCGTCCGGCGCTCCCCCGGTTCGATGCGGGCCAGGAGATGCGTCGCCTTCAGCGCGTATTCCGCAGAGCTGTTGAGCATCGGCCTGGCGACCCGCCTGACCGCGGCTGGCGCGCTTCCCGCCCGTGGAATTCTCCCGGCCGGCACAGTCCTCGCCCGGGCCTCGCCCCGGCCGGCGCTCCCCGCGTCCGTCGAATTGTGGAGTTCCGTATGCGGTTATATAGTATCGTCACGGTTCGAGTCCGGGTCAACCCTCGTCCACCCTTCACGAGCCACGCCCCATGGAACGCGACAGCCAGCCCCGGACGGACCGCCGTCCCTCGGCCCGCGGATCGCCCGGCGCCCCGGCCCGGGGATCGCTCCCGGCCGCCCTCGTGGAGATGGCCCAGCCCCGCATCACCGGGCTGGTGGCGGCCACCGCCGGGGCCGGCTACCTGATCGGAGCGGCCCGGGACGGCGACCCCCTCCGGCTCCTCCTGCTGCTGGCCGGGACCGCCCTGGCGTGCGGGGGCACGAACGCCCTGAACCAGTGGATGGAGCGGGGGCGGGACGCCCGGATGGAGCGCACCCGGGGCCGACCGATCCCGTCGGGCCGCATCGGCGCCGCCGGGGGCCTGACCTGGGGCGTCGGCCTCGCCGTCGTGGGGACCGGCCTGCTGTGGGCTGGCGTGACCCCGCTGGTGGGCGGGCTGGCAGCCCTCACGGTGCTCAGCTACCTGCTGCTCTACACGCCCCTCAAGGCGCGGACGCCCTGGTCCACCCACGTGGGGACCCTGCCCGGCGCGCTGCCCGTGCTGGGCGGCTGGGCGGCGGCCACCGGCGGCGTCGGGCCCACCGGCTGGGCGCTCTTCGGGATGCTGCTGGCCTGGCAGCTGCCCCACTTCTTCGCCCTGGAGTGGATGCACCGATCCGAGTACCGGGCGGCGGGCTTCGCGACGCTGGCCGTGGCCGATCCCAGCGGCCGGCGCAGCGGCCGCCACGCCCTGACCTGGGCCGGGCTGCTGCTGGCGGTGAGCCTGGTGCCCCTGGCCCACGCCGACCTCGGGCCGCTGTACGGCGGGGCCGCCGTCGCGGCCGGGCTCGCCCTCGTGCTGCCGGCGGCGGCCTTCCTCCGCGATCGCTCGGCCCGCCACGCCCGGCGGCTCTTCCTCGCCTCCCTCCTCTACCTGCCCGTCACGCTGGGCGCGGGGGTGGCCGACGTCCTGATCTGAGGCCGAGGCCGCCGACGTCCGGCCGGGCTGGCTGGCCCCCCTGATCGTACGTACGTACGACCAGAGTCCGCCGCGACACCTCGCGACCGTCCGGGCGCGGCGGTCGCGTGGCGTCCTTCAGCTCCCCCGATCCCGCCAGCTCAGCGCCGCCTCCGCCAGCCCGCCAGCACGGCCAGCAGCTGGCCCGCCTCGATCGCCGCCCCGGCGGTGAAGGCCACCCCGCCGGCCCGCGCCGCGGCCGTCTCCCCGGCCACGGCCCCGGCAGCCAGAAGCAGCACGCCCGCCGCCAGCAGGAGCGTGGCGGCGAGGGGGCCCCGCGGGTCCACCAGCTCCTCGGGCCGGGGCACCGCCTCCCCGTCGGCCCCGCCGGCCCGGGGCGCGTACCGGTGTGTCCACGTCAGGAACGGCACGATGCGGTACTGGAAGCCCGCCAGGAAGAGGCCCAGGCCCCCGGGGATCAGCAGGATTCCGTAGGCGGTCAGCAGCCGAAGGGCCGATCGGCCCGTCGCCAGGAGAGCGAGACCGGCCAGCGCCGCCAGCCCGAGCAGCGCCAGGCCCACCGCCGCCAGCCGCAGCCCGGGGTGGATCTCGCTCCGCGTCCGACGGCGGAAGTGGAGCCCGGCCTGCGCCAGGAAGGCCACCGTCCCCAGCCCCATGACCGCCAGCGCCGGACGCAGGACGCTCCCCGGCAGCAGGTGTCCGCTCAGCAGCAGGGCCCCGGCGCTGCCGCCCACCAGCCCGGCGGCGATCCGGCCCGGCAGGCGGGACGCTCCCCGGCTGCCGAGGAACATCGGCAGGAGCCGGTGGGCGACGCCGACGACGGTCAGCAGCACCCACCCCCCGGCGGCCAGGTGCAGGTGGACCGCCAGCACCGCGTAGCGGCTGCCGCCCAGGACGCCCGTCCCCAGGTTCACGGCCAGCAGGAGGCCCAGCACCCACCCGCCCAGGAGGAAGAGGACGCCGCCCGCCACGCACCACCAGGTGAGGTCCCGCCGGGCGGTCCGCGGCAGCGTGGCGGCCACGTTGGCGGCGAACAGCGCCACGCCCAGCCCCAGCAGGACCGCCCCGGGCACGTGGAGGCGCGGCTCCCGGACCACGATCCCGGCGGCGAAGGCCGCCAGGCCGACCGTCCACGCCCAGAACGCGGCGTCGCCCAACCGCTCCCAGCGCAGCGTCGCCCCCAGCGCCACGGGCAGCAGCTGGTAGAGGGCGCCCATGATGGAGGTGCCGATCCAGCCCACCGTCAGCAGGTGGGCCGACGCCACGACCCCGGAGGACGAGAAGGCCCCCGCGGCCACGGCCGGCGCCTGCCACGCCAGGCCCGTCGCCCCGGCCACCAGGAAGAGGAGGGACGCGGCGAAGTGCTGGCCCGGGATCCGGAAGGCCGGGGCGTCGGCGATCGTCCCCGCGGGCCCGGGCGCGCCCCGGGCGGGAGCCGGCCCGCCGGCGGGCTCAGCCAAGCGGGTGCGTCCGGCCGCCGTCCCGCGACACGTGGTCGTCCCGCCGCGGCCGGCTCACCCGGCCAGCAGGTCCCGGCCGAAGGCCTTCACGGTCAGGACCGGACACGGGGCGCGGCGGACGACGCCCTCGGCCACGCTCCCCAGCAGCATCCGCTCGAGGCCCGTGCGGCCGTGGCTCGAGAGGACCACCTGGTCGATGGCCTCCTCCTCGGCCACGCGGACGATGGTGGCCGCCGGCGTGCCCACCTCCAGGTGGACGTGGACGTCGGCCTCCTCGCCCAGCACCTCCCGGACGTTGCGCTGCATGGCCTCGGGCACCCTCTCCTGGGCGGCCTTCGCCATGGCGCGGATCTGGGCGGCCTCGGCAAAATAGGGGTCGGGAAACGACATCTCCGGGACCACGTGGAGCGCGTGGAGCTCGGCGCCGGTCCTCCCGGCCAGGGCGCCGCCGTAGGCCAGCGCCCGGTCGGAGTGCTCCGAGAAGTCCACCGGAACGAGGACGCTGCGGGGCGGCTCGCCGTGCTCCTCCGCCCCGTTCGGCCGCACCGTCAGGACGGGGCGGGCGGCCAGCCGGACCACCTCCTCGGCCACGCTCCCCATCAGCATCCGGCGGACGCCGCGCCGGCCGTGGGTGGCCAGCACGATCAGGTCCACCCCCTCCTCCCGGGCGTAATCCAGGATCACCGGGGCGGCGGCGACGCCCCTCTCCTCCACGCGCTTCACCGCGACGCCGGCGTCGTCGACCCGGCCGGCGGCCGCCTCCATGCGGGCCGAGGCCCACCGCCGCACCTCGTCGTACGCCGCCTCCAGGTCCGGGAAGTCGACGTCGGGGTTGGCCGGGTCCGCGGCGTGGAGCACCACGGCATGCAGCATGTGGAGCTCCGCCCCGAATTCCCGGGCGTACCACAGCGCGTGGGGGAGCGCCGTCTCCGAGCGCTCCGAGAAATCGGTGGCGAACAGCACCTTCTTGATGTTCATCGACGGCTCCTCTCTTCGTTGACGCCTCCGGACTCAGCGGCACGGACCGGGGTCCCGGATCGCGGGCCACGACCGTATCGTGGCCCGCCACGAATATGCTCCCGGGGCCGCCGATTTCGCAGGGCGCCCCGCGCCCCCGTCTTCCACCCGTCCGCCGTCGTCTTCCCCTCGGCGCCCCGCACGACCAGGACCGGCACCTGGCCGTGCCGCAGGAGCCAGCGGGCGCATCCGCCGTAACGGGAGCTCGCCCGCCCGGCCCCCCGAGCTCCCAGCACCAGCAGGTCGACCCCCACCTCCCTCGCCACCTCCTCCACGGTGTCGGCCACGCGGCTCGAGCGGCACAGGACGGTGTCCACCCCGGTTCCCGGGCCGTCCAGCCGGCTCGCCAGCTCCCGCAGGTACGCACCGTCCGACCGGGGAGCGTCGGTGCCGACCCCCGACTCTCCCCCCTGGCTCCGGCTGGCCGCGCGCCCCTCCGACGTTCCGGTCCCGGGAGGGAAGACGTGGACGAGCACCAGACGCGCGCCCTCGCTCCGGGCCAGCGACGCCGCCACACGCAGGGCCCGGTGGCTGGCCGAAGAGCCGTCCACGGCGACGGCGATCCTCCGGTACATCGCATCCGCCCGGTCACGCCCCCGACACATCGGCTCTCCCCGCGCCACCAGGAGCGAGCCGACGCCTGCCGCGATGACGCCCTGGGCGACGCCCCGGGAGACGAGTCGCTCGTCCCGTCGCCGTGGCCGCGCCGCGAGGACCACGAGACCCGCCTCCCGCTCCCGGGCGGCGGCCACGATCTCGTGGGCGGGGTTACCCTCCCGCGTCTCGAGGTCGGCCGCGAGCCGGTCGTCCTCCAGACTCCTGGCCAGGCGCTCCAGGTAGTTCTTCGCCTCTGCCATCTGGAGCCGACATTCGGCGCTCACGGCCACGGTCCCTCCGGATCGGCTCGGATCGAACACCGTGACCAGGTGGAGGCGGCTGCCGAAAGCCCGCGCGAGCACCCGGGCGTGTGCCAGCGCCGTCTCCCCGAAGGGCGAGCCGTCCAGGGCGACGAGGATCGTCTCCGGCACCTCCGTCGGGCTTCTGACGTGCCGATCGGAGGCCGGCCGCGCGTCGGAGGGCGGCCGCGCGTCGGAGGACGGATCACCGGGGCTCGGAACCTCTTCCTGCGGCGTGTGAGGCGTGATCATGGCGTCGGCCTCGCTGTCGGGGTGGATGCCGGGCGACCACCTCCGGCAAAGTACCCCGCCGGCGTCCGTCCGTCTGTCGTCTGGATCTGGACGGTCGTCGTGGGGGAACCGGAGGGTCAGCCGTCGGGAGATCCCCCACGCTCGTGGGCAGCGCCCGGCGAGCCGTCCTCACCCCCCGAGCCGATCCCGCCGTCCCCGTCCGACCGGCTCGCCTCCCCGTCCCCCGCGCCGCCCAGCAGCACCCGCACGCGGTGGGTCGCCCCGTCGTCGGCCAGGGGAATCCAGGCGCCCTCGTCGTCGACCCGCGCCGGCTCGCCGTCCACCTCCGCCGCCGATACGCCCCGCATGTCGCCGCCGGGGCTCTCGACCTCGATCTCGTAGCGCGCCGAATGGTACCGGAAGGTCATCGAGAAGCCCGGCCAGTCCCGCGGGATGCAGGGGTCCAGGCGCAGCGTGTCGCCCCGCAGGCGGAAGCCCAGGATCCACTCCAGCCCCGCCCGGTGCATCCAGCCCGCCGAGCCCGTGTACCAGCTCCAGCCCCCCCGTCCGGTGTGGGGCGGCTCGGCGTAGACGTCGCCCACCGACACGTAGGGCTCCACCTTGTAGCGGTGCACCCCGGCCCGTGTGCTCGCCTGGTTGACGGGATTCAGGATCGAGAACAGCTCCGCCGCCCCGTCGCCGTCCCCCAGCTCGGCGAAGGCCAGCACCGACCAGATGGCGGCGTGGGTGTACTGGCCGCCGTTCTCCCGCACCCCCGGCAGGTAGCCCCTGATGTAGCCGGGGTCCAGCTCCCCCTCGTCGAAGGGCGGCGTGAAGAGGAGCACCAGCGCGTCCCCCCGGCGCACCAGGTACTGCTCCACCGACTGCATCGCCCGCCGCTGGCGGGACGGCCGGGCCACGCCCGACAGCACGGCCCAGGACTGGGCGATGGAGTCGATGCGGCACTCGTCGTTGGCCGAGGAGCCCAGGGGCGTCCCGTCGTCGAAGTAGGCTCTCCGGTACCAGTCCCCGTCCCAGCCGTGGCGCTCCAGGGCCTCCGCCAGCTCGTCCATGCGCCGTCGCCACGCCCGGGCCCGAGCCTCCTCGCCCCGGGCCTCGGCCAGCGGCGCGAAGCCCGCCAGGTTCATGTGGAGGAACCAGCCCATCCACACGCTCTCCCCCCGCCCCCGGTGGCCCACCCGGTCCATGCCGTCGTTCCAATCGCCCGACCCCATGAGGGGGAGGCCGTGGGGCCCGGCCTCGAGACGTGCGTCCAGGGCCCGGGCGCAGTGCTCGTACAGCGTGGCCGTCGCCTCCGTCCGCTCGGGCTCGAAGTACCGCTCCAGCTCGTCCTCCCCCAGCACCTCGCCCTCCAGGAAGGGCACCTCCTCCTCCAGCACGGAGGCGTCGCCGGTGACCCGCAGGTAGTGGAGCGCCGCGAAGGGCAGCCACAGCAGGTCGTCGGAGATGCGGGTCCGCACGCCGCGGCCCGACGGCGGGTGCCACCAGTGCTGGACGTCGCCCTCGGGGAACTGGCGGCCCGCGGCCCGGAGGATGTGTTCCCGGGCCAGGTCGCGGCGGGCGACGGTCAGCGCCATGACGTCCTGGAGCTGGTCCCGGAAGCCGTAGGCGCCCCCCGACTGGTAGAAGGCCGAACGTCCGAAGAGCCGACAGGAGAGGGTCTGGTAGAGGAGCCACCGATTCAGCATCGGCTCCATGGAGCCGTCCGGCACGTCCACCTGCACGGTGCCCAGGATGTCGTCCCAGTGGGTGCGGACCGCCTCCAGCACGTCGTCCGGATCCGCCGCCCGGTATCGCCGGACCAGCTCCCGGGCCTCGTCGGCGTCGCGCCCCTGCCCCAGCAGGAACACCACCTCGGCCTCCCCGCCCGGCGCCAGGCGCACCTCGCGGCGCAGGGCGGCGCACGGGTCCCGTCCCGCGCCGGCGGTGCCCGACAGCTCCCGACCGGGAGCCATCGCCGCCGGGGAGGCCGGGGTCCCGTTGCGGCCCAGGAACTCCGTGCGGTCGCACGTCCAGGCGTCCTGCTCGCCGGCCAGGTCCGCGAAGGCCGTCCGGCGGGCGAATTCCTCGTTCCAGCCGTTGCGGGCCAGGAGCGCCCCCGTCGCCTCGTCCACCGCGGTCCTCACGTGGGGCGCCGCCCGCTCCCGCTGCACGCCCAGCACCCACTCGGCGTAGGCCGTGACCGAGAGCCGCCGGGACCGGCCCGACCGGTTGCGCAGCCGGAGTCGGGAGATCTTGACCGGGTCGTCGGGGGGAACGAGCTGGGTCAGCTCCAGGCGGACGCCGTGGCTCTCGTGCTCGAAGCGGGTCCACCCCTGGGAGTGGGTGATCCGGTAGGGCGTGGCCTCCCGGATGGGCAGGGGCGTCGGGGTCCACACCTCTCCGGTGGCCTCGTCCCGCACGTACAGGGCCTCCCCCGGCGGATCCGCCACGGGATCGTTGGACCAGGGCGTGAGCCGGTTCTCCCGGCTGTTCGCCGCCCAGGTGAACCCGGAGCCCGCCTCGGAGGCCAGGAAGCCGAAGCGCTCGTTGGCCACCACGTTCACCCAGGGCGCCGGGGTCCACTGCCCCTCGCCCAGGACGATGACGTACTCCCGCCCGTCCTCCGAGAACCCGCCGAGCCCGTTGTAGAACCGGAGGCCCGGCCGCGGCGAGGGCGCCTCGGGCGCCACGTCCGGGGGCGCCAGGTCGGTCGGCGGCGGGCGACGCGTCTCCTGCGACCGGACGTCCTCCAGCTGCTCGGACAGCGAGCCGTCCCGGGCGTGCAGGACCACCCGGGCCGCCGCCTGCAGCAGCTCCACGTCCTCCCCGTCCATCTCCTCCGTCCGCAGCAGATGGACGTCGCCCTGGACCCCCTGCTCCTCCCCGCCGGTCGTGTGGCTCACCCGGATCAGCCGCCCGATCCAGTCCTGCAGCTCGTCGGCGTAGGAGACCGGGTGCTCGTTCAGGATCACCAGGTCCGCGGACAGCCCCTTCCACGCCCAGTACTCGTGGGCCCGAAGGAGCTGCCGCACCAGCTCGCGGTCGCGGACCTGCGCGATCCGCACCACCGCGATCGGCCGGTCCCCGGAGACGCCGTACTTCCAGAGGCCGGACTGTCCCCTGCCGTTGCGGGCCAGGCGCTCGGAGCCGGGACGCATCTCCGGGTCCAGGTAGAGGAGGCGGCTGGCGAGCCGCTGGAACAGGTGCGCCTCGTCGGGGCTGACGCCCAGGTGCTGGAGCTGGACCTGGGCCTGGGTCCACGCCAGGCCGGCCGCCCGCTCGAAGGCCGCCGGGTCCCGGTACACTTCCGCCCGGTCGACCGCCTCCTCCCGGGAGGACGTCACCAGCGTGGCGAAGGTGATTCGCGCCGACCCGCCCGGCGGGATCCGCAGCGTGCGGCGCAGGCTGACGACGGGATCCAGCACCGGGCCGGTGGTGTTGGACAGCGGGCGCCCCTCCGTCACGGCGTCCGGGGCCGAGGGGTCCTGACCCCGCCCCAGGAAGCGGGCCCGGTCGGTCTCGTACTGGAGCGGGCCGACGGTCTCCCCCTCCACCGCCGCCACGTGGCTCGCCCACACCTCCGGATCCCCGGGCTCGCGGCGGCGTCGCGTGGCCAGCAGCGCGCCGGTGGCCGCGTCGAACTCGGTCTGGACGGAGAGCTTCTGGAAGGCCGGGTGGGCCGTGTCGACCTCGGGAGGCGCCAGGACGACCTCGGCGTAGCTGGTGACCTCCACCTCCCGGGCGCGTGCGCCCTGGTTCCTGAGCGTGATCCGCCGGAGCTCGCCGTCCTCCTCGGGCGAGACGACGACCTCCATCGACGTGGAGAGCGCCCCGTCGCGCCGGCGGATGTCCGCCCGGCCCTCGGAATAGACCACCTCGTAGTCGTCCGGCCGGGCGCCGGTGGGCTGCCAGCCCGCCGACCATACGTCGCCGCCGTCCACGTCCCGCAGGTAGATGAAGGTGCCCCACGGGTCGCGGGTGGGATCTTCCCGCCACCGCGTGACCGCCAGCTCCCCGCACCGGCTGTAGCCGCCCCCGGCGGCGGTGATCATGACCCGGTAGCGGCCGTTCGACAGCAGGTGGGTGGCGGGCGGGCTACGGTGGGGCGTGGTGAAGCGCCGGGAGACCGGCGGGGAGATCTCCCGGACGTGGCGCACCGTCTCCACCTCCTCGGGGCGCGGCCGGGAGACGGGCACGTTCCGCGGGACCCGCTCCTGGAGCAGCACGTCCACCGAGCCGATCATCGGCACCCGGTGGAACCGCTCCCGCAGACGGCCGGCCTGGACCACGTTGGCCAGGGCCGCCACGGTCATCCCCTGGTGGTGGGCCATGTGGGCCCGGACCACGGCGAAGTCCTCGTCCGTCGACAGGCGGGAGGGGGTGAAGTCCACGGCCTCGTAGAAGCCCCGCTCCCCGCGCGCTCCCATGGCCTCCAGGCGTCGGAGGTTCCGGATCGCCTCGGAGGGGGCCACCATGGCGGCCAGGGACGTGGCGTAGGGGGCCACCACCAGGTCCTCGCTGAGCCCCCGGGCCAGCCCGAGGCCCGGCACCCCGAAGTGGGAGTACTGGTAGGTCATCTCCAGGTCCCGGGCGTTGTAGGCCGACTCGGAGACGCCCCACGGGACCCCGCGCTCCCGGCCGTACTCGATCTGCCGCTTCACGACCAGGCGCTGCGTCCGCTCCAGGATCGTGCCCGGCGGCGGCTCCATGACCAGGTAGGGCATCAGGTACTCGAACATGGAGCCGGCCCAGGAGACCAGCGCCGCCCCGTGGTCCACCGGTGTCACCTGTCGGCCCAGGTGGAACCAGTGCTCGGTGCCCACGTCGCCGGTGGCCACGGCCACCAGGCTGCCCAGGCGGGCCTCGGACGCCAGCAGGTCGTAGTAGCCCTCGTCCAGCTCGTCCTCCTCCGGCCGGTACCCGATGGAGAAGAGCTTCCGGGTCGGATCGTAGAGCAGGGAGAAGTCCATCTCCCGCGCCATGGCCTCGGCCCGGGACGACAAACGGCGCAGGCGGCGGTCCAGCTCCAGCTCCTCCTCACGGTCCGCCAGGTCCCGGCGGTGGCTCTCCACCGCCCGGCGGACCGCCGACGTCCAGTACGCCAGGGAGGCCGCCTCGCGCCCCCCGGCCTGCTCGGCCACGACCGAGGCCATGTCCTCCAGGGACGCGGCCTCCTCCCGGAGCTCCTCCAGCCGGTGCGCCCATGCGTCCGGTTCCGGCGGCGGCGCGTCCAGACCTTCCGACAGCCGACGGAACGACGCCTCCAGCTCGTGGCGCGACACCGTCCCGCCGTGCAGGCGGCCCGCGCCCTCCCCCGCGGCCCGTCGGGCCAGGCGCAGGGCGTCGGCGATGCCCGCGGCCGCCTCCTCGGGCCGGACGGGGCCCTCGCGGAACTCCCGGCACGCCTCGGCCACCGTCAGCAGGTGGCCCGCGAGGTTGCCGCTGTCCACCGTCGAGACGTAGCGGGGCTCCAGGGGGACGAGGGAGCGGGTGTCGTACCAGTTGTAGAAGTGGCCCCGGATCCGCTCCAGGCCCTCCATCGTCTCCAGGGTCCGCTCCAGGCGCTCCGCCGTCTCCCGGGTGCCGATCCAGCCGAAGTCCCGGGCCGCCATCACTGAGAGGAGATACATCCCGACGTTGGTCGGCGACGTCCGGTGCGCCACCCGGGGCTCCGGATCCTCCTGCAGGTTGTCCGGCGGCAGGGCGGCCGACGTCCCGTCCACCGTCTCCTCGAAGAAGCGCCAGCTCTCCCGCGCCGTGCCGCGCAGCTCCAGGACGTCCTCGGCTGACAGCTCCTCGGGCTCCTCGGCCCGTACGGGACGGCTCACCCACCACGACAGGAGGGGGGACGCAGCCCACGCCGCCGCCAGGGGGAGGGCCGCCGGCAGGGCCGCCGGCCGGAGCCAGGCCACCGCCCCCGCCGCGGCCGCCGCCACGGCCACCGGTCGCCACTGGCGCCGGTAGGCGCCCGCCACGCCCCCGCCCAGCCCCCGACCGGCCATGGCCGCCGGCGTCCACTCCAGCAGGTTGCGCCCGGTCACGTAGACCCGGACCAGCGAGCGGACCACGGCGTCGACCATGAGCCAGGCGTGGTTGGCCAGGAAGGCCACCTCCAGCCCGACCCGGGCCGCCGCGGCGCCCGCCTCCCGGACCGCCCCCCGGACGTGGGCCCGGAGCGGCGCGCCCCGCCGCCGGGGGACCAGGCCGCCCACCACCGGCACCACCGCCGGGACAGCGACGGTGGCCACGACGAAGGCGGTCCACACCGGGGGCGAGACCGGCAGGAACAGCCAGCCGGCCACCAGCAGCAGCAGGGCCGAGGGCGGGGAGAGGGTGCGGCGGAGGTTGTCCACCATCTTCCACCAGCTCAGGAACGGGGGGCTCTCCGGCACGTCCCGTCCCTCCACCTCCGGAGGGTGTCCCAGGATCCAGGGAAGGAGCTGCCAATCGCCCCGGGCCCACCGGTGAAGGCGCCGGGCGTTCTGCTCGAAGTGGGTGGGGAAGTCGTCGAACAGCTCGATGTCGCTGGCCAGGCCGCAGCGGGCGAAGGCCCCCTCGAAGTGGTCGTGGCTCAGCAGGGCCCCCTCCGGCACCCGCCCCTCCAGCGACCGTTGGAAGGCGTCCACGTCGTAGATCCCCTTGCCCACGAACGTCCCCCGGCCGAAGAGGTCCTGGTAGACGTCCGACGCCGCCGAGGAGTAGGGGTCGATGCCCGTGGGGCCCGAGTGGATGCGGTGGTACCAGGACCCCTCGCCGGCCCGGGTGAGGAGGGCCGTGATCCGGGGCTGCAGGATGCCGTAGCCCCGGGTCACCCGGCCCAGCTCCTCGTCGTAGCGGGGGCGATTGAGCGGATGGCCCAGGGTCCCCACCAGCCGGCGGGCCGCGCGCGGCGGGAGGCGGGTGTCGGCGTCCAGGGTGAGGACGAACCGGACGTCGGGCGCCACGTCGGTCAGCCCGTCGTCCCGCTCCAGGTACGTGGTCTCCCCGTCCCCGCGCAGGAGGCGGTTCAGCTCCTCCAGCTTGCCCCGCTTTCGCTCCCAGCCCATCCAGCGCCCCTCGCTCTCGCTCCACACCCGCCGGCGGTGGAGGAGCAGGAAGCGGGGGTGGCCGTCGGGGGCCGGGCCGTAGCGCTCGTTCAGCTCCCGCAGGGCGCGGGCGGCCGTCGCCAGAAGCTCCTCGTCCCCCGGCATGGATTCCCGCGGCGCGTCCCGCCAGTCGCCGAGGAGGGCGAAGGCGAGATGTCCGCTGGAGTTGGCCAGGTAGCGCTCCTCCAGCCGCTCCACCTCCTCCCGGACGCCCTCCTCGCTCTCCAGGAGCGTGGGCACGGCCACCAGCGTCTTCATCTCCTCGGGCACGCCGTCGGCCAGCTCCAGCTTCGGGAGCCGGCGCGGCGGCACCAGCTCGGTCACGTCCTGGTGCAGCACCGCCAGGGCCAGGTCGGTGGCGGGGACCAGGGCCAGCAGGCCGATCAGGACCAGGGTCCACCCTCCCGCCCCGGCGTCGGCGGCGTAGCCCAGCGGGAGGGCCAGCAGCGCCAGCGTGGCCAGGGCCAGGGTCCCGAAGTAGCCGGGGTAGGCGGCCCCCACGAAGGCCCTGTGCAACCGGCGGGCGAGGGGGACCCGATAGCCCAGGTCCTCCTCGAAGGCCCGCCGTCCCTCCAGGACGAGGTGATGGCCCAGGTAGCCCGCGCGGGCCCCTTCCGACGAGCGCGACTCACCGGGCTCCGGCTCCCCGCCGTTCCCGCCCGAGCCCGCGCCGCCCGCGCCGTCCCCGTCCCGGGCCGCCGCGGCCCGCGCCACGGCCCGGCGGGCCACCTCCTCCTCGTCCACCCCCGAGCCCCGGGCCAGCTCCTCGACGGCGTGCCGGTACTCGTCCCGGGTCGCGAAGTCCGTCCGGGGATAGACGCCGGACGGATCCCGGCGGAGGATCCGCTCCACCCGGCTGACGTCCTCGAAGAAGTCCGCCCAATCGAAGGAGGCGATCTTCCGCAGGCTGGTGACGATGTTGGCCACCGTCGCCTGGGCCGAGAGCTGGCTCGCGTGCTCCTCCCGCACCAGCTCCTCGAGGGTCGCGCCGGCCCGCTCGGCCCGCTCCTCCAGCCAGGCCAGCGCCGGCATGGCCCGGGCGTCCTCCTCGCGCAGCCGGTGCACCAGCTCGACGATGAACGCGCGGTCCATCCGGGCCTCGCCCCGCTGCCGGGGCCGGAGCGGGGCCACGGGATCCCCGTCCTCTACCACCGCCTCCCGGACCTGCTCCGCGACGCGGTCCGCCTCCGCACGGGCCTCCCGGGAGCCCACGATCCGCTCGGCCAGCCGGCGCAGGTTCTCCACCAGCACCAGCCGGAGGGAGCTGGGCAGGGCCCAGATCTCGCCCATGGTGAGGGGGGAGACCTCCTGGTAGGCCTCGACGAAGCTCTCCAGCGCCTCGGGATCGAACCGGCTGTCCGTGTGGGCCACGTACTCCCGGGCCAGCCCGTAGGGGCGGGGGTGGTCCGCGAGCTCGCCTCGGGTCAGCTTGGGAAGCTGGCGCTGGTAGCCCTCGGGCAGCGACTCCCGGGCCTCCCGGACCTGCTCCTCGACCAGGTGGAAGTTGTCCAGGAGCCACTCGGCGGCGGGCGATACGGCCTCGTCGCGCCGGACGGCCCCCGTCAGGTCGCGGTAGGCGCTCCGGAGGATCCGCTCGTTGTCGGCCAGACGGTCCAGGACGCGGGCGCCCCGGCGCTCGCGCCGGTCCACCCGGTGCTCCTCCGCCAGGCCGGCGGCGTGGAGTCGCAGCCGGTCGGGGCCGAAGATGGCACCCCGGATCGGGTCCGGGAGGTCGCCGGAGGGGCCGCCGTCGTTCCGGCCCGCCAGCCGCCGGAAGAGGCCGGCGAGGTCGAGACCGCTCACGCGGCGGTCCCGGCGGACGGGCCTTTCCGACTCCGACCCGGGCCGCGTCCGGTCACGGGATCGCGCCCGATCCGGGGGCGGCGGACGGCCCTGGCTCCCCCGGACGCGGGGCCCGGCGGGTGGAGGCGGATCGACCGGGGATGACGGCTTCGACGTGACATGCGACCGGGCGGGACGGAGGGCGGCGGAGCACGGAGCGCCGCGTCTCGCCGCGGCGCTCGATCGGGCCTTCGAATATGGAGGTAGGGATGGTCTGGACGCTACTCCTGCTGCTCACCGTGGGCTGGCTGCTGACCCTGCTGGCCGGCGTCGGCCCTCCCTGGAGCTGGGCGCTGCCCGCGGCGATCGGCGCCCTCCTCCTCTACCGGTTGATCGGGATGCTCCGGCCGGAGTGATCCCCGGCGGGCCGGCCGGCGCGGGGAGCCTCCCGCGTCACGGCGTCCGCCCGGTGGAGCGCCCCGCGCGCGCTCACCTCACGGTGTCGACGGGCGGGAGATCGCGCTTCCCCAGGAGGTGCACGACGGTCGCCTGCGGTCCCTCGACGCCCTGCTCCTCGGCGAAGCGCACCTCCGTGCCGAGCTCCAGCTCGTCGAAGCCTCCGTCGGCGACGGCGTTCCTGTGGAAGTAGACGTCCCGCCCGTCCGGCGTCCGGATGAATCCGTAGTCCTCGTACGGGAACAGCTTCCGTACCTCGCCGTGGGGCGGCACCTCGTGGGTCTTGACCTCGTGCCGCACCTCTCGGGAGTGCTCCTCGAGCTGGCGGGCCATGGCCTGGAAGGCGTCGGTGATGGCCACGTCCAGATCCTCGTGGGTCTCGTTCCTTCCCGGGTCGTGGCTGACCACCAGCTGGCGCCCGGGGACGGTGACGCGAATGCCCACGTGGTACAGGTTCCCGTCCTCGTGGCGGCGGTGTGGCAGCTCGACGGCCACCCGGCACCGCACGATGCCGTCGTAGTAGCGCTCCAGCTTGTCGACCTCGTCCTGGATCCGACCCTTGAGCCGGTCGGTGACCGGGACGCCGCGGAAGCTGATCTCCGGTGGTATCTGCATGGGTTCGTCTCCTCTCCTTCTCGATCCCTGGCTGGCCGGGGGCTGCCCGGAGCGACCACGGATCAGGATAGCGGCCGACAGCCTGCCTGTCTGTCGGGAGATCGTCGACCGGGCGCGAGGGGAAACTCCCCTCCGGCCACGGCCCTCGTCCCGCGTCCGGCCGCCGCTTCCCCGATGACCCCGCGGGATCTCCCCACAGGGAGTCGGTGAATCTCCCGACAGGCTGGCCCCGACAAATCCGGACAGACGTCCGGCCGCTCACCTCGTAGACTTCGTCTACAGCATCGCCAGCGTCATCGAGACGCTTCCCCTATGACCTTTCCGACCCGGGAGAGCACCATGACCAGGTTCCTGACACGCCGCGTCCCCCGCAGCCTTTTCGCCACCCCGTCCTTCGCCCCGCTGGACGACCGGATGAGCCGGCTCATGGAGAATCTGTTCGAGGAGAGCGAGGAGATGGTGTGGATGCCCGCCGTCGAGGTGACGGACTCGGACGACGAGATCGTGCTCACCGCGGAGATGCCGGGGCTCACCCGGGAGGACGTCCAGATCGAGGTGGAGAACGACGTCCTCCGCATCCATGGTGAGAAGAAGGTGGAAACCGAGCGCGATGAGGAAGACGGCGAGGTCCGAGTCTCCGAACGGCGCTACGGCGCCTTCTCCCGCTCCTTCGCCCTCCCCGCTTCCGTCGACGCCGGGGACGTCACGGCCGAGATGAAGAACGGTGTGCTCACCGTCCGGTTGCCGAAGACCGAGCTGGCGCGGGGACGTCGCATCGAGATCGAGGGCGACTGAGCCTTCCCCGGACGACCGGTGACGGACGCGCATCACGCACGAATCGTCTCACCCACGAAACAGAGGTCAGCGTGAACGACATCTTCCGATGGACAGCCGCCGACATCATGCAGGAGGACGTGCTCACGGTCGCGCCGGACGCCACGGTCGCGAGGCTGCTGGAGCTGCTGGAGGAGCACGACGTCAGCGGCGTCCCGGTGGTGGGACCGGACGACGACGTCCAGGGCGTCGTCTCCGTGAGCGACGTGGCCCGGGCCGCCGGGGAGGAGGCCGCCTCCGGGCGGCCGCCGTCCCGGCGGGGGCGGGACCCGAGCCGGGACCCGCTCTCGACCTTCTTCCGGCTCCCGGACGCCCCCTCGCCCGGTCTTCCGAGCTCGCTGCCGCGATCGAAGCTCGGAGCCCGGGCGGTGCGGGACATCATGACGCCGGCCACCTTCTCGGTCCGCCCGGAGGCCACCCTGGCGGAGCTGGCCCGGTTCCTGGTCCAGGGCGGCGTGCACCGCGCCCTGGTCCTGGACGGGTCGACCCTGGCGGGGATCGTGACCAGCATGGACGTCGTCCGCGCCGTGGCCCGGGCCGAAGTCCCCGCATGAGGCATCGACCGCGCGAGAGCCCCCGGGCCCGGGCCGCCGCCTTCGTCCCGGACTCGCTGCGGGACGGCGGGGCGAAGGACACGGAACCCTCCGGTTCCCGGGTCCCGCTCGCTCCCTGCAGCGACGAACCCCCACGATGACGGGAGAACCCTGGATGGCGACCGATCAAGAGGACGGACGGAGCGTGACGGTGAGCCTGGAATCCCTCGGCGGCTTCCGCTTCCGGGTCGACTTCGCGTCCTCCGGGACGCAGCTGGTCATGGACGAGCCGGAGCCCCTGGGGGAGGGTTCGGGGCCCGCCGCCTCGGAGGTGCTCTCGGCGGCGATCGGCAACTGCCTCAGCGCGAGCCTCCTGTTCTGTCTCCGCAGGGGCGACGTCGAGCCGCGGGGTCTGCGGACGGTCGTGGAGACGCGTGTCGGCCGCAACGAGGACGGGAGGCTCAGGGTGGAGGTCAGCGACGTCACCCTGAGCCTCGAGCTGGAGCCGGACGACCGCGGCCGGGCCGCCCGCTGCCTCGAGTTGTTCGAGGACTACTGCGTGGTGACCGGGGCCGTGCGGCGCGGCATCGACGTGAGGGTGGCCGTCGAGGGCCCGGACGGGGCTCCTCTGGCCTCCGCGACGTAGGCCGCCGACCCGGATTCCGGCACGCCCTGAAACTCCCGACATCCGGCGTCGAGGATCTCCCCACAGACGGAGGGAGACTTGCACGGTATCCTTGTCGTGCAGACGAGATGGTGCCCGGCGCCGAGAGCTCCGTCGGTCCCGAGAGGGCCGACGGGAGGCGGCGGGCCGACCCGAACGGGAGAGGACGATGACGACCGAAGGCACGACCCGGCAGCAGGACGACCCCGACACCCGCCGCGCCTGGCGCGAGAAGCGGGAGGCTCAGATCCAGGAGATGGCCGCCCGGCTCGACCTGTGGGAGGCGAAGGCCCGGAAGGCGAAGGCCGACGCCCGCATCCGATACGCCGAGGAGATCGGCAAGCTGCGGGGGAAGCTGGAGACGGCACGCCTGAAGCTGTCGCTGTTCCAGGACACGAGCGAGACCGCCTGGGAGGACGTCAGATCGGGCGTCGAATCGGCCCTCGACGATCTGCGGTCGGGCTTCGAGCGCGCCGCCTCCCGCTTCGAGTAGCGGCCCGTGACCGTCTCGGTCGAGAGGCTCGACGCCCCCACCGTCCGCCGCGAGGCCGGCGACGGCCACGCGCCCCTGCTCCGGTGCGACGACTGCGGCAGGGAGATCTCCAAGCCGGCGAACGGGCGGGTCGCGTGGCGGCCGGAGGAGAATGCCACGTACCTCTCGGTCGCCTTCCTCCACGAGGGATGCGTGGAGGCCTTCCGGGAGCAGGCGGGCGGACGCGTGGAGGCGACGTGGAAGCAGGTGGGCGGCCCGGTGCGGGTGGCCCCCCTGGAGGACTACCTCGAGAGTCTGGAGCGCTTCCTGTGAGCCTGACGCTCACCCGGGACACGGAGGGCCTGCCCCGCCTGGGAGACCACGACGTGGCCGCCCACGTCCGCTGCGAGCGTTGCGGCGAGCCGCTGGGTTCGGAGTCGGGCGGGAACGTCGTCTGGGCGCCGGACGCGAAGGAGCGATACCTGGAGGTGGCCTTCCTCCATCCCGCCTGTGCCACGGAGCACGCGAGCGAGGCGGGGGAGGAGCTGGAGAGCGCGGAGCTGGGCGCCTTCCTGGCGGCCCTGATCCACAACCTCGAGGTCGCCGGCTGAGCCGACCTGGACGAAAGACCCACCGAACGAAGAGGACGGGAGACATGAAGGTAGCCGATCTGATGACCCGTGACGTGATCACCGTGGGCCCCGAGACGACCCTCCGGGAGGTGGCCTCGGTCCTGGCCACCGAGCACATCGGGGGCGTGCCCGTCGTGACGAACGAGACGATCCTCGGGGTCGTCTCGGCCACCGACCTCGTGGGCTTCGACGCCGAGAGCCCCGGCGTCCCGGCCCGGCGCGAGCTCCAGGGCGAGGGGTTCGGCGAGGTGCCCGAGGAGCCCGCCTGGGAGGTGGAGGTCGGGCGCGAGGCGGTAGGCGATTACTTCACCGGCTTCTGGGAGGACGCCGGCGCCGACGTCGCGCAGCGCTTCGAGGAGAGCCGGAGCCCCGAGTGGAACGCCCTCGACGAGCACGTGGCCTCCGAGGTCATGACCCGCGGCGTGTTCTCCGTCACGCCCGACACCGAGGTCGAGGAGGCCGCCCGCCGGATGCTGGAGGCGGAGGTGCACCGGGCGCTGGTGCTGGAGGACGAGCGCCTGGTGGGCGTCCTCAGCTCCCAGGACATCCTGCGGGCCGTGGCGGAGCTGGGGCTCGGGGGCTGAGGCGCCGCCTCCACGCCGCCTCCATTCCGACCGGTCGGTCCGGCGCCCCGCAGACCTACGGCCAGAGCAGAAGCACGGCCGCGCCCCCCACCAGCGTGAGCCCGAACAGGACCGCGATCCGTCGGGTCAGCCCGCGGGCCCCGAGCACCGCCACCACGGCGCCCTTGAAGACCACGTTGGCCAGGGCCCCCACCAGGATCAGCCGCCAGGTCGTCGACTCCGCCAGCTCGCCGGCCCGCGCCAGCTGTGCCGTGGAGAGGGTGATGGCGTCCATGTCCGTCAGACCCGACAGCCCCGCCACCAGGTAGAGCCCCCCCTCGCCCAGGTGCTCCTTCGCCACCGCCACACCCAGGAGCACCAGCGCGTAGAGCACCCCGAAGGCGATGGCCGCCCCCAGCTCCGACGGCGGGGAGCGCTCCTCCTCGATGCCCGACCCCATCCGCCGACGCTCGATCAGGAAGGCACCGGCCGAGAGCGCCAGCATGTAGGCCATCACGACACCCAGTGGCGGCGCCACGGCACCCAGGATGCCGGGGGCGACCACGCTCACCTCCCCCAGAACCCGGACGAACACCGCCGTCGAGGCGATCATGATCACCACGGCCGCCGAGGGTACCCATCCCTCCCCCTCCGTCGACCGTCGGGCGTAGCTGACCGTGGTGGCCGTGCTGGAGATGAAGCCGCCCAACACGCCGGCCGCCAGGGTGCCGCCGCGCCGACCCAGCAGCCGCGAGGCCACGTAGGCACCCAGGCTGATCCCCACGATGAGGACCACCATGAGCCAGATCTCGAAGGGGTTCAGGACCTCGTAGGGCCCGAAGGAACGGTTCGGGAGCACCGGGAGGATCACCAGCGCCAGGAGGACGAAGCGCATCATCGCCTGCACGTCGTCGGTCCCGATCCGCTCCACCAGGTCGTGGAGCGGCCGCTTCCAGTGCAGGAGGACCGCCACCGTGCCGCCCAGCACGATCCCCGGACCCCGGTAGCCCAGGGGGAGGAGGGCCCCCACGGCGAACATCACCAGGGCCGCCACCTCCGTGGTCAACCCGGGATCCGGCTCCTCGCCCCGGACCTCGGCGATCCGCAGGAGGCTCAGGTCCCCCATCACCACCACCGCTCCCAGGGCCAGGAAGCCGGCCACCACCGGCCAGCCGCCGAACGCCAGCGCCAGCAGCCCGGTCAGGGTGCCGAAGAGGGCGATGAGCGGGAAGGTCCGGATCCCGGCCACCCGGGTGTCCGCCCACTCGCGCTGGAGCCCCACCAGCAGGCCCAGCCCGAGGGCCAGGGCCAGGTCGACGAAGACCGTCGTCGTGGGGGGAAGATCCACCGTCAGTCGGACGTGTCCGGCGTCTCCAGCCGGTAGGCCGCGTGACAGGACACGCACTTCCCCGTCAGGGCGGAGAGGCGGGTCAGGACCGTGTCCCGCGGGGCTCCCTGCCCCACGGCCTCCGCCAGGGCGTCGAAGTCCTCGTGGGTGCTCGACCCCAGCCGGACGAACGCCTCCGGCAGCCGCCGCGCCATGGCCGGGTCCATGTCCACGGCGATGCGCGTCCCGCCCGACAGCGCCGCCTCCCGCACGGCCGCCCGGTCGAAGGGGGCCGAGGCCTCGAGGACTCCGTTCAGCGCCTCCAGCATCTGGCGCATCTCGGCCAGCACCGTCCGCCGGGCCGGCGCCGGGACGACGACCGCCGTCCGCCGGTCGGCGGGAAGCGCGCCTTCATGCCCCGCCCCCGGCGCCGCCGGTCCCCGGATCTCCTCGTGGCGCACCTGGCCGCCCAGGTTCGCCGTCCAGCCCATGGGGACGATCGCGACCACGGACAGGACGAGCATGAGGACGCCGACCTTCCGGGGGACGGTGGCATCGCGGTAGACGTACAGGCCGCCGAGGGCCGCCACGCCCACCGCCGCGGCCACGGAGGTGGCCCACAGGGCGGCTGTCTCGTGCCGCTCCATGATGTCGTGCGAGAACCCGGGGAGCCCCTCCACCAGCTCCTCCGCCGGCTCGCCCGTCAGGTAGACCACGACGGCGGCCAGGCCCACCAGGCCCAGGGCCCAGAAGCCGGCCCGCGTCACGTCGTCGCTGCGGGTGGCGAGCCCGTAGGCCAGTAGCAGGGAGGAGAAGACGAGCCCGAGGACCGGGACGTGGTTCAGGAGGAGGTGAAGGTGAGCTGCGTCCATGGCGTGCCTCCCTGATCGTGAGCCTGGTCGGAATCGGTTCGCGGCCGGGGCTCTCCGGGATCGCGGGTTCCGTGCCCGGGCTCAGAAGAACCCGAAGCCCGGCGACAGCAGCCGGGGCGGCAGGTAGCCCACCAGGAACGGCCCGTAGGCGATGAGGATCAGGACGATCGTGACGGCCACCCAGTAGCGGAACCTGTCCAGGTGGACCTCCCAGCCCGAGGTGGCCGGGGCCAGCTCCGTCTCGGTGAAGGGGATCTCCTGCTCGTCGTCGCGGCGGCCGAGGAAGAAGGTACCGAACATCACGACGAAGAAGAGCACGCCGCTCGCGAACATCATCGAGCCGCCCAGGCCGGTCAGCATCCCGGCCAGCTCCCACGATTCCCTGAAGTAGGGGGCCTCCACGATGAGCGTCCGGCGGGGCATTCCCTCCAGACCGCCCGAGATCATCCCCCGGGCGAAGACCAGGGTGCCGAGGAACCAGAGCCACCCCTGGGCCACGGCCAGCTTCCGGCCCCACAGCTCCCGGTCGGTCAGGTAGGGCACCGCCCAGTAGGCGATCCCCATGAAGGAGAGCCCCACGGCCGTCCCCACCGTCATGTGGAAGTGGCCCGGGACGAAGGTCGTGTTGTGGACGACCTGGTTGATGTTGTAGCTGGCCAGGATCAGGCCGGTGATGCCCCCCAGCAGGAAGACCAGCATGGCCAGCATCTGGTTCGAGAGGGCCGGCCGGCCCCACGGCAGCTTCCGGATCCACCCCAGCAGCCCCGTCCCGCCCCGGTTCCGTCCCCCCACCTCCAGGGCGGCCATCACCGAGAAGGCGGTCACCAGGCTGGGGAAGAAGACGCCGAAGGTGAGCACCGTGTGCACCGCCTTCATCCCGGCGTCCACCCCCGGATCGGTGTACTGGTGATGGAAGCCCACCGGGATGGAGAGCGCCAGGAACATCAGGAACACGACGCGCGTGATGGCGTCGCTGTGCAGCTTCCCGTCGGCGTGCTCCGGCACCATCACGTACCAGGAGACGTAGGCCGGGAGCAGCCAGAAGTAGACGATGGGATGGCCCGAGTACCAGAAGAGCGTCCGGTTCAGCAGGGGGTCCGCCCCCTCCAGCAGCCCCAGCGACCAGGGCAGCAGGAAGCCCACCACCTCCACGGCGATCCCCACCGACGCGATGACCCACATGGCGTAGGTGCAGACGGAGATGAAGGCCATCAGGGGGATCCGCTCGCCCTCGTGCTCCTTCCGCCACGCCCCCAGCGTGACGAACAGGTTGATCGCCGTCAGCCAGGTGCCGATCACCAGCAGGGCCAGCCCCAGGTAGAAGCTCCAGTGGGCCTGCAGCGGGGGATAGAAGGTGTAGAGGACGCTCGCCTGGCCCGTCACCACGGCGTAGCCGGCCAGCAGCGTGCCGGCCGCCGTGGACCACAGGGCCCCGTGCAGCAGCCCACCGTTCAGCGGACGGTCCAGCCCGCGGGCGGTGGTGAGCGACAGGAAGCCGTTGGCGAAGGCGAAGGTGAAGACGATGGCCATCAGGACCCCGTGCGCCGTGAGGCCCTGGTAGTACGTCTCCATGCCGGGGAACCAGCTCAGGATGTCGATCCCGGCGTAGTTCAGCGCCTGGCCCAGGCCGTTGACGACGGCGACGCCGAAGGCGGCGAAGGCGATGTACAGGCTCCACCGCACCAGCCGCCGCTGACCCCGGGGGAGCCGGAACGAGCCGTCCGGCGCCGCGACCACCGCCTGGCTCACGGGCCACCCCCCTCCCTCGCGTCCCCGGCGTCCGGCTCCGCCGCGGCGACGCCTCCGTCGGGCGAGTCCTCTACCGTGTCCTCCTCGTCAGGCAACTCGAAGTCCTCGGGCGGCACCACCTCGATCGTGCCGTACATGTTGTGGTGCCCGATCCCGCAGTACTCGTGGCAGATGATCAGGTGCTCCCCCGGCTCGCGGAAGGTGTAGGTCAGCTCGGTGACCTGGCCGGGGATCAGCATGGCGTTCAGGCGGGTGCCCTCCACGTCGAAGCCGTGGATCACGTCGGGCGAGGTGACCCGGAAGACGATCTCCGCCCCCGCCGGCAGCGTCAGCTCCGAGGGCACGAAGCCCCAGGCCTGTCCGATCATGACGACCTCGTAGCGGTCCGGCCCGACCTGCCGGATCCCGGGATCGTCGAACGGGGGCGTGCTCCGGACCTCGGTCGGGTCCAGCTCGCCGGCCCGGGAGGGGAGCGAGATGCCCATGGCCGTCGCCGCGTAGAAGAGCGCCCCCAGGAAGAGGACGAGCATCACGGCCGACAGGCCCAGGAAGGCCTTCTCGTAGCGCTCGGCGTTGGACGCGGCGCTCATCGCCCCACCATCAGCCAGTACATGGTGACCCACATGCCCGCCAGCACCATGACGTAGACCATCAGCAGGAAGAGCGTGCCGACGGGCGCCTCGTAGCCGTCACCCGATCCGGCGGCGGCACCGTCGGCGCCCCCCCTGGCGCCTGCTTCGTCGCCCGATCCGGCGCCACCGTCGGCTGCGGCCCCGTCGGCCACGGCGCCAGCCTCGGCGGCCCCGTCGG
>CAZSKS010000007.1:9481-81740 GCA_964607465.1 uncultured Gemmatimonadota bacterium | reverse complement strand
CTGGATGTTCCCCATGGGCGTCGAGTGGTTCGGCATGCCCGACGACAAGAAGCGCCACAGCGCCCAGCTGGACTTCAGGCTCAAGGGGATGACGAACGACCAGCTCCGCCAGACCTGGCTCAAGGCCGTCGTTCCGCTGTGCGACGAGCTGGGGCTCGACGTCCCGGCCCACGTGAACGAGGAGACCGGCGAGGTGGAGCTGGAGTACGAGCTCCCCTGCGCCTGGGACCCGGACGACCGCCGCTGGCTGTTCGACGAGACCATCACGTGGGAGGAGGTCTTCGAGCGGTGGAAGGGCCGGGGGCCGATGAACGAGGCGTACGTGGAGTCGGTCCGGCGGAGCCGCTTCGACGTGGAGAGCATGCTGGAGGTGCACTGATGACGGGATCGCCCCCGCTCTCGTCCGGCTCGCTTGAGCGCCGGGCCCGGGAGGGCTCCCCCCTGCGCCGCGCCGCCCTGTGCGCCGCCGCCACGGCCGTGCTGCTCTTCGGACCCACGGCGGCCATCTCCGCGTCGGCCCAGGCGCTCCCGGACACGATCCTGGTCCGCGAGCCGGGCCTCCACCCCGAGGGCGTCGCGTGGGACGCGCCCCGGGACCGCTTCCTGGTCAGCTCGGTGACCATGGGGCGGGTCACGGCGGTGCGCGACGACGGCAGCCGGCGCGTCCTGGTGGAGGACCCCGAGCTGCAGGCGGCCATCGGGATCCACATCGACCGTCGGGGCGACCGCCTGCTGGTGGCGAACTCCGACCTGTCGGCCATCCAGGGGGGCTCCCGCGGTCTGGCGAAGCTCGGCATCTACGACCTGGAGAGCGGGGAGCGGCTGCTGATGGTGGACCTGGGCGGCCTGCGGCCCGAGGGACGCCACTTCGCCAACGACGTCACGGTGGGGCCGGACGGCACCGCCTACGTCACCGACAGCTTCACCCCGGTGATCTACCGGGTCTCGCCCGAGGGCGAGGTCTCCGTCCTGGCGGAGGACGAGCGGCTCGGGGCCGAGGGCTTCGGCCTGAACGGCATCGACTACCACCCCGACGGCTACCTCCTGGTCGCGGTGGCGGGCCGCCGGACCCTGATGCGGGTGCCCGTGGACGCGCCGACGGAGATGGCGGAAGTGGAGCTGTCCGAGCCCTTCGCGGCCGACGGGCTGGTGCTCCGGGAGGACGGCGACCTGGTGGCCGTGTCCACCACGGGCCAGGGGGAGAGCAGCCGCGACGAGACGCTCGTCCTCCGGTCGGACGACGGGTGGAGCTCGGCCCGCGTGGTGGGCCGCGCCCCGTCGCCGGGGGCCACCACCGGCGCCGTGCGCGACGATGCGATCTACGTGGTCAACCCTCACTTCGAGGGCATGGGGGGCGACGGGCAGGTGCCCGTCTTCGAGATCTACCGTGTCCGTCCCGGGGACGACGGATGAGCCCCGCGTCGAGCCCGGGGGACGAGAGGACGCGCCGGCCCGGGAACCCCTCGCTGGATCGAGGCGAGGCATGAGCGACCTGATCCAGCTGACGAGGCGGGGGTCGGGCGGCGACCTGTCGCGCGACGGCCTGGAGGAGGGGACCGACTTTTCGGCGGTCTTCGCCGCGACCCGGGGAGACCACATCGGCCAGCTGGCCATGCCGGTCCCCGAGTGGGACGAGCCCCCCGCCGACGATCGCGAGCGGGCCCTCCGGGCCCTCCACGAGGTGGCCGATCCCGAGTTCCCCATCTCCATCGTGGACCTGGGTCTGGTCTACGGCGTCGAGGTCGACGCCGGCACCGTCTCCGTGCGGCTCACCTTCACGGCCACCGCCTGTCCCTGCATGGACTTCATCAAGTGGGACGTCCGGGAGCGCCTCCTGGAGGAGAAGGGCTTCGAGGAGGTCCGGGTCGAGGAGGTGTGGGATCCCCCCTGGACCGCGGGGCGGATCACCGACCGGGGCCGGGAGATCCTGCAGGAGGCCGGCGTCGCGGTCTGACGGCGCGAAGACGAGACGAGAACGATCGACCCCCGACAGCGAGGCTTCGACGTGAACGAGGAAGAGATCTGGGAGGTCTTCGCCCGGCGCAACCGGGAGGACCGGCTGGAGCACGTGGGCGCCGTCAGCGCGCCCGGCCCCGAGCTGGCCCGGGTCTACGCCTGGCAGACCTACGACGAGGCGACCTGGTTCGAGATGGTGGTGGCGCCGAGGGACGCGTTCCATCCGGTGAATCGGGAGGAGCAGCCCTTCACCCTCCAGCCCACCCCAGCGGCGTGACGTCGGCGGCCCGGGAGGCGTACGCCTCCGCCGGGGAGGTGCCGGAGGCAGCCAGGGAGCCCCTGGCGGACCTGCTTCTGGTCCTGGCCGACAACAAGCGGCTGCTGGGGATGCGCTACGCGGACTGGATCCTGGGGGCGCCCGCCCTGGAGGCCGGCATCGCCTGCTCGGCCATGGCGCAGGACGAGTGGGGGCACGGCCGCATCCTGTACGCCATGCTCCGGGACTTCGACCGCGACCCCGACGAGCTGGAGCACGGCCGCGATCCGGAGGCGTACCGGTGCAGCGAGCTGCTGGACGAGGAGCCCGACGGCTGGCCGGAGCTTCTGGCCCTGAACGTCCTCCTGGACACCGCCCTGACCGTGCAGTTCGAGGCCATGAAGGAGAGCCGGTTCCAGCCCGTCCACCACAAGGTGAGCAAGCTGCTGGACGAGGAGCGATTCCACTTTGAGCACGGCCGGGGCTGGACGGCGCGGCTCGCCTCCACCGGGAAGGGACGGGCCTCCCTGGAGGCGGCCTTTCCCCCGGCCTGGGAGGCGTGTCTCCGCTGGTTCGGCCGGGAGGAGGACGCCGGGATGGGCACCCTGGTGGAGACGGGGATCGTGGACGCCGGCCCGGACGAGCTCCGGTCCCGATGGATGTCCCGGGTGGGCCCGGTCGTCCGTGAGGCGGGGCTCGAGCTGGCGGGCTCCGACGGCGACGGCCGCTGGACCAGCTCCGTCGCCCCCGACTGGGACGGCTGGCGGCCGGAGGCCCGGCGCCCGGCCGCCGCCCCGGGGCCGGACGCCCGGACCATCGAGCGGGTGCGCGGCGACCGGAACCGCCCGCTCCTCATGGACTGAGCCGGCCCGCGGCCATGAGCACCGACCGGGAGGACGGCCCCCGCGACGAGCGGGACGCCGCCGCCGACGGCGAGGAACAGCGCGCGGCCGCCGGTCGGGAGGTGGAGGACCGCGGCGAGGGCGACCGCCCCCGGTCCGACCGCCGCGCGGACCCTCCCCCGACCCACGCCGCCGACGCGTCGCTGCACAGCGACGCCCTCCCCGACTCGGTGCGCTGTCCCCACTGCGGGGAGACCGACAGCGAGCAGTTCTCCGCCTTCGGGAGCGCCGTGTCGGTGAGCCAGTACTACTGCCGCAGCTGCCGGACGGTCTTCGAGGCCTTCAAGTGGCGGTGAGCTGACGCCCCCCGCTGGCGTCTGAGCTGACGACCCCCTGGCATCGGCGCGTCGACCGTCCCTCCCGGCCGGTCGGGCGCACCGCGCGATCCGGCGTCCCTCACCGCCACATCTCCTGGAACATGACGTAGTGGGAGCGGCGCATGCCGAGCTCCTCGTAGGTGTCCCGGGCCGGCCGGTTGTCCCGGTCGACGTAGAGCCGCAGGCCGCCCGCCCCCGACCGCACCGCCTCCGTCCGGACCCTGTCGTGGAGGGCGCGGTAGATGCCCTCCCGCCGGTGTCGCTTCGAGACGTAGACGCTCTGGATCCACCAGATCTCGGCGTTCCGCCAGTCGCTCCACTCGGTGGTGATCAGCAGCTGGGCCACGACCTCGTCGTCCTTCTCGGCCAGCCAGTAGGTGCCGCGCGCCGGATCGCCCAGCAGCGCCTCCACCCCCGTCCGGAGCGTGGCCCGGTCCAGCTCCCGCCCTTCGGACTCCCGGGCCAGGGCCTGGTTGAAGAGGACGATGCGGTCGACGTCGTCGGACTCGGCGGTTCGCAGGGTCGGCTCCATGGTCAGGTCTCCTCCCCGATGGGCGTTCGTGCCAGGGAATTGCATGATGAGGCGGGGTCGGATCCGGTGGCCCGCGTCGACGGCGGAGGCACGCCCGGTCCCGGACCCGCTCGGCGGCGAGATTCTTGACACGATCTCGACGTGTGAGTATAGGTGCCGCATCGATTGTCAGAATCGTCACCTATAACCTGGTGACAGTACCGGTGGGGTAAGCGCTCTCGAACCGAGCCGCCTGCGGGTCGGCCCGGATCACCGACCGGGTCGTCCGTCCCTACTACCATCCTCCCGACCCCCGCTTTCGCAGTATTCGGCGCCGCATGGCCGTGCTGTCTCCCGCGAACCGTGTCTCTCCCACGTGCCGTCGAACTCCCGACCCTACTAGCCGGAGACGTGTCATGGATTCCGCCTCCGCCGTTCGTCGCTCGAGTCTCCCGATCGCTGCAGCGTCGCTTCTCTGCCTGGCCGCTTCCGGGGTCGAGGCCCAGGACGCCGTCATCCAGGGTACCGTCCGAACGGATCAGGGTGCCAGCATCTCCGGCGCCAGCGTCCGCGTCCTGGACACGGACCTGGGGACGTTCGTCGACAGTGAAGGCTCGTTCCGCCTCACCGTGCCGCCGGGAACCCACCGCGTCCAGGCGAGCGCCCTCGGTCGCCGGGCCAGCACCCGCGAGGTGACCGTCCGGGCCGGTGAGAGCCGAACCATCGACTTCGTCCTTCCCGTGAGCGCCGTCCAGCTGAGGGAGCTGGTCGCGTCCGTGGAGGCGGGAGCCGTGACGCGGCGGCAGATGGGTACCGACATCGCGTCCATCAACGCCGCCGAGGAGGTGGAGAAGGCGGCCGTGTCGGATCTCTCCGGCCTCCTGAACGCTCGGGCCGGGAACGTGACGGTTCGCCAGACCTCCGGGAACGTGGGCTCCGGGTCGCGCATCAGGGTCCGGGGACTCAACAGCCTGACGCAGGACAACAATCCCCTCCTCATCATCGACGGTGTGCGGGCCGATCAGAACACCGACGTCGGGATCAACCGGGGCCAGACCTTCTCCCGCTTCAACGACCTGGCCCCCTCCGACATCGAGTCCATCGAGGTCGTGAAGGGACCCGCGGCCACGGCCCTGTACGGAAGCGAGGCGTCGCCGGGGGTCCTCATCGTCACCACCAAGCGGGGCGAGCAGGGGGGAGGCGCGCCTCGCATCACCGTGAGCACGGAGCATGGCGCGCAATGGGATCGGGCCGAATATCCGGACAACCTCGCCGACGTCACGCCCTTCGTGACGGGAGCCGATGATCCACGCCTGAGCCAGTGGCCCGTGCGCACGAACGAGCTGACCGGGCAGGTCTACGTGGCCGACAACCCGTTCATGGACACCGACTCGCGACCGTTCCGCACGGCGCGGAACTCCAACGGAAGCGTGTCGGCGGCCGGAGGGGTCGAGGCCCTGAGCTACTATTCCTCCATCCGCTATCAGAACGACGAAGGCGTGTTGCCGAGCAACGACGTGGAGCGGCTCAACTTCCGGGCCAACTTCAGCACGAACCCGTCCGAGGTCGTGAGCATCCAGACCAGCGCGGGATACGTCAACTCCACCATCAACCTCCCCAAGAGCGGCAACAACACCAGCGGGTACTTCGCCAACGCCATCGACGGGGTCCCCATGGCGTCGATCGGCACCGGCGGGGACTGTCTGGCGACCGTCCTGGCGGGTGAGGATCCCTCGTTCTGCGACCGCAACGGGAACACGCGAGCCGCCTTCGACAAGATCGAGGCCGTCATCAGCAAGCAGGACCTGGAGCGCTTCACCGCCTCGGCCGTCGCGGTCGTGACCCCGTCCGACTGGCTCACCTTCCGGGGCACGGTGGGCACGGACGTGGCGAGCACCGAGTTCCAGGACGCGATCCCCTTCGACCCGGACATCCCGTTCAGCTTCGCTGCCGGAGGGGAGAACTTCCTCACCGCCGACACCCGACGGACCCTGACGGGAGACTTCGCCGCCACGGCGGAGTTCCCCATCAACGAGGACCTCACCGGCACGACCACCGCCGGGGCCCAGTACTTCCAGAACCTGCGGGAGACGGTCGCCTGCGAGGGTCGGGTCTTCCCCAATGACCAGGCGACGGCGTGCGACGCCGCGGTGAACCTGCGGGGCTTCTCGGACCGGCTCGAGAACGTCGAGGTGGGGGCTTTCGTCCAGCAGAGGTTCAGCTTCCGCGACTACCTGTTCGTCACCGGGGCCCTGCGGGTGGACGACAACAGCGCGTTCGGCGACCGCCAGGAGGAGATCTACTCCCCCAGCGCGAACGCTTCGCTTGTCGTCAGCGACCTGCCGGGCTGGGACGTGGACTTCGTCAGCAGCCTCCGCGTCCGCGCCGCCTGGGGGAAGGCCAACCAGTCCCCCGACCAGTTCGCCGCCGACCGCACGTTCGTCATCTCCCGGCTGGGCCGGGACGGCGGCGTGGTGGCCGGGCTCAGCCCCCAGGATCCGGGCAACCCGGATCTCGGCGCCGAGCGCAGCGAGGAGTTCGAGCTGGGCTTCAACGCCGGCGTCCTGGAGGACCGGATCGGCGTCGACTTCACCTACTTCAGCCGCAAGACCAGGGACGCGATCATCGGTCGCCCCATCGCGCCCTCCGCCGGCTTTCCCAACGACCGGTTCGAGAACATCGCCGAGCTCAGCAACGACGGGTTCGAGCTCGCCCTCGACGGGCAGGTGGTGGACCGCGAGGACGTGGGGTGGAACCTCCGCTTCCAGTGGTCCGCCACCGATCCGGTCGTTACCGATCTCGGGGGCGAGGGGCCGATCCTCCTCGGCTTCTCCCAGGTCGTCGCGGAAGGGGAGACGCCCGGCGCCTACGTGAGCCGCGTCATCACCGACGCCGAGCGGGACGAGAACGGCGAGATCGTTCCGGGATCCATCCAGTACGCCGAGGGCACGCTCGGCGACGGCAGCGGGCGCAGGGTCGTCGGCCAGCCGTTCCCGACGAACACGCAGAGCCTGTCCTCGACCCTGAACCTGTTCGGCAATCTGCGGATCTTCGCCCTGTTCGACCGCAAGGGCGGGAACGAGCTCTACGCGGCGGCCGAGGACGGCCGGAATCCTGGATCGCTGGCCGGGACGAACTCCCGCTTCGGTGAGCGCTGGGCGTTCCGCCACACCCAGGAGACTCCGGAAGACCAGGCCATGATGGAGCAGGATCGCCTCGTCGGTAACCACGACGCGGTGTGGATCCACGACGGCACCTTCATCAAGTTCCGCGAGATGTCGGTCAGCTACCGTCTTCCCACGTCGGTGAGCCGCGCCTTCCGCTCGGGGAACGCGCGGATCTACGCGGGCGCCCGTAACCTCTTCACCATCACCGCCGACGATTTTCCCGAGCCCTGGGATCCGGAGTCCCAGCAGGAAGGGGCAAGGGACAACCTGCGGTTCGTGGTGGACAACGCGCTCCCTCAGCCGCCGACGGTCTTCGGCGGCCTGCAGGTCAGCTTCTGAGGCTGCGGCGATGCCACGCTCACGCGAGACAGACGACGACAGGGAGAAAGCCATGGACCACCATCGATCGAGCGACTCTCCGACGAGTCCGCGGATCGCGGACTTCCCTCTTGCCGTCGCCGTAGGCCTCACCACGCTCCTGGCCCTCACGACGGGCTGTGACGCCCTGCTGGACGTGGACGAGAACCCCAACACGGTGCCGGGGGAGGAACTGAACAACCCGACGTCCCTGGAGGCCCGGCTCGTCGGAGCCGAGGCGGACTTCTTCTTCTCCTACGACATGGCATCCGTCTGGAGCGGGCTGTTCGCCGACGAGCTGGCGGCCGGCGCGTTCGAGGAGGTGGACGAGCGCCGGGTCACCACGGACAACGGCACCATCGGCGCCGCCGACGAGGTCGAGGAAGGGTTCGACGGGCTGTGGACGCCGCTGCAGAAGGCGGCTTTCACGACGAACCTCCTCCAGGAGGACATCCTGGCGGACAACTTCCCGGATCGGATTCCGGATCCCGAGAACTCGGCGGAGCTGGCGAGGGTCTCGATGCTCGCGGGCTACGCGAAGCTGACCCTCGGCGAGATCTTCTGCACGACGGCCTTCGACGGTGACGGGCCGGAGCACACATCCCAGGAGACGTTCGCGCTGGCGGAGGAGGAGTTCAGCCTGGCCATCGACGCCTCCGACGCGACGCAGGACGTTCGGCGTGCCTCGCTGGTGGGGCGCGCCCGCGCCCGGCTGCACATGGGCGACACTCAGGGGGCCCTGGCCGACGCCGAGCAGGTGCCGCTGGACTGGGACTTCGTGGCCGCCGTATACAGCACGAACAGCGCGAAGGAGGAGAACGACATCTGGAACATGCTGAGCGACTCCCGTCGGTTCACGACGGATCCGGCCTACCGGTTCCTCGACATCGACGACACCTCCGAGGACGATCCCCGGATCGAGGCCTTCCAGGATCCGTCCATTCCCCTCACGACCGACGGATCGGCCGAGCTGTATCAGCTGGACAAATATCGCGTGCCCACCGCTCCGATCCGTCTCGCCAGCGGGTTCGAGGCCCAGTACTACGTCGCCGAGATCCAGGGCGGACAGCAGGCGGTGGACATCATCAACGACGTCCGCGATGCCATCGGCAGCGGTGGGGACGACGGCGACGGCCGGGGCCAGGGTGACCTCGCCGCCCAGGATTTCGATTCGAGCGACGAGCAGGAGATCCGCCTCAAGCTGTTCGACGAGCGCGCCCGGACTCTCTTCATGGAGGGCAAGCGGCTGGGTGACCTGCGCCGGTACCTGGATCGGTTCGATCTCGACCTCTTCCCGTCCAGCCCGGTGCAGGATCCGCAGACCTGCTTCCCGCTTCCCGACGCCGAGCGGGACAACAACCCGGACATCTGACCCCCCGGCACGGTCCGGGACGGCGGAGCGGGGCCGGGCCTTCGGGTTCCGGCCCCTTTCCGCGTAGGTTGCCGCCGTCGCCGCCGAAGACGTCGGCGGGCACGCATCCCCCACCCGAGCCAGAGGTGATCATGTCGGTCCTCCCCCCCGCAGCGTCCGAGGTCGCGCGCAGGCGAGGCGCGACCCGGCGTCGCTCGGCTGCCCTCTCCCGGACGGGAGGCGGCGCGCCCCGTTCCGCGCTCACCGCTCTCCTGGCCGTCGCCCTCGCGGCGCTCCTCGCCTCCGTGCCCGGGCCCGCTGCCGCGCAGGACGGCACGGCCGACGAGGCCGCCACGGCGGCCGAGAGCCTGCCCGAGACCTCGGGGGCCGAGGGTCTGCCCGAGGTCGCGCCGCCGGGCTCCCAGCCCATCCTCCGGACGCTGGGAGCGGCGCCGTCGGCCGACAGGATCCGGGCCGACCTGGAGGCGCTGGTGGGCTTCGGCACCCGGCACACCCTGTCGGACACCGTCTCCGACAGCCGCGGGATCGGCGCCGCGCGCCGCTGGATCAAGGGGGAGTTCGAGCGCATCTCCGAGGCCTGCGGCGGCTGCCTTGAGGTCGTCTACCACCGCCGGGTCATCGCCGGCGAGCGCCGGATCCCCGACAGCACGGAGGTGGTGAACGTCCTGGCCATCCAGCGGGGCACCTCCGATCCGAACCGCTACGTCGTCATGGCGGGGGACATCGACTCCCGGGTCTCCGACGTCATGAACGACACGGCCCGAGCCCCCGGCGCCAACGACAACGCCACGGGGGTGGCGGGCACCCTGGAGGCGGCTCGGGTGCTGAGCCGGCACGAGTTCGACGCCTCCATCGTGTATGCGGCGCTATCGGGCGAGGAGCAGGGCCTCTTCGGCGGCGGGATCACGGCCGAGAAGGCGAAGGAGGAGGGCTGGCGGATCCAGGCGGTCCTCAACAACGACATGATCGGCAACATCCAGGGGCAGGACGGGGTGGCCGACAACACGGTGGCGCGGGTCTTCTCCCAGGCGATCCGCCAGGACGCCACCGACCGCATGCGGGGGGCGCTGCGGTACCTGGGCGGGGAGAACGACTCGCCCTCGCGCAACCTGGCGCGCTACGTGGACCGCATCGCCGACGAGTACATCCGGAACCTGGACGTGCTGCTCATCTACCGGCTGGACCGCTTCGGCCGGGGCGGCCACCACACGCCCTTCAACGACGTGGGATACCCGGCGGTGCGGATCATGGAGGCCCACGAGGACTACCGGCGCCAGCACCAGGACATCCGGGTGGAGGACGGCGTGGAGTACGGCGACGTGCTGGAGGAGGTGGAGGTGGACTTCGCCGCGAAGATGACGGGGCTCAACGTGGCCACCATGGCGTCGCTCGCCTGGGCGCCGCCGCCCCCGACGGGCGTGCGGATCGAGGGGGCCGTGGAGCCCAGCACCACCCTGAGCTGGTACGCGGCGGATCCGGAGCGGGCCCCGAACCTGGCCGGCTACCGGATCTACTGGCGCCGGACGGACGCGCCCCAGTGGCAGAAGAGCGTGTACGTGGGCGACGTCACCGAGCATACGCTGGAGAACGTGGTGATCGACAACTTCGTCTTCGGCGTGGCGTCGGTGTCGGAGCGGGGCTTCGAGAGCCCGGTCGTCTTCCCGGGTCCGCTGGGCTCCTTCCTGCCCGTCGACTGGCAGGAGCGGGACGGAGGCTGACGGGCGGGCGCGTCCTCGCCCGGCGGCGAGCGGGCTGCCCGCCGCCCGGGGCGTACCCCGCGACATGCGCCCGCCGGCCCGCAAGGCCTGTCCGCTAGAGCCGCCGCCACGCCCGCCGGAGCACCCGGGCGGAGACGGCCAGGGAGACGGCGATCCAGAGGACGCCCCAGACGACCCCCGGGATCCCCGTGATGTCCGCCAGGGCCGCGGCGTCGGAGGGGGCGCCGGGACGCTCCAGGACGTCGCTCTTCACGTCCAGGACGGCGTAGAGGCAGCTCGTCAGCCCCAGGAAGGCCAGCACCAGGGCCCGGCCGGTCCGTGTCAGCTTCAGGGACGCCGCCAGCAGCACGCCCCCGGCGGCGCCCGCCACCACCAGCGCCGTCGCGCCGCCGACGTGGAGGACGGCGAAGGCCAGCAGGAGCGTCCCCGTTCCGCCCAGCACCAGGCGCGAGGTCCGCCGGCCCGCGGAGGCGGCGGCCAGCAGGCCCGCCCCCCAGGCCAGGCTGCCCAGATAGCCCGCCGACAGAGTCACGAAGGCGTTGCCCCCCGGGCAGGCGCACCATCCCCCCTCGTCCAGGGTGACCACGATTTCCTCGATGCGGCCGCCGGTGGCCAGCGCCGCCAGCCCGTGGCTCACCTCGTGGAGCAGGACCATCAGCAGCCGGAGGGGGGCCACCCAGGGCGTCCCCCACAGCAGCCAGACCAGCGCGAAGTAGACGGCGAAGCCGACGGCCGCCAGCGTGCGACGCCGATGTCGGGTGGAGCTCCGCGCGGAGGGCGGGAGGGTCAGAAGAGCACCACCAGCGCGGCGGCGCACACCGCCAGGCCGACCAGGGCCAGTCCCGGCGTCCGGCGGTCGAAGACCAGCCGGCAGGCGGCGAAGACGGCGAGGAAGAATCCCAGGGCCGCGTAGATCGACGCCACCAGCACGTTCCACAGCTCGCTGCTCTGCACCAGGAGGACCGCCAGCGCCGTCACCACGGCTCCCAGGAAGAGCGTGCTCTCGGTCATCGCCTCCCGGGGCCGCACCCACCGGGTCGCGGGGAGGCGCCCGGCCAGGGTTACGGCCAGCAGACCCGCCGCCTCGGCCACCAGCAGCGCCGTCCAGGCGGACCGTGCCGTCCCGGCCGACACAAGGGCGTCGGTGAAGGCGGCGAAGGCCAGCGAGGTGAGGGAAGCGGCCCCCAGGAAGTAGATGCCGAAGGCGATGACGCGGCCCGCGACCTTGTTGGCGTAGTAGGTGCCCGGCTCGTCCCGTCGCAGCCGGAGGGAGGGGACGCTCTCCAGCGGCCAGTCCCGCACCGGCTCCGGGGGCCAGTCGCCCCGCCGGGCCCGGTCCTCGATCTCGCGACAGGTGGCGGCGGCCGCCCGGGCCGTCGCCTCGGAGATCAGGTCCTCCTCCCGGGCGGCCTCGAACTCGTCCGCGTCCAGCACGCGGACCGGTCCCTCCGCCGGCTGCCACACGTCCAGGAACAGGTCGGTGATGCGCCAGCTGTCGCCCTCGGTGTCCGGCGGGAGGATGAGGTTCGTGTAGTGGCCCAGGAGCCGCCCCTGGCGGTCGTGAACGGCGGCGACTTCGTAGCGCCGGCCGGGGAAGGTGAACCACAGCAGGCGGGCCCCGGGCTCCAGCACGACGCCGTCGGCCAGCTCCCGCTCCTCCGCTCCGGCGGGTCGGCGGAGCAGCGTGATCTTGAGGTGGGGCTCGTCCAGCAGCAGCTCCTGTCGATGCCGACGGACGTCGTCCGGGGGACGGACGTAGACGATCTCCACGCGGGAGCGGCGGGGCCGCGTGGCCCGGAGGCCGCCCGCGGCGGGAGGGCGACTAGAGGAAGTCAGGGTTCGTGAACGTTCGTCCCCGCTCCGCCTTTCGCACGAGGAGGTCCGCTGGCCGGAAGCGGGGACCCAGCCGGTCCTGGAAGCCCCGGAGCCCCTCCAGGATCACGTCGAGGCCCTCCATGTCGGCCCACCGGAGCGGGCCGCCGCGGAAGGGCGGGAAGCCCGTTCCCATCACCATGGCCAGGTCCACCATGCCCGCGTCCTCCACGACGCCGTCCTCCAGGGCGTGGGCGGCCTCGTTGACCATGAGGTAGAGGCTGCGCCGCCGGACCTCGTCCGCCCCGGGCGAAGCGGTCTCGGGCCGGGGGAGGATCCGCTTCAGCTCCGGGTCGACCTTCTTCTGCTCGCCGTCCCTGTAGACGTAGAAGCCCAGCCCCCCCTTCTTGCCGACGCGCCCGTCCTCCAGGAGCTGGTCCACGACGCCGGCCGGCTTCATCCGGTCACCGAACGCCTCGGCCATCACGCCGCTGACGTGGTGGGCCACGTCCAGCCCGACCTCGTCCAGCAGCCGACAGGGACCCATCGGCATCCCGTAGTCGGAGAGCGCCTGGTCCACCGCCCGGACGCCGGCCCCCTCTTCCAGCAGGTAGCCGGCCTCGTTCAGGTAGGGGGCCAGCACACGGTTGACCAGGAAGCCCGGGCCGTCCTTCACCAGGACGGGGTTCTTGCCCATGTCCAGCGCGAAGCCGAGGGCGGCGGCCAGCGTCGCCTGGCTGGTGTCCTCGGTCCGGACGACCTCCACCAGGGGCATCTTGTGGACCGGGTTGAAGAAGTGCAGCCCGGCGATCCGCTCGGGCCGCTCGGAGGCCGAGGCCATCTCGGTGACCGAGAGCGACGAGGTGTTCGTGGTGAAGATCGCCTCCTCGGGGATGACCTCCTCCACTTCCCGCAGCACCTGCTTCTTGACGGCCATCTTCTCGACGACCGCCTCCACCACCAGGTCCACGTCCCGGAAGGGCTCGTAGGAGAGGGTCCCCTCCACGAGGGAGAACTTCAGCCCGGCCTCCTCCTCGCTGAAGACGCCCTTGCGGGCGGCCTTCTCCAGCAGCTCCTTCGCGTGGCGGAGGCCGTCGTCCAGCGGCTCCTGGTCGACGTCCTTGAGGACGACCGGTACGTCGTTGGCGGCCGCCAGCTCGGCGATGGCGCCGCCCATGACACCGGCGCCCACCACGCCCAGCTTCTCCACGGGCCGCCGCGCGTCCAGGACCTCCTCGGGGAGCGCGCGCTTCGCCTCCCGGGTCAGGAGGAACACCCGCGTCAGGTTGCGGGACTCCGGCGTGAGGGCCAGCTCCCCCAGGGCCCGGGCCTCGACCTCCAGCGCGTCGTCCAGGGACAGGGTGTACGTCTCCCGGATCACCTCCAGCGCCCGGACCGGCGCCGGGTAGTTCCCCTCCGTGCGCTCCAGGGTCCTGCGTCGCGCGATCCAGAAGAGGAGCTCCCGTCCGGGCGCGGTGTCCTCCAGGAGGCGCTCCAGGAGCGACTTGTCGTGGGCGTCCCGGTCCACGCGCCCGGCCAGGACGTCCGCCACGAACTCGTCCACGGCGTCGCCGTAGCGGTCGGCGCCGGCCACCCGGTGGACCAGGCCCATCCGACGGGCCCGCGACGGGCCGACGGACTTGCCGGCCAGGATGACGTCCAGGGCGTTCTGGATGCCGCACACCCGGGGCAGACGGGTGGTGCCACCGAAGCCCGGCAGGATGCCGAGCTTCACCTCCGGCAGCCCGATCGTCGTGTCCTGGTCGTCGGACGCCAGACGGTAGTCGCAGGCGAGGATCATCTCGGTGCCGCCGCCCAGGCAGGTCCCGTGCACGGCGGCCACGGTGGGAACGGCCAGCCGGTCCAGGCGGCGGAAGATGCGCTGGCCCTCGCGGGCCTTGGCGGCCGCCTCCTCGGCGTCCCGGAGCTCGGCGATCTCGTGGACGTCGGCCCCGGCCACGAAGCTCGACGGCTTCCCGCTCCGGAGGACGACCGCCACCACCTTGCCGGTGGCGATGCGCGACTCCAGGTCGCCCAGGAGCTCGTCGAACTCCTCCATGGTGGAGGTGCCGAGCAGGTTGACCTCGGAGTCGGGCTGGTCGAAGGTGACCCAGGCGACGCCGTCCCCGTCCACCTCCAGCGAGAAGCTCCCCCGCTCTCGGTCCATCAGGACGCGGCCTCCGCGCTCACGTGCGGTCGCCCGCGCCCGCCTTGCGCGGCCTCACAGCCGCGGACGTACCTCGGCGTTCTCACGATCGAGGATCAGGGTGTCGGCCTCCGAAGGCACCACGTGGAGGTTCCAGTAGAGCTCCTCGAAGGGACCCGGCGTGTGACGGGCGTACACCCACCAGTCACCGCCGGGCAGGTTGACCCTGGCGTAGCCCTCGGCGTCGGTCGTGTCCGAGCGGACCTCGATCCCCCGGGCCTCGAGCAGGCTGTCGACGAGGGCGTTGTAGCCCTCGAAGGCGTCGCTCTCCCAGGCCAGGATCACCGACTGCACCGAATCTGCGCGGGCCACGGTGGCCTTCTGGAGGCTGTCGAAGCGGGCGAAGAGCTGCGCCCGCCGCTGGTCCAGCGCGTTCACCCGCTTCTCCAGCTCGTTGAACGTGTCGAAGAGCTCCAGATACTCCCGGCTCTGCCGGTCCAGGCCCTCCATCTGCCCCGAGAGCTGCTTGAGGCTGTCCCGCACCCGGTTCCACTGGCTCTCGGCGTCCCGCCACACCTGCTGCGCCTCGATCACCTGGTCGAACTGCTCGCGCAGGTCCTGCGGGATCTCGGGCTCGGGCTCCTCGGCCTGCGACGCCATGGCCTCGAAGATCGAGTCCCGGTCGTAGGGGAGGAACTGGACCACCACGTCCTCCACCGGCTGGGCCTCGCCCGTCGCCGGCCCGGCCGACACCTGTACGGTGACCGGCCCACCGTCGCAGGCGGTGAGGAGCAGGAAGGCGGGGGCGAGAAGGGTGAAGAGCCAGGGTCGTGACCGCATGGATCGCT
This sequence comes from uncultured Gemmatimonadota bacterium, assembly GCA_964607465.1. Classification (GTDB taxonomy): domain Bacteria; phylum Gemmatimonadota; class Gemmatimonadetes; order Palauibacterales; family Palauibacteraceae; genus CAYVFM01. Next base: position 66,378 of record CAZSKS010000007.1, on the reverse strand, counting down.
CCGGTCTGGGGTGATCGCTGTCGATCGACGGGAGGCCCGCCGGCGCCGCGCACGCCGACCGGCGAGGCCTCGGGCGGGCAAGCATCGCGCCCCCGGAATCGAGATCAGAAGGTAGGCGGCCGATTGCGGGGAATCAACGGGTAGGGCCGCCCGCCGGCGCCGGCACGGGGTGCCCGCGAGCCGGGAGGGCGCTGGCCGGGTCGACGCCCGGCGCCATGGAAGAGGCTACTGAAAGAGGCGCTCGTCGAGGAGGAACGGGCGGGGATCCACGGCGCGGCCGTTCACCAGCACCTCGTAGTGGAGGTTCGGGCCGGTGGTCAGCCCCGTCTCGCCCACCTTCCCGATGACGTCCCCCCGCTGGACCCTGTCGCCCCGGCGGACCAGGATGTCGGAGGCGTGGGCGTAGCGGGTCTTGTAGCCGTAGCCGTGATCGATCTCGACCATCTTGCCGTAGCCCGACGTCTCGCCCACGTGGGTCACCGTCCCCCGGCCGGACGCCAGGATCGGGGCTCCGCCCCGGGCCGTGATGTCGATGCCCGTGTGCGGGCGGCTGTCGTGGAGGATGGGATGGAGGCGGCTCCGGCTGAAGCCCGAGCTGATCCAGGCGTCCCGGCTGGCCACCGGTCGGATGGAGGGCCGGGAGAGGAAGACCTCGCGGCTCACCCGCATGGAGTCGGTGGCCTCGGAGAGGCTGGTGGAGAGCAGATCGGCCCGCCGCATCAGCCGGTCCAGCTCCTGGCCGACCCGGCCCGCGTCGCCCTCCTCGAGGACGGCCGACGGTCCGCCGATGCCGACCTCGCGGACCTCGGGATCGATCAGCGGGAGCCCGGCCACCAGGCGGAAGCGCTCCTCCTTGACGGCCAGCTCGTCCAGGGCGCCGGCCAGCCGGTCGCTGCGACGCTCCATGGTCTGGACCCGGGAGCTGAGCTGCCGGTTCTCCTCCTGCAGGCTGGCCAGGCGGGCCGCGTCCACGGCGGTGTCGGCGAAGACGAGAGCCCACACGGCCACGCTCCCCGCCAGCGCCACCAGCGAGGCCAGCACCGTCACGAGGGTCCGCCCTCCCAGGCGGACGCTCTTCGTGCGACCCCCTCCCGGGGGTACGATCTGGACTGTCCAGCGATCGCTCATGGGGCTGGAGCCTGGCTCAGGTCTGAGGTCTCGGGCCGTACGGCGTGCGCGTCGCGAGGGACAACAGAGCCGCAAGCGGCACACCACGACCCGCCAAACTTGGCCGCATCCTACTGTCAGTCAAAGACTTCGACCCGGATATCCTCCCCTCGACGGGGTCGTCCGACGACGACCCGGTCTGAAGCTTTTTCAGCCCGACGACACGTTGTTGCCTCTCCAGCGCCGCCTCTCCGGCCCTCCAGACGGCCTCTCCGCCCCTCGCGCCGGCCCGCTCAGCCCTCGAGATCCCGCCGCGGGAAGAGCACCTCGCCGCCCGGCGCCCGGTCCAGGGCCGCCACCCGCTCCTCCAGCTCCCCGAAGGTGGGGAAGGGACCGGATCCTCCCAGCTGCTCCCACATCTCGGCCGCCTTGGCCGGTACGAAGGGCTCGAGCATGGCGGCCGTGGCGGCCAGCGTCCGCAGCAGGGAGCCGAGGACCGCGTCCAGCTCGGCCTCCACCTCGTCGTCGGGGCTCCGGTCCTCCCCGGCGATCTCCCGCTCCCGCTTCGCCAGCTCCCAGGGCCGCGCCTCGTCCACGTAGCGGTTGGCCCGACGCACCAGCTCCAGCGCCGCGTCCAGCCCGCGGTGGAGCATCAGGTCCGCCATCGAGGCGTGGTAGTCCTCCAGCCCGGCCCGCCGGGCCTCGTCCAGCGCCGTCTCACCGCCCGTCGGCACCTTCCCGTCCCGGTACTTCCCCACCATCGAGACCACCCGGTTCAGGAGGTTGCCCAGGTCGTTGGCCAGCTCGGTGTCGTAGCGGCGGTCGAAGCGCTCCAGCAGCCCCTCGGGGCTGGGGAAGTCCCGGTCGCCGTCCCAGGGCGCCTCCCGGAGCAGGAAGTAGCGGAAGGCGTCGGCCCCGTGGCGCTCCACCAGGGCGTCCAGCTCCAGCCGGGCGCCCGCCGACTTCGAGATCTTGCCGCCGTCCACGCTCACGAAGCCGTGGCCCCACACCGACTCCGGCAGCTCCAGGCCGGCCGACATCAGGAGCGCCGGCCAGATGACGCAGTGGAAGCGGGTGATGTCCTTCCCGATGACGTGGAGCTGGGCGGGCCACCACCGCTCGTAGCCCTCGCCGGGGAATCCGGTGGCCGAGAGGTAGTTGGTGAGGGCGTCCACCCACACGTAGACGGTGTGCTCCTCCTCCCCGGGGAAGGGGGTCCCCCAGCGGATCCGGGGGCGGGAGGCCGAGACGTCGTCCAGGCCGCCTTCCAGCAGCCGGAGGATCTCGTTGCGCCGGCTGTCGGGTCGGATGAACTCGGGATGCTCCCGGACGTGCTCCAGCAGCCGGTCCCGGTAGGCCGACAGCCGGAAGAAGAAGTTCTCCTCCTCCGTCCACTGGATCTCCCGGTTCGGGTGGTTCGGGCACCGCCCGTCCACCAGCTCCTCCTCCTTCTTGAAGGCCTCGCAGCGTACGCAGTAGTAGCCCTCGTAGCTGTCGCGGTAGAGGTCGCCCGCCTCCCGCACGCGCTCCACGACGGCCTCGACGGCCCGCCGGTGCCGCTCCTCGGTGGTGCGGATGAAGTCGTCGTAGGAGATCCGGAGCCGGTCCCAGCTGTCGCGGAACAGCACGGCCATCTGGTCCACCAGCTCCTGGGGCGACACCCCCCGCCGCTCGGCCTCCTGGACGATGCTCTGTCCGTGCTCGTCCATGCCGATGACGAACCTGACGTCGTCTCCGAGGCGGCGGCGGTACCGGGCCACCGCGTCCGCCCCGACCTTCTCGAAGGCGTGGCCCGCGTGGGGCTCGCCGTTGGCGTAGTCGATGGCGGTGGTCAGATAGTACGTCCGGGCCATCTCAGCCCTCCGCCCGGGCGGCGGACGTCTCCTCCTTGAGCGCCTCCAGGTCGACCTCGCGCTCCTCGCCCTCGGGTCCCCGCAGGGAGACGGTGCCCTTCAGGTGATTCCATCCGGTGACCTTCTCCCGGCCCCGGGCGGTGGAGAGGATCTGGCCCTCCCGGGGGTAGCGCTTGCGGGCCTGCTGGTAGGAGGCGTGCTCGTAGCGGAGGCAGGACATGAGCCGGCCGCACGCCCCGGAGATCTGTGCCGGGTTCAGGGAGAGGCCCTGGTCCTTGGCCAGCTGCAGCGTGACCGGCTCCACGTCCTGGAGCCAGGTCCGGCAGCACAGCTCGCGGCCGCAGCGCCCGATGCCGCCGACGCGTCGCGCCTCGTCGCGCACGCCGATCTGCCGGAGCTCGATCCGGGTGTGGAAGGTCCGGGCCATGTCCCGCACCAGCTCACGGAAGTCCACCCGCTTCTCGGCCGTGAAGTAGACGGTGAGCTTGTTCCGGTCCCACTGCCACTCGGCCTCGCTGACCTTCATCTTGAGGCCGTGCTCCCGGACCATCTCCCGGGTCTTCTTCCGCACCTCCGGCTCCTGCTCCCTCAGCTCCAGCAGGCGCTCGACGTCCACCGGCGCCGCCCGCCGGAGCACCCGCCGGGAGGGCGGCACCACGGGCCGCTCGCCCGCGTGCTCGCAGCCCCCGTCGCAGGTGTGCTCGGCGGCGTCCACGGCCCGCTTCGTCCGGCCCACATCCCGACCGCGGTCCGCCTCCACGACCACGTACTCGCCCTCCCTGAGGAGGACCGGATGGCGGAAGCTGAAATGGTCCGTGCGCAGCCCCTTGAACTCCACCTCGGCGATCTGGAGGCCCTCCTCCGGGGCGGCGGGACGGGGCCCGGCCGGGCGCGGCTCGTCGGGGCCGGCCCCATCGTCCACGGGCTCGGGGCCGGACCCCCCGTCGACGGGCTCGGGCGCCCCGCCGCCGTCCACCGGCTCCGGGGGGCCGGGCGGGGTGGGCGGCCCGGGCGTCACTCGCGCTCCTCCCACTCCCCCATGGCGTAGTACTTCTCCCGCCGGCGCTCGACCAGCTCGTCCGGGTCGACGCCCGCCAGCTCGTCCAGGTGCGTCTCCAGCGCCTCGCCCAGCGCCTCGGCGGTCGCCTCCCGGTCGGTGTGCGCGCCGGCCGTCGGCTCGGGCACGATGCCGTCGATGACGCCCAGCTCCAGGAGGTCGGGGGCGGTCAGCTTGAGGGCCTCGGCCGCCCGCTCCGCCTGGTCCCGGCTCCGCCACAGGATGGCGGCGCAGCCCTCGGGCGAGATGACCGAGTAGATGGCGTTCTCCATCATGAGCACCCGGTCGGCCACGGCGATCCCCAGGGCGCCGCCGCTGCCCCCCTCGCCGATGACGCAGGTGACGATGGGGGTGCGGAGGCCGGCCATGAGGAAGAGGTTGCGGGCGATCGCCTCGCCCTGGCCCCGCTCCTCGGCGCCGATCCCGGGGTAGGCGCCCTGGGTGTCGACCAGGGTGACCACCGGCTTGCCGAACTTCTCGGCCAGCTTCATCAGCCGCCCCGCCTTCCGGTAGCCCTCCGGGTGCGGCGAGCCGAAGTTCCGCTCCAGGTTCTCCTTCATGTCCTTCCCCTTCTGCTGGCCGATCACCATGACGGTGCGGCCGCGGAAGGTGGCCCATCCCCCCACGATGGAGGGGTCGTCCCGGTAGAGCCGGTCCCCGTGGAGCTCCATCCAGTCCTCGCAGAGGAGCTCGACGTAGTCCAGGGTGAAGGGCCGCTCCTGGTGGCGGGCCAGCTTGACCCTCTCGTAGCGGGACAGCTCGGAGAAGGCCTCGGCCTGCTCCCGGTCCAGCCGGTCCTCCAGCTCCTCGATCTCGTCGGACATGTCCACTCCCTGGCGGCGGGAGATCTCCCGCAGCTCCTCGATACGGTCGCGCAGCTCCGAGAACCGCTGCTGTTTCTCCTCGAGGGTCATCGGGCCGTCCGGGTCGCTCGGTGCGTCACTCCTGCTCGAATCGGACCCGCTCCCGGCCCAGCAGGGCCCGCAGGTCCTCCAGGAGGTCCCGGCTCGGCTCCACCTGCAGCGTGCGGGAGGCCAGACGCGTGGGACCGGCGCCGTTGCCCCCCTCGTCCCCGTTGCGCCAGTCCACGTACACCGGGCCCTGGCCGGGGGAGGCCTCCAGCCGGCGTCGGACCTCGCCGAACACCTCCGGATCCAGGTCGTCGGCCCGGCCGAGCTCGATGCAGACGGCCACCCGGCCGCTGGTGCGGATCTCCGAGAGGCGCCGGGCCGAATCCACAAAGATGGGGGGATCGTCCTCGTCGCGCGACCGCCCCGACACGCGCCCCTCCACGAGCACCGGCGCGTCCTGGACCAGCAGCCGCCGGTGGTCCTGCCAGGTGTCGCCGAAGACGAGGCCGGTGGCGGTGCCGTGGTAGTCCTCCAGCGTGAGGCGGCCGAACTCCTGGCCGCTGCGGCGGGACGTCCGCACGTCGGCCTCGGTCACGACGCAGGCCAGCTGGACGGGACGGTCGCGGTGCTCGACGAGGTTGGCCGTGTTCACGTCGGCGGCGTAGAGACGCACCAGCTCCTCGAAGCGGTCCAGGGGGTGGCCGGAGGTGTAGAAGCCCAGCACCTCCTTCTCCCGGGCCAGCCGCTCCTTCTCCCCCCACGAGGCGACGTCCGGCAGCTCCGGACGGGGCCGCTCGGGCCCGGCGTCGCCGCCGAAGAGCGACCCCTGGCCGGTCTCCTCCTCTCGCTTGCGGAGCTGGGCCTCGGACATGACGGCCTCCAGCCCCTCGACCATGGCCGCGCGGTCGCCCAGGTCGTCCATGGCCCCCGCCTGGATCATCGCCTCCTGGGCGCGGCGGTTGTTCAGCCGGAGATCCACGCGGCAGCAGAAGTCGAAGAGCGACGCGAACGCGCCCTCCTCCTCCCGGGCCTCCATGATGGAGCGGATGGCCGACTCCCCCACCCCCTTGATGGCGCCCAGCCCGAAGCGGATCCGGTCGTCGTCCACCACGGTGAACTTGTAGCCCGACTCGTTCACGTCGGGCGGCAGCACCTCGATGCCCAGCTCCCGGGCCTCGGCGATGTAGGCCACCACCTTGTCGGTGTCGCCGATCTCCGACGAGAGGAGGGCGGCCATGAACTCCGCCGGGTAGTGGGCCTTGAGCCAGGCGGTGCGGTAGGAGAGGAGGGCGTAGGCCGCGCTGTGGGCCTTGTTGAATCCGTACCGGCCGAAGGTCTCGATGAGGCCGGCGATCTCGTCCGCCCGCCGTGGGTCCACGCCGTTCTCGACACACCGTTCCTTGAAGCGCTCCAGCTCGCGGGCGATGAGGTCGGCGTCCTTCTTCCCCACCGCCTTCCGCAGCACGTCGGCCTCGGCCAGGGAATAGCCCGCCAGGAGCTGGGCCGCCCGCATCACCTGCTCCTGGTAGACGATGATCCCGAAGGTGGGCTCCAGTACCTCCTCCAGGGCGGGGTGCGGGTAGCGGACCTCCTCCATCCCCCGCTTCCGCTTGATGTAGACGTCGGTCATCCCGGAATCGAGCGGCCCGGGGCGGATGAGGGCGTTCACGGCGATGAGGTCGTCGAAGCGGTCGCACCGCATGGCCCGCAGCTTCTCGGTGGCCAGCGCCGACTCGAACTGGAAGACGCCGCTGGTGCCGCCCGAGGCCAGCATCTCGTAGACGCCAGGGTCGTCGAGGCCGACCTCCTCCCAGTCCACCTCCACGCCGTGGCGGTCCTCCACCGCCTGCAGGGCGTCGTCGATGACGGTGAGCGTCCGCAGCCCCAGGAAGTCCATCTTCAGCATGCCCGCCTTCTCCAGGGCGGTCATGTCGTACTGGGTGACGACGGTCTGCTCGCCGTCCTTCGCGTCGGTGCAGACCGGCACGTAGTCCGTCAGGGGCCCGGGGGCGATGACCACGCCGGCGGCGTGCACCGAGCTGTGCCGGGAGAGCCCCTCGATCTTCATCGCGTAGTCCAGCAGCTCGCGGTGCCGGTCGCTGTCCCGGTACAGCTCCTCCAGCTCGGGCACCTCCTCCACCGCCTCCTCGACGGTGAGGGAGTAGCCGGGCCCGGAGGGGATCAGCTTGGCCAGCCGGTCCGTCTCGCCGGGGGTGAAGCCCAGCACCCGGCCCACGTCCCGGACCACGGCCCGGGCCTTCATCGTCCCGAAGGTGATGATCTGGCCCACCGACGCCTCGCCGTACTTCTGGCGCACGTAGTCGATGACCTCGCCGCGCCGCTCGTAGCAGAAGTCGATGTCGATGTCCGGCATCGACAGCCGCTCGGGGTTCAGGAACCGCTCGAAGAGCAGGTCGAAGCGGAGGGGGTCCACGTCGGTGACCCGGAGGCAGTAGGCCACCAGCGAGCCCGCGGCCGAGCCCCGGCCGGGGCCCACGGGGATGTCGCGCTCCCGGGCCGCCCGGATGAAGTCCCACACGATGAGGAAATAGCCGGCGTAGCCGGTCTCCCGGATGACGCCCAGCTCGTAGTCCAGCCGCTCGCGCACCCCGTCCGGGAGCGGCGCCTCGTACCGCTCCCTCGCCCCCTCCTCGGCCAGGTGCCGCAGGTAGGCGTCGTCGTCCCCGAAGCGCTCCGGCAGGGGGAAGTTCGGGAGGTGGTAGCTCTCCTCGAAGGAGACCTCGCACCGCTCGGCGATCCGCAGCGTGTTCTCCAGCAGCTCCGGCCGGTCCGGGAAGAGCTCCGCCATCTCCTCCGGCGACTTGAAGTAGCTCTCCTCGGTCTCGAAGCGGAGCCGGTCCTCGTCGCTCTTGTCCTTGCCCGTGCCGATGCAGAGCAGGGTGTCGTGGGCGTCGGCGTCCTCCCGGCGGAGGTAGTGGGCGTCGTTGGTGACCACCACGCCCAGCCCCACCTCGTCGGCCAGGCGGAAGACCCCCTCGTTGACCCTGTCCTGGCCCTCGATGCCGTGGTCCTGGACCTCCAGCCAGTAGTTCTCCTCGCCGAACACCGAGGCGTACCATTCCGCCGTCCGCTTCGCGTCCTCGTACCGGTCCAGCGACAGGTACTTCGCCACCTCGCCCGACAGGCAGGCGCTGAGGACGATGAGGCCCTCGGCGTGCTCCTCCAGCACCTCGTGGTCGATGCGGGGCTTGCGGTAGAAGCCCTCCAGGTAGCCGATGGAGGAGAGCTCGATGAGGTTGTCGTAGCCCGTCCGGTTCTCGGCCAGCAGCACCAGGTGGGCGCTCTCGGCGGGCGCCTCCGGCGGCTTCTCCTTCGAGCGCCGGTCGCCGTAGGCCACGTAGGCCTCGCAGCCGATGATCGGATGAATGCCCCGCTGGCGGGCCTTCTCCTGGAACTCCCAGGCCCCGTGGAGGTTGCCGTGGTCGGTGAGGGCGACGGCGGGCATGCCCAGGCGGTCGGTCCGGCGCACCAGCTCGTCGATGCGGTTCGCCCCGTCCAGGAGCGAGTACTCGCTGTGGGTGTGCAGGTGGACGAAGGACATCAACCGCAGCGGAAGGAGTCGAGGACGTTACGGACCTGCAGCACGTACTGGTACTTGTCCTTGCCCGGCGCGTAGACCCAGGCGTCCAGGAAGTACGTCCGGTCGGGGCAGTCCACCAGGCGCGCCACGAAGGGCCCCGCCGCCGGGTACTCGGTCCCCTCGTCGCTCCACGCGCCGGTGATCTCCAGCGCGGCCCGGCCGTCGACCTCCAGCCGCCGGACCTCGCCCCGGGAGCGGTCCATGGCCTGGGCCACGTTGTAGTGGACGCTGTCCACCGCGGCCCGCCATGCCTCGGCGGCCCCGGCGGTGAGGCTGTCCAGGGGCGGGGAGCGCCAGGCCACCAGGACCGAGCGGATGAGGTCGGAGGGGTCGGGGTTGTCGTTCCGGACGATGACCGGCCCCGCCTCGGCGTCCCGGACGGTGACGTCGTACACCCGGGGGAATCGCAGGTGGAAGCCGAACCTCCGGCCCAGGGAGTCCATGGCCGCCGAGTCCACGCCGCTCACGAACATCCGTCCCTCGACGAAGTTCCGGTACCAGTCGTCCGCCCGGTCGGCGACCTCGGGAAGCTGCGCCCGCCAGCTCTCGGCCGGACGATCGGGGTCCAGCACCACGACGATGACGTGCTGGCCGTCGGCCCACAGATCGGACGTCTCGAAGACCGTCGGCGGCTCGAGGTCGGCCGGGTCCAGGTCGGCGGACTCCATGGCCGCACGCACGAACCGGTCGTCCGGCGTGCCGAAGATCGCCACCTGCCGGAACTGCCGCAGGCGCTGGAAGTCCAGCGTGGAAGCGGTGTCCACCCCCTCCACGTAGAATCTCTTCTCCTCCCGCGTGGAGAAGAAGGTGGGCTCCAGGACCGTCTTCGTGGTGTCGCGGAGCTGCTGCCAGACGGAGTCGGCGGCGGTCACCACCACCACGGTGTTGGCCTGGCCGATGGCCCCCTGCTGGCCGCACCCGGCGGCGAGCAGCGCGACGAGGGCGCACACGAGGATCCCGGGTCGGGAACGGGGCGGATCTCCGGGGGCCGCGCCGGGGGCGGAGCGGGCGCTGGGGGTCGGGGCGCTCATAGGGCCGCAAGGTAGGGGAGCCGTCGGTCACCAGCAACGTGGACGGACGGGGGGGCGGGTGGTCGCGCTCCGGCTCTCCTGGTGGGTGGTGGGCGGGGACGGCGTCGGCGCTCGGGATCTCGGTACTCGGCGGGTGGGAGGGCGACGGGCCTCCCGCTCGGCGCTGCTGCGCCGGAGGGGACCGGGTCCCGGACACACCGTGGCGCAGAATGTCGCGGGACGCCCGCCGCCCTCCCACCCTTCGCACCGGGAGTGTCGGGGGCCGTCCCCACCCCATCCCCCGGAGCGGAGCCGGAGCGGACGTACCGCCCGCCACCCCGCCCTGGAGGGGGGAGGCGGCTCCCGGAGCGGACGGCGCCCCGGGGGCGGACGGCGCCCTGGGGGGCGGTCGGCGTCGTCCGGGGGCCCCGCCCCGCCCGGCGGCGTACCGGAGGAATCTCGTGCCACCCGACCCGGAGGACCGCCCCCGCCGTCGGAGAAGCGGAGCTGCCGTCGGCACTCGCGGCGGGGGTTCGGGTAGGTACGTCCCGCCGCCTCTGGCCACCCTCTGCCACCCGACATCGACGGACCCGACCGACGTGACGGCGCTCCGCAACATCGCGATCATCGCGCACGTGGACCACGGGAAGACCACCCTCGTGGACCGGATGCTCCAGGCCACCGGCACCTTCCGGCAGGGCCAGAAGGTCGAGGAGCGCGTCATGGACCGCGATCCGCAGGAGCGAGAGCGGGGGATCACGATCTTCTCGAAGAACGCCGCCATCCGGTGGACCTCGCCCGGGGGAGAGGACGTGAAGATCAACCTGGTGGACACCCCCGGCCACGCCGACTTCGGGGGCGAGGTGGAGCGCATCCTCCGGATGGTGGACGGCGTGCTCCTGCTGGTGGACGCCTTCGAGGGGCCCATGCCCCAGACGCGGTTCGTCACCCGCAAGGCCCTGGAGCTGGGCCTCCAGCCCGTGGTGGTGGTCAACAAGGTGGACCGCCCCGACGCCGAGCCCCTGCGGGTGCACGACGAGGTGCTGGACCTGCTCATCGAGCTGGAGGCGGACGACGACCAGCTCGACGCTCCCTTCCTGTACGCCTCGGCCCGGGACGGCTGGGCGACCCTGGACGAGGAGCGGGCGGGGGAGCTGCGGCGCGCCGGCGTCGGGGCGGCCGAGGGGGCCCGGGACGCGGCGCCCGCGGGAGGAGGGGGCGGCGCGCCGGGAGGGGCGGCCCCCGGTCCGGGCCCGGGCGGGCTGGAGGAGCTGTTCCGGGCCATCGTGGAGACCGTGCCGGCGCCGGACGGCGACCCCGACGGGCCCTTCCGGCTCCTGGTCTCGACCCTCGACTACTCGCCCTACCTGGGCCGGCTGGCCATCGGCCGCATCGAGTCCGGCCGCGTCTCGGTGGGCGACCAGGTGGCGGTCTGGCCCCTGGACGCCGACGAGCCGACCCTCGAGGTGCAGGTGCCCAAGCTGTATGCCTTCGAGGGGCTGGAGAAGGGCGAGGTGGAGGGGGGGCGTGCCGGCGAGATCCTGGCCGTGGCGGGGATGGAGGACGCCGAGATCGGCGCCACCCTGTGCGACCCCGAGCGCCCCGGCCGGCTGGAGGGCATCGCCGTGGAGCCGCCCACCATCGCCGTCGAGATCCGCCCCAACGACTCGCCCTTCTCGGGCCGCTCGGGGGACAAGGTCACTTCGCGGCAGATCCGGGAGCGGCTGGAGCGGGAGATGCTGGGCAACGTGGCGCTGCGGGTGGAGCCCACCGACGACCCCGACCGCTTCCGGGTGGCGGGCCGGGGGGAGCTGCACCTGGCGGTGGTGATGGAGCAGATGCGGCGGGAGGGCTACGAGTTCAGCGTCTCGCGTCCCGAGGTCATCACCCGGGAGGACGCGGACGGCCGGCTGCTGGAGCCCTACGAGGAGGTGGTGACCGACGTTCCGGACACGGTGATGGGCCGGGTCATCGAGGGCCTGGGCGAGCGGAAGGGCGAGATGGTGGACATGTCACGGGACGTGGGCGGGGCCGTCCGACTGCGCTTCGAGGTCCCCTCCCGGGGCCTGGCCGGCTACCGGTCGGAGTTCCTCACCGACACCCGGGGCGAGGGCACCCTCCACCGGCAGTTCGCCCGCTACGACGCGTGGGCCGGCCCGCTGGAGACCCGCCGGACGGGGGCCCTGGTCTCCATGGTCCGGGGCACCGCCACGGCCTACTCGCTGTGGAACCTGCAGGACCGGGGGCAGATGTTCGTGCGCCCCGGCGACGAGGTGTACGACGGCATGATCGTCGGGGAGCACAACCGGGAGAACGACCTGGAGATCAACGTCACCAAGGGGAAGAAGCTGACGAACGTCCGGGCCGCGGGGGCCGACGAGGCCATCGAGCTGGAGCCCGCCCGGGAGGTGACGCTGGAGTTCGGCCTGGAGTTCATCGAGGATGACGAGCTGGTGGAAGTCACCCCCGGCGCCATCCGCCTGCGCAAGCGCTCGCTGACGCCCCACGGGCGGAAGCGGGACCGGAAGGAGAGCGGGGCGGGCCCGGCCGGCTGAGCGGCCGACCGAGCCCCCCCCGGCCCCGGATCGCGCCGCCCCCGTCGCGCGCTCCGGCCGCCCCGCCGAACCGTCTTGACAGGGCCGGTCCCGGATTTAGCTTGCTGCCGGTGGTCTCCGGGCCTCCCGGCCGCTCCGGGATCGCCGGGACGCGGCCGGCCGGACCTGTCCCCAACCACCGAGGAGGACGCCCCCATGTCGCTGCACGACGATTTCCCCTTCCGGGCCGATCCGGGCCCCGACCCGCTCCTGGCCCGCGCCGACGAAGAGGACGACTGGGACGAGGACGAGGACTGGGACGACGACGAGTGGGACGAGGACGACGGCTGGGAGGAAGACCCGGACGAGGACCTCGACGAGGAGTGGGAGGAGCTGGAGGAGGAGCTGGATCGCGACGAGGACGACCGGCCGGGTCGCCCGCCCGAGGACTGGTAGCGCCCCGGGCGGCGGGGGCCGCCGAGACCACGTCGGGCTCAGTCGGCGCCGGGCCTCAGGCTCCGGCGGAGCGGGTCGCCCGCCCGGGCCTCGCGCGCGAGGCCCGGGCGATCAGGCGCCGGCCCGGATCGAGAAGGACTCCTGGATCCGCTGGCCGACCTGCGCGCTGAGGGCACTGTCCTGGGCGGCCGCGTTGGGATCGATCAGGGTGTCGCCGTCCTGGAACCAGGACGCCACGTCCACCGTCAGGGTCATGCCCGAGGAGGAGCCCTCCCCCAGCTCGATGGGGTCCTCCAGCTCCAGCTGGACTTCGCCCGCCGGGGCGAACGTGGCGCCGTTGAGGGCCTCTCCGTCGAAGCTCCCGCGGACCCGGACGCTGGCGCCGGCCGCGGCCAGCGTCTGATTCACGTCGGCCGTGGCGACCACCACGTCGAACTCAAGCGCCTCGTAGGTGCCGGGCTCGACGGTGATGGCCTGGGAGTTGAGCGGGTCCGAGGCCACCGGCAGTTCCACGACGGTCGGCTGGACCGCCAGCTCGGCGCAGGAGTCCCCGTCGTCCTGCTCGGGATCGTCCGAATCGACGCAGCCCTCCCCGGAGGCGCGGCGGAACTCGACCTGGTCCAGGACGATCTCGACCGCGGTGATGGTCAGCGTGACGTCCCCGTCCTCGACGATCACGTTGGCGCTGGGGCTCGGGGCGCTGGAGGTGCTGCTGGATTCGGACTGGGGCACCTCGATCCGGAGCTGCATCGACGTGGGCTGGTCCTCGGGCCGGGTGATCCGGGTCTCCAGCGAGGAGCATGCGACCACGGCGACCGCCAGCAGCAGGGCGGGAGCGCCTTTCCACGGGAATCTCTTCATGGTTGAGCCGTCTGTTTCGAAGTGATCTGTCTGTCAGCGACGTTTCGTTTCAGCGACGCTCGGCCCGGTCCCGCCGGGGGGACGGGTCGGTCGGCGCGGCCTCCGGTTCCTACCGGTCCGGGGCCGGCAGGTTCGCGGGAACCAACGTAGCGCCGGTGTGCTAAAACTACAACAGGTAGCGGGTCGCCCCCGGGCCCTTTTGACCGGGCCGGCGCGACGCGTACGCTCCGGCCCGGAACCCTGGCGCCGCGTCCGGGTTGACTGGGGCGGCCGCGGGCGTAACTTGCGGCCCCCTTCCTCCACGGGCCGGTAGCTCAGCCTGGTTAGAGCGCACGCCTGATAAGCGTGAGGCCGCTGGTTCAAATCCAGCCCGGCCCACTTTTCCCGGCGCCGTTCCCTGCTCCCTTCGGCGCCCTGTCCATCCCCTGTCCATCCGGTGAGACGTGCCAGTCGGCCGATCGTCCACGGTCGGTGCGACGTCTTCCTCGCCTTCGCATGGATCGCCGTACGGCCAGACCGGCGTGCGTCAGGCAAGACGGACGGGACAGCCTTTGGGCTATGCAGTTGTTGTTCTTCACTTCGGCGTTGTGACGTTCCCGGCGCACAGTGTTGAAGTGGCCGCCATCGACCTCGAGGGTGTCGGCTCCCGGTGACGGGGCGGGTACGCTCCGATCCCGCAGGACGGTCCGCACCTCGTCATCGAATGCGACGTCCGGCCGATCGATCGCGTGTCCGCCACGTAAGGTCCGACAGGACTGCCCCCTGCTCCTCGTACATATCGCCGGCGTGGTCGTCGTGTCCGCCCGTGGGGGATCTGACACACGACAGAGTTGCCCGTGCGCTTCGTATCTGATATTCAGTGTTCGATATCCTCAAGGTCGATGAGGACACGCGAGCACGAGCAACTCTTCAGCGGGAGTGCGTCGAGTATGCGCAAGTTGATCCTCTGGCTGGCCCGGCGAGCCTGGATGCGGGACCTGGCGACCGGTTGGACCCCGGCTCAGAAATTCGCGCACCGGTTTGCAGCCGGCGAGACGCTGGCGGATGCCGTAGAAGTGACCCGGTCGCTCAACGCGAGGGGATTCTCTGTGACGCTCGACCATCTCGGGGAAGAGGTCGAAGGGGTGGCGGGAGCGCTTGATGCTGCCGGAGACTACCGCAGGTGCATCGAAGTCGTGGATGACGAGAGCCTGGATGCCACGATTTCGGTGAAGCTCACACAGCTGGGACTTGGCTTCGACGCGGCTCTGGCTGAAGCAAACCTTCGGAGAGTGGTTGGCAAGGCTGATCAGAAAGACAACTTTGTCGAAGTCGATATGGAGGGGAGCGCTTATACGGAGCCGACGCTTCGCATCTTCCGTTCTGTGTTCGCCGACTTCAAGAACGTGGGTGTCGCGATTCAGTCGTACCTGCGTCGCAGCCGACGAGACGTCGCTGATCTGATCCGATCGAATGCTCCCGTGCGTCTGGTGAAAGGCGCGTACGACGAGCCGAAGGAGCTCGCATTCCAGGACAAGGAGCAGGTGGACGAAAATTTCGTCGTGCTGATGAGGAATCTTCTCGACGCTGGTGCTCCGACGGCGATTGCCACACATGACGAGGAAATGGTCGCCGCCACGCTCGACTACGCGTCATCGAACGGAGCAACCGGACAGGAGCTGGAGTTTCAAATGCTATATGGAATCAACCGGAAGCTTCAGGACAAGCTCCTGGGGGAGGGACATCCGGTGCGAATATACGTGCCGTTCGGCTCGGACTGGTTTCCGTACATGATGCGACGGATCGCCGAGCGACCAGCGAACATGCGCTTCGTTCTCCGGGCTATGCTGGGACGGTGAGCCTCACGGATTCAGTCTCTGAAGCCGGTGGCGAGCTCTGACGCTTCCTCTTCGTCGTCGAACTCGGGGCCGAGGAGGGTGGCCGCCCGTGACCAGTGCGTCTGCAGAATCGTTGCTGCATCGTTGACACGCTCAGCCTTGAGCGCTTCCATGATCTCCCAGTGGTCTTCCACGGCCACGTCAATACGCTCAGGGCTGTACATGTACGTGATCTCGTAGCGCAACATCCGGTTCTTCAGGTGACTCAGCGTTTCGAGAAGCGGCAGGTTGTCAACGTGTGACAGCAGGATCTCGTGCCAGCGTCCGTCGAGTTCCACGTTCCGCAATGCGTCGTCTCGGGCTTCCATGCGCTCTCTCGTAAGGTCGTCCAGTTCGTCGAACACCTTGTTGGGGGGAGCGCCACAAAGGCGGAGTGCGGCTGACTCGACAGCCCCTATCGCTCTGTAGATCTCCTTCGCTTCGCTCGCCAGAAGTGGTGGCACGAAGAAACCTCTACCTGGGCGGCTTGTCACCAACTTCTCGGCCTCGAGGTGGAGAAGGGCCTCCCGGACGGGTGTCTTGCTCACACCGATGTCGTTCGCGAGCTCGTTCAGATTGATGCTGGCGCCAGCCTCGAGTTCACCGGAGTGAATCTGGTCGAGGATGATGTCGCGCAGCTGGTCGCGGAACGGCACCGGCCGGTTGAGTTGCGGCATGTAACTACTCCTTTAAGGGGTTGCCCCACGTCCAGCGGATTCCCCGATCAACGTCCGGATAGGACGGTTCCCTCGCTCGTGCCTCGGTGGCGTCTACCTGCTCCAGCAATCTACGGCATCGCAGTACGTAGTTCAGCCTCGCCCAGGATCTCCGATTTCGTATCCGATGTCTCTCTCCGCACCTTCTCCCCCGAAGCTGCTGGTCGCTCCCACGGTACGGGAACTTGGCTAGGTTCGGCTCAGCAGACAACGCATTGCCGAACTTGACATCGGCAGCGATCTACCGTACTCTCGATCCAACATGCGAGATTTCGGATACGAAATACGCCTACGATACACGTAGTTGCTCGCGTGGTTCCCTCCGAGCTTCTCCGAGGGACCAGCAGCTGCACGGGGCGAGGGTTCGCCGGGAAGCCTTCGGAGAAGATCTCACTTTGCGGGTGGACACAATCCCTCGACTCCGATTCCGCCATGTACGCTGTCTGGACTATGAAGGAAGGGAAGTAGATCCGAGCGGCGTCGTCTTGGTAGCCGCGGCTCGTCGCGGTCGTTCGCACGCTTCCGTTTGGGTGTGCCAACGGGGACGCTCATTTCGAACCGCAGGGGAGCAGGATGGGCTCAGCTAAAAGGATTGCCTTCGGCGTCGGCGAGGCTGGAAGTAGCGAAGACACGTGCCGGTCTCCTGGTGTGCGCGCCGCTGTTGGCGGTGTGGCCCTTTTCTTCTTGACGATCTGGTTTGGGAAGGGCGCGCCCCTCGAAGCCCAGCAGGCTGGCCCGATTGCGGGAACCGTCCAGTCGGCCCAGTCGGCCCAGCCCCTCAACGGTGCCCAGGTCACAATTCTCGGGACTGACCTCGGTGCAGTTACGGATTCCCGTGGTCGTTTTCGGATTGAGAATGTGTCGGGACCGCAGGTTACCGTCAGGGTTCAGCTGATCGGTCACCGTCCGGTCGAGCGAGCCGTTGCCGTCGGAACGACCGACCTTAGGATCACGCTGCCACAGAGAGCGGTACAGCTGGAGGAGCTGGTCGTCACCGGCACGCCAGGGGAGACTCAGTCCCGCGCGATCGGAAACTCGGTGGCCAATGTCGACGCGTCCGACGCCGTGGAGAAGGGGAGTCCGCAGGACATCCAGGGGCTTCTGGCCGGCAAGGTGGCGGGTGTGGCGATCCAACCTGGCTCAGGGAATCTGGGGACAGGGGGGGTCACGAGGGTTCGAGGTCTCTCCACTCTCTCCCTGACGAACGAGCCGCTCATCTACATCGATGGAGTTCGGATCAATAATGAGCCGCGATCCGGGCCCTCGATCCGGGGGGGACAGCAGGTCTCTCGTATCAACGACATTTCCCCGGAGAGCATCGAGAGCATTGAGGTCATCAAGGGACCGGCGGCTTCGACGCTGTACGGGACGGAGGCGTCGAACGGGGTCATCCAAATCATCACCAAGAAGGGCTCGGAGGGAACCCCTCAATTCAACCTCCGCGTCAAGCAGGGGGCGAATTGGCTGTCGAACCCCGATGAGCGCCTGCCCACCAACTACGCCTTGGATCCAGACACGGGCGAGCTCTTGAGTCTGGATCTCGTCGCCAGGGCGGAGGCGGAGGGCAACCCCATCTTCACGACGGGCCACGCGCAGTCCTTTAACGGGTCCCTCCACGGCGGATCTGCCGACGGGCTGAGCTACTATCTCTCGGCCGGTCTCGACGACGAAACCGGAATGCTCGACTACAACTGGCGCAAGCGCATCAACGGCCGGCTCAATCTTTCCTACCAGATGAGCGAAGACTTCAACGTCAATGCCAATTTCAGCGCGCTTCGTAACGAAACGAGGTTGGGACAGGCTGCGGACGGATGGGACATTATTGGTCAGATCGTCTGGGGGTCACCGAACCAGGCCGAGACAGCCACCCGGGGCTTCCTGCGCGCGACCCCGGAGGCCGTGTCGACCATCGATTCACGGGCCAGGATCGACCGCTTCATCGGCGGCCTGAACTTGCAGCATCGTCCGACGGAGTGGTTGCGCCATCGGCTCAACGTCGGGGTCGATGTCGGTGACGAGACGAATTCGATCCTGTTCCCCCGCCACCCGGACGGCGCGTCGTTCTTCTTCGGAGACCTCAGCCTCGGCAACAAGGAGCTTGAGCGACTGAAGGCGACTTTCACGACCGTGGACTACGCCGCCACGGCCTCCTTCGACGTGACGCAAGACATCGCCTCGGAGACGTCGGTCGGAGGCCAGATGATCTCGAAGCAGACGGAGATCACGACCGCCGAAGGCCGCGTCTTCCCGATTCCGGGCGTCGAGAGCGTCGGCGGTGCGGCGACAACGTTCGGGGGCGAGGACTTCCTCGAGAACAAGACCCTCGGAATCTTCGTCCAGGAACGGCTGTCATGGAAGAACCGGATCTTCGTCACGGGGGCGCTTCGCGGGGACGACAATAGCGCATTCGGTGAGAACTTCGACTTCGTCACCTATCCGAAGTTGAGCGGCACGTGGGTGGTGCATGAGGAGCCGTGGTTCGAGGTACCGCTGGTCAACGCTCTGCGGGTCCGCGCCGCCTACGGAGAGTCAGGCCAGCAGCCCGACGTGTTCGCGGCCGTGCAGCTGTTCACGCCGACGTCCGGACCTGGCGGGACCTCGACGGTGACGCCGTCCAACATCGGGAATCCCGACCTGCAACCGGAGGTGGGCAAGGAGATCGAGGCAGGATTCGACGCCGGCCTTCTGGAGGACAGGCTCGGGATTCAATTCACGTACTTCGACCGGACGACGGATGACGCAATCGTCCAGCGTGGCGTCGCGCCCTCCTCGGGCTTCAGTGGTTCGCAGTTCGTGAACCTCGGCACTGTCGAGGGAAGTGGATTCGAGCTCGGGCTGGACGGAACCGTTATCCAGGCCGATCGGGTGGACTGGCAACTTGGCTTCACGCTGTCGCACAACGACAACGAGGTCACGGATCTCGGGGGTCTCCCGCCCGTCTCGGTCGGAGCTCGGCAGGCGCACCGCGAGGGCTTTCCGGTGGGTGCCTTCTTCTTCCGACGGGTCGTGGACGCTGCGGTGGACGGCGACGGTAACGTCACTGAGATGCAGTGCGACGGCGGGCCGGAAGGTGGAGGATCAGTTGCCTGCGTCGACGCCCCGGATGTCTTCAACGGCGTGCCATACCCCACGTGGACTTCCTCCATCAGCACGACGGTGAACTTCCTCGACCGATTCCAGGTCTACGGGCTCGTCGACTACGAGGACGGCCACCACCTGCTCAACGGTGACGTGGGTGCCGCCCACGTCCTCCTCCGGAACTCGCGGGAGATCCAGAAGACCGGAGACAAGGACCCATTCCTGGCCGCCTACGATGCGATGAACATGTGGCGCGTAGCCGGCTTCATGGACGCAGGATTTGCGAAGCTCCGTGAAATATCGCTGAGCTACGTGCTGCCCGAGAGTTGGATCGCGCGGTTAGGGGCGGAGCGCGCGAGGCTGACGGTTTCCGGCCGTAACCTCGCCACGCTTTGGCAGGCAACGGACGAAATCTACGGTCGTCCGGTGATGGACCCCGAGGTGCGTCTCACCAGCAGCGAGCTCAGCGGATACGTGCAGACCGTTCTGCCGCAGATGACACAGTTCTTCGCCACAGTGAGCGTGACCTTTTGATGCCGCGTGCTGTTCGTTGGCACTGCTTCGGTCGCTCAGACCAGACATTGACAGGGTAGGGGAGTAGGAAGATGACGGGTCACAGCAGCCACCGATTCGAGTCCGCCGTCGTCCTGGCAGTCCTGGTATTCACGGGCGCCGCAGCCTGCGACTCGCTCCTCGACGTCGAACGTCCGACGAGGGTCGAGGCCGAATCGCTAACGGACCCGGGACAGGCAGAGATTCTCGTCAACAGCGCCATCGCGGACTTCGAGTGCGCGTTCGCGAACTACACGCTGGCGACGGGACTCTTCACCGACGAGTTGCTCATCGCCACGGCCTTCGTGGCTCCCACGAACTGGGACCTGCGACGCATCACCCCCGACAACGATCTCCTGGGCACGAATGGCTGCAACGGGGGTGACTGGTTCGGTGTGTGGCAGCCCCTCCAAACGGCGCGATGGCAAGCCAGCGAGGCGTTTCGGAAGATCGACGGATTTCCTGACGCCGAGGTCCCCGACAAGACCTCCCTTCTCGCGACTGCGGCCGCCTACGAGGGCTATTCTCTGACGCTTCTCGGGGAGGGCTTCTGCAGCGTTACTGTCGACGTCGGACCTGTCCTGGCGCCGACCGAGGTGCTGAGCATGGCCGAGGATCGGTTCACCGCGGCCATCGACCTGGCCGCGCAGGCGAACAACTCGGAGATTCTGGACATGGCTCGCGTCGGGAGAGCTCGGGTGAGGCTCAACCTCGGCAATGACTCCGGGGCGGCCGCGGACGCCGGGGAAGTGACGGAAGACTTCGTCAAGAACGCCACCTACTCAGCCACCACCGACCGGCGAGAGAATACTGTCTTCGTGCTCAACGTCCGGAACATTCAAGTGACCGTCGATCCAAGCTTCCGAAACCTCGAGGTGCAGGGTGAACCTGACGTTCGCGTGCCCACCATCGACCAGGATCGCTTGGGCCAGGACGGGATTACTCCCCTGTGGTTCCAGGGCCTCTATCCGACGGTAGACACCCCGATACCGATCGCCACCTGGGACGAAGCTCAGCTCATCATTGCCGAGGCGGAGGGGGGGCAGGACGCCGTCGATGCTATCAATCGCCTAAGACTCAAGGAGGACCTCCCGACCTTCTCGAGCAGCGATTCCGAGGAGATCCAGCAACAAGTCATAGAGGAGCGACGGCGGGAACTCTACCTTCAGTCACACCGGCTGAACGACATGCTTCGTTTCGAGATCCCGTTCGCCACCGGGGAGAACCACAAGGGTCAGCCCTACGGCAATACGACGTGCCTGCCGCTGCCGGACGCGGAGACGAACAACAATCCCAGCACTTGATACCACTCCCAACACTTCCTGAGCGGGCGGCCGTTGCGATCGTCATCATCGACCGGCTGCGCTCCCTCGGATCTGCAGAGGTTCCCCATGGATGAATCCCGTCCCGTACGCTCGGTTGTCGCTGCGACGGTCTTCTCTTCCCTGATGTTCGTGTCCTCGGCCTCAGCCCAGCAACAGGGCGAGTTCACGCAGTATCCACTGAGTGCCCAGTACGACGTCGGAGTCGAAATGAGGGACGGCACCCGACTTTCCGCGGACATTTATCGGCCGCTGGACGACGGGCAGCACCCGACGATCTTCACGTTGACCCCCTACAACAACAACAGCGACCGGACAATGGAGGCCGCGTGGGAATGGGTGCGACGAGGTTACGCGTACGTGACCGTTGACGTCCGGGGCCGCTATGATTCCGAGGGAGAGTGGGACGCGTGGCGATATGATTCCGAGGACGGCAGCGATGTCATCTCCTGGATCGCTGACCAATCGTGGTCGGACGGAAACGTGGCTACGATCGGCACCTCGTACCGCGGGATGAACCAGTGGCAGATGGCAAAACAGAACAACCCGCATCACGCCGCGATCCTCGGGTACGTGGCACCCGCCGACGGATTCTTCGACCTGGTCCGATGGAACGGAGTCCCCAAACTGGATCTGATCTACACCTGGCTCATGGGCATGTACGGACAGGTGAACCAGTCTCGATCCGGCTGGGACTGGTCCCAGGTCATGTGGGAGCTTCCGCTACACACGCTCGACGAAGTCGCAGGGCGCTCCATGCAGACGTGGCGCGAGTGGATGAAGCACGACACCATGGGGGAATACTGGCAACCTCTTCAGGTATCCGGACATTACCAGTCATTCGACATTCCCTCGTTCAACGTCACGGGATGGTTTGACGGCCAGGTGGCCGGCGTCACCAAACACTACTCAAACTCGATTGAGACGGGTGACGCCTCCCGACACCGTCTGATCATCGGGCCGTGGCTACATGGTGTGAACCGTGACCGCAGCATCGGGGAACGGGACTACGGACCGGACGCGATCATCGCGCTGGACAGCATCCGGAATGCCTGGGTCGACCACCGACTCCGGGGCGCACCTGCACCGAGCCAACCGCCGGTCCTGTATTTTCTTCCCGTGAAGAACGAGTGGAGGACGGCGGATGCTTGGCCGATTCCGGAGACGCAGTACGAGCGCTACTACCTGGACAGCCAGGGTGGCGCGAACACGCTGTTGGGCGACGGAACCCTGGAGGTGGACAGCCCGGGGGACGGACCGGCAGACAGCTACCTGTATGATCCCGAGAACCCCGTGCCGACCCTCAGTAGCCGAACGGCGGGAGCCAGGGGGGGCATCGCCCAGGGCTCGGTCGACAATCGGTCTATCGAGACCCGGCAGGACGTACTGGTTTACACGAGCGAGCCGCTGGAGCGCGGTTTCGAGATGACGGGGCCCGTGGAAGCGACTATCTACGTGTCCGCCGACGTTCCGGACACCGACGTGACCGTGAAGCTGCTCGACGTCGCACCCAGCGGAAGGGCGCTCAATATCAGCCACGGCATCGCGCGCGCACAGTACCGCGAATCCTACCGTAGCCCGACTCCGCTCGAGCCCGGCGAGGTTGTGGAGCTGACGGTCCAGATGTACCCCGGCTCCAACTATTTTCAGGCTGGGCACCGGGTGCGGCTGGAGGTGTCGAGCAGCAACTTTCCGAATTTCGGTCGCAACCTGAACACGCTCGAGTCGGACGTGGGCACGGAGATGCAGCCGGCCCGCGTGCGGGTTCATCACTCGGACGACCACCCGTCACACATCGTCCTACCTGTGATCCCCGACGGAGCGACGCCTACTTGGGACGCTCCTTAGAGACATGGCGGGTACTCCCGAGCCGACTTCAGCCGCCCCGGCCGGCACAGCCGCGGTCTCTACGATCGATGCCCACGCAGCAGGGGAACCGTGCCGAGTGATCGTTGATTCGGAGATCGTTCTGCGCGGCGACACCATGGAGGCGCGGCGTGCCCATTTCCGCCGCCACTTCGACGGAGTTCGACGCTCCCTGTGTCGCGAACCGCGGGGTCATCGGGACATGTTCGGGGCGATGCTCACGCCGCCGGCGAGGCCGGAGAGCGCGTTCGGCCTGATCTTTTTTGATACGAATGGCTATCTCGACGGTTGTGGCCACGCGACGTTGTGCAGCTTGGCCGTACAATGCCGCCGGGGGCTCGATCCGTCGGTGCCCTTCGACATCGACAACCCCGACGGTACCCGGACGAAGGTGATCGGGCTCCGGAGTTCACAGGACGAGGTGTCGGCGACGCTCTCCATGCCGCCGGCCCGGACCCTTCGCGCAAGCGTCCGCTTCGACAGCCATCCAGAGGTGGACGCGTTCCTGGCGACCTGTGGCAACACCTACCTCGTCGTGGAGTCGGGAAGCGCCGGCTTGCCGGACCTCGCCGACGTAGCCCCCGGACGAATCCGTAGGACGGGTGCTCGCCTCCGCGATGAGGTCCTCAGCTCGGCGGGGGATGGATTGACCGAAGACCTCGAGGTGGCCTTCTGGTGGCGGCCCGATGCCACGGACACGATCCAGACAGCAATCTTCTTCAGCCAGACACAAATCGACCGCTCGCCGTGCGGGACGGGGAGCTCTTCACTGCTGGCGGGCTTGCTGGACCGCGGCGAATTCGCGGCGGGCGACGAGGTTCGGGCGGTAGGTCCGGCCGGTCTCGCGTTTACCCTGACCGCGGAGGCCCGCACGGGGGAGGACGGATACGACGTCGCTCTCAGCGGATCCGCCTACATCACCGGAGTCCATGAGTGGATAACGGCTGACGGCGATCCCCTGGCGGATGGCTTCCTTCTCGAGGAGCCGTCGGTGACGAGCGAAAGGGAGGCCAGCAGGCTCGCGGAGGAACGCCGGTGATCGACGATCCGGGTCTCCAGAGGGAGGCACGGGCCCTACACGACGAACTGTTCGTCGTGAACGGCATGGACGGATCGGAGGTGAACGAGCAACTCCTGCGCGGGCTGGAAGCGGGGGGGGTCGACGTCAACTTGACCGGGGGCCTGAGGGGCGGCGAGCGCCCGGTTAGCTCGGTGGGCTCTCCTCACCTCCACTTCGTGGAGGAGCACCCGGAAAGCGTAGTCCATGCCCGGACGACGTCGGATCTCGAGCGGGGTCGCCGGGAGGGCGTTCCCTCCCTCGTCTTCAACTGGCAACGGGTGGACTATCTCGAGCAGGAGGTCTCACGGCTGGTTGGCTTCCATCGGATGGGGCTTCGAAGCTGCGGACTCGTCTATAACGTAGGCAACTATGCAGGATCCGGGTCTGTCGATCCTCATCAGGGTCCGCTCAGCCGGTTTGGACACACCGTCGTCGAGGCCCTCGACGAGCTCGGGATCGTGCTCGACGTGGGTGGGCACGCGAGCGAAGCCACCTCGCTGGATGCCATCGAAGCGTACGATGGCCCGGTGGTATGCACGCATTCCAATCCGAGAAGCCTTCGCGACAACCCGAGAGCAATAAGTGATCGCCTGTTCCGCGCAATCGCGGACACGGGCGGTGTCGTGGGCATCTGTGCCTTCAACTTCTTTCTTGTGCCCGAGGGCAGAGCCACGGTAGAGGATTTTCTCGATCACGTCGACTACGCTGTCGATCTCGTCGGAGTCGATCACGTCGGTATCGGCCTGGACTTCATTCTGGGTCGTGAGATCTCGGGTCAGGCCGATCCGAGGCGGTTCCCGCCCGAGGCATACCCGCAGCGATATGAAGATTGGATGATCTACCCCGAGGGGCTGTCGGACTTCTCCGACGTTCCCAACGTCACCGCGGGTCTGATGGAGCGGGGGTACGGCCGCGGGGCGATCGAGAAGATCATGGGCATGAACTGGCTTCGAGTCTGGGAAACTGTGTGGAGTCAGTGAGCCTGCCTTCCGGACTGTCTCGCCGCACGTTCCTCCAGCTGACGGGTCTCGCGACCGGCGGACTGCTGGGCCCGATGTGGGAGACCGCCGAGCAGCGTGATCCAGATGTTGGCGACTCAGGGGTGTCCGGACCGCTTCGGATCAACACGGCGGTGCCCCTTGCCTCGCCCGCGCGCGGAATGGAGACGGCGGGCCGGAGCCTCGACGCGCTCGTCGGGAGCGGGGTGGACGTCGCGTTCGTGCCGGTGGCGGAAATCGACGGATTCGAGGCGACCGTGCGGAATCTGCTGCGGCTTCGTGAGCTGCTGGTGGGACGCGAGGACGTGCTCTGGCTGAAGGAGCCAGGGGACCTCGATCTTGTCGGGGACGGAGAAAGCGTCGGAGTTGTCCCGACCTTTCAGGGCATGGAGATGATCGTCGAGGCTCTTGATCTCGTACGAACGTTCGGGGCGGCCGGGGTCGGCGTCATCGCCTTGACGCACGCCTGGAAGAACTGGAACGGGGACGGTTGTTTCGAGGCCAGTGACCTGCCGCTGACGGAGCTCGGTCGGATGGCAGTGGAGTCTCTAAACGAAGCTGGTGTCCTCCTCGACCTGTCGCGGGTGGGACGCCGTAGCAGCCTCGAGGCGATGGCGGTGTCGCGGCATCCCGTCATTTTCACTCACTCCAACGCTTCGGCGGTTCACGACCACCCGCGCAACCTCACGGATCAACAGATCGATGCCTGTGGCGAGACCGGGGGGGTCGTCTGCGTCACGGCGTTTCCAGCCTTCTTGAGCGATCAGCGTCCGTCGTCGGAGGACCTCCTTCGCCATGTCGACCATGTCGCCGGTCGCATTGGCCCTCAGCATGTGGGGATCGGCCTCGACTTCGACGACAGGCGCCTGATCCGGTTCGAGACGGATCCGCTGCCGCGTGCGCCCTACGACTATCCGGAGCCGCTCACGGGACGAGGGCCCACGTTCGAACGGCTGGCCCAGCTACTTGACGCAGGAGGGTACAGCGCCACCGAAGTGCGGGGGATTCTCGGGGGCAACGTTCAGAGAGTTCTCGGCGCAGCCTGGGGAGCCCGGCCCGCAACGTGACGGCTCTCCGCTGCGAGACCACGCACTTCATTCCTCGCCAGAAGAGTCGCCAGGGCAATTTCCCCGATCGCGAGGGCGATGACCATGTCGGGGTATTCGTTGGCTTCAGCCAGATCGCTCCTGCGGGTCGAAGAGCGCATCGGGTCCTCGTGGCGGCTGCAGTCGACCCATTCGAAGCCACCATCCTCCGTGACACTGGTCCGCAGGGACACCGAAGAAGGGGTTTTGGTCATCGCGCTTCCCGATCGAGTCGACGCTTCGGCCCGCTCCCTGGTCCGAAAACGAAGACGTCGACGTTGAGCGAGGCCCATGACATGCCGCTTCGTCCTCACGATCCCGACGACCGCTCTCCCTGATGATCGTGAGATCCGGCGCCAGCCGACGGTTGCCCTTGGTCCCTCTTCTCCTCGCCACGATGCTTGCCGCCGGCTGCGCGGGCGAGCCACAGGGCGATCATGTCTTCGATGTGGTGCTGTACGGAGGTACGGTGTTCGACGGGACGGGGGCCGAGGGGCGGATCGTCGACGTCGCGATCGACGGCGATCGGATTGCGGCCGTCGGCGACATCGATCCATCGCGGGGGACATTGAGCCTCGACGTCTCCGGCCTGGCCGTCGCTCCCGGATTCATCAACGCTCACAGCTGGGCGACAGGCAGCCTGTTGCGTGACGGTCGCTCGATGAGCGACCTGAAGCAAGGCGTGACCACCGAGGTGTTCGGCGAGGGCATTACGATGGGGCCCTTGAACGAGGAGCTCCGGCGGCGATTGGAGACCTCTGCCGACCGGGACTATCCGCCTCCGGGCTACAACATCGACTGGACGACCCTGAGGGGGCATCTGGAGCACCTGGAGGAACGAGGGGTGACGCCCAACGTTGCCTCCTTCGTCGGGGCCACCACGATCCGACAGCATGTGCTGGGTGACGAGGACCGGCGCCCGACGGACGACGAGCTCGACCGGATGCGGGAGCTGGTGCAAGATGCCATGGAGGCGGGAGCTCTGGGGGTCGGAAGTCGCCTCGCATACGCCCCGGCCAGCTATGCTACGACTCGTGAGCTAACCGCCCTGGCGCGGTCGGCCGCCAGACTTGGAGGGCGGTATATCTCTCATGTTCGGAGCGAGGGTGCCGACCTGATTCCCGCCGTGAGAGAGCTCCTCGAGATTGCGGACAGAACGGGTGCCGGGGCCACGATCTACCATCTCAAGGCAGCTGGAATCCAGAACTGGCCGAAGCTGGACTCCGTTCTGTCATTGGTAGAGAGCCACAGGTCTCGGGGCATGGACCTGACAGCCACGATGTATCCCTACCGGGCGGGTTCCACCGGCCTGTCGGCATGTATCCCTCCCTGGGCCCACGAGGGAGGGCCGGACTCCCTGTATCGACGGCTCGATGATCCCGAGGCCCGCCGTCGAATGATCGCGGATATGCGCCGCCAGCAGGACGAATGGGAGAACTACTGCCAGCTGTCGGGCACTCCCGACGACGTGCTCCTCGTCGACTTCCGCACGGAGCGGCTGAAGGGGCTCCAGGGGCGGACGCTGGCTGACGTCGCGGGAGAGCGGGGCACGGACCCCCAAACCACGATCCTCGATCTGGTCCGTGAAGACAGAAGCCCGGTCCAGACCGTCTTCTTCCTGATGTCCGAGAAAAACGTCCGAAAGAAGCTGGAGCAACCGTGGGTGTTCTTCGGATCCGACGAACCGTCGGTGGCGGCCGAAGGTCGGTTCCTGGAGTCCCGAGTCCATCCTCGCGGCTATGGGACGTTCGCTCGCGTTCTCGGTCAGTTCGTCCGCGTTGAAGGCGTTCTGTCGCTGCCGGAGGCCATCCGTCGCATGACTTCGTTGCCTGCGGATCAGTTCAAGCTGACCGATCGCGGACGCATCCAACCCGGTCGCTTCGCCGACATCGTCGTGTTCGATTCTGGCACGATTCAGGACCACGCCACGTACGCTGAGCCGCACCAGTACGCCAGTGGCGTGAAGCATGTGTTCGTGAACGGGGAACAGGTGCTACGCGACGGAGAGCATACCGGCGCCTTTCCGGGCCGGGCCCTCAGGCGCGGAGGCGTCCATCAGGAAGCAGGTCAGCCGTAGGGTGCAGTATCCGGCGGCAATGAGCGGCCATGGGAATGAGGTCCGGCGCTTGCCCGTCAACCGTAATCCTGATCGCTCGCGCGCCCCCCAACAAATTCGGATTCCGACATCGAACCGAGGTTCCGGTCGCCTGGGAGTGCGAACCTGGGCCCGAACGACGGAGCCGGGGAATACCGTCAAGTACTGTCAGCGCCCGTCTGCAGGCTGCAGCCCCAGGGCGGGAATCCGCGGCAGATCGCACGCTCGATCGGTGGATGTGCTGCAGGATGCAGGATTCCCGGGGCCGTCACGTTCCTGATAAGCGTGAGGCCGCTGGTTCAAATCCAGCCCGGCCCACTTTTCCCGGCGCCGTTCCCTGCTCCCTTCGGCGCCCTGTCCATCCCCTGTCCATCCGGTGAGACGTGCCAGTCGGCCGATCGTCCACGGTCGGTGCGACGTCTTCCTCGCCTTCGCATGGATCGCCGTACGGCAAGAAAGCGGGCTTGTTCGATCACCTGCCGCTTCAGATCACGGTCGTCGAGGAAACAGGACCTTCCTCCAGGATCTCCCGAATCGTCTCGACTCCGGCGGCCATCTCCTCGAGCGAGCCCGGCCGACCGAGGGAGAGCCTGACGCCGGCCGGCACGTCACGGGTGACGGTGAACGCCCCGGCACCGGTGATCCTCACCTGGCGATCCGCCGCCTGCTGGACGAGCTGGTCGCTCCGCCATCCCTCCGGCAGGCGCAGCCAGAGGTGGCTCGCCCTCGGATCGCCGAGGACGTCGAATCCGTCCAGAATCTCCCGGGCGGACGTCTGACGTTCGGACAGGCGCGCACGCTTCTCCTCGATGATCCGGTCCGCCGTCCCCTCCTGGATCCAGCGGGACGTGATCTCCGCCATCAACGGAGCGGGAATCCAGAGCGACGAGCGGACCCCGGCGCGCAGCTTCTCCAGCAGGGCCGTCGGGGTGGCGACGAATCCGGTGCGGAGGCCGATGTTCAGCACCTTGCTGAACCCCTGCAGGTAGAGCGTCCTCTCGGGCGCGCGCGCCGCGAGGGGGAGGGGCGGATCCTCGGTCAGGTGGGCGTGGATGTCGTCCTCGACGACGAGCACGTCATGGCGCTCGGCGATCTCGGCGATCGCGTCCCGCCTCGCCGGAGAGAGCGTGCCTCCCAGGGGGTTCTGGATCGTAGGGACCAGGTACAGGGCTGCCGGCTCGGGCACCCTGGTGCACGCCTCCTCGAGCGCGTCCGGGGTGATCCCCTCCTCGTCCATCTCCACGCCCCTGATCCTCACCCCGTAGGACTGGGCCAGCGACTTCAGCCCGGGATAGGTGAGCTGGGCCGTGAGGAGGACGGCAGCGGAGGGCAGAAGGTGTGAGAGAATCACCGACAGGGCGTGCTGGGCCCCGGCCGTGATGACGATGTTCTCGGGGGAAGCCTCCAGCCCGGTACGACGGATCCACCGGGCCGCCACGGACCGGTGCGACGGCAGCCCGGTGTCCGGGCGGTACCGCAGGAGCGGCTCCGTGTGGCCGTCGGCGATCGCCCGCAGGGTCTCCGAAAAGAGGCCCGCTTCTTCCTCGCGGGGCAGGAGGTCATTGAGGTTCAGACCCAGGTCGATGACCTCGTCCCCTCCGCCCGTGTCCCGGCTCCAGCGTTCCAGCGACTCCGGACGGCGGACGAAGGTTCCGCGGCCGACCTCTCCGACCACGAGTCCGCGCTCCTCGGCTTCTCCGTACCCCCGGCTAATCGTACCGACGGCCAGCCCGAGCCGCTCGGCCAACCGGCGCTGAGGCGGGAGCCGGTCGCCGGGACGGAGCGTCCCCTGCTCGACGTCCCGGGCGATCGCTTCCGCGATGGCCTCGGATTTCGTGTCGGCCGACGTCAGGTCAGGAACCCACATTGTCATAAGTACAATCTATGTTATTGACATGATTGAGTCAACCCTATAGTCTCGATTGCATCAATCACAGGAGGCCATCGCAGGACGGAAGAGAATAGCCATGAGCGACGACGAGAGCACCTTCGTCTCACTGGATCCCGTCGACTGGACGACCCATCGACGGGTGGCTCACGAGGCCCTGGACCTGATGCTCGACTACCAGGAGAAGATCGCGGATCAGCCGGTATGGCGCCCCATGCCGCCGGAGGAAGAAGCACGGCTGCAGGCCCCTCTTCCTGCCGAGGGCGAGGGGATCGAAGCGACGTTTCGCGCGTTCCGGGAGACCGTCTACCCCTACGTGCTGGGGAATCCGCATCCTCGCTTCTGGGGATGGGTCCCCGGCCAGGGTACGCCGGGCGGCATCATCGCCGAGCTGCTGGCCGCCGGGGTCAACGCCGTGACCGGGCCGTTCAACGACTCGTCGGCTCGCGTCGAAGCCCAGGTCATCGATTGGCTTCGTGAGGCCATGGGCATGCCGGAGGAGACCGGGGGCGTCCTCACGAGCGGTGGATCCGTGGCGAACCTGATCGGACTGGCCGTGGGCCGGGACGCGGTCGCGAGGGCGGACGTGCCGAGAGACGGACTGGTCGCCGAGGGGCGGAGGCTCGGCGTCTACGCTTCTGAAGCGGTCCACTCGTCGGTGAAGAAGTCGCTCCAGATTCTCGGGATGGGGCGGAGCGCGCTCCGACGGGTTCCGGTCGACGACGACCACCGGATCCGGGTCGATGTCCTCGAGGACATGCTGACGGAGGACCTGAGGGAAGGGAGCGACGTCTCGCCGGCGATCCTCGTAGGATCCGCCGGTACCGTTGACACCGGGGCCTTCGACGATTTCGGGGCGCTGGCCGACGTGGCGGAGCGAGAGAACCTGTGGCTTCACGTCGACGGTGCGTTCGGGGCGCTCGCGGCGCTGGCGCCGGACCTCCGGCCCCTCGTGGCAGGCATGGAGCGGGCCGACTCGCTCGCCTTCGACGCCCACAAGTGGATGTCCGCACCCTACGACGTCGGGGTCATTCTCGTGCGGGACCGCGAGGCCCACCGGACGACCTTCACCGTGGAAGCCTCCTACCTGAGCGCCCTGCCCCGGGGCACGGCGGCGAGACCCGAGAGCACCGATCGCCTGAGTCCGCAGCTGTCGCGAGGATTCCGTGCTCTCAGCGTCTGGATGTCGATCCGCGAGCACGGCATCCGCCACTTCGGACACGTGGTCGAGAAATGTGTCGAGCAGGCCCGGTACCTGGCCTCACGGGTCCGGGAGCATCCCGACCTCGAGCTCATGGCACCCGTGCCGCTCTGCATCGTGTGCTTCCGGTACACCGTGCCGGGCTTCTCCGCCGAGGAGGAGGACGACCTGAACCGGGAGATCCTCATGCGGCTCCAGGAGCGGGGCATCGCCGTCCCGTCGAGCACCGTCCTCGACGGCCGATTCGTCCTGCGGGTGGCGAACACCAATCACCGGACCCGGAGGGAGGACTTCGATCGTCTGGTCGAGGAGACCGTGCGGCTGGGGGAGGAGGTCCGAAGGGACCGGAAGGTGGCCGCGGTCGATGCCTGAAGGCATCGTCGGGTCGTGACGATCGGGCCGACCGGGGGAGCGCGGATGACGATCGCCGAGCGCTTCGACGTCTTCCTGATCGACCTCGACGGGGTGGTCTACCTCGGGGGAGAGCCCCTGCCGGGCGCCGTGGAATCCCTGCACCGGCTCGGCCGCATGGGAAAGAAGATCCGCTACCTGACCAACGATCCGCGGCCCCGGCGAGAGACGATCGCCCGCCACCTCGGCGACCTCGGGATCCGGGTCGGTACCGAGGAGATCGTCACGTCCGGCTGGGCGACGGCCCGCTACCTGAGCCGCAGGGACATCGCAACGGTGTCGGCGGTGGGAAGCGATGGACTGAGGGACGAGCTGCGAGCCCAGGGCCTCCGGCTCACGGAGGGCGACCCGGACGCCGTCGTGGTCGGAGCGGACGAACGGACCACCTATCGGGACATCCGGCGCGCCGTGCGGCACATCGACCGGGGGGCGACGTTCGTGGGGACCAATCCCGACGGATCCTTTCCGACGGCCGACGGTCCCGCGCCCGGCGCCGGCGCGATCGTTCGCGCCGTGGAGACCGCGACGGGGGTCGAACCGATCATCGTGGGCAAGCCGGAGCCTAGGATGTTCGAGATGGCGCTGGAGGGCGTGCCCGAGGGTGAGCGCGCCGTCGTGATCGGCGACCGGCCGGACACCGACGTCCTGGGGGCGCATCGGGCGGGGCTCACCGGAATCCTCGTCGCGGATGAGGAACCGGAGCCTTCGTCCACCGTCGACTTCCGGCGGCCCGACGGACGGATCTCCGGCCTCGCCGACGTCTTCGACGCGTCCGTCGGCGAGTGGAGGTCTCCGGAACAACCGTGGTCGGAGCGGATCCCCTCCCCCGGCGATACCCACCCGTTCCTGATCGTCGACGCCTTCACACGTCGGCCGCTGGAAGGGAATCCGTGCGCGGTCGTCCTGGACGCGGAGGGTCTCGACGACACGGAGATGCAGGCGCTCGCCCGGGAGACGAACCTGTCGGAGACCGCGTTCGTCTGGCGGGACTCCTCCGATCGAAACGCCTTCCGGGCCCGGTACTTCACGCCCGAGAAGGAGATTCCGTTCGCCGGGCATCCCACGGTGGCGACGGTCAGGG
This sequence comes from uncultured Gemmatimonadota bacterium, assembly GCA_964607465.1. GTDB lineage: Bacteria > Gemmatimonadota > Gemmatimonadetes > Palauibacterales > Palauibacteraceae > CAYVFM01. Next base: position 33,839 of record CAZSKS010000007.1, on the reverse strand, counting down.
CGCTGGTCGACACGGACCGTGTCGAGGTGGATCGGGGCGGCGCGGAGGTCCACCTCGCCCTGCCGGCCGGGGGAGTCGACGTCGACGTGTCCGCGGACGGGGAGGAGCTGCGGTTCACCATGACGCAGCGTCCGCCCGAATGGGGTCGGATCTACGACCCGGCGCCCGTGGCGGACGCCCTGGGTCTGGACCCTCGCGACGTGCTCGACGAACCGCCGGTTCAGACGGTGAGCACCGGCACCCCCATGCTCATGGTCCGGGTGGTCGATCTGGAGGCGCTGCGCCGGGCCCGCATGGATATCGACGCCTACCGGAGGCTCAGGGGCCAGGGCGATTTCTTCAGCCCGCACCTCTACTGCCTCCCGGGCATCTCCGAGGAGGCCGCGACCTACGCCCGTCACTTCGGGGTCCCGCCCGATACGCTCGAGGACCCGTTCACCGGCTCGGCCACGGGGGCCATGGCCGCTCATCTCTGGCGGCACGGCCTGCTCGACGGGCCGTGCTTCGTCGCCGAGCAGGGGCACGGGATGGGGCGTCCCGGGCGGGCCTGCGTCGAGGTCCAGGGCCCTCCCTCCGACGTACGGCGAGTACGTGTCGGGGGCGGCGCCGTGACGGTGGTCCAGGGCACGCTCGGGCTGTGAGCCCGGCTGTCGGAAGGAGACGAGAAATGGACGACGACAGGCTGGAGTTCGAAGTCGCCGACCCTACGAGCGACGACGCCCGGTACTGCCTCGACGCCTATTTCGACGAGCTCGACGGTCGCTTCGAGGACGGGTTCGATCCCGATCGGAGCATCTCGGCGGACGCCGATGAGCTCACCGAGCCGGAAGGACTCCTCCTGCTCGCCCGCCTTCACGGGGACCCGGTCGGGTGTGGGGCCCTGAAGCTCCACGGGGACGATCCGGCGGAGATCAAGCGCATGTGGGTGGACCCGGCGACCCGTGGCCTCGGCCTCGGACGGCGTCTCCTGGACGAGCTCGAGAAGCAGGCGCGGCTCCGTGGCGTCACGAAGGTCAGGCTGGAGACGAACCGGACGCTGACGGAGGCGATCCGCCTCTATCGGTCGGCGGGCTACGAGGAAGTCGAGCCGTTCAACGACGAGCCCTACGCCCACCACTGGTTCGAGAAGCGGCTCGAGGCGCCGCCCGAGGCCAGCTCGCAGAGGTGAGGGATGGATACCGAGGTGTCGAAGCTGGCCTCCCGTGTCCGACTCGGACGCCCCCACCCGGCTTCTCCGTGGATCGGCGTGACGGCCGTCGCTCTCGCCGCCTGCGCGGGCGCCCTTACGGAGTACACGTCCAGCGTGGCCCCCTCTCCGGCGTTCGAGCGTCCGTTGAGCGAGGCGCGCCGCTGTCTCGAGACGTTCGGATTCGACATGAAGATCATCGACGTGAGAGCCGGGCTCATCTCCGGGGAGAAGTTCGAGCTGGCCGACGACGGGTCCTCGACGTTCGTCGTCAGCGACGTCTCGGTCCTCAGCGGCGACGACAGCGTAAGGATCATCGCACGCTCCAGACGCGCATCCGCCGCCTCTGAAGGCTGGGAAACGGTCCGCGTCCCCGAGAGCGTGCGGCGCACCGTGGACCGACTGGCCGACCGCCTGGTCGGAAGCCGTTCACGCGCGGGAGCGCAGTGCCGTCCGATCCTCACCCATGAACGCGATGAACTCACGGGGCATGGCGATGGAGTTCAATCTGACCCGATCGCTCGAGATCCTCGAACGCACCCCCGGCGTGCTCCGGGCTCTCCTGGAAGGTCTCTCCGGGGAGTGGACCACACCGAACGAGGGCGCCGACACGTTCAGCGCTTTCGACAACGTGGCTCACCTGGTCCATACCGAGCGTACGAACTGGATCCAGCGCGCTCGCACCATCCTCGAGCACGGTTCGGACGTGACCTTTCCTCCGCTCGACCGCTTCGCTCACTGCGAGGAGAGCGAGGGCAAGAGCATGACGGCGGTTCTCGATGAATTCACCGAGCTCAGGGCGGAGAACCTCTCGACGCTGCGGAGTTGGGATCTGTCGGAGGAGCAGCTGGGCCTCGAGGGAGAGCATCCCGCCCTCGGGCGCGTCAGCCTCCGGCAGCTGCTGGCCACGTGGACCACGCATGACCTGAGTCATCTGGCTCAGATCGCGAGAGTCGTCTCCAAGCAGTACCGGGAGGCGGTCGGCCCCTGGCGTACCTACCTGCCGATTCTCGACAGGTGAAGTCCCCACGGCAGATCTGGAGGGAGTGACATGGAGATCCGGTCGATCGACGTTTTCGTGGACTATCTGGCCCGGGTCCGGGAACGAACGCAGCGGGTCGTGGACCTCGTCCCGGACGGTCGCTTCGACTGGCGGCCGGAGCCGGAGGCGTTCTCCTTCGCCGACCTCGTTCGGCACGTCGCGGCGCTGGAGCGCTACATGTTCGCCGAGAACGTGCGGGGGCGGCCCAGCCGGTATCCCGGCCACGGTCCGGAGCTGGCCGAGGGCGCGGAAGAAGTGCGGGCCTTCTGGAGACGGTGCCGGCGGGAGGCGTTCGAGCTGTACGGGGAGCTGACCGACGCCGACCTGGAGCGTCCCTGCACCACGCCCGCCGGAGCCGAGCTCCGCACCTGGAAATGGCTGCGAGCGATGATCGAGCACGAGGTCCACCACCGGGGACAGCTCTATCTCATGCTCCGCATGGTCTCCGTGGAAACGCCCGCGCTGTACGGACTCACCTCCGAGGAAGTGTTCGCGCGGAGCGAGAACGGCCCGCCCTCGTCCGACTCCTCGTCTTGAAAGCCTACCACGATTCACTGCCGCTTCCGGATTCGCGGCTCTGACGGAGAGGATTCGTTCCCCGGGAGAGGCCCGTTCCTCGACGAGCCCGACGTCGAGCGGTGATGTCGGTGCAGGTTGCAGGAATCCCGGGACCGTCGCATTTCTGATGAGCCTGAGGCCGCTTGTGAAGGGACGTTCCCTTCGGTCAGAAAATCCCGCCCCGCGGGGAGGCCGCACGGGGTGACGGCAAGGACCTACGACAGGGGAGGATCAGCTCGCATGCGAAGCCCCGGTCAGCTCGGAACCGCCGTCGGGTGCCCCTCCGTGACCGCGCCCCCGTCCGCCCTCGAACGACCGCCCGCGCGATCCCTCCCGCCCTCCCGATCCTTCCCGCTCGCCCGTACGTCGGGGCGTCTCCTGCTGTCCGCCGCGCTCCTCGCCCTCGCGGCTGGCTGCGGCGACGGCGCCACCGGGCCCGGGGACGACGACACCGGCGGCGACGGGGGCCAGGGCTTCTCCCACACCCGGGTGCCGGGGGCGTCTGCCCGGGCCTTCCTGTCGGACGAGACGTTCACGAGCCTCACCGTCGAGATCGACCACGTGGAGGGGCTCCAGCCGAGCCCGGAGGCCGTCGACAGCCTCCGGGTCTTCCTCGAGCGCCGCCTGCACAAGCCCGGCGGCGTCAGCGTCGTCCTGGACGACGCGATCCCCTCGCCGGGACAGAGCCCCTACTCGGCCGACGAGGTGCGGGACCTCGAGGGGACCCACCGGGACACCTTCACCGAGGGGAGCGAGCTGGCCGCCTACTATCTCTTCCTGGACGGCGAGTTCGAGGAGCAGAACGTGCTGGGGATCGCGTACTTCAACACGTCGATGGCGATCTTCGAGGAGGTGATCCGCGACAACACCGGAGGGGTCGGCGCCCCCCCGAGGGAGGTCATCGAGGCGGCCTCCATCCGACACGAGATGGGCCACATCCTCGGGCTGGTGAACAGCGGCACGCCCATGCAGGGGGAGGAGGGCGGCCCGAACGACCACCACGACGCGGCGAACGGCGCCCACTGCACGGAGGAGGGCACCCTCATGTACCACCAGGTCGAGACCACCGACTTCATCCAGAACCTGCAGGGCGGCGAGGTGCCCCCGCTCGATTCGCTGGGAATCGTGGACCTGCAGGCGAACGGCGGCAAGTAGGCGGGCGGCGAACGGGGCGCCGCCGGGTCCGTCCCCCGGGCGACGGGACCCCGTCGCTTGACAGCGCCCCACACATAAAATAAGCTTGATCTATCATGAGCGACGAAAGCACGATCGACGACGAGCGGCTGGCCGATGTCTTCGGCGCGCTGAGCGACGTCCGCCGGCTCCGGGCCCTGCGCTTCATCGCGTGGCGCCAGCCGGGCGGGCCGGGGGCGGACGACGCCGTGTGCGCCTGTGACGTCCAGGACCACCTGGACCTCTCCCAGCCGGCGACGAGCTACCACATGAAGGTCCTGCGCGAGGCCGGCCTCGTGGCGGCCGAGAGGCGCGGCCGGTGGGTGCACTACCGGGTCTCGAAGGACGGGTTGGAGACGCTCCGGGCTTTCATGGACGGCCTGGGCGATGCCGTGGCGGCCCGGCCGCTCGCCACGGCGTGACGCGAGGTGGCTCCCGGTCGGGCCCGTACGTTTTTTTGGCCCTTCACATAAAGAAAGTTGGATCAATGAATCTCGATCACGTGTCTTCCCTGATCATGTCCCTGAGGGATCGCTTCTCGTCCCGAGAGGAGGAAGAGACGGTGGCGTCGGCCTGCTGCGCCCCGCCGCACCTGCTGGAGCGGGCTGCCGTGTCGTCCGGCGGCACCGGGGCCGACGCGTCCGAGGGGGAGGAGCTTCCGGTGGCGGTCATCGGCGCCGGGCCCGTGGGCCTCGCCGCCGCCGCCCGCCTGGTCCGGCGGGGACAGCCGGCCGTCGTGCTGGAGGCCGGCGCCGCGGCCGGGGCCTCGGTCCGGGAGTGGGGTCATGTCCGCCTGTTCTCGCCGTGGGAGCTGTGCCTGGATCCGGTGGCGAAGGAGATGCTGGAGTCGGCCGGCTGGACGCCCCCGCCGCCGGACGAGCTTCCCACGGGTGACGATCTCGTGAAGGAGTACCTGGAGCCGCTGGCGGATCTGCCGGAGATCCGGCGGGTGATCCACTACCGGCACCGCGTCACCGGGGTCACGAGGGTGGGTCGGGACCGCCTCAAGGGGCGGGACGACCGGCGGGAGGCTCCCTTCCTCCTGCGCTACGAGACGGGCGGGACGCCGGGCCACCTGCGGGCCCGGGCGGTGATCGACGCGTCGGGGACGTGGACCCGACCCCGGCCCCTCGGGGCCCACGGGCTGCCGGCCGTCGGCGAGGAGGCCGCGGCCCATCGGATCGAGTACGGCCTCCCGGACGTCCTCGGAGACGACCGGGAGCGCTACGCCGGCCGGAGGACCGCCGTGGTGGGCGCCGGCCACTCGGCGGCCAACGTGCTCCTGGACCTCGTTCGGCTGTCGGAGGACGCCCCGGAGACGGAGCCCCTGTGGATCCTGCGGGGCGAGCGGCCCGAGCGGATCTTCCGGGACGACCGGGACGACGAGCTCGCCGCCCGGGGGGCGCTGGAGCGGCGGCTCGGCCGGCTGGTCGAGTCCGGGAAGGTGCGGATGGTGACGGGCTTCGGGACCGTGGCCGTGCGGGAGCGGGAGGATGCGGTCCTCCTGGTGGACGACGACGGCCGGACGCTCGCGGCGGACCGGATCGTGGGCGTGACCGGCTTCCGGCCCGACCTGGAGATGCTGCGCGAGCTGCGGCTGGACCTGGATCCGCTGACGGAGGCGCCCCGGCAGCTCGGCCCCCTGATCGATCCCAACGTCCACTCCTGCGGCACCGTGCCGGCCCACGGCGAGGCGGAGCTCCGCCATCCGGAGCCGGGCTTCTACCTGGTGGGGATGAAGAGCTACGGCCGGGCCCCCACGTTCCTGCTCCCCACCGGCTACGAGCAGGTCCGCTCCGTGGTGGCCGCCCTGGCCGGCGACGAGGCGGCCGCCCGGAGCGTGGAGCTGGCGCTCCCGGAGACGGGTGCCTGCTCGGCGGACGCCGCCCCGGAGGCGGACGCGGCCCTGGAGGCGGCCTGTGGCTGAGGACCCCATCCACACCCGGGCGGTCCGGGCCGGCAGCGACGCGGAGCGCGACCTGGGCGGCCTGTCGCCCGGCCTCCATCGCTCCTCCACCTTCGGCTTCGGATCGGTCGACCGGGCCTCGGCCGTCCACGAGGGCGACGAGCCCGGCTTCTTCTACGGCCGGATGGGATCGCCGACGCAGCGGGCCCTGGAGGAGGCCGTCGCCCGGTTGGAGGGGGGCGAGGCGGGTCTGGCGTTCGCCTCGGGGATGGCCGCGATCTCGGGCCTGTACCTCACCCTGCTGGAGCCCGGCGATCACGTCGTCGCCCCCCGGGCGCTCTATGCCACCACCACCTCGCTGCTGGACGGGCTCCTGGCGACCCACGGCGTCCGGGTCACCTACGTGGACGGAACCGACCCGCGGGCCTTGGAGGCGGCGGTCCGGAGCGAGACCCGGGCGATCCACGTCGAGTCGCCGGCGAACCCCACGCTCGACCTCGTGGACCTGGAGGCCGTCGGCCGCCTGGGTCGCGAGCGGGAGGTCCTCACCGTGGCGGACAACACCTTCGCCACGCCGTTCAACCAGCGCCCCCTCGAGAGCGGCATCGACGTCGTGGTCCACAGCGCCACGAAGTACCTGGGCGGCCACGGCGACGTGGTGGCGGGCGCCCTGGTCGGTCCCCGGGACCTCCTCGACCGCGTCCGGCGGGAAGCCCTGAAGCACCTGGGAGGCGTGATCGCTCCCGACAGCGCGTGGCTGGTCCTGCGCGGGCTCCGGACGCTGCCCGTCCGGATGGAGCGGCACAACCGGAACGCCCTCGAGGTGGCGAGGTTCCTGGAGGAGCATCCCCGCGTGGAGCGGGTCCATCACCCCGGGCTCCCCTCCCATCCGCAGCACGAGCTGGCCGCCCGGCAGATGTCGGGGTTCGGCGGGATGGTCGCCTTCGAGCTGGACGGGCTCGACGCCGCCCGGCGGATGGTGGACCGGCTGGAGCTCTGCACCCTGGCCGTCTCCCTGGGCGACGTCGCCACGCTGATCCAGCACTCCGCCTCCATGACGCACGCCTCCGTCCCGCCCGAGCGTCGCCGGACGGCGGGGATCCGCGACGGCCTGCTCCGGATGTCCGTCGGGCTGGAGCGATCGGAGGATCTCGTCCGGGACCTGGAGCAGGCGCTGGAGGGCGGCTGACCCGCCGGCCCGCCGTTGCGCCACCCGACAGGATGGGCTACCGATACGATGGGCGCCAGGGGCGCGGTCCCGTGCCCGGGCCGCTCGCCCACACCGGAACCGCGTTGTCCCCGGCTCGTCCTGATCTCCCCTTGCAAGTGAGGATGCCGCCATGCGCTCCCTCGATTCCCGTCCCCGCCAGCCGGTGCGTCTCGCCGTCCCGCTCCTGGCCGCCCTCGCCCTGGCCGCCGCGGCGTGCGGCGCCCCCGACACGGAGACGACGGACGCCGAGCCCGACCTGGGGACCGTGCAGTTCCCCACCTCCTGCTCCGACGCGGTCCAGTCGTCCCTGGAGCGGGGCCTCCTGCTCCTGCACCACATGATGTACGCCCGGGCGGAGGAGACCTTCCTGGAGGCGGCGGACGCGGAGGAGGGCTGCGCCATGGCCCACTGGGGCGTCGCCATGGCGCGCTTCCAGCCCTTCTGGGGCAGCGCCGACGTGGAGGCCGGCCGCCTGCCGGCCCAGCGGGCCGTCGAGCTGGATCCCCCCACCGAGCGCGAGCGGCTCTACGCCCGGGCCGCCCTGGCCTTCTACGAGGACCCGGACGCCGGATACGCCGGGAGGGTCCGGAGCTGGGAGACGGCCATGGAGGAGCTCCATCGCCGCCACCCCGACGACCCGGAGGCCGCCGCCCTCTACGCGCTGGCCCATCTCTCGGTGGGGCCCGACCGGCCCGACCACCAGGAGCGGGCGGCCGGGATCCTCGAGGAGATCCACGAGCGGATGCCCCGCCATCCCGGCGCCATCCACTACGCCATCCACGTCCACGACGTGGAGGGGCGGGCCGAGGGCGGGGTCCGCTTCGCGGAGGCCTACTCGGACATCGCCCCCTCCATCCCCCACTCGCTCCACATGCCGAGCCACATCTACGTCCGGACCGGCGCGTGGGAGCGGGTGATCGAGTGGAACCGACGCTCGGCGGCCGCGGCCCTGGAGCATCCGGCCGGCGAGGACGTCTCCCTCCACTACCCCCACGCCCTGGACTACCTGATGTACGGCCACCTCCAGCGGGGCGAGGACGAGCAGGCGGCCGGGGTGCTGGAAGAGCTGCGCTCTCGCGAGAACTATCAGCCCCACCTGGCCAGCGCCTACGCCCTGGCGGCCATCCCCGCGCGCTGGCACGTGGAGCGGCGGGACTGGGCCGGGGCGGCCGACCTCGAGCCGCGCGTGCCCGCCGCCTTCCCCTGGGACGACTTTCCCGCCGGCGAGGCCATGACCCACTTCGCCCGGGGACTGGGCGCGGCGCGCTCGGGCGACGTCGAGGGGGCGCGGGCGGCCGCCGCGCGTCTGGCCGAGCTGCGGGAGGCCGCCGACGGCTACTGGACGCGGGAGCTGGAGGTCCAGCGCCGGAGCGTGGCGGCCTGGGCCGCCCTGGCGGACGGGCGGGGCCAGGAGGCCGTGGAGGAGATGCGGGCGGCGGCCGTGCAGGCGGCGGAGATGGAGAAGCACCCCATCACGCCGGGCTCCCTGCAGCCGGCCGGCGAGCTGCTGGGCGACCTCCTCCTGGAGGTCGACCGCCCGGCCGAGGCCCTGGACGCCTACGAGGCCTCCCTCGAGACCTGGCCGCGTCGCTATCACTCCCTGCTGGGCGCCGCCCGGGCCGCCGAGCGCGCGGGGCGGGAGGAATTGGCCGAGGGCTACTACCGCGAGTTCGCCGAGCTCACCGCCGACGCCGACGCGGGACGCCCCGAGGTGGCGGAAGTCCGGGAGCGCGTGGCCGTCCGGGGTGACTGAACGGAAGAGCCGGGAGGCGCCGCGGCCGCGGACGGCTCCCCGGAGGCACCTGACCCGCGGACCCGCGACCCGTCGCTTCGCTGCCCCCGCGGGCGGCGGCCGGTCCGGCCCTACATCCGCCGGGTGTAGCGCAGCTCCATCGAGAGGATCTCCTCCCCGTCCTCCAGTCGGTAGGAGCGGGCCACCATCTCGTCGTCCGAGACGAGCTCCCAGACGCTCCGCTCCTTCACCTTCTCGCCGGACAGCGGATCTACCGACTCGCTGACGAAGACGAGCCGTCCCCGGTCGTCACGCTCCCCGGCATAGCGGTAGAGCGCCGTGGAGTGGTTGTCCATCCACGTGCCCTCGTACTCCCCGGTGAGGTTGTTGTAGCCGGTGTAGCCCACCCCCTGGAAGGGCTGGCCCATGAACTCGCTCTCGACGGTCTCGCGGATGAAGCGGCCGTCCATCACCCACTCGATGGTGGCCGTGGCCTGCATGACCGTGGGCTCGCCCCCGGGCTCCGACCAGAAGCGGACCTCGGCGTCCCACTCGCCGACCTGCTGGCCGAGGGTCTCGTGGAACTCGCCCGGGGTGCCGGCCCGCTCGTAGGCCTCCATCGTCGCGGCCGTCTCGGCGGAGGCGTCCCCCTCCTGGGCCGCGAGGGGAACGGTGCAGACGACCGCCGTGGCGGCCGCGATCAGGGAAGTGCGTCGTGCGCTCATGAGGCGTTCCTCCGAAGGAGATTGGATCGGGAGACAGGCTACGAATCAAAGATACATCGGAGGAGCGAGGTCGGACAGGCCGCCGACGCGGACCCCGTGGCGGCGGTGGCCGGCGCAGGGCAACCCGGGGCCCCCGGACCGGGCGGCCATTGACCGGACCGGGTCCGCCGGGTATGATCGGAGAGATACTGGGGTCCTCGTTGCACTCTCCCGCGTGGCCCGCGCAACCAGGAGGGCCATGTCCGCCCTGCTCCGCCGTCTCCGCGGGGGCCTTCCCTCCCACTACGACGTGGAGCGCCTGCTCGCCTCGGGCGGGATGGCCCACGTCTTCCTGGGCCGCGACCGCCGGCTGGACCGCCCCGTCGCCATCAAGGTCCTGCGTCCGGAGCTCGCCACCGCCCGCGGAGCCGAGCGGTTCCTCCGCGAGGCCCGGACCCTGGCCCGGCTCTCCCACCCCAACCTCCTGCCCGTGCACGACGTCGGGGAGGCGTCGGGGCTCCACTACATGGTGCTGGCCCTGGCCGAGGGTCCCACCCTGAGGGAGCGCCTGGAGGCGGGTCCGCTGGACACGGAGGCGGCCCGGCGCCTGGGTCGGGACCTCCTGGCCGCCCTGGCCGCCGTCCACGCCGAGGGGGTCGTCCACCGGGACGTGAAACCGTCGAACGTCTTCGTCACCGAGGAGCGGGCGGTCCTGGGAGACTTCGGGGTCGCCGCCGCCGACCCGTCGGACGGCGAGCCCCTCACCCGGACGGGGGAGACGGTCGGCACGCCCGGCTACCTGGCCCCGGAGGTGGCGGCGGGCGGGGACGCGAGCCCGCGGTCGGACGTGTACGCCGCGGGCCTGGTGCTCTACGAGGCCCTCACGGGACGTCGGTGGTCCACCGCCGACGACCCGGCCGACCGGCGGTTGTCGGAGGTGCCGGCCGGGCTCCGGGACGCGGTGGAGAGGGCGCTGGCCCGGCGGCCGGAGGACCGCTGGGCCGACGCGGGAACGTTCCGGGAGGCTCTCGTGGGAGCCCGCCGGTTCCGCAGGAGGCTCGTCGCGGCGGCGGTCCTGGGTCTGCTGGGCGCGGGCTCGGTGATGGCCTGGCTCGTCGCGGGACCTTCCGACGCCGGGAACGCGGGAGGATCCGGGACCCTGTCGGACCTCGTGATCCTTCCCTGTGAGACCGTCCCCACCGCCGACAGCCTCCTGGGGGTCGACCTGGCGCGCCTGGTCACGCTCGACCTCCTGGGGCTGCCCGACCTGCGCGTGACCCGGGCCCAGACCGCCTTCGCCTGGTGGGAGGCGCGCGGCCCGTCGGGCCCGGGGGAGGGCGAGGCGCCGGCGCGAGCCCTCGACAGCCGCTACACGGTTCGCTGCACCCTCCTGCGCAGGGGCGACAGCCTGGAGGCGAGGCTGGAGGTGGAGGACGCCTCCGGCCGGACCCGCGGAGCCACGGTGGTCCGGGGGCCGGCGACCGACCCGCCGGTGACGCTGGGCGACTCGGTGGCCGTGGCGCTGATCCGGAGGCTGGAGGCCACCGGCCTCCCGTCGGGCGTGCTCTCTGCCGCGGGCACCGACGCGCTGGCCGGCCGCCCCTTCCCGGCCATCCGCTCCTTCCTCCGGGGGGAAGAGGCGTTCCAGCGCTCGTCCTGGCGGCGGGCGGAGGAGGCCTACCGGGACGCCCTGGGCATGGACAGCACCTTCGTCCTCGCCCGGTGGCGCCTCGTGGACGTGCACCGCTGGCAGCTGAGGCCGGTGGGCGCTGATCTCCGGAGGCTCGGCGGGGAGGACGGGGATCAGCTCGGTCCCCTGGACCGGCGTCTGCTCGAGGCGCGCCTGGCCCCGCACGGGCCGGAGCAGCACGTCCTGTACGAGGCGATCCTGGCGGACTATCCGCACGATGCCTACGCGGCGCTGCTGTACGGCGACGAGCTCCTGCACCGCGGCCCCCTCTTCGGCGTGACGCCGGACAGCGCGCTGTCGGTCCTCCGGCGCGCGGCCGCCCGGGATTCCTTCTTCAGCCCCATCGTGGACCACATCGTCCAGGCCGAGATCCGCCTGGGGCTCGAGGAGCAGGCTCTCCGGGACCTGTCCCGGCTGGATGCCGTGTCGGCCCCGGTGGACGAGGTCGACGTGCACTTTCCCACCCTCTGGAGGCACGCCTGGCTCGAACGGTTCCGCTCCCACCAGGGCGCGGCCCGGCGGGGGGACCTGCTGGCCGCGGTTCCCGGCGGGGAGAAGCAGTTCCTGTCCACGTACGGTCGGCTGGCCGGCCCCTACTTCGACCTCCCGGAGGCGGCCCTCGCGTTCGGTCGTCGGCTGGCGGAGCTGGCCGCGACGTCGGGCGACCACCCCGTGAACGGGCAGGTGATGTCCGGCCTGGCCCTCCACGCCATGGGCCGGACCGGCGAGGCGCTGGCCCTCCTCGACTCGGCGGCGGCCGCCTCCCGGGTCCCCGAAGGTCGCCTGCAGGCCGCCGAGTGGCGGGTGATGCCGCCGGCCCTCGGTCTCACGGGCCCCTCCGCGGAGGAACGGGAGGACGGACGGGACGCCCTCGCCCGGATCGCCGAAGGGGACGGCCGACCGGTAGGCAGGCTCCGGGCGGCGTCGGCCCTGGGCCTGCTGGCCTATCGGGAGGGGCGGACGGAGGAGGCGGCCCGCTGGCGTCGGGCCGTGGACCGGCTGCCGCCGTCGGTTCCGGGCAGGGAGCGGCAGGCACGGCTGCTGGAGGCGGCCGCGCGGGCCCACGCCGGTGACGCGGAGGAAGCCCTGGCGTGGTCCGCCCCGCTCCTGACGTACGATTCGGCCGGTCACCTGGCCCGACCGTTCGAGCGAGCCTCCGTGCTCCTCCTGCGAGGGGAGTGGCAGGCCGCCACCGGGGATTCGCGGGGAGCGGAGACCTCGTGGCGATGGCACGAGAACTCGGACGTCGAGCTGGCCTTCGGCGATCGCTTCGTCCAGGCGGCGGAGGTGGACTGGGCGCTGGGGACCGAGGCCCGGGTGAAGGCCGCCGCCTCCGCCCTGGCCGGCGGGCGTTCGGACACGGCGTGCCGTCTCGCCGGGGAGGCGGCGCGGCACCTGGAAGCCGCGGACGCCACGCTCGACGCCGTGCGGGAGGAGGCCCGGTCCGTGGCGCGGAAGGCGTGCTCCCCGTGATCCGCATCCGGTGCCTCGGACCGCCCGCGGTGGACGTGGACGGCGGAGACGCCCCGCGGGAGCTCCTGTGGCGGAAGAACCTCGCCCTGCTGGTCTACCTGGCCCGCTCCCCGGGGCGCTCCCGGACGAGGACGCACCTGGCGGGGCTGCTGTGGGGCGGGAGCCCCGAGGAGGCGGCCCGTCACTCGCTCAACGAGGCGCTCCGGGTCCTCCGCCGCCGGGGGGGCGAGGCGCTGGTCGCCTCCGACGGCCGGGACGTGCGGCTGGACGCTTCCGGCGTGGAGCTGGACGTCGAGCTCCTGGAGGAGCGGCTGGAGGCGGGCGAAGCCGGTGCCGCCGCCGGGCTGGTGAGGGGCGAGTTCCTCGAGGGCTTCGACGTGCCCGACGCCTCGCGGTTCGAGGACTGGCTGACGGCGGAGCGCATGTACTGGCGCCGCCGCTCCGTCGAGGCGCTGGCCGGGTGGTCGGAGGAGCGGACCGACGCCGGGGATCCCGAGGCCGGGCTGCGGACCGCGACGCGGGCCATGGAGCTGGACCCGTTCTCCGACACGGCCGTCCGGGCCGCCCTCCGGGCGACGGCCCTGACCGGGGAGCGGGCCGCGTCGCTGGAGCTGTACCGGGCGTTCGACGATCGTCTCCGGGAGGAGCTCGGGACCCGGCCGGAGGCCGACACCGTCCGCCTGGCCGAGCGGATCCGGCTGGAGCGCTCCTGGAAGCTGCCCGACGAGGTCGCGTCCGAGACGGTGGCGGCCCGTCGCGCCCCCCTGGTGGGGCGGGAGGACGAGCTGGAGAGGGGCCTGGCGGTCTGGCGCCGGACGCGGGACGGGGAAGGGGCGGCGGCCCTCTTCGTGGAGGCTCCCCCGGGCATGGGGAAGAGCCGGTACCTGGAGGAGCTGGCGAGCCGGGCGAGGCTGGAGGGCGCGGTGGTCCTGGCGGCGCGGTCGGTTCCCGGGGACCGCGACGACGAGGGGTCGGCCCTCCAGGCCCTGGCGTCCGGCACGCTCCTGGACGCCCCCGGCCTCGTGGCGGCGCCCCCAGGGGCCCTGGCCGGGCTGGCGCGCCGGGCGGCGGGGTGGGGGGAGCGGTTCGACCGGGAGATCGGGGGCGCCGAGCCCCTCCCCCTGGCCCGATCCGTGGCGGCGGTGGTGGCCACCGTGGCCGAGGAGCAGCCGGTCCTCCTGGTCCTGGACGACGCCCACTGGCTGGACGCCCGGTCCGCGGAGGGCCTCGAGCAGGTCCTCCGGGACGCCGGCGACCGGCCGGTGATGGCGGCCTTCGGGGTGGAGGAGCGGGGCACGGCTCTTCCCCTGTCCGACCTGCAGGCGGGCCTGGGGCACACGCTCCGCGGCTGCCGCGTGCGCCTCGGCCCCCTGGGCCGGGACGCCCTCGACGAGCTGGCCGGACAGGCGCTGCCGGCCTACGGCGACGACCAGCGGGCGCGCCTGGTGCGCCGCCTGCAGGCGGACTCCGCCGGGATCCCCCTCCTCGCCCACGAGATCGTCCAGGCGGTCCGGCTGGGCCTCGAGCTCGGCGGCGAGCCGGAGGGCGTCTGGCCCCCCCGGGACCGCACGCTGGACGAGACCCTGCCCGGCGAGCTCCCCGACAGCGTCGTGGCCGCCGTGCGGGTCGGGTTCCGGGAGCTGACGCCGTCCGCGCGGGACGTGCTGGCCGCCGCGTCGGTGCTGGGGGACCGGGCGTCGGTCGCGTCGCTCCTGCGGGCCACCGGGCGGGAGGCGCCGGAGCTGGAGGCCGCGCTCGACGAGCTGGAATGGGGCCGCTGGCTGGCCTCCGAGCCCCGGGGCTACACGTTCGTGGCGCGCATCGTCCGGCAGGTGATCGCCGAGGACATGCTCACGCCCGGTCGGCGGCGACGCATCCGGGAGAGGGCGGGCGCCGACTGACGCCTTCCCGACCGTGCCCGGCGGGCCGGTCGGGGACCGCGTCCATCCCCGGTGCGCTTCTCCCACCCGCCGGCTTTACCCGTCCTTGATCCCGCCGCGGCAGGGTTCGGGGGCCATCGGGAGCGGGCCGCACGGGTGCGGTCCGACCACGTCATCGGCGCCCGTGACGGGCGCCCCGTCCGGGAGGATTCCCATGTTCGATCGTCGCGTCCTGCTCGCCGTTCCGCTGCTGCTGGTCCTGGCCGCCTGCACCGACGGTCCCGGGACCTCCCCCCTCGAGCCGGAGGCCGACCTCGGCCTCGAGCGGGCCGGCCCGGGAGATCTCTCGGTGCTCACCTGGAACGTCTACTACGGGACCGACCTGGGCGTCCTCCTGGAGGAGGGCGATGCGCCGCTCCCGCTGCGCGTGGCCGAGGCGTTCGGCCGGGTGCAGGCCACCGACGCCCCGGCCCGGGCGGAGGCCATGGCGAAGCAGGTCGCCGCGGCGCCGCCGGACCTGATCGGGCTGCAGGAAGTCGTCCGCTGGCGGGTGCAGTCGCCCGGCGACTTCCTGGACGAGGAGGGGGAGATCCGGAACCCCGTGCCCAACGCCACCGGGGAGGTGTTCGACTTCGTCGGCCTGCTGCTGGAGGCCCTGGCGGCCCGGGGGCTGGACTACGTGGAGGCCTCGCGCACCGAGACCTTCGACGTGGAGGCGCCCATGGCCACGCCGGAGGCTCCCACGCCTCCCTTCGTGGACCTCCGGCTCACCGAGTCGGTGGTGGTCCTGGCGCGGGCGGGCCTGGAGACGTCGAACCCCGACGGAGACGTCTTCGACGTGAACCTCCCGATCTCGCTGGCCGGCTTCGACCTCGAGGTCGTGAAGGGCTGGGCCTCCGTGGACGCCACGGTGAAGGGCCGCACCTACCGGTTCGTCACCACCCACCTGGAGCCGGCCGACGTGCTGCCCGATCACGGGATCCATCCGGACCTCCACCAGCTGCAGCTGGCCCAGGCGGCCGAGGTCCTGGCCGCGGTCGACGGCCACGACGGGCCGGTGATCCTCGCCGGCGACCTGAACTCCGAGCCGGACGGCGGCTCCACCGACACCTACGCCATGATGGAAGCCCACGGGTTCGTCGACGGCTGGCTCGTGGGCCGGTCCCGGGGCGACGGCTTCACGGCCAACCAGGCGGCCGACCTCCGGAACCCGACCTCGGAGCTCTGGCACCGCATCGACTTCGTCCTGTACCGCGACGGCGTCACGGCCGGCGGCGGTCCCTTCCGCGGCGCGGTCCACGCCGAGCGGCTGGGCGAGGAGCCGGAGGACCGGACGCCGGACGGGCTCTGGCCCTCCGACCACGCCGGCGTGCTGGCGACCTTCCGGACGTCCCATGCGCCGAGCCGCTGACGGGATCCGGGCGGCCCCCTCGTCAGCCGTCGTCCCCGGGGCGGAGGGTGTAGCACCAGGCCTCGCCCTCCAGCACGACCTCGCCGTCGTCCCGCTCCACCCGGACCTCGAGGCCCGTGACGGGCTTGGAGTCGTGGACGCTCGTGACGGTGGCGGTGGCCGTGATCGTGTCCCCGATGTAGACCGGCGCCGTGAACTCCCATTCCTGGCTCAGGAAGACCGAGCCGGGCCCGGGCAGGTCCATGGCCACCAGGGCGTGGAGCAGCCCCGTGGTGAGCCCCCCCTGCACGACGCGCCGTCCGAACCGGGTGCCGGCGGCGAAGTCCTCGTCGAAGTGGAGCGGGTTGCGGTCGCCGGTGAGCTCGGCGAACGCCTCCACGTGCTCGTCGGTGAGGGTGATCGAGCGGCTGGCCGTCTCTCCTACGTCGGGCACGGATCCTCCTTCGTGGGGGTGATGTCTCTCGGGTGAGTACGAGGGGCCGAACGGTCGGCTGGCGGTCGGCTCCCGGCCGGCTCCGGGCCGTGAGCGCCCGAGGTGGCCCCCCACCGCCCGCCCGCCGGCCCGGGCTCAGCCGGTGACGGGCGCCCGGCCGGGCAGCCGCTCCTCGAACTCCGCGGCGGGCATCGGCCGGGCGAAGAGGTAGCCCTGCCCCCGGTGGCAGCCGAGGTCGAGGAGGCGCCGACGCTCGCCCTCGGTCTCGACGCCCTCGGCCACCACTTCCATGCCCAGCTGGGCGGCGATCATCAGGATCGCCCGCACCAGCACGCTCAGGTCCTCGTCGGCCTGGAGGCCGGAGACGAAGGAGCGGTCGATCTTGACGACGTCGGCGGCCAGCTCCCGGAGATAGCGCAGCGACGAGTACCCGGTCCCGAAGTCGTCGATGGCGATCCGAACCCCCGCCGGCCGCAGCGTCACCAGCCGCTCCGGGTTGTCGAGCAGGACGCTCTCGGTGATCTCCAGCTGCAGGCGACGGGGATCGAGCCCGGCGGCCGCGAGGGTGTCCATGACGGTGTCCTCGATGTCGCCTCCGTGGTACTGGCGGGCGGACAGGTTCACGCTGATCGTGAAGTGCTCGTCTTCCTCCAGAAGATGCTGCTCCCAGCGCGTGGCGTCCCGGATCGCCCGCTCCAGGACCCACTTGCCCATCGGAACGATGAGGCCCGTGTCCTCCGCCAGGGGGATGAACTCCCCCGGGGGGACGAGCCCCACCCCCGGGCGGGCCCATCGCACCAGCGCCTCCGCCCCGATCCATCGGCCGTCGTCGAGGCCGACGACGGGCTGGTAGTGGAGGACGAGCTCGCCCTCATCGATGGCCCGGCGGAGCTCGTTCTCCTCCTGCAGCCGCTCGCTGGCCCTCCGGTCGGTGGCGGGGTCGAAGAGATGGTGTCGGGTGCCGCCCAGCTCCTTGGCCCGGTACATGGCCACGTCGGAGCGCCTGAGCAGCTCCTCGGCCGTCTCCTCGCCGGACGACGAGAACGCGATCCCCGTGCTGGCCGACAGGTGCACCTCCTCGCCGTCCACGCGGAAGGGAGGGGCCATGGCCTCGGCGATCCTCGCTGCCGCCGCCTCGGTGTCGGCGGCTCCCCCCACGTCCTCGACGACGATGGCGAACTCGTCGCCGCCCATCCGTGCGACCGTGTCCTCCTGGCGAACGACGCTCTGCAGCCGGCCGGCCGTCTGACGAAGCACCTCGTCCCCGGCCGGGTGCCCCATGCTGTCGTTGACGATCTTGAAGCGGTCCAGGTCCACGAAGAGGACGGCGACGCCGTCCTCGCGGCGGCGCGCCCGCTCCAGGGCGTGCGCCAGGCGGTCGTTCAGGAGGCTCCGGTTCGGGAGATCGGTGAGGGAGTCGTAGAGGGCGCGGCGCTCCAGCTCCCGCTCGGACGCCTTCCGCTCGGTGAGGTCGTAGGCCATGGCAAGCAGGGCCCGGGACCCCTCCAGCTCGACGGCGTCGGCGAAGAAGAGCACGTCGCGGACGTCCCCTCCGGCGCCCCGCATCTGGACCTCCAGGCCGTCCACCGCCCTCCCGGCCCGGACGCCGCGGACGACCCGGTCCCGGTCGGCGGGCTCCACCCAGAGCCCCAGGTCCACCGAGCTGCGTCCGATGGCCTCCTCCCGCGGCACGCCGAAGAAGCGCTCGAAGCTCTCGTTGACCTCCAGGAACTCCGCCCCCTCCAGGGTGGCCACGCCGATGGCCAGGGGGTTCAGCTCGAAGAGCCGGGCGTACTTCTCCTCCGCCTTCTCGACGGCGCGGCGGGCCGCCTCGCGCACCCGGAGGTCCTTGATCACGAGCACCGTGCCCAGCGTCTCGTCCGACGGGCCCGTCACGGGCGAGGCGAAGACGGCCGCGGGCAGCGGATCGCCGTCCCGCGTCGCCAGCGAGACCTCGGCGTCGGAGGGCTCCGGCGAGGCCATCAGCCCGTCGAGGGCCTCCCGGTCCGGTCGCTTCCCGGCCAGGGTCCGCCAGCTCCTGCCGCGTAGCACCTCCGGCGGCCAGCCGAGGGTCTCCCGCACCGCCTCGCTGGCGAAGCGGATCGACCCGTCCCGCTCCACCACCACCACGGGGTCGTTCATGGTCCTGAGGATGGTGTCGGCGGTGAAGGACGGCGTCAGCTCCTGCAGCCGGTAGCGCTGGACCACGTGCGCCAGCACCAGGAGCCCCGCCAGGACGGGCAGGTAGGCCAGCGGGGGCACGGCCACGCCGAAGGAGGGGAGGAAGTCGACGAGCGAGAAGCCGCCGAGCAGGAACGCCAGCATCAGCAGCCGGAGCTGCCGGCGACGGGGCGCGCTCTCCTCCTCGCGCAGCTCGAGGGCGTACTCCAGCAGCGCGGCGCCCACCGCGACCGCCAGGAACGCGATGACCAGCAGCCCCCGGGGGTTCAGGATCTCGATCCAGCCCCACGGGTGCCGGGCCATCCCTGCGGTGAAGTAGCCCGCACCGACGAAGAGGATGACCGTCAGGGCGGACGTCACCCAGATGCTTCCCATGACGATCCTGCGCCGGGGGTTCGAGCCCAGGATCTGGACGGTGAACCGGTAGATGGTGGCCGGCACGAAGGGGATGGCCATGTACCCCGTGTGCATCCAGTCGCGGGCCGTCGCGGCGTCGGGGGCGGCGTACATGAAGCCGAAGGAGAGGAGCCAGATGAAGAGGACGATGCAGAAGAAGAGGAAGTAGAGGCTCTCCTCGGCCCGCTGCTCCCGGACGAGGACCCGCACGCCGAGGCCCAGGGCACCGAGCCCGGTGGCGAGGTACGCCAGGGCCGGGACGGTGAAGGCGAAGCTGCCGAAGGAGAGGAGGACCGTATTCATCGTGACGTCCGACCGGAAGGTACCGTCGCCCCGACGCCGCGACCACGCCGGAGGCGGCGGGAGGCCCCGGCCCCGGCGGGGGAAGGGCTCCGGCCTCCTCGGAGGGTGGAGCCGGACAGCCGGCCCGACCGCCCGGGCTAGCTTCCCTCGGCCGCCTCCCCGAGCTCCACCGCCAGCGCGTCCAGGATGCCCGCGATACCCTGCAGCGCCTCCTCGACCCGCGCGTCCCGGCCGTCGAAGACGCCGTCCTCGTCCGGAAGGTGCAGCAACCACGCCGGGTCCGTCCCGAACGCCAGGCTCACCGCGCGCACGTAGACGGCCGGCGCGCTCCCCCGGCGCTCGTACTCCCGCACCGTCGAGTGCGAGACCCGGTATCCCGCCCGGTCGGCGAGGGACGCGGCGAAAGCTCGGAGGCTGAGGCCCGCCCGCTCCCGGACGAGGCGGAGGCGGCGTCGGAGGGTGTCTTCAGTGGGGTGGGGCACGGGGCGATCCGGGGTGCGGGGAGGGTTGTCAAGATATTACGACATTCGTAAGCATACTCTGACACGACGCCGAGCCGGGCCTGTCGGCTCGGACGCACGAAGCGCAGGTGCAGGAAACGAAGGTGCTGCCGGCGGCCCCGGCGAGGGGATGGGACCGACTACCCCCGTGGCCACGCCGGGGTTCCGCCATCCAGGCCAGCTCCCATGACGCCCGAGCCCGCCTTCCTCGCCATCGACCCCCCCGAGGGCATCCGCCTGCCCTTCGCCCTCACCGAGGAGCTGACCGAGGGCATCGTCGTCATCGACCGGGAGAGCCGGATCCGCTACGCGAACCCCGCCATGACCCGGATCTTCGGGTACGGCCGGGAGGAGCTGGCGGGGCGTCCCCTCACGATCCTCATGCCCGAGGACCACCGATCCCGCCACGCGGCCGGGCTGGAGGAGTACCTGGCCACCGGCCGCCGGCACCTCCCCTGGATCGACGTCGAGCTGCCCGGCCTCCACCGGGACGGGAGCGAGCTGGAGCTCCGGATCTCCTTCACCGAGTTCACCCGCCGGGGACGTCGGTACTTCTGCGGGGCGATCCGCGACGTCACCGACGGCGCCGACCGGGAGGCGGCCGGGAGGACCGCCGCCCGACGATACGGGGTCCTGTTCGAGGAGAACGCGGCCGCGGTCTTCCGCGCGGCCGCGGACGGCCGCCTGCTGGCGGCCAACGCCCCCCTGGCCGACCTGGCCGGGCGGGAGGATCGGGAGGACCTGGAAGGCACGGACGTGAGCGGGCTGTTCGCCGCCGGGCCGGAGCGGGACGTGCTCCTGGAGGACCTGGCCGAGGGGCGGGACGTCCGGAACCGGGAGCTGGAGATGCGGCGGTCGGACGGCGGCACCCTGTGGGTGCAGGTGGACGCAGAGTGGATCCCGACGCCGGACGGGCCGGAGCCCGAGGCGCTGGTGGGCACCGTTACCGACGTCTCGGACCGCAGGCGAGCCGAGGCGGAGCTGGAGCTGGCCGAGCAGCGCTACCGACGCCTGTTCGACCAGCGGCTGGTGGGCGTGTACCGCTCCCGGCCCGAGCCCGGCGGCCCGATCCTCGACTGCAACGCGGCGTTCGCGGAGATGTTCGGCTACGACGGTCCCGAGGCGGTGGTGGGCACGCCGGGCGAGGCCTTCTACGCCGATGCGACGGCACGGCGGAAGGCCGTCGAGGACCTGCGGGAGCGCGGCACGCTGGTGGAGTACCGGCTGGAGCTGCGCCGGCAGGACGGCTCGACGCTGTGGGCCCTGGTCCACGAGCGGCTGATCGGCGGGCCGGGGGAGGGGGAGGTCATCGAGGGCCTCCTGTTCGACGTCAGCGAGACGGTGGAGGCGCGCCGGGCGATGGAGCGGGCGAGACAGAAGTTCGAGGGGATCTTCGACATCAGCTCCGTCGCCCAGGCCATCGTCGACCCCGGGACCGGCCGCCTCCTGGAGGTCAATCGGGCCTTCGAGCGGGTGTTCGGATGGGAGCGGCGGGAGGTGGAGGAGGGCGCCGTTCGGGGGGAGGAGCTGTGGGTGGACACGGACCGCCGGCGGGCCGTCCTGGACCGCGTCCGGGGTGGAGGGACGGTGCGCCAGGAGGAGGTCCGCTTCCGCCGCCGGGACGGGAGCTCCTTCCAGGGCCTCTTCTCCCTCGACAGTCTCGCCCTCGAGAACGAGCGCTACCTGGTGGGTGCGATCCAGGACATCTCCCACCTGAAGGAGGTCGAGCGGGAGCTGGAGCATCGGGCCTTCCACGACCGGCTCACCGGTCTGCCGAACCGTTCCCTGTTCTGGGACCGGCTGGGGCATGCCCTCTCCCGGTCTCGGCGGACCGGCGAGCTGATCGCCGTCCTCTTCCTGGACCTGGACGGCTTCAAGCGGGTGAACGATTCCTACGGCCACGCGGCCGGAGACGAGGCGTTGCACCGGCTGGCCAGCCGCCTGGGCCGGGCGGTGCGGGACGAGGACACGGCGGCGCGCCTGGGCGGCGACGAGTTCGGCGTGGTCCTCGAGGACCTGGCGCGGGAGGAGGGGGCGTACGACGTGGCCGATCGCCTGCTGGCGGAGGTCCAGCTCCCGCTCCAGGTCGCCGGGGAGGAGGTCCGCTTCCAGGCGAGCTGCGGGATGACGTTCTTCCGGGGGACGCCGGACGATCCCGAGGCCCCGGTCCCGGAGCCGGACGACCTCCTCCGCCAGGCCGACCGGGCCATGTTCGCCGCCAAGGAGGATCCCGGCTCCCGCTGGCGCGTCTTCGGACCCGACGTGGCGGAGGGCGAGCCGCGGAGACTCCAGGCCGAGATGCGGCTGCGCCGCGGCATCGAGGAGGGCGAGTTCGTCCCCTTCTACCAGCCCATCGTCTCCCTGGAGGACGGCCGGCTGGCGGCGGCCGAAGCGCTGGCCCGCTGGGAGGATCCCGAGCGGGGCCTGGTCCCGCCCGGGGAGTTCATCCCCCTGGCCGAGGAGACGGGGCTCATCGTCCCGCTGGGCCATCACCTGCTGCGCCGGTCCTGGCGCGACTTCGCCCGGTGGCGGGCAGACGGCCTCGTCCCGCCGGGGTTCCGACTGCACCTCAACCTGTCGGGACGGCAGCTGCGGGACCCCGACCTCGTCGCCTCGGTGGGGGCGCTGCTGGAGGACGGCGAGCTCGACCCGAGGGAGCTGGCGTTCGAGATCACCGAGACCGGCGCCATGGGGCGGGCCGAGGTCATGGCGCAGCTCCAGGAGCTGGGGGTCCGGATCTCGGTGGACGACTTCGGGACGCAGTACGCGACCCTGGACCGGCTGACCCGGCTGGACGTCGACAGCCTGAAGGTGGATCGCGCCTTCGTCGACCGGATGACGGACAGCCGCCGACACGCCGCCATCGTCGAGGCGACGCTGGCCCTGACACGGGCGCTCGAGATCTCGGCGGTGGCCGAAGGCATCGAGACCACGGAGCAGCTCGACCGCCTGCGGGAGCTGGGCTGCGACTTCGGCCAGGGGTTCCTCTTCGCCCGGCCCGTGCCCGTGGGGGAGTTCACGACCTGGCTGGAGGAAGGCCGAAGCTGGCCGGTGGGGTCCTGATCCCCTCGCCTCGTCGCCGTCGATCCGCCAGTTTCCTCTTCCCCTGTCTCGCGTCGTCGGGAGGGAGGATCCAGGACGATGGAGAATCCGGAGCTACTTCGGACGCTGATCGATCTCGTCCCCGATGTCGTCTACTTCCAGGACGCCGAGGGCCGGTACCGGTTCGCCAACCGGGCCGCGGCCGCCCACCTGGGCCTCTCGGTGGACGAGCTGCTCGGCCGCACCGAGGGCGAGGTGTTCCCCGAGGAGACGGCCGAGATGATCCGCGGCAACCGCCAGGAGATCATGGCGTCCGGGGAAGGACGGAGCGACGAGGCGGAGGTCGAGCTCCCCTCGGGCGAGACGCGGATCTTCGAGTCCAGGTCGGTCCCCCTGGAGGACACGGGCTCCGGGATGCGCGGCGTGGCCGGGATCGTCCGGGACGTGACCGAGCGCCACCGGACCGAGCGGGAGCTGGCCCGGGCCAAGGAGAAGTACGAGGCGGTCTTCGAGCTCAACCCGGTCTCCCTGATGGTGATGGAGGGGGGGACGGGTCGCATCCTCGAGGTGAACGAGGCGTTCGAGAACCTGTACGGCCGTCCGCGGCAGGACGTCGTGGGCCGCTCCGCCGCCGAGCTGGAGATCTTCCTGGACCCGGAGAAGGTGGAGGAGCTGGGCTCGCGCTCCGCGTCGGAGGGCACGGCGCAGGAGGCGGTCGTTCGGGTCCGGCGCGCGAGCGGGGAGGTCCGGGAGGTGCTCCTGGCGTGCGTCTCGCTGCTTCCCGACGGCGAGGTGCACCTCATCGTGGCGGGGCAGGACGTCTCGCCCATGGTGGAGGAGGAGCAGGCCCTCCGACGGCGGGCCTTCCACGACGCCCTCACGGGCCTGCCGAACCGCGACCTGCTCTGGGACCGCTCGGTGCACGCGATGGAGCGCGTCGGGCGGACCGGGGACGGTCTCGGCGTCCTCTACCTGGATCTCGACGGGTTCAAGGCCGTGAACGACACCCACGGCCACGCCGCGGGTGACGCGGTGCTGGAGGAGCTGGCCCGGCGGTTCTCGGACGGCGCTCGTCGCGAGGACACGGTGGCCCGCGTCGGGGGCGACGAGTTCGTGTTCCTCCTGGAGAGCGTCGAGGACGCGGCGGACGTGGAGGCGGCCGCCGGACGCCTGCTGGCCTCCCTGGACGAGCCGCTGCGGATCCCGGACGTGGACGGCCCGATTCGGCTGCGAGCCAGCTGCGGGGCGGTCCACGTGGACGCCGTGGACCTCCCGTCCCCGGACCCCATGCCGGTCCCGGATCGCGTCGACGAGATCCTGCGCCGGGCCGACGAGGCCATGTACGCGGCCAAGGCTGACGGGGGAGGCGTTCACCGCGTGGCGAGCTACCCCTGACTCAGGCCCGGGCGCCCGCCGTCGGCCGCCGTCATCGGGGTCGGGCGCGTTGCCGGCCGGCGTCACCCCCGTCGGCCGCCTCCCCCCGCGTCACGGCGCGCTGGGCCCCACCACCACCGCGTTCAGGAAGAGACGGTTCGCGC
>CAZSKS010000007.1:5261-9381 GCA_964607465.1 uncultured Gemmatimonadota bacterium | reverse complement strand
CGTCACGGCGCGCTGGGCCCCACCACCACCGCGTTCAGGAAGAGACGGTTCGCGCCCCGCCACAGGGCGCGGAAGCTGGGGTCCTCGGTGAAGGCGATCACCCGGCCGTCCCCGGCCCGCTCCTCGTAGGCGAAGACGGCCCCGGACAGCCGCTCCAGCGACTCGGGCCAGGCATGCCCCGACAGCTGGAGCGGATCCTCGCCGGCGTATCGCACGACGGTCCGGCGGTCGTCGTCCGGCGTCCCCTCGGGCGGCAGGTAGACGCGGGAGGAGGCCACCAGCACCGGGAGCTCCCGCCCCACGCCGGCGGAGAGCCACCAGGCGTCCTCCACCGTTCCCCGGAGTACCGCCCCGGGGACCTCGAAGCGGTAGGGCTCGGGCGCCCCGCCGTCCGCGGCCCCGTCGCCGTCCTCCGACGGGTCGTCCGCGGCCCTCCCCGCGCCGCCGTCCGCGCCGGGCCCGGCCGCCTCCTCGTACCACGAGCGCAGCGCCAGGAGGTCCAGCTCCTCCCGGGCGAACGCGACGGCCTCGCCGACGGCCACCAGGGTCCCTCCGTCCCGGACCCAGCGCCGGAGGCGGGCCGTGCCGTCCCCGCCCAGCTCCCGGGCCAGCCCGGAGGACGTGAAGAGGTCCGGCACGACCAGGACGTCGTAGTCGGATAGGTCCTCCCCGGCCACCGAGCCCACCCGGAGGACGGTCGTCGGGATCCCGTACTGGCGGTCGAGGGTGTACCAGGCCCAGCCGAAGGAGTAGCCGTGGACGGGGCTCTCGGCGAGGAGGGCCACCGAGGGCGGCCGGACCCGCACCAGGTCGCCCGTGCCGAGGGACGGCCGTTCGCCCTCCGCCAGCCCCGTGTCCAGCGCCCGGACCTCGACCCGGAAGCGTCCGGCCAGCTCCCGCACGGCGTCGTGCACCGCGGCGTCGTTGTTCCCGACCAGCACCACGACCGAGCCGGCCGGGAGGTCCTCGCCCGCGATCCGCGTCGGCTCCAGCAGCATGCCGGCCCGGTGGCCGCGGTGGACCAGGTGATAGAGGACCGGGAGCGAGGCGGCGGAGCGGCCGTCCACCACGTAGGCGTAGCCGGCCTCGGGCACGGCGGCCGGCCCGGCGCCCGCCGATGGGTCCGGCCCCGGCGCCCTCCCGGCCGCCGCGTCCGTCCCCATGGGTCCCGTGGCCGGATCGGCGTCCTCGCCCCAGGGGCGGAGCGGCTCCTCCACTTCTGTGGTCGCCAGCGATCGGCCGTCGGTGGAGCTGTAGCCCTCCAGGTCGAACAGCAGGGGGAGGGACCAGGCGGTGATGTCGTAGAACCGCGCGTCCTGGTCCCGCTCCACTCGCTCGCGGGCCTCCCGGAGGAAGTCCTCCGGCACCGGCACCTCGGGCTCCAGCAGCGCCCGCACCAGCCGGTTCATGGGCTGGGCGGCCTCGACCACGAAGGTGCCGGCGGCGAAGCTCCGGTCGCTGACCTCCCGCCCCGCCCGGTCGCGCACCCCCTCGAGCCGCGCCTCCTCGGTGAGCCGGTGGACCTCGACGCCGCCCCGCAGCAGCAGGTCCACCGCCTCCGCCAGGAGCGCGGGGTCGCCGCCGGGCGCCAGGAGGTAGCGCCGGACGCCGCTCCGTCCGTCCTCCACGGCGGCGCGCTTCGCCGCCGCGTAGTCCCGCAGCAGCTCCCGCCGCCGGTCGGCCGCCGTGCGGGCTGCGGTCCACGCCGCCAGGTACTGGTGCTCCAGGGCCTCGGCCAGGGTGCGGACTGATCCGTCCGGCCGCTCCAGCGCCGGCCCCCGGCTGCTCCCCTGCTCGTAGAGCATCCCCACGGCGCCCTGGTAGCTGCCGTAGGAGGTCGAATAGCCCGGGTAGAAGTAGTTGTAGCGCTCCCGGGTCATGTACTCGAAGCCCGCCGAGTCGAAGGCCGCGGCGTAGGCCCGGTTGAACAGCTCGAAGCCCTCCAGGGCGTACGCGGGAAAGGTCGCCGGGTAGGGGTCGGTGGCCGGATCGAAGAAGAACTCCACCTCCCGGCCCATCTCGTGGGCGTCCACCGCCACCTGGGGGTGCCAGGCCCGCATCGTGGCGACCCGGGCCCGCGTCTCCCGCTGGGTGTGGGCGAACCAGTCGCGGTTCGTGTCGAAGTAGTAGTGGCCCGTCCGGTACTTGATGCCCTGCCACCAGGTGAAGTCGTTGTTCCAGTCCAGGGGGTCGGGGTTCGGTTCGCGGCCCAGGTTCTCGCGGTTCTTCCGGGCGAAGGCGTCCCGGCCGTCGGGGTTCAGCATCGGGTCGATCAGGACCACCGCGTTCTCCAGGACCCTCCGGGTGGCCGGATCGTCGGCGGTGGCGAGCCGCTCCAGCAGCTTGAGGAGCCCCTCGGCGCCCGAGAGCTCGTTTCCGTGGATGGAGCCCCCGTACCAGACGATCACGGGCTGGTCGTCGACGATCGCCTCGATGCGGGCCGGGTTCGCGCCCCGGGGGTCGGCCAGCTCCGCCGCTCGCCGGCGGAGCTCGTCCAGCCGGTCGTGGTTGTTCGGCGACGTCACCACGGCCGCCACCAGCCGGCGGCCCTCCCAGCTCCGTCCCTGCTCGATCAGCGTGACCCGGGGCGAGGCCGCGGCGACCGTCTCCAGGTAGTCGACCATCTGGTGGTGGAGGGTGATCCGTTCCCCGAACTCGTGGCTCACGACCTCGGAGAAGGAGGGCGCCTGGGCCGCCGCCGGCGCGGGCAGCGCCGCGAGGAGGGCGAAGCAGGCGAGAAGGGCCGGGCCGACGAGGAGGGCCGGGCCGTCCAGGGCGGCCGCGGCCCGGGTTGGGCGGGTCCGGGGCGCGCGTGTGCGGCGGGGGAGGGAGGCGGACATGAGGGCCTTCCGGGTCGGGAATCGGGGCTCGGGTCCGCTGTCGTTCAGCGGCTCACCGGCCCGACCGCCGCGCTCGCGCCCGACGGCGCTCGCGCCCGACCGAGGCCGGCGCGCGGGCCAAGCTACCCGGGGCCACGGGGACCGACAAGACGTCGGTCAGCCTCCTCCCGTCAGCGGCTCTCCTTCCAGGTGCCCGGAACCTCGTAGAGCGTCCCCGCCTCCTTCATGGCACGGAGGAGGTTGCAGCTGTGGTACTGGAACGTCTTCTGGCCGTTGCCCAGGTCGGTGTCCGCCGGATTGCCGCCGATGAGCTCGTTGAGGCCCGTCACGGTGGCGCCCTCGATGACGTTGTTGCCGGCGCTCTTGAGGGAGCCGCCGATCATGACGGCGCCGTCCCACTGGAAGTCGCCCTCCAGCTTGACGTCGCCCCGGATGATGAGCGTGCCCCGGCCCGAGTGGCCGGCGGCGTCGCTGAGCGACACCTCGCTGGAGTTGTCCACGAAGACGACCGGCCAGTCGTCCCCCGCCATCGACGGCCAGCTGCTGCCGTCGGTGGTGACGAGGTCGAAGTCCACGACCTCGCCGTCCAGGATGCCCTGCCAGTCGAAGGTGATGCCGGCCAGCGGGTCCGAGGTCTCCTCGATGGGGGGATCGCCGCAGATCGGCCCCTCGCAGTCCGGCGTGCTCCCGCCCCCCCCGCCGGACTGCTCGTAGTCCTCGGTGATCACGCCCGGACGATCGGGCTGGGGCGCCTCGGGACAGTCACCCGACGCGGCAGCGTCGAAGCCCGAGACCAGCCCGGCCGTGCCGTCCTTCCGGATGTTGCCGCCGGAGCTGAGGCCGCCGGGAAAGTCCAGCTGCAGGGGATCGAGCATGACCAGGCGGGTCACCGTTCGCTCGATGTTGTCCTGGGGGGGTGCCAGCCGGCCGACGGCGGTGAGGCGATACAGCTCGTGCCCGCCGGAATGGACGCCCAGCCGGGTCGCCTCGATCCGGCCGGTGCCGTCGTCGAAGTCGTACTCCACGGGGGTGGCCGGGACGCCGGCCTCGGAGCCCAGGAACTGGCTCAGCGCGGCGTCGGCGACCTGGAACGCCCGGTTGGCGTCCCGGTGGTTGTCCGCCATCCGGGTCTCGGAGCGGACGGCCCACAGGCCGCCGGCCGCCAGCACGGTGACCCCCACCAGGATGATGAGCGCGACGACGAGGGCGAAGCCTCCCTGACTCCCGGCCCCCGGTCCCGGCATATTCTCCGTTCCGGATCGCTCTGTTCCGGATCGCTC
>CAZSKS010000007.1:0-5161 GCA_964607465.1 uncultured Gemmatimonadota bacterium | reverse complement strand
GTTCCGGATCGCTCTGTTCCGGATCGCTCGATGGCGTCAGCGGTCATCTCGAGGCCTCCTCCGTCCGGATCGCTCGCACGTGCGTCAGTTGCGGAGCGAGATGTCGTAGTCCAGGTCCATCGCGATGTCGTACCGGTTGGCCCCGTCGCCCAGGGCCCGGGCCCCCAGCTCCACCCGCACGATGTTTCGCTGGTCCGACTCGTCGCTCACGCTGGTGAACCAGCTGCAGCTGCCGCCGGCGCAGACGCGGTACCGGAAGCCCGAGTCCGCGTCCGAGAAGGGCGCGGCCAGCTCCTGCTCGTTGCGCCACAGCGCCGTGCCGTCGCCCATCTCCGAGTCGGCGAAGAAATAGGAGAGCTCCCGGTACATCCGGAGCACGGCGCCGGGCTGGGGCGGCGCCAGCGACCCTCCCCAGGTGATCGCCCGGTAGCGGGACGACGGCTCCCCGGCCGGTGCGCCCGCCTCCTCGCAGGCCGTCTGGGCCAGGCTGCTCTCGGCGCCCGTGGCGTCGAAGCCCGGGTCGTACTCGTAGGTGGTGGAGAACGGGTTTGAATAGGCCGTGCCCCGGTCCCCGAGAAGGCCCAGCGTGCCCGGGTCGGAGAGCTGACGGTGCACGTAGTAGTACACCACGTCCGCCGTCGTGACGTCGCAGACGTAGCCGCCGATCTCGTCGTGCCAGACGGCGATGGAGTCCGGCTCGGCCGCCACCACGTCGCCCCCGGCGGCTTCCCGCAGCTCGGTCTCCACCAGGTCGGTGGTGGCCCGGAGGGTCTGCTTGGCGAAGAGGCGGTCCTCCGTCTCGCCGTAGAAGTGATGCTGGCCCTGGAACAGCTGGAACATGGCCGTCCCCAGCAGGCCGGCCACGACGACGGCGATCAGGACCTCGACGAGCGTCATGCCTCCCCGGCCGGCCACGGAGGGCCGGGCGGGGGCCGGGACGGGCTCGGGCTTCATGGACCCGTCGGATAGCCCCCGGATCGGTGGATCCGGGTGCGGAAGGTGTCGGGCGGGAAGGGGCCGACCCCCGAGACCACCGCGACCACCGTCTTCACGTCGGCCGACGGCTGGGAGACGTTCACCTCCACCTCGTAGCCGTGCTCTCCCGTGGTGAGGGTTCTCGTGCCCGAGGCGACCGCCGAGAAGTCCTCCTGCCGCAGCTCGCTGAAGAGCTGGTTCGAGACCATCGTCTGGTCGGTCTCGACGGCGGCGCGGTTGGCGTAGGTGCCGGCCGTGAGGGTGAGGCCCGCCACCGCCACGGTCCCGATCCCGAAGACCACGATGGCGACGATGGCCTCGACGAGGCCGAAGCCTCCCTCTCCGGGCCAGTCCTTCCCGAAGGAGCGGTGCGCGCCGCGTTCCCCCTCGGGCTCCGGGGGGCGTCTGGTCTCCTCCATGGTCGACCCTCCTCCAGAACGGTATCCGTTCCAGAACGGCCTGCCGACGTACGACATGCCCCTCTCGAACGCTATTATGTGTCAGCGCGAGGTATGATTCGGACTTCGCCCTCGTCACAGGGACGAGGACGGCGGGCCGGGCGTCACACCGCGGCGTCGGGTGCCGGGCCCCTGGCACCGGGAAGGACTTCTCCGACACCGACCCCACCTTCTTCCAACGGATGACCCGGCGGTGGCGCCTGGAGCGGGGCGAGAGGGTCGGCGACCTGTGGCGGCCCGAGGAGCCGATCACCTACTACATCGACCCCGATGTCCCGGAGGAGTACCGCGCCTCCATGGAGGCGGGGCTGCAGATCCAGCGGTAGGGACAGCCGGTGCCGCGCCGCCTGTCAGGGCGCGGGAGCCGGGATCGTAACGGGCGCTGACGGCGAGCCGGAGGGCCAGCGGTGCGGCGGGTCCGGCGGGTCGGGCGCGCGTCGCCCTCTTCATCTCTATCTGAAGAGGGCCGCGCCTACGGCACGACCGTGACCGTCTCCTCCAGGGCGAGGGGCTCGGTCTCGGACCCCTCGCGGCCGATCACCCGGCGGCCCTCGACGCGGACCACCGCCTCCCCCGCCTCGCCGAAGCTGAGCTCCACCTCGTGGAGCAGGGAGGTGAGGGCCATCGTGCAGGCCACGTCCTCCCGCTGACCCGTGGAGTCGAAGGGGACGATCGTGGCCGTGAGCCCGTCCACCGAGACGTCCTCGCCGGCCGAGGACCAGCAGCCGTTCAGGCCGACGGTGCGGATCGTGACCGGGAAGCTCTCGCCGACCCGGACGGTGTCCGGGGCCTCGAGGGAGCCCTGGAGGGCGCCGTCGCCGCCCGGGTCGGCGGTCGCCGGTGCGTCGCCCGAGCCCTCCGGGCCGAAGCTCAGGATGCCCCGTACCGTCTCGGTGTCCGGACCGGAGGTGACGGTGCAGCCGGCCGCCACGGTCGCCGCCACGGCGAGGGCCAGCACAGTCAGCCAGCCAGGGTCCCGATGGCCCCGGCCAGGGTCCCGGTGGCCCCGGCTCGCGAGCGGCTCGTGGGTTTCGTCGGTCGTGGATCCAGCGTCCATCTCTCCGTCCTCCCGACAGGTCGTCGGCTCGCGTCTCCGTCTCGAGCTCCGTTCGAAGGGACGATCGCGTGCGGCGGTCGTGACAGGGTCGCCCGGCGGCCGCGCTCATCGGTCCCGATCGTGCCGGCGGGCTCCGGACACCGTCCCCGGCCCCCGTCCCCGGAACCAATCATCGACAGGTGTAGTATATGACGGGACCCGTCGACCGTTCCGACCGCGAGGGGAGGCCCCGTGACGCCCGCCAGCCGAGACTTCGGCGATCTGCAGCTCGCGATCCTGCGGGTTCTCTGGGACCGGGGCGAGGCCACGGTCCGGCAGGTCCGCGAGGCCCTGGCCCCCGAGCGGAACCGGGCCGCGAGCACGGTGGCGACCGTCCTCTCCCGGCTGGAGGATCAGGGGGCGGTGAGCCACCGGAAGGACGGCCGCCGCTACGTGTACCGGCCGGAGATCGAGCGGGACGAGGTCCGCAGCTCCATGGTGGAGGAGCTGGTGGACGGGCTGTTCGGCGGTGAGCCCTCCGAGCTCGTGGGCCACCTGCTCCGGGAACGGGAGATCGACGGGGCCGATCTGGACCGGCTGCAGGCGCTGATCGAGTCGAACGACGGCTGACGGAGGATGCTCCAGTCCCTCCTCCCGGGCGCGGCCGAGACCGTGCTGGCGACCGCGGCGTCGTGGCTGCTCACGTACCTGGCCGCGAGCACCGTCGTCCTGGGCTCCGTCTGGATCCTGGACGGCCGGACGCGCTGGACCCGCGGTCCGGCCGCGCGCACGGAGGCATGGACGGCAGCCGCGCTGGTCCCGGTCCTGGCGGTCCTGCTGCAGGCCGCCACGGGCCTCGGGCCGCGGGTCGGGCTCCAGGCCTCCGAAGCGGAGAAGGTCGTGGCCGAGTTCGGGACGGAGCCCGCCGCCGCGGCGACGCCGGCCGGATCCGCGGCGGGCGCGGCGGCGGCGTCCGGGGCCTCCCGGGCGGCGGGAGGATCGCCGCCGGCTTCTTCGGCCGGGCCGGTCCTGCGCGCGCCCCACCGGGCGGATCGGATGGATCCCCGGATGTGGGTCCGCACGCTGGGCCACGACTGGCCGTTCCTGCTGGCCCTCGCCTGGGCGACGGGCGCCGGCGCGCTGGTGCTCCTCCAGCTCGCGGGATGGGGCGGGCTGGCCTGGCGCCTCAGGGGCCGGGCGGCGATCGAGGACGGCCCGCGGCGGGACGACCTGGACGACCTGCTGGAGAGGGCCGGCGCGGACCTGCCGGTCCGACTCTCCCGCTCGGACGCGGTGGCCGGACCGGTGGCGCTGCCCGGCGGCGAGATCTGCCTGCCCGGGCCTTCCGGTCCCGACCTGGACCGGGAGCAGCAACGGGCCGTCCTGGCCCACGAGCTGGCCCACGTGCGGCGGGGCGACACCGTACGGCTGCTGCTGCTCCGCCTGCTGGAGCGGCTCCTCTTCCTCCAGCCCCTCAACCGGCTGGCCTTCCGCAGGGTCGAGGCTGCCTGCGAGGACGTCTCCGACGAGTGGGTGCGTCGACAGGGGATGGGGCGGACCCTGGCCGGGACGCTGGTGACGGTGGCCCGGTGGATGCGGACGAGGCCCCGGCCGCCGGACCTGGCCGGGCTGGCCCGGACGCCGGCCGTCGAGCGTCGGATCCGGCGGCTGCTCGAGCCGGTGGGACGGTCCGGGACGGAGCCGGCGACGGGTCACCGGGCCGCGCCGGCGCTGGGGCTGCTCGTCCTCCTCCTGCTGGCCGCCCCCGCCGCCGAGATCGGCACGCCGGCCCACGCCAGCATGCTGGCGGACGGCCCGCGGGAGGCCGAGCCGGGATGGGTCGAGAAGGAGGTGGTCCGGGGACAGGAGGCGCCGGACGCCAGGGCGGGGGGCAGCCTCGTCGTGCGCCTCGACGGCGCCGACGGCCCCGTCTCCGTCGCCCTGCGGCCGGGCGGCGGTCGGGTCCGGCTCGTGGGTCCCGGGGGCCGGACGGCCACCGTGGACCCGCCCGCGGACGGGCGGGCGACCGGATGGGGGGCGACCCTGCGCGTCCCCGGGGCCCGCCCCGGCCGGTGGGAGCTCCACCTCCCGGCGTCGGTGCGGCGGCTCGACCTGGCGGTGGACGGTCGGCGTCCGCGGACCGCCGGCCCCCTGGCCGGGGGCGAGCTGCCCCGGATGGTCGGCCTCCGCTGAGCTCCCCGTCGGGCGGCCGATCCCGCCCGTCGTCTGCGGCCTCTCCCTTCCCCTCGCGTCCTCCGCGCTCTCTCCTTCGGCGCGGGGCGCCCCCTTGCGTCTACATCTGTAGAATATAGGTTCTACACCTGTAGATGAAGCGACCGGGCTCCGGCGCGTCGAAGGCCGGGGATCGGCTCCCGTCGGCCGCGAACCGGGGGAGCCTGCCACGCGGACTCCGCCGGAGCCGGCACACTGCCGACGAGAGGCCGACCCATGGACGTCCCTCCGCCAGCGCCGCAGCGTGGCCGATGCCTCCTCCCGATCGCCGCCGCCTTCGCGGCCGCCGCCTTCGCGGCGGCGGGCTCCGGCCTGTCCGCGCAGCAGGGCGCCTCCGCGTCCGGTGACGTTCCGGCCATGGAGGCGACGCCCCGCACGGGACCCGTCGAGGTGGACGGCCGGCTCCGGGAGGCGGCGTGGGAGGCGGCGCCGGTCGCCGACGACTTCGTCCAGAGCCGGC
>CAZSKS010000006.1:0-82270 GCA_964607465.1 uncultured Gemmatimonadota bacterium | reverse complement strand
TCAACGAGATCTCGGAGAACGAGGGGATCATCCTCTTCATCGACGAGCTCCACACGCTCGTGGGTGCGGGCGCGGCCGAAGGGGCCATCGACGCCTCCAACATGCTGAAGCCGGCCCTGGCCCGGGGCGAGCTGCAGTGCGTGGGCGCCTCCACCCTGAACGAGTACCGCAAGCACATCGAGAAGGACGGGGCCCTGGAGCGACGCTTCCAGACGGTCATCATCGAGGCCCCCACGGTGGACGAGACCATCGAGATCCTCAAGGGGTTGCGGACCCATTACGAGGAGCACCACCGGGTGGAGATCCCGGACGACTCGCTGGAGGCGTCGAGCCGCCTGTCGGAGCGCTACATCACCGACCGATTCCTGCCCGACAAGGCCATCGACGTCATCGACGAGGCCGGGGCCCGCGCGCGGCTCGGGGCGCAGGTGCCGCCGCCGGAGGTGCAGGAGCTGCAGGAGGAACTCGAGGAGCTGGGGGACGAGAAGGACGCCGCCATCCGGGACCAGGACTTCGAGCAGGCGGCCGAGCTCCGGGACCGGGAGAAGGAGCTGCAGGAGGAGATCAAGCGACGCCGTGACGAATGGGAGAAGGAGCGGCGCGAGCATCGGCCCGTGGTGGACGAGGAGGACATCGCCTTCATCGTCTCCCGCTGGACCGGGATCCCCGTCACCCGCCTGCGGGAGGGGGAGACCGAGCGGCTCCTCCGCATGGAGGAGGAGCTGCACGAGCGCGTGGTGGGCCAGGACGAGGCCATCGAGGCCGTCAGCCGGGCCATCCGGCGCTCGCGCGCCGGCCTGAAGGATCCCGATCGCCCGATCGGGAGCTTCATCTTCTGCGGGCCCACGGGGGTGGGGAAGACCGAGGTCGCGCGCCAGCTGGCCCGCTTCCTCTTCGCCGACGAGCAGGCGCTCATCCGGGTGGACATGTCCGAGTACATGGAGAAGTTCTCGGTGAGCCGCCTCATCGGTGCGCCCCCGGGCTACGTGGGCTACGAGGAGAGCGGCGTGCTGACGAAGGCCGTCCGACGTCGCCCCTACAGCGTGGTGCTCCTGGACGAGATCGAAAAGGCCCATCCCGACGTCTTCAACATCCTGCTGCAGGTGCTGGACGAGGGGCGCCTGACGGACAACTACGGGCGGACGATCGACTTCCGGAACACCGTGGTGATCATGACCTCCAACGTCGGTGCCCAGGACATCCACTCCGGGTCGGGTCTCGGGTTCCACGCGGCCGACGGACGGATGGACTACGACCGGATCAAGGAGCAGGTGGGCGAGGAGGTCGAGACCACCTTCCAGCCCGAGTTCCTCAACCGGCTGGACGACATCATCGTCTTCCATCCGCTGTCGGAAGAGCAGATCGGCGAGATCGTCCACATCATGCTGCGGGACGTGAAGGAGCGGCTGGCGGAGGAGGAGCTGTCGATCCGGCTCACCGACGACGCCATCGACTTCCTGGTCCGGGAGGGCTACGACCAGAAGTTCGGCGCCCGGCCGCTGAAGCGGACGATCCAGCGCTACATCGAGGACCCCCTGTCCGAGAAGATCCTGATGGCCGAGTTCACCGGCGGCGAGGAGATCCTGGTGGATCTGGCCGAGGACGGGTCCGACTCCCTCGCGTTCCGGGCGGCCTCCCCTTCTTCGGCGACGTGACCTTCGCGGATCCCCTCGGTCGGCTCGCGGCCTCGCTGGGCCTGCTGGCCCTGGGGGTCGCGCCTGTCCAGGCGCAGCAGCAGGCCCCCGGACCCCCGCAGCAGGGGATCGCCGTCACCGTGGACAGCCTGGTCGTCGAGGGGAACGACCGGGTGCGGGCCGAGCGCGTCCTGGAGGCGAGCGGCCTCCGGGTCGGGATGACCGTCAGCTATCCGGACATCCAGGACGCCATCCACCGGGTCTTCGACCTCGGGGAGTTCTCGGACGTGCGGGTGCTGGTGTCGCCCGGCGACCGGGCGGTCTTCCACATCCGGGTCGAGGAGCGGCCGTTCGTGGCCCGCTACGATTTCGAGGGCCTGCGGCACGTGAACGCCAACACCGTCCGGGACACCCTGGGACTGGTGAACGGGGAGCCGCTCCGTCCGGCGAAGGTCAGCCGGGCCCGCACCATGGTCCAGGACCTGCTGGCCGGGGCGGGTTTTCCGCGGGCCACGGTCGACACGTCCCTCGTCCAGGAGGACAGCGTCTATCGGTTCGTCTTCCGAGTGGACGAGGGGCCCCGCCTGGGTCTGGCCCGCGTCGAGATCAGGGGCAACGAGGCCTTCGACGACGACGAGATCATCGGGGCCATGAGCACGGGAGAGGAAGGCTTCCTCTGGTTCCAGTCGGGCGAGCTGAAGCGCGATCAGTACCGGCAGGACCTCGAGCAGCGGCTCCCGGAGTTCTATGCGAGGCACGGCTACATCGATTTCGCGGTGGTGGACGACTCCGTGGAGGTGGACCGCTCCACCGGCAAGGGTCGGATCACCATCGAGGTGGACGAGGGGCCCCAGTATCGCCTGTCGGAGTTTCGGATCCGCGGCAACCGGCGCTTTCCCTCGGAGGAGTTGGCCCGGCGCTTCGAGCAGGGACGAACCCTGCCCGACGACGCGCCACCGGACAGCCTGCCGCCCTTCGACCGGACGGGGTTCCAGAACGCCATCGGCGACGTCGGGGACTTCTACCGCAACTCGGGTTTCCTGCGGGCCAGCGTCGTGCCCACCATCGAGCGGCTGCCGCCCGGGTCGGCCGAGGGGAACGTCCGCCTCGTCCGGGCCACCTGGAACATCCAGGAAGGTGAGCCCTCCTACATCCGGCACGTCGACATCGTGGGGAACGACTACACCCACGAGCGGATCATCCGGCAGCGCCTGGGCAT
Organism: uncultured Gemmatimonadota bacterium; assembly: GCA_964607465.1. GTDB lineage: Bacteria > Gemmatimonadota > Gemmatimonadetes > Palauibacterales > Palauibacteraceae > CAYVFM01. The sequence goes on along the minus strand of CAZSKS010000006.1, from coordinate 79,417 downwards.
CCTCCCCGGCGACATCTACTCGCAGGACCGGCTGATCCAGAGCGTCCAGAACGTCCAGTCCATGGGCTTCTTCGAGCAGCTGCCGCCGCAGGAGGCGGTGGAGATCGAGCCCCTGGAGAACGGGGACGTGGACATCACCCTCCGGGTGGAGGAGAAGCAGACCGGCAACGTCAACTTCGGCATGTCGGCCTCGGCGGGCACCGGGCTGGCCGGCTTCATCGGCTACGAACAGCCGAACCTGTTCGGCCAGGCCAAGAGCGGTCGATTCCGCTGGCTCTTCGGCGGACGGACCCAGGACATCGAGCTCCAGTACTCCGATCCGGCGCTGTTCGGGTCCCGATATTCCGGGACCGTCTCCCTGCGCAGCTCCCGGGACCAGTTCCGCTCCTTCAGCCTCGGCGAGCGTCGACAGACCGGTGGCTCCGTGGAGTTCGGGACGCCGTTTCCCGGCCTGCGCTCCACCCGTGTCTTCGTCGGTTACTCCCTCTTCAACGACGAGGTCAGCGACCTCCGGCTCTTCGGGGTCGACCCGGCCGACCGCAACCTGATCGTCTCCGGGGTCCGCAGCAGCACGAGCCTGCGGGTCGTCCGGGACACGCGGCAGGGCGGCACCTTCCCGGTGGCGGGCAGCCGCAACCTGCTGTCGGCCCAGTTCACCGGCGGTCCCCTGGGCGGAGACGGCGATTTCAGCAAGTATCAGTTCGAGAGCGAGTGGTTCGTGCCCGTGGCCCAGATCGGCGGGGGCTTCGAGTCCAACCCGATCCAGGTCACCACCGGGCTCTCCTTCCGGGGCGGCGTGATCCTGGGGGACAACCCGTTCTTCCGGGAGCGGTTCTTCATGGGCGGCACCCAGATCGGCGAGCAGCTCCGCGGCTACGAGGAGGCCACGATCACGCCGGAGGGTCACATTCCGCGGAACAGCCGGAACTTCAGTCAGCTCGACAGGGTGGGGGAGTCCTTCTTCTCCACCACGGCACAGATCGGCGCCCGCCTGACGCAGCAGGTCTATCTCAGCACCTTCCTGGACGCGGGCAACGTGTGGGACGCCGCGGAGAATCTGAACCCGATGGATCTCAACATGGGCGCCGGGGTCGGAGTCAGCCTGGTGACGCCCTTCGGCCCGCTGGGCATCGACTACGCCTACGGCTTCAACCGGCGGGACGTCCTCGGACGGCCCGATCCGGGATGGAAGCTCCACTTCAAGTTCGGACGGATCTTCTGACATCGCTCTTCCGGCCGGCCCACCGTGTCGGCACCGCGAAGGACAGACGACGATCAACCACGGCAGGAGTCCCTTGATGTGTCATCGTATGGTTCGACGTGCGACCCTCGTCCTGGCGGCCGCTCTCCTGGCGCCCGCGGGGGCCCACCTGCAGGGTCAGGCCCAGGGAGGCCAGGCTTCTCCCCCACCGGAGGCCGACTTCGTCTACGTGAATACGCAGGCCATCCTGCAGCAGGCCCCCGGAGCCGCGGAGGCACGAGAGACCTGGGCGAGCGAGCTGGAGAACTACCGCTCGGAAGTCGAGCAGCTGCGCACGGAGATCGACTCCCTCCGCTCGTCGCTGGACCGGCAGCGGGACATGCTCAGCGACAGCGCCGAGTCGCGCCGGGAGGAGGAGCTCCAGCAGAAGCAGCAGCAGCTGGCGCAGAGGGTACAGGAGCTGGAGCAGCAGGCGGCGCAGCGCCAGCAGGAGCTGCTGAACCCGATCCTCGAGCAGGTCCAGTCGGTTCTCCAGGAGATCCGGGAGGAGCAGGGCTATACGATGGTGTTCGACGCGTCGGCCGCCGGGCTCCTGGCCGCTGATCCGGACCTGGACATCACCGGTCTCGTGATCCAGCGCCTCCAGGGACAGGACGCCGGAGCCTCGGCGCCGAACCAGGACGGGGCGCCCTCCCCGGACTCCTGAGGCTCCCCCATCTCCGACGAGATCCCCGGGCCCGGGACCGAGCGCCGCTTCTCAGCAGCCGAGCTGGCCGAGCGGATCGGTGGACGGCTGACGGGGGACGGGACGGTCGTCCTGACGGGGGTGGCCCCGGTGGAGCGGGCCGGGCCCGGGGACCTGACGTTCGTCGTCGACGAGAGCTACGCCCGGGTCCTGGAGGAGACCACGCCGGGGGCCGCCCTGGTGCCCGAGGACCTGGACCTCCCGGAGGTGGACGCGGCCCTCATCCGGGTCCCCCGACCCCAGGCAGCGTTCGGGCGACTCGTGCGGCTCTTCCATCCCGAGCCGGACCACAGGACCGGGATCGCCCCCACCGCCCGGGTGGAGCCGGGCGCGCGCCTCGGTGACCAGGTGACGCTCGGTCACTACGCCGTGGTGGAGACCGGCGCGGAGGTGGGCGAGGGGACCCGCATCGGCAGCCACACGGTCGTCGGGCGCGGCGCTCGCGTCGGTGAGGCTTGCGTCATCGAGTCCTCCTGCTCCATTCTCGGACCCGTCCGGATGGGGGATCGCGTCCGGGTCCTGAGCGGTGCTCGCCTGGGCACCGAAGGCTTCGGCTACGCGGAGGAGACCGAGGGGGCCGTCCACATCCCGCAGGTGGGAGGCGTGCGCATCGGGGACGACGTCGAGATCGGAGCCAACGTCACTGTGGACCGGGGGGCCCTGGGCGACACCGTCATCGGGGCTCGCACGAAGATCGACAACCTGGTGCACGTCGGTCACAACGTTCGCATCGGGGAGGACTGCATGATCGTGGCCCAGGTGGGCATCGCGGGCAGCAGCGAGATCGGCCGGGGCGTGCAGCTCGGCGGCCAGGCCGGCATCGCGGGCCACCTCACCATCGGGGACGGCGCCCGCGTGGCCGCCCAGGCCGGCGTCATCGGCGACGTGCCGTCCGGCGCGACGTATTCCGGCTATCCGGCCCGTCCCCACTCGGACGCGATGCGTGCCAGCGCCGCCCTGTTTCGGCTGCCCGACGTGCTGCGACGCCTGCGGGAGCTGGAAGCGCGGACCGCGGCCGAGGGCGACGGTTCCGGAGAGGGCTCGTGAGCCCCACCGTCGAGGGCGGGGGGGAAGCACCGCGACAGCAGACGCTCTCCGGCGCCGTCTCCCGGGAGGGCACCGGCCTGCACAGCGGGGAACCGGTGGCCGTGGAGCTACGCCCGGCCGAGGTGGGCGCGGGCATCTACTTCCGACGCCTGGATCTCCCCGACGAGCCGACGGTCCGTGCGCGTCACGAGAACGTGACGGGCGTGGAATGGGAGACGGTGCTCCAGAGCGGCGACGCCACGGTCCGGACCGTGGAGCACCTGCTGGCGGCGCTGGCCTCCCACGCGATCGACAACGTGGAGATCGGCCTGCGCGGCCCGGAGCCCCCGGCCCTGGACGGCAGCACGCGGCCCTGGTGCGAGGCCGTCCTGGAGGCCGGCGTGGAGGAGCAGGACGCGCCCGCCACCGTGCTGGAGGTCGATCGCACGCTCGACCTCGTGGAAGGCGACTCCCGTTACACGGTCGCCCCCTACTCGGGCTACCGGGTCTCCGCCGAGATCGTGTTCGAGCACCCGACCATCGGCCGCCAGTTCGCCAGCGCGGTCCCGGCCGACGAATCGTTCTGCCGGGACGTGGCGCCGGCCCGGACGTTCGGCCTCGAGGCCTGGAAGGAGCCGCTGCGGGAGCGGGGCCTGGCCCTGGGCGCCACCTACGAGAACACGATCGTCCTCACCGCCGACGGCCTGGCCCGGGAGGACGCTCTCCGGCTGCCGGACGAGTTCGCGCGCCACAAGGTCGTCGACATCATCGGCGACCTGGCGCTGCTGGGGGCCAGGATCCGGGGCCACGTGATGGCCGAGCGGCCGGGCCACCGCGGGAACGTGGCCCTGACCCGTCGGCTGGCCCGGGAGATGGACCGGGGGGATCGGTCGGAGCCCGTGCTGGACATCCACGAGATCCTGAGCTACATGCCCCACCGGTACCCGTTCCTCCTGGTGGACCGGGTGCTCGAATTCGAGGCCGGAAAGCGGATCGTGGGCCTGAAGAACGTCACGATCAACGAGCCCTTCTTCCAGGGACATTTCCCGGACCATCCGATCATGCCCGGGGTGCTGGTCGTGGAGGCCATGGCCCAGGCCGGGGGCCTGCTCCTGATGAACGAGTTCGAGGACCCCGAGAGCAAGGTCGTCTACCTGATGTCGCTGGACGACGTGAAGTTCCGGCGGCCGGTGATCCCGGGGGACAGGCTCGTGTTCGAGCTGGAGATGATCCAGTTCCGCGGCCGCGTGTGCCGGATGCAGGGCGTGGGACGGGTGGAAGACCAGGTGGTGACCGAGGCCAAGCTGCTGGCCCGGGTCATGGACCGATGAGCTCCACCCTGCAGGGGCTGGAGCCGGGCGTCCGCCATCCCACGGCCATCGTGGACCCCGAGGCCGAGCTGGCGGAGTCGGTGAGCGTGGGGCCGTACGCCGTCATCGGGGCGGAGGTGAGCCTGGCCGACGGCGTCCGGGTGGGCCCCCACGCCCTTCTGGAAGGCCCCACTCGCGTGGGCGAGGAGTGCGAGATCCACAACGGGGCGGTCGTGGGGACCGACCCCCAGGACCTGAAATACGAGGGGGAGGAGAGCTGGCTGGAGGTCGGCGCCCGGACGACGATTCGGGAGTACGCCACCCTGAACCGGGGCACCTCCGCGTCGGGAATCACCCGGGTGGGCAGCGACTGCCTGATCATGGCCTACGCCCACGTGGCCCACGATTGCCGCATCGGCGACCACGTGATCCTCTCCAACGCCGTCAACATGGCGGGGCACGTCGAGATCGGAGATTGGGCCATCGTGGGGGGCGTGACGGCCATCCACCAGTTCGTCCGGATCGGTCGGCACGCGTTCGTCGGTGGCGGCTCCCGTCTGCCCCAGGACGTGGTGCCCTTCGCCACCGTGGCCGGCAACCCGTGCTCGGCCTACGGCATCAACACCACGGGACTCCGGCGGCGCGGCTTCGATGACGCGACCGTCCGGGCCCTGCGCTCCGCCTGGCGCTCGATCTTCCAGGGCGACGTGAACATCGGCCAGGCGCTGGACCGGCTGGAGGCGGAGGGGGACCAGGAGCCGGAGGTGGAGGAGATGATCGCCTTCATTCGCGAGAGCGAGCGCGGCGTCACGACATGAGCCGCCTCCGGACGGCCGTGGTCGGCGTGGGACGCCTGGGAGGCGAGCACGCTCGCATCCTGTCCGACCTGCCGGGCTCCGATCTGGTCGGGGTGCACGACCTCGACGGGGAGCGGGGCAGGGCGGTGGCACGGGAGCACGGAACCCGCCATTTCGAGGAGCTGGAGGCCCTCCTGGCGGCGGCCGACGCCGTCGTCGTCGCCGTGCCCACCGTGGCCCATCATCCCGTGGCCCGGGCGGCGCTGGAGGCCGGATGCCACGTGCTGGTCGAGAAGCCCTTCACCGAGACGCTGGACGAGGCCGACGACCTGATCCGGCGGGCGGAGACCCGGGGGAGGGAGCTGGGCGTGGGCCACGTCGAGCGCTTCAACGGCGCGGTGCGGGGCTGCGAGCCCCACCTGGACGAGCCGCGCTTCATCGAGTCGCTCCGCCTGGCCCCGTTCCAACCGAGGGGGACCGACGTCACGGTCGTGCTGGACCTCATGATCCACGACATCGACCTGGTGCTGGGCCTGGTGGACAGCCCCCTGGCCTCGCTGCACGCCGTGGGCACACCGGTGCTCACCGACTCGGTGGACATCGCCAACGCCCGCCTCGTCTTCGAGGACGGCGCCGTGGCCGAGATCACCGCCAGCCGGGTGTCGGAGGAGAAGACCCGGATGCTGCGGCTGTTCCAGCGCACGGGCTACATCCGGCTGGACCTGGCACGGGGACGGGGCGAGTTCCTGCGGCGCCGGGAGAGAGGGGGACGTCCCGAACCTCCGGAGGCGCTGGAGGACCTGGTGGAGAGGATCTCCCTGGCCGGCGAGGACGGCGAGCCCCTGCGGCGGGAGCTGGAGGAGTTCCTCCGTGCGGCGAGGGGCGAGTCGTCGCGGCTGGTGTCGGCCCGGGAGGGCCGGGACGCCCTGGAGATCGCGCTTCGCATCGGACAGCAGATCGAGCGATTCGCCGATGTCACTCTGGAAACTGCGTGAACAGCGCAAGCGCCTGGGTCCCGGGGCCCGGCGGGGCCCCGGGACCGGGGTCCTGATCGCGCTCCTCGTGCTCGTCCTGGCGGTCATCTGGGCCCTGGACGCGCTGGTCGGGTGACCCGGCCCGGCCGACCGGGCCCGGAGCGCACCGTGTTCCTCTCCGCGGGAGAGAGCTCCGGCGATCTGCACGGGGCTCACCTGGCCCGGCAGCTGCTGGACCGCGATCCGAGCCTGCGGCTGGTGGGGCTGGGAGGCAGCCGGATGCGGGACGCGGGTGTCGAGCTGCTGGCCGACCTGGACACCCTGGCGGTGATGGGGTTGGCGGAGGTGATCCGGAGCCTGCCCCGCCTGGCTCTCCTGCGCTGGAGGGTGAGGCGGCACCTGCGGCGGGAGGGGGTGGATCTCCTGGTCCCCATCGACTATCCGGGCTTCAACCTGTCGCTGGCGTGCCACGCCCACGGCCTGGGGATCCCCGTCCTCTACTACATCGCCCCGCAGGTCTGGGCCTGGCGGGCTTCCCGGGCGAAGAAGCTCGCCGAGTGCGCGGACCGCGTCTGCGTCGTGCTGCCCTTCGAGGAGGAATTCCTGGCCGACTACGGCGTCGACGTCCGTTTCGTGGGCCATCCGCTCCTGGATGGGGACGTGCCGGGGGGCAGGCCCGGCCACGCCGACGTCGTCCGGGACGGGCGGACGTCAGGGGACGGAGACGCCCCTTCCGACGCGGACGCCGCGGCTCGCGAGGCCGGACCGGCGCCGGGCGGCGACCCGGACGACCGGGACGGCGCCCCCGCGGACGGGTCCGGCGGTGGCGCCCCGGTGCTGGGGCTCTTCCCCGGCTCCCGGGCCCAGGAGGTCGAGCAGATGCTCCCCCCTTTCCTGGAGGCGTCCCGTCTCCTGCGGCGGGAGTGGCCCGACCTCCGGGTGCTCGTCGCACGGGCTCCGGACCTCCCCCGATCCCTCTTCCCGGTCCGGGGGGTCGAGGTGGACCGGCCGGACGCGGTGCTGACGGCCGCCCGGGCCGCCCTCACGAAATCGGGCACCGTGACGCTGCAGCTGGCGCTGGCGGACGTACCGATGGTCGTGGGCCACCGCATGAACCCCCTCACGTACCTGGTGGCCCGGAAGCTGGTCCGCGTGGAGCACGTGGCGCTGGCGAACCTCGTGGCGGGACGGGGCGTGGTGCCCGAGCTGCTCCAGGACGACCTGACGCCGGAGGCGCTGGCACGGGCGGCGGCCCCGTTCCTCCGACGCGGCGATCCAGAGCGGAAGCGGGTGCGGGAGGGGCTGGAGGAGGTGCGATCCAGGCTCGGGGAGCCCGGCTGCTCCGCGCGGGTGGCCCGGGAGGCGTTCCGCCTGCTGGAGGCGGGGGCGTGAGGTTACCGCCGTCGGTGGCGGCCGCCGTGGCCGGGGTGACCGCCGCCGGGCTCGCTTCCACCTGGCGGTGGCGTCGGCTGGACGAGGGCGGAGCGCCCCGGCCCGTCCGTCCGCCGCTGGCCCTGGAGCCCGCGGTCTACGCCCTGTGGCACGAGCACCTCCTGCCCCTGGCCTTCGCCCACCGACGCAGCGGGGCCGTGGCGCTGGTGAGCGAGCACCGGGACGGGGAGATCCTCGTCCGGATCCTGCGGCGCCTCGGCCTGGGTGCGGCCCGGGGATCCAGCACCCGGGGCGGGAGCCGCGGACTCCGGGAGATGGTTCGGGCCGGTCGGGAGGGACGCCCGGTGGCCTTCACCCCCGACGGGCCCCGGGGGCCGGCGCGGAACTGCAAGCCCGGCGTCGTCCGGGCCGCGGCCGAGACGGGACTCCCGGTGGTGCCCCTGGCGGCCGCGGCGTCCTCCGGGCGGCGGTTGGACAGCTGGGACCGCTTCCTGGTCCCGTCCCCGTTCACCCGGATCTACCTGTCGCGGGGCCAGGCCCTGAGGGTGCCCCGGGACGTGGCGGATGCCTGGGAGCACGGGTCGGGACACGGAGACGCAGACGGAAACGGAGGGGAGGCGCCGGCCGTCGTGCGACGCTGGACCGATCGGGTCCGGGAGGCCCTGGAGCGGGAGCGGCGACGGTGCGAGGCGGCGGCCGACACGTGAGCCGTCCGGAGCGGGTGGATCTGCGGCCGGCGGCCGAGCTCCGGGCGCGGCGCGCGTGGGACGGGGAGGCCGGCGCCGGGCTGCTGGCGGCCTCGGTCCTGTACGGGGCGGCCAGTGATCTCCGGAACTATCTCTACGAGGTTGGGATCCTCGCCCCCCGACGGGCGCCGATCCCGGTCGTGTCGGTGGGCGGGCTCTCGGTGGGCGGGAGCGGCAAGACCCCCCTGGCGGCGGAGCTCGCCCGCTGGCTGGCCGGGGAGGGCCGGCGCGCGGCGGTCGTGACCCATGGCTTTCCGGACGAGATGGCCGTGCACCGGGCGCTGAACCCGGAGCTACCGGTGGTGGGGGGCGCGGACCGGATCGCGGCGGTCGCGCGCGCCGCCTCCGGGGGCGCCGGGGTCGCCGTCGTCGACAGCGGCTTCCAGCACCGCCGGCTGGCCCGCGAATACGAGGTCGTGGCCCTGGGCAGTCGGGATCTCCGCGGCGGGGGGCGCCGGCTTCCGGCGGGCCCGCTCCGGGAACGGTGGAGCGCCCTGGGCCGTGCCGACGCCGTCGTGCTGGTCCGGCGCCCCGACGATCCGGCGGCGTTCCCGGACGTCGAGGGCTGGCTCCGGCGGCACCTGCCCGACGTCCTGCGGGCCCGGTGTCTCCTGGAGCCGGGCGACCTGGAGCCCGTAAACGAGGCGGCTCGCGCCGCCTCCCGGGCGGCACCCGCCGTGGCGGTGGCGTCGGTCATGCATCCGGCCCCGTTCTTCCGCAGCCTGGAGCGGTGGAACGGGGTGGCCGAACGCCGTTACGTCCTGAGCGACCACCGGGCGCCCGACGCGGACACGATCGCGCGCGTCGAGGAGGACGCCGGCTCCCGGGGCGTGGTGGGGACGCGGAAGGACGCGGTCAAGCTGGCCGGTCTCCTCGACGACGACGTCCCGCTCTGGTGCCTGGAGGAGCGGCCCCGCTGGGAGGCCGGCCGCGGGGCCCTGGCGTCGGCCATCACACGGACCCTGGACGAGGTGAGATGAGCGCCGTGCAGACGGTGGAGACCGACGTGCTGGTGGTCGGGAGCGGCATCGCCGGCCTCACGTTCGCCCTGAAGGCGTCGGAGTACGCCGATGTGCTGGTCCTCACCAAGAAGGACCGGGCCGACAGCAGCACCAATTACGCGCAGGGCGGGGTGGCGGCGGTATGGGGCCCGGAGGATTCCGCCGAGCTCCACCGACGGGACACGCTCCTGGCCGGCGCGGGGCTCTGCCACACCCGGGCGGTGGAGGAGCTGGTCAGGGAGGGCCCCGATCGCGTGAGGGAGCTGATGGAGTGGGGCGTACGGTTCTCCCGGGACGAGGGGGAGATCTCCCTGGGGCGGGAGGCCGGCCACAGCCGCCGCCGGATCCTGCATGCCGCCGACCTCACGGGCCGGGAGATCGAGCGTGCCCTGCTCTCCGCCGTCTCGGGAGCCGAGCGCGCCCGACTCCTGGAGGACCACTTCGTATGGTCGCTGCGGACCGATCCCGATCCCGGGACCCGGCGCGCCCGCTGCTCCGGCGCCCTGGTGCTGGACGTCGACGGGGGGCGGTGGATGGACATCCGCGCCCGGGCCGTCCTGCTGGCCACCGGCGGGTGCGGTCGCGTGTACCGCCACACGACCAACCCGGCCATCGCCGCCGGGGACGGGGTGGCGGTGGCCTACGAGGCCGGCGCCGCCGTGGCCAACCTCGAGTTCGTCCAGTTCCATCCCACGGCCCTGCATCCCGCCGGGAGCCACGCCTTCCTGATCTCGGAGGCCGTCCGGGGGGAGGGAGCCGTGCTTCGCGGCCACGACGGCCGTCCGTTCATGGAGGAGCACCACCCGGCGGGCTCCCTGGCGCCCCGGGACGTGGTGGCCCGTGCGGCGGACGCCGAAATGAAGCGCACCGGGGATTCCCACGTCCTCCTCGACCTGAGCGTCATCCCGAGGGAGACCGTGGAGCGCCGCTTTCCGACCATCCTGGAGGCGTGCCGTGACCGCGGCATCTCGCTGCCCGACGATCCGATCCCCGTCGTGCCGGCGGCCCACTACCAGTGCGGCGGGGTCCTCACCGACTGGGACGGCCGGGCGGCGCTGCGCGGCCTGTACGCGGCGGGCGAGGTGGCGTGCACCGGGGTCCACGGGGCCAACCGTCTGGCCTCCAACTCCCTCCTCGAGGCCGTGGTTTTCGCCCATCGGGCGGCCCGCCGCCTGGAGGAGGAGCTTCGGGAGCTGGAGCCCGTGGACGGGGCTTCGCCGCCGCCGCCGTCCCTCCGACGCGACGGGGAGGACCCGGGCGGAGTGGAGGATCGCATCCGGGAGCTGATGTGGGACCTCGTGGGCATCGTCCGCTCCGACGAGCGGCTGGAGGAGGCCCGCGAGGAGCTGCTCCGGATCACCGGTGTCTCCCTGGCCCGGGACGGGAGCGCCGAGGGGGCGCTCCGGGCCCGGGAGGTGGAGTTCCTGGGCAAGGTGGCGACGCTCATCGTCCGCTGCGGACTGCGTCGGCGGGAGAGCCGGGGCCTGCATCACACCGTCAGCCATCCCCACCGCGACAACGAGGCTCACCTCCAGGACACCGTCCTGGCCCGATGACGGCGGTGCGGGCGTGAAGGTGACGGTGCTGGCGGTGGGGCCGCCCGAGGGCACCGGCGTCGCCGGGCCGATCCGCGACTACGAGGAGCGGGCCGGACGCTATTTCGCCCTGGAGGTCTCCGAGCTCCCCGCCGCCCCGGGTCGGTTGCCGGCCGAGCAGGCCCTTCGCCGCGAGGGTGAGACCCTCCTGGAGCGGCTGCCCGACGACGCGGAGATCTTCGCCCTGAGCCGGAAGGGGAAGGGAATCTCCTCCCGGGGGCTGGCGAGCTACCTGGACCGGCTGGCCACCTACGGACGGGCGGGAGCGGCCTTCGTCGTGGGCGGTGCGCACGGACTCGATCCCCGGGTGCTGCAGGCCGCCGACCGGAAGCTGTCCCTGTCGCCGATGACCCTTCCGCACGGGCTCGCACGGCTCGTGCTGATGGAACAGATCTACCGTGCGGGCACGATCCTGCGGAACGAGCCGTACCACAGGGGAGCGTGACGCCGTGCCCCCGACCGGCGAGACGGGACCCTGGTACCGGGAGTGGTTCGGAGAGGCCTACCTGGAGCTCTATCCTCACCGCGACGCGGAGGAGGCGGGGCGGGGGGTGGACCTCTTCCTCGAGCTGACGAGCCCCGAGCCCGGGACGCGGGTCCTGGACCTGGCGTGCGGCGCAGGACGGCACCTGGGGCCGCTGGAGGCGGCCGGCCTGCGGGCGGTCGGCCTCGACCTCTCCCGGCCCCTGCTGGACAGGGCGGCCGGCGGGGGCGGGCGGCACCTGGTCCGGGGCGACATGCGGCGGCTCCCGTTCCGTTCCGGGTCGTTCGGCGGCGTGGTCCAGTTCTTCACCTCCTTCGGGTACTTCGACAGCCGGGAGGAGGACCGCCGTGTGCTCGAGGAGGTGCGACGCGTCCTCCGGCCGGGCGGGTCGTTCCTCCTGGACTTCCTGAACGCCGGGCGGGTGCGGCGGGAGATGGTGTCCGAGGACGTCCGGGAGATCGACGGCCGGACCGTGCGCCAGAGGCGCAGGATCGAGGGGGACCGGGTGGTCAAGGAGATCGAGATCGACGGTCGGGGCCGGGAGGATCCCGAGACCTTTCGGGAGAGCGTCCGGCTGTACGAGCCGGACGAGCTGGTGTCCATGCTGGAGGATACGGGCCTCACGGTCCGGGAGCGCCGGGGGGATTACGGGGGGGCGCCCTTCGGGGAGGAGGCCCCCAGGCTCCTGCTGGCGGGCGAGGCGACGTGACGCCGGATCTCCCGCGTCTGGAGCCCCGTCCCCTGGCGACCCCCGGCAGCCTGGCCGGTGATCTGCTGGCCTGTGCCGATCCGGCCCGGGGCCTCCTGCCGGACGGCGACCTCCCGTCCGGCTCCCAGGCGCGCCTCCCGGGCGACGTGGTGCGTACCGCGGGACCGGAAGCCCGGCGCCGGCTGGAGGAGGTCCTGCAGGGGGACGGCGTGCTGGTGACCACCGGACAGCAGCCCCTCCTCTTCCTGGGGCCGGTCTACGTGCTCTACAAGGCCGTCACGGCCGTCGTGGCGGCCGAGCGGCTCCGGGAGGCCGGAACGCCTGCGCTGGCCCTCTTCTGGGTGGCCGGGGACGACCACGACTGGGCCGAGGTCGGCCGCACGCGCCTCCCCGACCTCGGGAACCGTCTCCGCGAGGTCGCCCTGCCGCCCCCGGAGGAGCGGGAGGGAAGGGCGGTGGGTCCGACCCGATTCGGCGACGGCATCGAGAATCTCCTGGAGACGATCTTTGATCTCCTGCCGGATTCGGAGTTTAAGCCTATATATCTCGACTTGTTTCGAGATGCCTATCGACCCGGTCGCACGCTGTCGGAGGCCTTCGGCCGGGCGCTGACCGGGGTGCTGGACGGTCTGCCCCTGGCGTGGCTGGACAGCACCGAGGGGGCGCTCCGGCGGTCCGCGGCGCCGCTGTACCGCCGGGTGCTGCGGGAGGCCGGAGAGGTGGAGGAGGCCTTCCGGGCATCCACCCGGTCCGTCCGGGAGGCCGGGTACGAGCCGCTCATCCACGACGAGGCCGGGGGCGTTCCGCTCTTCGTGGACCGCCCGTCGGGGCGGACCCGTCTCCTTCGGGACGGGGAGGGACGGCTGCGGATCGGCCGGGAGGGCGAGCCGGTGCCCCGGGAGCGGGTGCTGGAGGAGCTGGAGGCCCATCCGGAGCGATTCAGCCCGAACGTGGCGCTCCGGCCCGTCCTGGCGTCGTGGCTCCTCCCCACGCGGGCCACGGTCCTCGGTCCGGGCGAGTTGGCGTACTGGACCCAGCTTCCGGGGCTGTTCCGGTGGGCCGGGGTGCCATTTCCCCGCCTCCGGCCCCGCGGAGGGTGGACGGTGGTGGAGGGCAAGGTGGAGAAGGTCCTGGAGAAGCTGGACGCCGGCCCGGAGGCCTTCCGGGACGGGGGGGAGGAGCTGGTCCGGGCGGTGCGGGAACGGGGACGCCCGCCGGGCGTGCAGGAGGCGCTCGAGGGGGCGCGACGGGCAGTGCAGGAGGCGCTGGGCGGGGTCGAGGAGGCGGTGCAGGCCGAGCTTCCGGGCCTGCGCTCGACCGTGGGGGCGGCCCGCCACGAGGCCTTCCAGAGCCTGGACCGGCTGCAGAGCGCGGTGGATCAGCGGGTGGAGGAGCAGAACGCGGTGCTGCTGCAGCAGATCCGCAAGGCGGCCCTCCACCTGTGGCCCGACGGCGAGCCCCAGGAGCGGGTCGTGAGCCCCCTCTACTACGTCTCCCGCTACGGGGCCTCCTTCGTGGACCGGCTGGTCGACCGCACCCGGGAGCGGGTGACCGCAGGGGCCGACGCGCCGTGACCGGGCGCGAGCCCCCGGAGATCGGAGCCGACGGGGTCCCCAGCGGCGAGGAGCCGGCGGCGCGGAGCGATCGGGACCCCGCCGGGGACGAGCCCCCCGGACCGGCCCCGCCCGGGGGAGACCCGGCCGCTCCGTCGTCGGTGGGACGATCGGCCGTCTCGGTGGGAAGCGGCATCCTGCTGAGCCGCCTCACCGGCTTCGCCCGCGACGTGGCCATCGGGGCGTTCTTCGGCACCGGCCTGGCGGCCTCCGCCTACAACGCGGCCCTCCGGATCCCCAACGTCATCCGCAACCTGCTGGGAGAGGGCACGCTCTCCGCCTCCTTCGTCCCCGTCTACAGCGCCCTGCTGGAGGACGCCGACCGGGCGTCGGCCGATCGGCTGGCCCGTGGGGTCCTGGGAGTGGTCATCGGGCTGGCCGGCGTCCTCAGCGCCCTGGGCGTGCTGGCGGCCCCTCTCCTGACGCGGATCGTCGTCCCAGGATGGGGCCCGGAGGCGGCCGCGTTGACCACCTCCCTCGTCCGCATCCTCTTCCCCATGGCGGGGGTCATGATCGTGGCCGCCTGGGCTCTGGGGGTGCTCAACAGCCACCGGAGCTACTTCCTCCCCTTCGCCGCCCCCGTCCTGTGGAACCTGGCCCAGATCGCCGGACTCCTGGTGGGGCGCTGGGCGGGATGGGAGCCGCTGGTGGTGGTCCTCGCGTGGTCCACCCTGGCGGGGAGCGTCCTCCAGCTCGCGATCCAGCTGCCGGAGGTGGCGCGGCTGCTGGGTCGGCTGCGGCCGTCGCTGTCGTGGAGCTGGGAGCCGGTCCGCCGCGTCGTCCGGAACGCCCTCCCGGTGATCTCCAGCCAGGGGATCTTCCAGCTCTCGAGCCTCATGGAGCTGGTGCTGGCCAGCGCTCTCCCCACGGCGGCCGTGGCGGGCCTCTACTACGGACAGCGGCTGGCCTACCTGCCCCTGAGCCTCTTCGGCGTGTCGGTGGCCACGGCGTCGCTGCCCGAGATGTCGCGCGAGCGGGAGGTTCCGAAGGCCCTGCGCCGGCGCCTCCGGGACGGCTTCTTCCAGATCCTCTGGTTCGTCTTTCCCGCCGCCGTGGCGCTGATCCTCTTCGGCGACCTGATGGTTGCCCTCCTCTTCCAGCGGGGAGCGTTCGGGCCCGACAGCACCCAGCTGGTGGCGGCGATCCTCGTGCCCTACGCCCTCGGGCTCGTGGCTACCAGCTCGGTCAAGCTCTTCGCCGGCGGGTTTCACGCCCTGCAGGATACGAAGACGCCGCTGAAGTACGCCGCCGCCGCCGTCACCACCGGCCTGGTGGTGGGTGCCGGCCTGATGTTCTGGGCCCGGGCCGCGGGCATGGGGGCGGTGGCCGTGGCCGGGCTCCTGACGGGAGGCGCCCTGGGCGCGTGGCTCAACCTGGTGCTCCTGTGGCGGGGGCTGCGGGCGCGGGTGGGAGGCTTCCTGGCCGGGCGCGACGTCCGCCGGACGCTGCGCGTGGTCCTGGCGGCGGCGGCCGGAGGGCTGGCGGGCCATCTGGCCCGGGGATGGCTGACCTCGGTGGTGCCCCCGGACGACCTCACCGGCAGGGGGCTGGTGCTGGCCGGAACGCTGCTGGCCGCGGGGGTACCATACCTCCTGGCCGCCGGGCGACCGCCCCGGGGGGTCGACCCATCCCATGACCGAGACGACGAACCGAGACCGGATAGAACGGCTGAAGGGTGAGGCCGGGGAGCTCCCGGACGGGGCCGGCGTGTACGTCTTCCGGGACCGGGAGGGCGAGGTCCTCTACGTCGGCAAGGCGAAGTCCCTCCGCTCCCGCGTCCGCAGCTACTTCAACGCCGACGCGGGACGCTCCCTCAAGATCCGCGAGCTGGTCCGGCGCATCGACGACCTGGAGACCTTCGTCCTGGACTCGGAGGCCGAGGCGCTCCTGCTGGAGTGGAATCTCATCAAGGAGCACGAGCCCCGGTTCAACGTCCAGCTGCGGGACGACAAGAGCTATCCCTACGTCAGGGTCACCGTCCAGGAGCCCTTCCCGCGGGTCATGGTGACCCGTCGGCTGGAGCGGGACGGCTCCCGGTACTTCGGCCCCTACACCGACGTGGGCGGCATGCGCAGCGCCCTGCGCATGCTGAAGAAGCTCTACCCGGTGCGGAGCTGCCACTACGACATGCCGGAGGAGATGCCGGAGCGCCCCTGTCTGGACTACCACATCGGGCGCTGCCGGGCGCCCTGCGCGGGCCACCAGAGCCGCGAGGAGTACCGGGCCATGATCGGGGAGATCCTGCAGGTCCTGGCCGGCCGCACGGGACAGGTGAAGACGGAGGTGCGCCGCCGCATGCGGGAGGCCGCCGACGACCTGGACTTCGAGCGGGCCGCCGAGCTGCGGGACGTCCTGGAGGGGCTGGAGTCGATGGAGCGGCGGCGAACGCCGGTGGACTTCCGCGGCGGCGATCGGGACGTGCTGGGGATCGTGCGCCAGGGGGAGGTGGCCTGCGGCGTGGTGCTCCGCGTGCGGGAGGGGCGGCTGCTGGGCCGGGAGGTGCACTTCCTGCGCAACCTGGGCGAGGAAGACGAGGGTCAGGTGGCCGGGGCGTTCGTGAAGGGGTTCTACCTGCGCCAGGAGGACCTGCCGCCGGAGCTGCTGGCGCCCGAGGACTTCGGGGATCGGGACCTGGTGGAGGAGTACCTCTCCATGCGGCGCGACGGCCCCTTCCGGGTCCACGTTCCGGAGCGGGGCCGGAAGCGACGGCTCGTGGAGCTGGCGGAGGAGAACGCCGGCCATCTCCTGCGCCGCGAGGATCTTCGCGAGGACGGGGCGGAAGAGACGGAGGCGTTCCGGGAGGCGGGCGCGGACCCGAAGCCGGGAGCGTCCCGGAGCGCCCGGGCCCTGGCCGAGGCCCTGGAGCTGGAGCGTCCGCCCCGGAGCCTGGTGGGGTTCGACGTGTCCACGCTGCAGGGCGCCGATTCGGCGGGGAGCGCCGTGTGGTTGGAGGACGGCGGGCCGGTCAAGGACGAGTACCGGCGGTTCCGGATCCGCGGCACCGACGAGGGGCGGACCGACGACTACGCGATGATGCAGGAGATCGTGGGGCGCTACTTCGAGGGCCGGGTGCGGGAGGGCGAGCGACTCCCGGACCTCGTGGTGGTGGACGGGGGGAAGGGCCAGCTCGGTGCCGCCCGGCAGGCGATGGAGTCGGCCGGCGTCTCGGACCTTCCCCTGCTGGCCCTGGCCAAGCGCGAGGAGGAGGTGTACCGACCCGGCGAGGACGACCCCCTGCGGCTGGAGCGGTCCGATCCGGGCCTCCACTGGCTCCAGCGGGTTCGGGACGAGGCGCACCGCTTCGCGCTGGCGTACAACCGCAACCTGCGTCGTCGCCGCACCCTCCGCTCCCGCCTCTCCGACGTCGAGGGCGTGGGCCCGGAGCGGGAGCAGGCCCTCCTGCGGCGCTTCGGGAGCCTTGAGGCCGTCCGGGAGGCCAGCCGGGAGGAGCTGACGCGGACGCCGGGGATCGGTGCCGCGACGGCCTCCAGGATCCGGGACGAACTGGCCGACCACGGGGACCGTTGACCCGGGCTCGGCGACCCGCCGGCCGTCCCGGCGGCGGAGGCCCGGCGTGACGCGGGTCCGCACCCGCTTCGCGCCCAGCCCGACCGGGGAGCTCCACCTGGGCAACGCCCGCACGGCGGTGCTGAACTGGGCCTTCGCCCGGCGTCACGGAGGGGACTTCGTCCTCCGCTTCGAGGACACGGACCTCGAGCGGACCTCCGAAGAGGCCGGACGCGCAGTACTGGAGGGCCTCCGCTGGCTGGAGCTGCATCCCGACGAGGGGCCGGAGGTCGGCGGGGAGCACGGCCCCTACCGACAGAGCCAGCGGCTGCCCCTCTACCGGGACCACGCCAGCCGGCTGCTGGAGCGGGACCGCGCGTATCACTGCTACTGCACGGAAGAGGAGCTGGAGGCCCGCCGGGAGGCGGCGGTGGCGGCCGGCGAGCCGGTGCGCTACGACGGGCGGTGCCGGGACCTGTCGGACGAGGAGGAGGCCGCCCGTCGATCGGAAGGGCGCACCCCCAGCGTCCGCTTCCGGGTGGACGCCGGCACGATCCGGGTGTCGGACCGCGTACGGGGCGAAGTCGAGTTCGAGGGGGCGGAGCTGGGCGACATGGTCATCCTCCGCTCCGACGGGCGCCCCACCTACAACTTCGCCGTCGTGGTGGACGACCTCGTGATGAAGATCAGCCACGTGATCCGTGGCGCGGACCACCTGTCCAACACCCCGAAGCAGGTCCTCCTCTACCGGGCGCTGGACGCCGAGCCGCCGGAGTTCGCCCACATCCCCCTGGTGCTGGCGCCGGGCGGCGGCGGGCTCTCGAAGCGGGACGACGCCCCGGGGCTGCTGGCCTTCCGCGAGCGGGGCTACCACCCGGACGCGGTCGTCAACTACCTGTCGCTCCTGGCCTGGTCCAGCCCCTCGGGGGACGAGGTCCTCTCCCGGGAGCGGATCGTGGCCGAGACGGACCTGGAGCGGATCGGCCGGGCCGACACGGAGGTGGATCCGGAGAAGATGCGGTGGCTCTCGGGCCGGCACATCGCCGCGGACCCCCCCGACCGGCTGGCCGAGCGCCTGCGGCCGTACCTCGCGTCGGCCGGGCTCGAGCTGGCACCCCGGGACCTGCGAGCGGCCGCGGAGGTCCTCGGAGACCGGATCCAGCTGCTGACCGAGGCGGTCGAGGAGCTGCGGAAGCTCCTGCCGGAGCCGGATGTCCGGGAGGAGGCCCGCGACGCCCTGGAGGCTCCGGAGGCGGCCGGCGTCCTGGAGGCGGCCCGGACGGCCTGGTCCCGGCTGGGCGCCTGGGACCGGGAGGGCATCCGCCGGGCGCTGGAGGAGGCGAAGGGAAGGGTGGAGGTCGGGGGCGCGGCCTTCTACCATCCCCTCCGGGCGGCCCTGACGGGTGAGCTCCAGGGGCCCGAGCTGCCGGGCGTGGCGTACCTGCTCGGTCGGGACCGCACCCTGCGGCGGCTGGAACGGGGGCTGGAGGTGAGCGTCGGGGCCCGGGAGGACGGGGAGACGACGGAGGAGGGGGCCTAGGATGTTCCGGGAGAAGCTCAGCTGTGGGGCCTGCGGCCGTCTGGAGGAGGCGGCCCCCGGCGTCACCGTGTGCCCGGCGTGCGGGAAGCCGCTCCTGGCCCGCTACGGCACCGACGGCGTCGACGGGGAGGAGTTGAGGACCCGGTGGGCCCGTCGGTCCGGGGGGATGTGGCGCTTCCGGGAGCTGCTGCCCCTGCGCGAGGACGAGGACCCCGTCACCCTGGGGGAGGGAGGCACGCCCCTCGTCCCTCTGCCGGATCTGGGCGACGAGCTGGGACTCCGGCTGGCCGTCAAGGACGAGGGACGGAACCCCACCGGCAGCTTCAAGGACCGGGGGCTGTCCGCCGCCGTCACCCGCGCCGCCCGGGACGGAGCGGGAGGCTTCGTGATCCCGAGCGCCGGCAACGCCGGCGCGGCTCTCTCCGCCTACGCGGCCCGGGCGGGACTGCCGGCCACGGTGTTCCTCCCGACCGACACGCCGGAGGGCGTGCGGCGACGGTGTCGGCGCCTGGGAGCGGAGGTGGTCGAGGTGGACGGGCTCATCACCGAGTGCGGCGAGCGGGCCTCCCGCCACGCCGAGGAGACCGGAGCCTTCGACGTCTCCACCCTCCGGGAGCCATACCGCCTCGAGGGCAAGAAGACGATGATGCTCGAGATCGCCGAGGCCCTCGGCTGGCGGCCTCCCGACGCCGTCGTCTATCCCACCGGCGGCGGCACGGGCCTCATCGCCACGTGGAAGGTGCTGGGAGAGCTGGCCGCGCTGGGGATCCTCGCCCCCCGGACCCGGCTCTACGCCGTGCAGAGCGAGGGGTGCGCCCCCGTGGTCCGGGCGTGGCGGGCGGGCGCTGACGAGGCCGATCCGTGGTCCGACGCCCGAACCGACGCCTGGGGCCTCCGGGTGCCGGCGGCCCTGGGGGACTTCCTCATCCTGCGGGCCCTGCGCGAGTCGGGCGGCGGGGCGGTCGCGGTGGCCGACCGCGAGATGGAGGAGGGCGCCCGTGCCCTGGGCGAGCGCGAGGGGATCAGCGCCAGCATCGAGGGCGGAGCGACCCTGGCCGCCGCCCGGCGGCTGGCGACGGACGGCGCGCTGGGGGCGGGGGAGACCGTGGTCCTGTTCAATACCGCGCACCAGCTGGTCTATTGAGCCGGGGACGGGGACCGCCGGCCCGTCCCCCGGGTATGAGCCGCCGGACGGAATCAGGAAGAGCTGTGCCGAGCGGTATCGCCCTGCCGGAACCGTCGGACGAGTGGAGACCTCAGAAGGGAGTGATTCGTGCTCGATCGATTCATGCGTAGCGTCGGCTTTCTGGCCCTGGTGACGGGGGCGGCCGCCCTCGGAGTGACCGGGCTGGACGCCCAGGAGGAGGGTTCCCAGGAGTGTCAGCTCCAGGGAACCGAGGTGACCCGTCAGGCCGAGGAGCTCATCGACCAGGGCAGCCAGCTGGACACCGTGGCGCCACAGCAAGCGGCGTCGAACTACCAGCAGGCGCTGACCCGCGTCCAGCTGGCCATGAAGCAGAACGAAGAGGACGCCACGGCGCGGTGGCTCGCCGGTCGGGCACAGCTCGGCCTCGGAGACTTCGAAGCGGCCAATTCGAGGTTCGAGGAATTCGTGGAGATGAAGCCGGGCTGCCGTGACCTGGTCCAGACGGCCCGCAACAACGCCTGGGTCCAGGCCTACAACGCGGGCATTCGCGCCTACCAGTCGGGTGACGACTCCACGGCGCTGGAGGAGTTCGAGAAGGCGAACGTCATCTACGACGACGCCCGGTCGGTCAACAACGCGGCCCTCCTGCACCAGCAGCGCGGCAACGCCGAGCGGGCGGAGGAGCTGTACCGGCATTCCCGCGAGGTCGCCCGGGACACGGCCCAGTACCGGGCCGCCTCGATCAACCTGGCGGAGCTCCTCCGGCAGCAGGGCCGCACCGAGGAGTCGCTGGAGATCTACCGGAGCTACCTCGGCGAGCATCCCTCCGACGTGGACGCGGCCATCAACTACGCCGTGAGCCTGCGTACCGTCGGCCAGGAGGACAGCGCCCAGGCGGTCTTCGACGGTCTGCTGGACCGGGACGACCTGACCTTCGAGCAGTGGTTCAACGCGGGCCTGGGGCTCATCGAGTCGCAGTCCTACGACGGGGCGCGGCTCGCCTTCGAGAGGGCCCGCGAGCTGCGACCCTACGACAAGCTGGCGATGCAGAACCTGGCCCAGGTGAACATGGGCCTGGAGAACTTCGGTCGGGCCGCCGCGATCAGCGACACGCTGGTCGACTGGTACCCCTACCAGAAGGATCTCTACCGGACCCTGATGCAGTCCCACGATCGCCAGGGGAACACCCAGCGGGTCCAGCAGATCCTCCCCCAGCTGCAGGGCATGCCGCTGGAGATCCCGCAGGTGGACCTGGTCCAGCAGTCGGCGGGCACCTGGCGGGTCCAGGGGCAGATCACCGCTCGCGGCGCGGCGGGACAGACCGTGACCATCCCCTTCGAGTTCTTCGACCGCAGCGGGAGCACGGTGACCTCGCAGGAGCTCACCGTGGAGCTCCCCTCGGAGGGCACGAGCCAGCGCTTCGAGTTCGACGTGAGCGCCGACGAGGCCCTCGCGGGCTTCCGGTACGGGGAGGTCCGGGCGGGCTCCTGACGAACCGCGCCCGCGACCACCTGGGGGGGAGACGGATGGAGGACGTCGCGTCCGACGCTCCCGGGGCGGTCCCGCGCCAGCCGTGACGCCGGGATCCGCCCCCGTGGACGCCCCGGCCCGCCTCCCGGTGGTGGCGATCGTGGGTCGACCCAACGTCGGCAAGTCCACGCTCTTCAACCGGATCCTGGGACGGCGCCTGGCCATCGTGGCCGAGCGCTCCGGGGTCACGCGTGACCGTCAGTTCGCCCCGGCGGACTGGGCCGGCCGGGAATTCATGCTCGTGGACACCGGCGGCCTGGTCCACCAGCCCGACCAGGCGATGGACGAGGAGATCCGGCGCCAGGTCATGGCGGCCATCCAGCGCGCCGACGCCGTCGTTCACGTGGTGGACGCCCGCACCGGCGTCCACCCGGTGGACGAGCACGTGGCGG
This sequence comes from uncultured Gemmatimonadota bacterium, assembly GCA_964607465.1. Taxonomy (GTDB): domain Bacteria; phylum Gemmatimonadota; class Gemmatimonadetes; order Palauibacterales; family Palauibacteraceae; genus CAYVFM01. Next base: position 57,708 of record CAZSKS010000006.1, on the reverse strand, counting down.
ATCTCCTGCGGCGGTCCGGCCGACCCGTCGTCCTGGCGGTGAACAAGGTGGACGACCCTCCCGACGACTTCTCGCACCTGGACTTCTTCCGTCTGGGCCTCGGCGAGCCCGTTCCCGTGTCCGCCCTCAGCGGAAAGGGTAGCGGTGACCTGCTCGACCGGCTGGTGGAGGAGCTGCCCGAGCGACGGCGCCCGTCCGAGGCGCCGGCCGCGGACCTCCACCTGGCCGTCATCGGAAAGCCCAACGTGGGCAAGTCGAGCTACGTCAACCGGCTGCTGGGCGAGGAGCGTGTCGTCGTTCACCACGAGGCCGGCACGACCCGGGACGCCATCGACACCTACCTCTCCTTCGAGGGACGCACGATCTGCCTGATCGACACGGCGGGCCTGCGCCGCCAGTCCAGGGTGGACGACGACGTCGAGTTCTACAGCCGGCTCCGGGCCAGCGCTGCCATCCGACGGGCGGACGTGTGTCTGCTCCTGGTGGACAGCCAGCAGGGGGCGTCGAACCAGGATTTCCGGATCGGTCAGGACGCGTGGGAGGAGGGGCGTGGGCTGGTGTTCGTCGCCAACAAATGGGACCTGGTCGACGAGCAGGGCCCGGACGTGGTGGCCAGCTTCGCCGAGGCTCTGAGGGAGCGGGCCGCCTACCTGCGGCGGGTCCCCATCCTGACGGCGTCGGCCCTGACCGGAAAACGGGTCCGGAAGGGGCTGGAGCTGGCCCTGGAGGTGCAGGAGAACCGCCGGCGACGCGTTCCCACGTCGGAGGTGAACGAGGTCCTGCAGGAGCTGCTGGCTCGCCGGCAGCCCCCCCAGGGGACCAGCGGGGACGTCAGGATCTACTATGGGACCCAGGCGGCCGTCGAGCCGCCCCTGTTCGTCCTCTTCGCCAACCGGCCTTCCGAGCTCGCCGGGCACTACCTACGCTATCTGGAGAACGGGTTCCGGGAGCGCTGGAACTTCGAGGGGACGCCGATCCGGATGAAGGTCAGGGAGCGGGGGAGAAGCGGAGGATGAGGATCGCGCTCTTCCTGGCGGCCGCGTACCTGCTGGGCTCGACCCCCTCCAGCTGGCTCGCCGGCAGGGCCGGCGGCGTGGACCTCGGCGAGCGGGGGAGCGGGAACCTCGGGGGCACGAACGTCTTCCGGGTGCTGGGCTGGCGTTACGCGGTCCCCGTGATCGTGGCCGACGTGGCGAAGGGCTTCGTCCCGGTCTGGCTGTTCCCGGCGTGGGACGGCGCCGGCTCGCCCCAGCTGGCGCTCGCCTACGGCGTGGCGGCCATCGGTGGCCACGTGTGGTCGATCTTCCTCCGGTTCCGGGGAGGCAAGGGCGTGGCGACCTCCGCCGGTGTCCTGCTGGCGCTGGCCCCGGTGGCCACGGCGGCCGGCGCGCTGGTGTGGGGAGGGATGGTCCTCCTCACCCGCACGGTCTCCATGGCCTCGCTGACGGCGGCCACGGGGCTGCCGGTGCTCGCCTGGCTCCTGGACGCCCCGCTGGAGACCGTCGGGTTCACGGCCGCCCTGGCGCTGTTCGTCTGGTGGACGCACCGTGACAACGTCAGCCGGCTGGCCCGCGGAGAGGAGCTGAGCTTCGGCGGCCGCGAGCGTTCGTCTCGAGCCGCGTCGGTCCGGGGGGAGGAGAAAGGGGAAGCATGAGCCCGCGCAGCGTCTGCATCCTCGGTGGCGGGAGCTGGGGCACGGCCCTGGGGCACGTGCTGGTCCGGAACGGCCACGCCGTCACCGTGTGGGCCCACGATCCGGCGGTGGCCGAGGAGATCCGCTCCCGGGGCACCAACGAGAAGTATCTCCGGGGGATCGAGCTGGCGCCGTCGCTCGACGCCAGCGGGGAGATGCACCGGGCCCTCGAGGGTGCGGAGGTGGTGGTCTCGGCGACCCCCTCGCACGCGGTCCGGGAGGTCTTCCGGGAGGCGGCGTCGAGCTTTCCGGAGCGGCCCCTGCTGGTGAGCGGGTCCAAGGGGATCGAGATCGAGACCGGCCTCCGCATGAGCCAGGTGCTGGAGGATACGCTGGACGGCGTCCCCTTCCGGGGTCCCGTCGTGCTGTCCGGCCCGAGCTTCGCGGACGAGCTGGTGCGCGGCCTCCCCACCGCCGTGGCCGCGGCCGCGGAGGATGACCGGGCGGCCCGCAGCTGCCAGGAGCTCTTCCAGAACGAGCACTTCCGGGTGTACACGCAGGGAGACGTGATCGGCACCGAGCTCGGCGGCTCCCTCAAGAACGTCATCGCCCTGGCGGCGGGGATCAGCGACGGCCTGGAGCTGGGCAACAACGCCCGGGCCGCCCTCATCACCCGGGGATTGGCGGAGCTGGCGCGGCTCACGGTGGAGCTGGGGGGGCGGGAGACGACGCTGTCGGGCCTGGCCGGGACGGGGGATCTGATCCTGACCTGCACGAGCGATCTGAGCCGAAATCGCCGGGCCGGCCTGGCGATCGGCAGGGGAGCCAGCCGGGACGAGGCCCTCCAGGAGGTGCAGGAGGTGGTGGAGGGGGTGCCCACGACCCGGGCCGCCAGGGACCTGTCACGGCAGCACGGGGTGGAGATGCCCATCGTCCAGGCGATATACTCCATCCTGTTCGAGGAGGTCGAGCCCCGGGAGGCCCTCGCGGAGCTCATGGCCCGAGACCCGAAGCCGGAGCGCTGGAGCTGACGTGGCGGACGACCGGATCGCACCGAAGGAATACTACTCCATCGGGGACGTGTGCGAGATCACGGGGCTCAAGCCGCACGTGCTCCGATACTGGGAGACCCAGTTCTCGCCCCTGAATCCCTCGAAGAACCAGGCTGGAAACCGGGTCTACCGGCGCAAGGAGATCAAGCTGATTCAGCTCCTCCGCCACCTCCTCTACACCGAGAAGTACACCATCGAGGGGGCCGCCGAGAAGCTCGATCAGCTGCGCAGGGACGGGAAGCTCGCCCGGGCGTCCCGGGTGGCCTGGGACCGCCACACGATCCGCGACCTCCGGCAAGAGGCGGATGAGCTGGTGGAGCTCCTGACCCTCGACGGATGAGCCCGGCGGAGACGCCAGGGAAGGGCTCCGACGAGCGTCCGCTCCGGTTCCTGGTCACCAACGACGACGGCATCCACGCCCGGGGGCTCTCGCTCCTCACCGAATCGGCTCGCGGCCTCGGCGATATCGTGGTCGTGGCCCCGGACCGGCAGCAGAGCGCCAGCAGCCACTCCCTCACCATGCACCGGCCCCTGCGCACCAGCCGGGTCGGGGAGGGCCGGTACGTGGTGGACGGCACGCCCACCGACTGCGTCCTCCTGGCCGTCCGCAGGCTCCTGTCGGAACCGCCGGATTTCGTCCTCTCCGGTGTGAATCACGGCCCGAACATGGGCGAGGACGTCCTGTACTCCGGTACGGTCGCCGCCGCCATGGAGGCCACCATCCTCGGAATCCCGTCCATCGCCGTCTCCTTCGTCGGACAGCGCGACGAGGGGCTCGACGGGTACGCCCCCCGCCTCCGGTCCCTCCTCGGATCCCTCCTGCGCCGGGACGGCTTTCCGGAGGAGACCTTCTTCAACGTGAACCTTCCCGACGTCGATCCGGAACGGGTCCAGGGAGTGCGGGTCACGGCGCTCGGCCGGCGCGTCTATTCGGATTCGCTGACCCGGAGCCAGGACCCGCAGGGCCGGGAGTACTACTGGATCGGTGGAGGCCAGTCCCACTGGTCGGGCCGCGAGGACTCGGACTTCCGGGCGATCGAGGCCGGCTACGTGTCGGTCACCCCCCTGCACCTGGACCTGACGAACTTCGAGCTCATGGAACGGATCCGGTCCTGGGACCTGGAGACCGGCGGGTGAGCGCGCCGGAGGACTATCGACGCGACCGGCGGCGCCTCGTGGAGAAGCTCCGGGCGGGCGGGATCGAAGACCTCGCCGTTCTCCATGCGTTCGACGACGTCCCTCGCCACCTCTTCGTCCCCGAAGGCGTGCGCCACCGGGCCTACGAGGACACGGCCCTCCCGCTGGGTCACGGCCAGACGATCTCGCGACCCGCCGTCCACGCGCTGCACCTGAGCCTGGCCCGGCTGCAGGGCGGGGAGCGCGTCCTGGAAGTGGGGACGGGATCGGGCTACCAGACGGCGCTGCTGGCACGTCTCTGTGCGGAAGTGTACTCCGTCGAGCGGGTCTCCGAGCTGGCGGAGCGGGCGTACCGGACGCTGGCCGAGCTGGAGGTGGAGGGCGTCAGCGTGCGGATCGGGGACGGGAGCCGGGGATGGCCCGAGGAGGCACCGTTCGACGTCATCCTGGTGGGTGCGGCGGCCCCCGAGGTACCGGACGCGCTGCGCCGTCAGCTCGCCGAGGGGGGACGGCTCCTCCTGCCCGTGGGGGACGAGCGGGGCCAGGAGCTGCTCCGCCTCGTCCGCGGCGACGGCTCCTGGGAGCGGGAGACGGTGGAGGCGGCGCGGTTCGTCCCCCTGCTGGGGGAGGACGGCTGGTGAGGACGGGGGAGGGAGCCGACGGCTCGCGGCCGAACCCGGTCCGGCGGCTCTACGACTGGGTCCTCTCGTGGGCCGACCGGCCGGGCGGGCCGGCCGCCCTGTTCGGGCTGGCCGCGGCCGAATCGGTGTTCTTCCCGGTCCCGCCCGACGTCCTGCTCATTCCCATGGCCCTCGGCAAGCCGCGTCGGGCCCTCCGGTTCGCGGCCCTGTGCACCCTGGGCTCGGTGATGGGAGGCGTCCTGGGGTACTGGGTGGGTGCGGCCCTGTACCGTTCGGTGGGGGTGTGGATCCTGGACCTGTACGGATACCACGACGTCTACGCGAGGGTCGGGGAGCTGTATCGCCAGAACCTGGTCGTCGCCCTCGGAGCCGCCGGTTTCACCCCGATTCCCTACAAGGTCTTCACCATCGCCGCGGGCGGCTTCAGCGTCTCCCTCCCGGCCTTCCTTGTGATCTCGGCGGTCAGCCGGGGAGCCCGTTTCTTCCTGGTGGCCGGGCTCCTCCGGCTCTTCGGCCGCCAGGTACGGGACTTCATCGAGCGCTGGTTCAACCTCCTGAGCCTCCTCCTGGCTCTCCTGGTCATCGGAGGGTTCGTGGTGCTCCGGTGGGTCCTCTGAGCCGGTTGGCGCACCGCGCGCGGGCCGGGTACGTTTGTCCCCGCTTCGTCCCGGTCGAGGCCGGGCCGATCGCCGCTCCGACCGGAAGGTGTGGATCCCGGCGGCCGGAGACTCGGAACCCACGAAGGGAAGGCGCGTGAGCTGGCGAGCCTCCGGACCCTACGTTCCCCGTCCCGACGGGGACGATCCCGCGCCACCCGCCGGGTCCGGGTCCTGGACGTCGACCGTCTACGTGCCGGCCCCGGAGCCGGCGGCGGACGAGCTGGGAGGCCGGATCGCGGCGGCCGTGCGCGCCTACGACGACTTCCCCCGGGAAGGGGTCCGGTTCCGGGACGTGTTCCCGATCTTCGGGGATCCGGACCTGTACGATGAGGTGCTGGCCCGGCTGACGGAGGCCGCGGAGGGATGGGGGGCGGGCTGGATCGCCGCCGTGGAGTCCCGGGGCTTCCTGCTGGGCGCGCCGCTGGCCGACCGCCTGGGGGTCCCGCTGGCTCCCATCCGCAAGGAGGGGAAGCTTCCCGGACGGACCGCCACGCGCCGCTACGACCTGGAATACGGCACCGCCGAGCTGGAGCTCCAGGTCGACGCGGTGCCGACCGGGAGCGAGGTCGTCCTGGTCGACGATCTCCTCGCCACCGGCGGGACCCTCCGGGCGGCCGCCGGCCTCCTGGAGGAGGTCGGGGCCCGGGTCACGGGCATGGCGGTGCTGGTGGAGCTGGAAGAGCTGAACGGACGACAATCGCTTAGCGACTACAACTTGTTGTCATTGGCTACGATATGATCTTCTATCTACGAATTTGCACGAGGACCGGGAGGGGGGCGCGATGCCGGGGGCTGTAGCACGACCCGGGAAGGGGCCGTCCGGACCCTCGGACCACGAGGACGCGTTCATACGCGCCCTGAACCGATTCATCGCCTGGGCACAGGCGAACACCGGGGTGCTGGTCCTCGTCACGGTGCTCGTCGTCGTGGCCGTGGGCGGGGCCCTCTACTGGCGCAGCTATCAGCAGAACCTGGAGGAACGGGCCTCGGCGGAGCTCTCGACGCTCCAGACCCGGATCGCCCAGCAGGCCCGGCAGGGGGCTCCGGCCCTCGCCGTGACGGACAGCCTGCAGGCCTTCCTGCAGCGCTTCGACGGCACGTCGTCCGCCCGGGAGGCCCGGATCCTCCTGGCACGACAGCAGATCGGCGAGAGACGCCCCTCGCAGGCCGTGGAGGCCATCCGGCCCGTGGTCGACGGCACCCGTCCCGACACGCCCACCGGTTTCGCTGCCCGGTCGCTCCTGGCGGACGCCCAGACGGCGGCGGGGGACAGCGCGGCGGCGATCACGACCCTCGACGGGCTGGCGCAGGAGGCGCGCTTCTCGTTCCAGCGTCGCGACGCCGCAGCCGACAAGGCGTCGCTGCTGGCCGCGACGGGCCGCCTCGAGGAGGCTCGGGACATCTACCGGCGGCTGGCCGAAGAGGCGTCGGGCACGGAGGCGGGCGAGCTCTACGCCGTGCGGCTCGGGGAAGTAGAGGCCCGTCTGGCCACCGACGGAGGGAACGCGGCCACGTCGGCGAGGGACACGGCGGCGGGCGGCTGAGCGGAGCTCTCAGGTGGGCTGCCGGGGTGCGGCGGCCCGCAGGATGTCGACAGGATGCCCGGAGAGGAGCCTCGATAGTGGGTTTTCCCCCGAGTTGTCCACATGGCACATAATATACATTATGTAAACTAGCGGCCGGCAGCACGGCTCTCTTTCCTCCTCTCGGCCGCCGGACTCCCACCGCTCCAATCCCCTATTCCACCCCCCATCGTCCCTCTCTCGCCCGGCTCAGACGCTTTCCGGGTCCGGATTCCGCCTTCAGAACGCCCGGCTTTCCGCTCGAACCATCGGAGATCCGCCCTCAGAGGCGTCCCAGGAGCGATTTCAGCCTCAGGGCCCACACCTTCCACACCGCTTCCCGGACGATGGCACCGGACATCTTGCTCTCTCCGACGTCCCGGTCGACGAAAACGATGGGTACCTCCTTCACCCGGAACCCCTTCTTCCAGGCCCGGAAGCTCATCTCGATCTGGAAGGCGTAGCCGGTAGAGGTGACGCGCGAGAAGTCGATGGCCTCGAGGACCTCCCGGCGGAAGCACTTGAAGCCGCTGGTGGCGTCCGTCACCGGGAGTCCGGTGACCCATCGGGCGTACTTGTTCGCGTAGTAGCTGAGGAGGAGACGGGACATGGGCCAGTTGACGACGTTCACCCCCTTCAGGTAGCGGGACCCGGCCACCACGTGGGCTTCCCGCACGGCCTCCAGGAGGTCCGGCAGGAACTCGGGGTCGTGTGAGAAGTCCGCGTCCATCTCCAGGAGCCACCGGTAGCTCCGATCGAGCCCCCAGCGGAAGCCGGTCAGGTACGCCGACCCCAGTCCCAGCTTCCCGCCCCGATGCAGCACCCGGACCCGCTCCTCGCGCGAGGCGATCTCGTCGGCGAGCTCGCCGGTGCCGTCCGGGGAGCCGTCGTCCACCACCAGGACGTCGATCCTCCGGTCCCGGTTCAGCACCTCGGGGACGATCTTCCCCAGGTTCTCGACCTCGTTGTAGGTGGGCATGATGACCAGGGCCCGTCCCTCGCCGCGGCCGCGCTCCTCCGGCGGCACGGCCCCCTCGCCCTCCCCCGTCGCGTTCCCGGGGGACCCGCCTCCCCCTCCCGGCCGCGTCGCGCCCGGGCCCGTCATCGGGACGCCTCATGGCGGTCCGGCCCGGTCTCCGGCTCGACCTCGCCGGGCACGCCGGGCACCAGGAAGGACAGGCCGAGCCCGGCCAGCTCCGAGGCCGTCACCCAGACGCGGGCCAGGATTGCCAGCGCCGCCGCCACGGCCGCTCCCACCGGAGCCACGGCCACCAGGAGACCCGTCATGGCGCCCTCCCGGACGACCAGCCCTCCGGGCGCCACGAGGACCAGGTAGCCCGCCACGTAGCTGGCCGCGAAGACCCCGGTGAGGACCGCGGGGTCGGCCACCTCCCGCCCCGTGACGCCACGCAGGAAGCACCAGAGCCCGAGACCGTACATGCCCCAGGCGGCCAGCATCCCCACGGCGGCCGCCGCCAATGCGCGGCCTTCGGGAGGATCGACGGCGGGGATCTCCTCGCGAAGGAGCCGGCCGGTGAGCTCCATCCCCTTCCCCACCACCGACGGGTGGAGGAGGGCCAGGAGGGCGACGACCACGAGGGCGGCCGTGAGGGCCGAGCCCCCGGGCAGGACGCCCGGGCGGGCGCCGACGACGGCCAGGCCGGCGGCCAGCCCCGTGAGGAGAGTGACGACCTGGAAGGCCAGCGCCGATCCCAGCGCCAGCGCGCCGGACTCGCCCGTCTGCCGGAGGTGGACCGCCAGGCCGGAAATCTGCCACACCTTGCCGGGGATGTAGCGGCCCAGGTTGGTCGCCATCCACACGCGGACGCCCCGGGGGTAGCCCAGCCCGCCGCCCCCGGAGCGGTAGAGATAGACCCAGACGCCGGCCATCCAGAAGAGGTTCACGGTCGCCACGACCAGCGAGGCCGCCAGCCAGCCGGGGGCCAGACGCCACCCGAAACCGCCGACCTGCGAGCGGATGGCCCGCAGCTCCTCCCAGCGCTCCGCCAGGGCGACGCCGACGAAGACGAGGGCCGCCCCCAGGAAGAGGACGACGAGGAGCCGACGCCACCGGCGGCTCACCGGTCCGCCCCTCCTCTCATTCCGCCTCCCCGGCCCCGGCGTCCAGCGTCATCCGTCCGCGGCGGATCCGCCAGGCCATCCCGCCCAGGACCAGCAGGAGCGCCAGCCCCGAGGCGGCACCGCCGATCCACAGCGTCGTCGATCCGTAGGTCATCCGCACCTCGTGCCGGCCCTCCGGCACCTCGACGCCGCGGAAGGCGGCGTTGGTCCGGTGGATCGGCACCTCCTCGCCGTCCACCGTGGCCCGCCAGCCCGGATGCCAGACCTCGCTGACGAAGAGGAGGCCTCCCCGCGCCGCCTCCACGTCCAGGACCACCTCGTCGGGCCGCCAGGTCTCGAGACGGGCCGTGCCCCGCCCGGCGGAGGGCAGCTCCCCGGTCGCCGGCGTCCGGACCACCGCCGCCGCGGCCGGATCGTCGAGCCCGCGCGTCCGTCGCACCGCCTCGTCCAGCCCCTCGACGCCCTCCACCCGGCGGGGGAAGAAGGCGTGGGGGAGGTTCGGGACGACCTCGTACAGCGTGGTGCCCTCGTGCCGGGTCACCTCCTCGAGGAGGCCGGTCTGCACCCGGGAGCGGGTCGTCACGTAGCGGAGGTCCAGGAGCGGCCACACCACCGGGCTCTCCAGGAGCGCCCGGTGCCCCACGCCTCCCGTGAGCCGGTCGTACCAGGCCAGCCGGAAGTTCTGGCTCCCGGTGACCGACGGGATGCCCCAGTACATGAGCTCGTTGGCCCCGTAGCTGTTCTCCAGCTGCCAGACCCGCTCGCCGGGCCGGAGATCCGACCGCATCCGCTCCACCACCGGGTCGGCGCGGAAGACACGGTCCGGGTCCACGGTCTCCAGATACCGGGCGTCCACCCGCCACAGGTCGAAGATCAGGAGCACCAGCACGCCGCCCAGCATCCAGCGCGGGAGACGTCGGCGCTCGACGGCCTGCAGCGTCGCCAGGCTCCCGGCCCACAGGAGCGCCACCAGCGCCCCCGTCGTCCGGAGCATCCCGGCCAGCTCGGCCGACGGCTGGCGGGGCCAGCCGGCCGGGTACCAGGCGTTTCGGACCCAGCGCTGCAGGCCCTCCGGGGAGAAGGCCGCCCACGCCGCCAGCAGGAGAAAGGGGGCGGCGAACGCCCACACCGCGGGCCACCGGATCGGGACGCCCCGCGCCGCCCCGTCCCTCGCCTGCCGCTCCGAGCCGCCCGGGCCCGGGTCGTCCGACGCCCCGGCCTCCCGGGCCTCCAGCACCCGCTGGACCCCGAAGCCGGCCGCCAGCGCCACGAAGAAGGCCACGGGCCCGGTCATCATGTTGGGCGCCCGGAACCGGTCGATCATCGGGACGATCTCGTAGGCGATCCGATGGACCGGGGTGGCATCGCCCAGCGAGAAGGCGATCCCCAGGAGCGTGGCCCCGGAGAGGAACCAGATCCTGCGGTCGCCCCGGGGCGTCAGGAAGCCGACGGACGCCAGGGCCAGCGTGACCGCGCCCAGGTACTCCGTGTGGAGCTTGAAGGAGTTGGAGCCCCAGTAATGCTCCTGCAGGGATCCCACGAGGTCGGGGAGGAAGAAGGCCGTCAGCTCCTGGGGCGGGAGTGCCCAGGAGGCGGCGAACTCGTAGCCGCCCTGCCCCGCCCCGCGGACGGCGTCGTCCAGGAGGCCCAGGGTCGGCAGCAGCTGGACCGCGCCCAGCAGGGCGGCCGCCAGGAAACCCAGGGCGAACCAGCCGCCCGTGCGGAGGGCCGCGGCCCGTTCGTCCCGGCCCTCCATCGCCCGGAGCCCCAGGCGCCAGGCGACGTAGAGGCTCACCGCCAGCGAGGAGAAGTACATGAGCTGGGTGTGAGGCGTGAAGATCTGGAGCGCGACCAGCAGGCCCATGGCCAGGAACCAGCCCGCCTCGTCGTCCTGCAGCCCCCGCTCGGCACAGGCGAAGACGCCCGGGATGAGCATCATCGCGAACATCCGGCCGTCGTGCCCGCCGTAGAGGTGGGAGACGACGTAACCGGTGAACATGAAGGCCACCCCCACCGTCGCCGCTGCCCACCGCCGGAGCCGGAACGCCCGGCCCGCCGCGTAGCCCAGCACCCCGGCCAGGGCCGTGTGGAGGACGAAGGTCCAGCCGATGGCCCGGAAGAGCGGCAGGACCAGGTACAGGAGGCTGGTCGGGTAGAAGGCCGGCCCCGGCAGGACGGCCAGGTACGGCAGCCCGCCGTAGACGAAGGGGTTCCACAGCGGCAGTCCGTGCCCGGATCGGACCTCCTCCACGCCGAAGGCCCGTAGCTGATAGGCCTGGTCCAGCATGTCCGTGCCGAAGAGCATGCGGCCCGGCTGGAAGACGAACTCCGCGAAGAAGAGCGCCGCCAGCACGGCGCACGACGCCGTGACCACCCCGAGGGACGGCCCCCGGCGACCGAGCTCCCGCAGCCGCTCGCCCCCGATCACGTTCGCGCCTCCCGGCCCGCGGCCGCCCGTCCGTCCGACGACGCCCCGGCGGCCAGGGAGCGGTCGGCGGGCCTGCGGAGGAGGAGGAACCACTGGGGGGACAGCCACCGCAGCCCGGCCTCCACCAGGGGATCGGGCAGGCCGCGCATCGTCCGCCAGAGGACGCTCCATCCCGGTCCCCACGCCTCCTCGAGCATGTCGTCCAGCGCCCGGCGGGTCCGGTCCTCGATCCGGAGCCCGGCGTCCCGGATCATCCGAACGAGCTCGCCCCGGGTGCGGAAGCGGATCCCGCGGTAGGCCCTTCCCCGCCCCGTCCACCTCAGGTAGCGGTCCGCCAGCGGCCGGGGCAGCCAGCTCAGGAAGGGGAGGCGGTAATGGGGCTCCATGACCATGAGCCGGTTCCCTGCGGACACGTAAGCCGCGCCTCCGGGAGTGAGCACCCGGTGGACTTCACGGAAGAGCGCCGGCTGATCCCCCACGTGCTCGTACAGGTGGTTCAGGATGGCGAAGTCGAGCACGCCGTCGGCCAGGGGCAGACGGGTCACGTCGCCCGCCGCCGTCCGCTCCCGCGTCTCGACGAAGGACGTGTCCAACTCTATGCCGGTGATGGTCTTGCCCGTGATCGTCTCGAGCTCCTTCTTGATGATTCCCGTACCGGACCCCAGGTCCGCGATCCGGTCCGCCGCCCGCAGCTCCTCGCGGCACAGCCGGTGGATCACGCGGGCCTTCTCCGGACGCTCGCGCCGGTAGGCCTCCGACGCCACCCACGCCTCGTACCGGTCGTCCCCGGTCATGCCGCGTCGTCCTCCCGTCCCTGCGCGCCGTCCGCTCTCCGGGCCGACCGACGGGCTTCCCGGGCTTCCCGGTAGGCGGCGCCGAGCCCCTCCAGGATCCGCTCCCAGCCGAAGCGCTCCTCCACCACCTCCCTTCCCCGGCGGGCCACCCGGCGCGCGTCGTCGGGGCGCCCGGCCACGTCCAGGATCCGCCGGGCCAGCGCGGCCGGGTCCCCCGGCGGGACGAGCCAGCCCGTCCGGCCGTCCTCCACGATGTCGGTGATCCCGCCCGCGCGGCTGGCCACGACGGGACGCTCGTGCCGGAGCGCCTCCAGCAGGACCACGCCGAGCCCCTCGGTGTCGCCCTTCCGGTCCACCACGGCGGGGAGCACGAACATGTCGCACGAGGCGTATCGCCGCGACAGCTCCTCCCGGGACACGAACCCGGTGAATTCCACCCGATCCTCCACCCCGGCGTCGCGGGCGGTCGCCCGAAGGGACGCCTCCCGCTCGCCCTCGCCCACGACGGTGAGCCGGACGTCCCGTTCCTCCAGGAGGCGCGGCAGGGCCCGCACCAGCACCTCGATCCCCTTCCGCTCCACCAGCCTCCCCACGAAGAGCAGCCGGAGGGGACCCGACGACGCGAGGGGAACCCGGCCCGTCCCGCCCGGACCCGTCGCCTCCTCCTCCCCCAGCGCGGCGGCGAACGGGACGATCCTGGGGTCGCGTCCGGACACCTTCCGGACGGCGTCGGCCGTCGACGTGGAGATGGCCGTGACGGCGTCGGCCGTCCTGGCCGACCACCGGAGGAAGGGCCGGAGCCAGCGCATCCGGTGGAGCACCCAGTTCACCTCCACCGCGTAGTAGCTGCACACCAGGGCCGTCCGCCCGCTCGACGCGGTCCGCATGGCCGCCCCGAACAGCGCGTGGGGCACGGGCCAGTGGACGTGGACCAGGTCCGGCGCGTCCCGGCCCATCCGCCAGGCGGCGGCGCACCCGCCGGCCAGGTAGAGGGGGACCAGGGCCGCGTGGAGGGGTGAGCGCCGCACCCGGTCGGGAGCCGTCTCGTCGTGGGTGAGCGTCTCCCAGGCGGACGGGGCGTACCGGAAGCGGCGCACCGGGATGCCGGACAGCCGGTGGTCCCCCGAGCCCCGGTAGGAGGAGGTCAGCACCTCGGCCTCGATCCCCCGCTCCCGGGACCGCCGGATCATCTCCACCAGCCAGGGGGTGATGACGTCCTCCCCGTCGCGGGGGAAGGCCGTCGCCACGTGGACGACCCTCACGGGGTCCCTCGCCCCGCCCGGCGGGCTCCCGGCTCGGGCGGCCCGGCCCGGGCCGTGCCGGGCTCCCGGCGGAACCGGAGGACCCAGGTGGGAGGACCCTCCTCGCGGTGGAGGACCACGAAGCGCGAGGGATGGGCCTCGATCGCCGGCACCAGGTAGCGGGCCGTGGTCCCCGAGATCGCGTCGACGACGACGTACTCCGCCCCCATCGCCTCGATGGCCTCCAGCACCACCGACGGCTCCGAGGAATAGGGATAGAGGTCCCCCTGCCGCCCGGAGAGCCAGTAGAAGAGGCGCGGCTTCCGGTTCACGACCACCGCGTCCCCGGCGGTGTTCCCCTCCACCCACTCGGCCGCTGCGTAGAAGCGGGCGTAGGCCGGCGGGACGCACGGCGACCCGCTCCGCCAGCCGGCCAGACACCTCATGCGGTCCGGCGCCGAGCGGGCGGCGTCCAGCAGCCCGGGCACCAGGAGGGCCGCCGCCAGCAACCCGGGCACGCCCGCCCGGGCCAGGCTCCGCCAGCCCTCCCCCCCGTCCTGCCCCCGCACCTGCCCCCCCACCAGGGCCCGGCCTGCGAGACGCCCGCCCTCCAGGCCGTACAGCAGCAGCAGGGGGAGGGCCGGCAACAGGAACCGCCGGTCGGTCCACACCGACGGCCAGGCGCAGATCAGGCCCAGGTACAGGAACAGGAACAGCTCGGACGGACCCAGCCCCTCCAGGCTCCGGCGCAGCCAGCCGGCGGCCGCGAAGCCCGCCAGGAGGAGCCCTCCCGCGCCGGCCAGGGTTCCGGCGCCCCCGGCGTCCCCCCGTCCTCCCGTCACCGAAAGCGGCAGCACCTCGGAGGCGTAGCGCCAGAAGTTCTCCGCCGTCCGGCCGAAGAGCCCCGCCGCGCCGACGCGTCCCGCCTCGGGATCGTAGGGGTTCACCATGAGGAGCTCCGACAGGTAACCCGCCTGGTCGGGGGCCCCGAGCCGCTGGAACACGGCCCACCCGGCCGCCGCCGTCACCGCCGCCGCCAGATGCCACCCCGCACGGCGCCACCGGCGGGCGAGGGCCGGATGGAGCACCGCCGCCGCCAGGAGGGGAAGGCCCGCCGTCCGGGTCAGGAAGGCGCCCACGGCGGCGGCCAGGGCCGTCCAGCTCCAGGCGTCCCGGGAGCCGCGGCGGGGCGAGCCGGCCGGATCGGGCTCGGAAGACGGCCGGCTCCGCTCGAAGGCGTACAGGGAGAGGAGGACGAGGAAGACGAAGGGAGCTTCCGAGAGGACCCAGTGGGAATAGGAGACGAGCACCGGGTTGACCGCGACGAGGAGGGCCGCCGCGATCCCCAGACGCGGTCCCAACCACCGTCGCCCCAGGAACCCGACCACCAGCACGGCGCCGCTGGTCAGGGCCAGGGAGGCCAGCTTGAAGAGCTGGAGCCCCCCGGCCCACCCCAGCACCGCCAGCAGCGCCGGGTAGAGGGGAGGATACTTCGTGTGGACCGGGGAGCCCGGCAGGTGGAGGTCCCGGTAGCCCTCGCCGGTGCGCAGGGCCTCCCCCAGGATCATGTAGCCGGCGTTGTCCCCGCCGGTGAAGAGGGTGGGATCGTAGAGGAGGAGGCCCACGACCACGTGGAGGGCGCCGGCCAGGAGGATCCACCGCCGGACCGGCCACCCCCAGGCCGTGGAGACTTCCTCCCCGGTGAGCCTCCCCTCGGTCATGCCGCCCGGTCGGCCCTCATCCTCCGGACCCGCCGTCGGAGCCCTCGTCCCCACCCGTCGAGCTTCGACCGCCGATCTCCCGGTCGACCCGATGGCGGAGCTCCTCCACCTCGGCCCGGACCGAGGCCAGGAGCTCGGCCAGGAAGCCGACGGCGAAGAGGAGGAGCCCCACGACCACCAGCAGCAGCACGAGGTTGAGGAGGGGACGGTAGCCCTGCTGCAGCACGAATCGGAGGTAGACCGCCACGAGCCCGACGACGCCCCCCAGGGCGAACAGGCCCAGCCCGGAGACGCCGAACAGCAGCATCGGCTTCCGGCTGAACAGGAGCTGGAACCAGACGGAGATCAGGTCCAGCGTGCCCACCAGGATGCGTCCCTGGCCCCGGTACTTCGACTCCCCGTGACGCCGGGGCAGCAGCTCCACGTCGATCTCGGTGACGCTGAAGCCCCGGGCCCAGGCCAGCACCACGAAGAAGCGGTGCCAGTCGTGGCGGAGCCGCACCTCCTCCAGCACCTCTCGCCGGAAGGCCTTCATCGCGTTCAGGTCGTGGACCGGGACGCCGAAGATCTTGCGCGCCAGCCAGTTGTAGACGGTCGAGACGAATCGCTTCGAGTAGCGCCGGCCCACCTTGCGGCCGGCGACCACGTCGAAGCCCCGCTCCAGCTGCTCCACGAAGCGGGGAATCTCCTCCGGGGCGTGCTGGAGGTCGGCGTCGAAGAGCACGAGGAGGTCGCCCGAGGCGGCGTGGGCGGCCGTCAGCATCGCCTCGGTCTTGCCCCGGTTCCTGCGGTGGCGCAGCAGGCGGACCCGCTCCTCCAGGCCCGCCGCTCGGGCCGCGTCCCGGGCGGCCTCCAGGGTCCCGTCGGACGAGCCGTCGTCCACCAGGACCACCTCGGCGTCCAGGTCGTCGCGCCGCAGGACCCCGGCCATCTCCCGGAACAGGTCCGGCATGTTGGGGGCTTCGTCGTAGGCGGGAACGAGGACCGAGATCCGGGGTCCGGGGTCGGCCGCCCCGGGAGGCGCCCCCGGCCGGGTCGACGGCGGGGAGCCCGCCCCGCTCATACCCTCTTGCGCATCCGGGCGGAGAGGATCCCCAGCTGGTCGCGGTACTTGGCCACCGTGCGGCGCGCGATCTGGACGCCGTCCTCCTCCAGCTTGTCCACGATGGCCTGGTCGGTGAGCGGATCGTGGGAGTCCTCCTCCTCCACCAGCTTCTCGATCTTGGCCCGCACGCCTCGGGCGGAAACCTCCTCCCCGTAGTCCGTCGACAGCCCGCTGGAGAAGAAGAACTTCAGGGAGAGCACGCCCCGAGGGGTCTGGGCGTACTTCTCGTTCGTCACCCGCGAGACCGTGGACTCGTGCATGTCGATGTGCTCGGCCACCTCACGCAGCGTCAGGGGCTTGAGGTGCTCCACCCCCTTCTCGAAGAACTCGCGCTGACGGTCCACGATGAAGTTCATCACCTTCAGCATCGTCTGCCGGCGCTGCTCGATCGCCTGGATCATCCACTGGGCGCTGTTCAGCTTCTTGGAGATGAAGGCCTTGTTGTCGCCCTTGAACTTGTTCTTGTCCTTGGCGACCTCCTTGTAGGCCCGGGACAGCTTGAGGCGCGGCAGCGACGTGTCGTTGTGGAAGACGTAGTAGTCGCCGTCGATCTTGTCGACGATCAGGTCGGGGGTGACGTAGTCGTCCTGCTCGTCCGAGTGGGTCAGGCCCGGCTTCGGGTCCAGCTTGGCCACGTGATCGGCCGCCGCCTGGACCTCCTGGGGCGAGATGCCGTGCTCCTTGGAGAGCTCGCTCCAGCGGTGATTGACCAGCTCCTCGAAGTGATCCCGGACGATGCGGTACGCCAGCGTCTCCGTCTCCTCACGGCTCTCGAGCTGGAGCATCAGCGACTCCCGCAGGTCCCGGGCGCCGATCCCGGCGGGCTCGAAGGTCTGCACCAGCTCCAGCATCCGCTCACCCTCCGCCAGGCTGAAGGGCTCGGTGTCCGCCCAGGCCTCGTTGTCCGTGTCCGCCAGGAAGTCGTTGACACCCTCCACGACCTCCTCCACCGAGCAGGTGAGGAACCCGTCGCGGTCGATGTTGCCGATGAACTCCTCACCCAGGAGGTGCTGGCGCGGCGTGATGCGCTGCAGCTTGAGCTGGTCCCGAAGGTGGTCCCAGAGGTCCTCGCTGGTGGACGGGGTGGGGCGGTAGATCTCCTTCTCCTCGAACTCGGCCTTCCGTCCCCCGGCGTCGAAGCCGTCCAGGAGGATCTCCTCCCAGTCGATCTCGTCGTCGAGCTCGTCCTCCAGCTCGTCCAGCTCCTCGAGCTCCTCCTCGCCCGGCTCCACCAGCTCCAGGAAGGGATTGGCGGTCAGCTCCTGCTTCAGGTGCTGCTGCAGGTCCAGGAGGGGCATGTACAGGAGGTCCATCGCCTGGTACAGGCGAGGATTTACCTTCATCTCCTGCTTCATGCTGGTCTCTTGGGAGAGACCGCTCTTCATCTGAGCCATGGTCGGAGTGCTGTTCCTCCTCCTCGATGAGCGTCTCGGACGAGCCGCGGAGCGGATTCCCGGCGGGCCGGATCACACCCTACACCCGGATTCGGCCTCCGTTGCACAAAATATATGCCATGCCGGGCAAAGAGGCACATCAGAGGCCGGGCCGACGCCGGAAAGGTGGATGGCGCCGGGCTCTTCGCGGGTTCCCCTCGTCCGGGGGACGGGGGCTCTAGAGGCGGAAGTCCTGTCCCAGGTACATCTTCCGAGCCTGGGGGTCGTTCACCAGCGCTTCGGCGGGTCCCTCGATGTGGATCCGTCCGTTGAACATGATGTAGGCCCGGTCGGTGATGGAGAGGGTCTCCCGGACGTTGTGGTCGGTGATGAGGACGCCGAGCCCACGGTCGCGCAGCTCCGCCACGATCCGCTGGATGTCATCCACCGCGATGGGGTCGACGCCGGCGAAGGGCTCGTCGAGGAGCATGAACTTGGGCGAGGTGACCAGGGCACGGGTGATCTCGAGGCGACGCCGCTCGCCGCCGGAGAGAGCGTAGGCCTTGCTGTCCCGCAGGTGCTTGATGGAGAGTTCGTCCAGCAGGTCCTCGAGCCGCTCCCGTCGCTCCTCCCTGGAGAGGTCCAGCGTCTCCAGGATGGCCATGACGTTCTCCTCCACGGTCAGCTTCCGGAAGATGGACGGCTCCTGGGAAAGGTAGCCGATGCCCTCCCGGGCCCGCCGGTACATGGGGACGTCGGTGAGCTCACGATCGTCGAGGAAGACCCGGCCCTGGTCGGCCGGCAGGAGGCCGACGATCATGTAGAAGGTGGTGGTCTTTCCGGCCCCGTTCGGTCCCAGGAGCCCCACGATCTCGCCCTGTCCCAGGCTCAGGTCCACTTCGTCCACGACCCGGCGCTTCTTGAAGGCCTTGACCAAGCCTTCCGCCCGCAGGACGCTTCCCTGCCCTTCCGCCCTGGCCGGCGGCCGCTCGTCCGCACCGGGACCCGCCGGCCGGTACGGCTCCTCGGCCTCGGCCTCCGGGTGCCCCTCGATCTCCACCTCAGGGAACTCGTCGGTCACGACCGCTCCCCGCCCTCCGGGGACACGTCGCCCCTCCCCTCCGGGGACACGTCGCCCCCGCCCGGCGAGTTCGGCCGCTCGTATCGCGTCGTATCCGGCGTCGCTTCGCCTGACGTGTCCGGGGGCGCCTCGCCCGCGGTGTCGGGCGGGGCGTCGACCGGGGGCCGTCCCCCCTCCGTCGTGTCGGCGGGCGGCGTGGGCGCCGGTCGGTCCGCACTCTCCATGGGATCCAGGTGGATGCCCACGGCCTGCTGGCCCTCGACGCGTGCCACCTCACCGTCCTCGAAGAAGATCTCGATGACCCGGGCCAGCTGGTAGTCACGGGCTGGCGCCCCGTCGTCGTCCGCTCCTCTCAGAACGTGGTAGGCCCGGGCGTCGCCGGCCGCCCGGACCCGCTCGAGGCGGGTCTCCCGCTCACCCGCCGGTCCGTCGGCCTCGTCCGTCCCCTCGTCCCCCGCCGGGACCGCCGCCACGCTGTCGGGAGGGGCCTCCGCCTCGGGCTCGGCCGCACCGTCGGCCCCGCCGACCGGGGCAGCGGCCGTCCGGCGGGCGAAGGAGAAGACCAGCGAGTCGCCGGTGATCCAGCTCTGCTCGCCCGGCGTCAGGGAGATGGCGGAGCGGGGATCTTCCGCCGGTCGATCGCCGATCTCCAGCGCTCGGGCGGACCCCACCGCGTACAGGGTGTCCATCTCCCCTGCGGCGAAGGCGGTATCGAGGGAATCGGCGGCCAGGCGGTAGGGGGGCGACACGGCCACCGCTCGCCCGGCGCCGTAGGCCCACAGCCGGTCCAGCTCCTCCGCCCTCATCCGCCCCCGGATCCGTTCCGAGTAGAGGTCGAAGTCCTCCCCGGTGGCCCGGGCCTCGCCGACCGATTCCACGTCGCGAAGCTCCCCCTCCTCGAACCCCGTGAAGATGGTGTCCCCCGTCAGCGTGAACGTCTCCCCCTCCACCCGGGGCGAGCCCATCAGCCGGCCGGCGCCCGCCTCCGTACGGAAGAAGGCGCTGTCGGCCCGGGCGTCCGCTCCGGAGCGGCGAATCCTGACGTCCCCCCAGGTGCGGACCTCTCGCTCCCCGAGCATGACGATCCGGTCGGCGTCCACCACCGCGGGCGAGGCGGTGTCCCCGGCCGCCGTGTCCCGTGGGGCGGAATCGGAGTAGACCTCCAGCCGCGACCGGCCGGTGGCCACCGTGCGGCGCTCCTCGGGCGACCTCACCCGCTGGAACTCCACCCGCGGCCCGGCGAGGCGGGAGCCGCTGGCCCGGCGCACGAGGACCACGTCGCCCACGGCCAGGACCCGGTCCTCGGCCTGGAAGTAGGTCAACGTGTCGGCGGTCAGCGTCCGCACCGAGTCGCGGTAGTCCACCGATCCGATCATCCGCACCCGCTGCTCGCCCCCGTAGCTCACCGCGCTGTCCGAGTTCATCCTGGCGTCGCCGCAGGTGGCCAGCAGCCCGTTGCCCACGTGGGTGACGTAGCGGTTCGTCTCCACCTGGATCCGGACGCTCCGCGTGGAGTCGGTGGCGGGCTCCAGCACCAGGGTGCACGCGCGCCCTTCCGCCCCCTGCTGCGCGCTCGCCCCGGCCGAAAGGACCAGCGAGCCGAGCAACGCCATCCCGGCCACGGTCGTGGCCCCCGCGCGTCGGGCCGTACGGGGCACGTCAGCCCGACCGATGGACCTGGGCGGATCCGGTCGTCCCGGCCGCCCCCCCCGCCCGCGCGTCGTCGTCGGCCGTGTCGGGCCGGCTCTCCGGTTGCACGGTGTCGGGGACCCCGGCATCGGGTCGCCCCCCTGCTCCGGCCGTGTCGGTCGGCGGAAGCACCGCGCCGGGACGCTGGATCGTCAGCGAATCGAGGCCCGGATCGGTGACGAAGCCGATCCCGCGGATCGTGTCCCTGCCCTGGACCATCACGAACTCCACGTCGCTGCGAAGCCGGCCCGTCTCCGAGTCGTAGATCAGGCGCTCGGTGAACAGCCGCTGGGACTCGTCCTCGTCCACGACCCGCACGTCTTCGGTGGCCTCCATGTCGCCGGTCTGCAGGCGGTACCTGCCGTCCCGTGCGCTGAGCACGGACGTCGTCGCCCCCGCCTCGCCGAAGAAGTCCACCGTGAAGTGCCGAAGGTGGGCCGTGGCTCCCTCGTCTAGGAAGTACACCGTGTCGGCCTGCAGGTGGGCCCGACGGACGCCTTCGCGCGTCATGTAATGCTCCACCTCCACCATGACCTGGTCCGCCTCCAGCTGCTGGAACTGCGGGCCGGCCGGCTCCGGGGCCGACTCCTCCCCGCACCCCGCGGCTGCGGCCGCCAGCAGGAGGACGGCCGAGATCCGTCTCACGTGACGCCCGCTCGGAGCAGGTCGTGCAGGTGGACGATCCCCACCAGGCGCTCGTCGTCGTCCACCACCGGCAACGCCATGATGCCCTTCGCCTCCATCACGTGCACGGCCTCGACGGCCAGCCCGTCGGGCGACGCCAGCTCCGGCGAGGAGGTCATCGCCTCCCGGGTGGGCCGCTCCAGGAAATCGGGGTGATCCTCCGCGTAGCGCGTCAGGTCCCCGGCCGTGACGACCCCCACGACGCGGTCGTCCCCGTCCACCACCGGCACGGTCCCACGCAGGTGGGCGATCTGTCGCATGGCCTCGGCCAGGGGCGCGTCCGGCCCCACGCCCGGCACTTCGGACGGGTCCTCCAGCATGACGTCCTCCACCCGCCACAGCAGCTTGCGTCCCAGCGACCCGCTGGGATGGAGGCGAGCGAAGTCGTCGGGGCCGAAGCCACGCTCGTCCAGGACGGCCATGGCCAGGGCGTCGCCCATGGCCAGGGCGGCGGTGCTGCTGGCCGTCGGAGCCAGGTCCATGGGGCACGCCTCCTCGGACACCGCGGCGTCGAGCAGCACGTCGGCGTGGCGGCCCAGGGTGGAGTCCGAGCTCCCCGTGAGGACCACGACCGGGATCTCGAGCCGCTTGACCGCCGGCATGAGGTCGGCCAGCTCCTCGGTCTCGCCGCTCTTGGAGACGGCGATGAGGAGGTCCCCCCTCATGAGGAGGCCGAGGTCCCCGTGGGCGCCCTCGGCGGGATGGAGGAAGAGCGCGGGCGTGCCGGTGGACGCCAGGGTGGAGGCGATCTTCCTGGCCACGACGCCCGACTTTCCGATGCCGGAGACGATCACCCGTCCCTCGACCTCGAGCACCCGACGCACGGCCTCGACGAAGGAGGCGTCCAGGCGGTCGACCAGGTCCAGGACGGCCCGGCCCTCCAGCTCCAGGACCTGCCGTCCCCTCTCCAGGACGGACGCCTCGCTCACGATTCGCCCCCGCTCCGCGCCCATTCGACGAAATCCTGCACCACGTCGTCCCACTGGCCACGGGCCCGCAGGAGGGCCTCCACGAACTCCCGCACCGCCCCGTGGCCACCGGGCACCTCCCCCGTCCAGTCGGCCCGGGCCCGGATCTCGGGCACGGCGTCCGCCACGGCTGCCGGGAGCGCCACCCGCTCCAGCACCGCGGCGTCGGCCAGGTCGTCCGCCAGGCAGGCGGCGTTCTCCCAGGTGTGACCGCGGGCCTCCAGGAGATCGTCCACGACGGGCACCTTCTCCCAGGGCGTCACCTGGTGGACCTCGTCGATCTCCAGCTCACGTGCCCGCTCCCGCAGGGCCGGCGAGTCGCGCCCGGACACGATGACCGGCTCGATCCCGGCCTGGCGCAGGAGGTGGACCGCCAGCCCGTCGCGGACGTGGAAGCGGCGGAGCTGGAAGGGATCGCCGTCCACCCCGTCGGCCACATAGATGCCCCCGTCGGTGAGGACGCCGTCGGCGTCCAGGACCAGCAGACGCACCCGCGAGGCCAGCGACGGATCGATCATGCGGTGCCCCCTACCTCGGCCTCCCGGTCGCCCTCCCGGGCCTCCAGGATCCTCAGGAGCGCGGTCAGCAGCGGCTCGAGCCCGTCCATGGGCAGCATGTTGGCACCGTCGGACGGCGCGGACGACGGATCGGGATGGATCTCCAGGTAGAGCCCGTCGGCCCCCGCCGCCACCGCCCCCCGGGCCAGGTGGGGGATGAAGCGCGGCTCGCCGCCGCTCTCCGCCCCCCCGCCGCCGGGGAGCTGCACCGAGTGGGTGGCGTCGAACAGCGCCGGGCAGCCGCACGCCTCCCGCATCAGCTCGAAGCTCCGCATGTCCACCACCCAGCGACCGTACCCGAAGGCCGTTCCGCGCTCCGTCACCGAGATCCTGTTCGCGCCGCCGGCCCTGACCTTGTCCACCGAGTGGCGGATCTGCTCCGGCGCCATCCACTGCCCCTTCTTCACGTTGACCGGGAGCCCGGCGGCACCGGCCGCCACCAGGAGGTCGGTCTGTCGGCAGAGGAAGGCCGGGATCTGCAGCACGTCCACCGTCCCGGCCGCCTCCTCGGCCTGCCGCGGCCCGTGCACGTCGGTGAGGACGGGCAGGCCGGTGGCGTCGCGGACCCGCCGTAGCCGGTCCACCCCTTCGCCGAGGCCCGGCCCCCGGGGGGAGTCGAGGCTGGTCCGGTTCGCCTTGTCGTAGGAGGCCTTGAAGACCGCGGGAACGCCCAGCCGGTCGGCCACTTCCGCCAGGTGGCGGCCCACGGCGAGGTTCAGGTCGTCGTCCTCCAGCACGCAGGGCCCGGCCACGACGAAAAAGGGCCCGCCCGGGCGGAAGAGGTCGTCGAGACTGGAGGCCACCGCGTCAGCCGCCCACCGCCGCCCGCTCGGCCGCGTCCGTGGCCCCCGAGTCCCGTGTCCGGGATCCGTCCTCCCGTGCAGCGGCGCGCCGGCGGGCGGCCCGGACGAAGGCCGAGAAGAGGGGATGGGGACGGGTGGGTCGAGACCGGAACTCGGGGTGGAACTGCGTCGCGACGAAGAAGGGGTGGTCCGGGAGCTCGACGATCTCCACCAGCTGCTCGTCGGGGGAGACGCCGCTGAACACCATGCCCCGGTTCGAGAGGACGTCCCGATACTCGTTGTTCACCTCGTACCGGTGTCGGTGCCTCTCGGAGATCTCCGCCTTGCCGTAGACCTCCCTCGCCATCGTCCCCTCGCGGAGCCGACAGGGGTAGGCGCCCAGCCGCATCGTGCCGCCCTTGTCGGTGACCTGCCGCTGGGAGTCCATCAGCGAGATCACCGGCTCGTCGGTCTCCTGGTCGAACTCGGCCGAATGGGACTCCTCCATCCCGCAGACCGTTCGGGCGAACTCGATGATCGCGCACTGCAGCCCCAGGCAGATGCCGAAGTACGGGATCCCCTGCTCCCGGATGTAGCCCACGGTCTCCAGCATCCCCTCCACGCCCCGGACCCCGAAGCCGCCGGGGACCAGGACGCCGTCGTAGTCGTCCAGGCGGCGCACCCTGTCGCCGTCCAGCTCCTCGGAGGAGATCCAGTCGATGTCCACCCCCACGTCGTGGGCGATCCCGCCGTGCACCAGGGCCTGCTGGATGGAGAGGTAGGCGTCGACGAGCTTGGTGTACTTGCCCACCACGGCGATCCTCACGCGTCCGCCCTTCGGCTCCTTGATCCGCTCCACCATCGTCTCCCAGTCCGAGACGTCGGGGGGCGGGGCGTCGAGGCCCAGGAGGTCCAGGATGTGGTCGTCGAGCCGCTGCTCCCGGTAGCGCAGGGGCACCTCGTAGATCGTCTCCAGGTCCCGGGACTCGATGACGTGCTTCAGGTCCACGTTGCAGAAGCGGGCGATCTTCCGCTTCACCTCGTCGGTGAGCGGCCGGTCGCAGCGGGCCACCAGGATGTCCGGCTGGATCCCGGTCTCCATCAGCTCCCGCACCGAGTGCTGGGTCGGTTTCGTCTTCAGCTCCCCGGCCGTGGCGATGTAGGGCACCAGGGTCAGGTGGACGAAGAGCGTGTTCTCCCGGCCCACGTCCTGGCGGAACTGCCGCAGGGCCTCGAGGAACGGGAGGGACTCGATGTCGCCCACCGTGCCGCCGATCTCGGTGATCACCACGTCGCGGTTGGGGGCCAGGCGACGGATGTTGGACTTGATCTCGTCGGTCACGTGGGGAATGACCTGTACGGTCCCGCCCAGGAAGTCGCCCCGCCGCTCCTTGGTGATGATGTCCTGGTAGACCTTGCCGGTCGTGACGTTGTTCGACTCGGAGAGGGACTCGTCGATGAAGCGCTCGTAGTGTCCCAGGTCCAGGTCCGTCTCGGCGCCGTCGTCGGTGACGAACACCTCGCCGTGCTGGAAGGGCGACATCGTCCCGGGGTCCACGTTGATGTACGGATCGAACTTCTGGATGGTGACGTCGACCCCCCGCTCGACCAGCAGCCGGCCGAGGGAGGCGCAGGCGATCCCCTTTCCGAGAGCGGAGACGACGCCTCCGGTGACGAAGATGTACTTGGTGGGCGACGACTTGTCGTCAGACATGGCTCTCGTCCGGCTGCGGTGGCGTGTCGCTAGAAAGTATCCTCTCGGCCCGCCGAAGGTCCCCGGGCTCGTCCACCCCCGGCTCCACGGGCGGCCCCGTGACCACCCGGATGCTCAGCCCCGCCTCCAGCGCCCGGAGCTGCTCCAGCCGCTCCAGCCGCTCCAGCGGCGACGGCGAGAGCTCCGTCCAGCGCTCGAGGGCGTCCCGTCGGAAGACGTAGACGCCCAGGTGTCGCAGGTAGCGTCCCCCGGGATCCGGCAGGTCGGGCGGCCCGCCCCGGCGGTGCGGGATGGCCGCCCGGCTGAAGTAGAGGGCGTTCCCCCGGGCGTCTCGCACCACCTTGACGACCGACTCGGCCCGCCAGGCCTGGACGTCCCGGAGGGGCGTGGCCAGCGTCGCGACCGGGGCGCCCTCGTCCCGGACCGCCGCCACGGCCCGGTTCACGGGTTCCGGCGTGAGGAACGGCTCGTCCGCCTGGAAGTTGACGATCACCTCGTGGGTCCGGGCCTCGGGCCGAGCCGCAGCCTCGGCCACGCGATCCGTGCCCGAAGGGTGGTCCGGGGACGTCATGATCGCCCGTCCTCCGAACCCGGCGGCGGCCTCGACGATCTCCTCGGAGTCGGTGGCGATCCAGACCTCGTCGAAGGCATCGACCCGGCACGCCGCGCGCCAGCTCCACTCCACGAGCGGCCGGCCGGCGATCCGACGGAGGGGCTTTCGGGGGATACGCTCGCTCGAGATCCTCGCGGGAAGGACGCAGAGGACCGTCATCCTGCGGCGCGGGCGGGAACGGACCCTGGACGGCTCACGCACCTGAAGGTAGCTCCGGTGGTCGGGGCTGTCAAAGCGCCTCGCTCGACCCCGCGTCCGGCCCCCGGGGGGGTGTCAGGCCAGGAAGCGAGCGGCGTCAGTCCAGGAAGCGAGCTGGAAAATGGGCTCCCAGAAGGAGCTCCGCCGGGAGGTCGTCATCGGTGACGCCCACGGCCACGCCCAGCTCCAGGAACAGGTATCGCACCCCGAGGGTCACGTTGTCCTCGAGCTCCACGGCCTCGCCTTCGTCCCAGGCCGATCCCAGGGAGTTCCGCAGGAAGAACCGCGGCCCGCCGAGGACCGGCACACGCAGGGCCGGGACGGGGACGACGTAGGTGGCGCCCACGTAGAAGAGACGCGACCCGCGGCGCGAGAGGGTCTCCAGAACCGGCAGGGTGCCCGTTCCCCCGAGGGCCGACCAGCGCTGTCGGGGCGGCCGACCCGAGAGGTCCCACCGGGTGATCCCGAACAGCTCCACCCGGTGGTCGGCCGGGGCCGGTCCCCGGTAGCCGACCCGGGCCTCGCCCATCAGGAACGAGAAGTCGCCTCCCACGGTGGAGTCCGCCACCTCGGCCGTCACGCGCGCCACGAGCCGGCGGTCGCCCGTGCGCCGCCGGTAGCCCAGCTCGGCGCCGACGCTCCAGGTCTCGCCGTCGTCCACGGCCGGGTTGGGCCGCACCTCCCCGTCGTCGTCGAACAGCACCCCGAGGGCGCGTGCCTGCAGGCTCGAGGCGTCCTCCCAGCCCAGCCAGATCGCCGGGGCCAGCCCCTGGTCCGCTGTGGAGCCGACACGCAGGGTGGCCCGCTCCCCCCGATAGTAGTCCCGGTAGTCCCCGGAGCCGGCCAGGTAGGAGAGGGTGTTCAGGACCTCGCCGCGGATCCAGCCGTCCCGGGTCAGGGTCCGCCGCTCCGCCTCCAGGCTCACCCGTGCGGAACCGGTGGGATGGACGCTCGCCCCCACCGTGCCCTCCCACTTCCGGGGTCCCGCCGTGTGGAGGCGCACCGCCCCGTGGAGTCCCGGCTCGGCCGGGAGATCCACGGCCCGGACGCTTCCGCCCCAGCCCAGCGTCCAGCCGTCCACCCGCCGGTAGCTGGGGACGTGGAAGCCGGCCAGGCCGTCCAGGTCCACGGCCGATCTCGGCTCGCGGACGTGGTAGATCTCCCATCCGCCGTCCCTCGGGAGGACGTCCAGCAGGAGGTTGGGGCGGTAGACGACTTCCCCGTCCACCTCGGCCCGGGAGGACGCGTAGTAGCCGCCGCCCAGCACGACCGCGTCGCCCTCGAGCCGCGCCCCGGGTCGAAGGAACAGATCCCCGTCCACGACGTGGACGTCGCCCGTGACGGGACCGTCCAGCCGAACCGAGGCCTGCAGCACGAGGAGCGGCCCCCGCACCGAGTCGCCCCGGGCCAGCACCGTGTCCCGCGTCCACAGGGTGTACCCCCCGGCCTCCAGGAACTGCGCCAGCCGACGCTCCACCGGGACGTCGGGTCGAGGGGAGAACCTCACCTCCTGGGCCCGGAGCCCCCCGCTTGCCGGAAGCGTTGCGGCCAGCACCGTGGCCAGGGCCAGCCCGGCCACCACGACGGCCCGGCCGCGCCCCCCACCGAAGGCCCGCTTCATCCTTCCTCCCCGGCCCGCCAGCCGCCCCACCGGACGACCTCCTCCCAGGGCTCCCGCTCCGGAAGCGGCGCCAGCCCCTCGGGGAAGCCGACGGCCAGGAGCGCCGCCACGGGGACCGGATCGGGGACGTCCAGGATCTCCCGGACCGACGGTTCCCGGAACCCGGTGAGCCAGCTGGTCGCCAGCCCGAGGTCCGCGGCGGCGAGGACCATGTTCTGGATCGCCGCCGCCAGGTCCAGGGGCCAGCTCGGCCGGCCGACGCCGCTGACGTGCGTGTGCACCCGGGCGCAGGCGGCCACCAGGACGGGAGCGCTTCGCGCGTGGGGATGGTTGAAGGCGGCCGAGGCCAGCCTGTGCCGCTTGCGGGCGTCCTGCACCACCACGAAGCGCCACGGCTGCGCCTCCTTCGCCGACGGTGCGTAGCGGGCCGCTTCCAGCACGCACTCCAGGGATTCGGCAGGCACCGGTCGATCGTCGAACCGACGCACGGGGCGCCGATTGCGGGCCAGGCTGAGGACCCGCGACGCCCGGCTCACGCCCGTCCCCCGGCCCTGGCCGGCGAGAGGGCGACGGTCGCTCGCCGCGCCGTCATCCCCGCGGGTGGTGCGTGCGGTGGACGTCCCGCAGGTAGGCCCGGTCCACGTGGGTGTAGATCTGGGTCGTGGATATGTCGGCGTGTCCCAGCATCTCCTGGACGGCGGCCAGGTCCGCCCCGCCCTCCAGCAGGTGCGTGGCGAAGGAGTGTCGGAAGGTGTGGGGCGTCACCCGCTTCTCCAGATCGGCGCGCTCGACGTGGCGGCGGACGATCTTCCAGGCCCCCATGCGGCTCAGCGGCCGGCCGTGCTGGTTCAGGAAGACCACCCCTCCTCCCTCGCCCCGCTCCAGCCGGGGCCTGAGCTCCCGAAGGTAGCGGCGGAGGGCCTCGGCCGCACGGTCCCCCACCGGCACGATCCTCTCCCGATCGCCCTTCCCCCGGACCCGCAGCAGGCCCTCCTCCAGCAGCAGATCCCGCGATCCCAGGCCGATGAGCTCGGACACCCTCAGGCCGGCGCCGTACAGGGTCTCCAGCATGGCCCGGTCCCGGAAGGCGAGGTCGTGCTCCACCGGCACGGCGGCCAGCACCCGCTCCACCTCCTCCACGGTCAACACCTCCGGCAGGGGACGGCCACGCCTCGGGGCCTCGAGGCGCTCGGTGGGGTCCTCCTCCCGGTGACCCTCGGCCACGAGGAAGCCGAAATACCCCCGCAGCGAGGAGAGCTTCCGGGCCACCGTGGAAGCGGCCAGGCCCCGGTCCACCAGCGTCGCCACGAAGTCCCGGAGGGCGGCGAATCCGATGCGCGAAGGACGGTCCAGGCCCCGATCGACGCAATGCTCCGCCAGCTGGCGGCAGTCCCGCACGTAGGCGTCCCGGGTACGCTCCGACACCCCGCGGTCGAAGCGCAGGTAGTCGGCGAACGGTCCCAGGAGGAACCGCCGCTCCAGGTCCGCGTCGCCGGCGTCCTCCGGCTCGCCGCCCCCGGACGTGGGGGGCGGGGACCCGTCGCCGTCCGGGGCCTCCGGGTCCGGGATCACGGGGCTTCCCCTTTCTCCCCGTCGTCCTGCCGCCGGGTGCTCCACCACCAGGCCAGCACGCCCGACCCCAGGAGGGCGGCGCCGGCGAGGAGCCAGACGTTGGCGGCCTCCAACCACGACATCAGGCGCGGCACGTTCCGGGAGGCGATCACGCCCGCCCAGACCAGGAGGCCGTACCAGATGGCCGAGGCCACCCCCAGGGGAAGGGCCGTCCTCCAGAATCGGAGACGGCTGATCCCCGCGAAAACCGGGACCAGCACGCGGAATACGGGAAAGAAGCGGCTCACCAGGATCGTCAGCGTGCCGTGGCGCTCGTAGAAGTGGGACATCCGTTCCAGCTGGTGGGGACGCAGGAGCCACCCCCCCCACCGGGTGTCGAAGATGGCCCGGCCATACCGACGGCCCATGGCGTATACGAAGCAGCCCATGAGGAAGTTCGCTCCCCACGCCACGGCCAGCACCACCTGCCACTCCAGGATCCCCCGGTCGGCCAGCACGCCGCCCAGCACGACGAAGGTGTCCGAGGGGACGGGGGGGAAGAGATTCTCGACGGCCACCCCGACGCCCACGAGGACGTAGACGGTCTCGACCGGGACCACGTCCAGCAGGGCCAGGAGTCGGTCCAGCAGGTCCTGCATGCGGGGCGTCCCTCACCCGCCCGCGCGGAGGCTGGCGTGCAGCGTATCCAGGTCGGCGATCCGGTCCAGCAGCGCCACGGCCAGCACGGCGAGCCCTTCCTGCCGGCCGATCCATCCCATGCCCTCGCCGCTCTTGCCCCGCACCGAGACCTTGCCCGGTCCGACCCCCAGCCGCCCCGCCAGCGCCTCCTCCATCTCTCCCGCCAGCGGCGCGATCCGGGGGCTCTCGGTCACCACCGTGACGTCCACGTTCACCACCTGGTAATTCTCGCCTTCCGCCAGCCGGACGGCCTCGGCCAGCAGCTGGAGGGAATCGGCCCCGGCCAGGTCCGGATCGTCGTCGGGAAAATGCTCCCCGATGCTGCCCAGGCCGGCCGCTCCCAGGAGGGCGTCGGTCACGGCGTGGGCCACCGCGTCCCCGTCGGAGTGACCCGCGAGGCCCGGATGGTCGGGGATCCGCACACCCCCGAGGACCAGGGGAACGGAAGGGTCGAAGCGGTGCGAATCGAAGCCCAGGCCTACGCGCATGCGGTGCCGCCCGGGTGAGCACGGGACGGCGCCCCCGGGCTCAGTCCTCCTCCCAGCGGCGAAACGCGAGACAGACGTTGTGCCCCCCGAAGCCGAACGAGTTCGTCACGGCCACCGGGACCTCCCTCTCCACCGGGCCTTCGGTCACGTAGTCCAGGTCACACTCGGGATCGGGCGTCTCATAGTTGATCGTCGGGGGGACGACGCTCCGCTGGCAGACGAGGATGGAGATGGCGGCCTCCAGCGCGCCGGCCGCTCCGAGGGTATGGCCCGTCATGGACTTCGTCGATCCCACCAGCAGCTCCCGGGCATGGTCGCCGAACACGCCCTTGATGGCCGTGGTCTCCGTGCTGTCGTTGGCGGGGGTGGAGGTTCCGTGGGCGTTGACGTAGACGACGTCCTCCGGCTCCAGCTCCCCGTCGGCCAGGGCCAGCCGCATGGCGGCCTGGGCCCCCTCCCCCTCCGGTGCGGGGGCCGTCATGTGGTAGGCGTCGGCGCTCTGGCCGAAGCCGACGAACTCGGCCAGGATCGGGGCTCCCCGCTCCCGGGCGTGTTCCAGGGTCTCCAGCACCATCATGCCGGCGCCCTCCCCCAGCACGAATCCGTCCCGATCCCCGTCGAACGGCCGGGAGGCCCGTTCCGGCTCCTCGTTCCGGGTGGAGAGGGCCTTCATGGAGGAGAAGCCGGCCACGCACAGGGGCGTGATCGTCGCCTCCGTCCCGCCGGTGATCATCACGTCCGCCTCGCCGGTACGGATGGACCGGTAGGCGAGGCCCAGCGCGTGCGCGCTGGAGGAGCACGCCGAGACCGTGGCGTAGTTGGGGCCCCGGGCCTCGTAGCGCATCGAGATGAGCCCGCTGGCCATGTCGGCGATGAACATCGGGATGAAGAACGGCGACACCCGGCCGGGACCGCGCTCCAGGAGACGGCTGTGCTGCGTCTCCATCGTGTCGAGACCGCCGATGCCGCTTCCCACCACCACCCCGACTCGCTCGTCCGGGAGCTCTCCGATGGTCGGCTCCACGCCCGAGGCCTCGACGGCCTGGTCGGCCGTGGCCAGGGCGAACTGGAGGAAGCGGTCGGTCCGCTTGACCTCCTTGCGGTCCAGATAGTCGTGGGGATCGAACCCCTCGACCTCGCAGGCGAAGCGGACGTCGTGCTCCGAGGCGTCGAACCGGGTGATCGGGCCGGCCCCGCTGCGGCCCTCCAGCAGGGCCTGCCAGGTGGACTCGACCTCGTTGCCGACGGGCGTGACCAGCCCGAGGCCCGTGATGACGACGCGCCGGTGGGAGCTCTCCATGGCGATAGGGGAGGACGACCGGGCGTCAGCCCTCCTGCTTGGCCGAGAGGTAGTCGATGGCGTCGGCCACCGTCTGCATCTCCTCGGCGTCCTCGTCCGGGATCTCCAGGCCGAATTCCTCCTCGAAGGCCATCACGAGCTCGACGGTGTCCAGGGAGTCGGCGCCCAGGTCGTCCACGAAGTGGGCGTCGCCGGTCACCTTCCCGACCTCCACACCGAGCTCGCTGGCGATGATCTCCTTCACGGTATCCGCGATATCAGACATCGGGGCTTCCTTTTCTGCAGGTTGACGTCGTCGTCCTCACATGACCATGCCGCCGTCCACGACCAGTACCTGGCCCGTGATGTACGAGGCGCCCGGTCCCACGAGGAACCGGACCACGCTCGCCACGTCGTCGGGCTGGCCGAGACGGTCCAGCGGGATGCGATCCAGGAGGGCCTCCCGGGCGTCTTCGCCGAGGTCGGACGTCATGTCCGTCTCCACGTAGCCCGGGGCGACCGCGTTGGCCAGCACGTTCCGGCTCGCGAGCTCCTGGGCCACGGACTTGGTCAGCCCGACCAGGCCGGCCTTCGACGCCGCATAGTTGGCCTGCCCGCGGTTCCCCGTCAAGCCCACGACGCTGGCGATGTTCACGATGCGCCCCGACCGCCTCCGCATCATGCCTCGGGCTGTCGCCCGGATCATGAAGAAGGCGCCCCTGAGGTTGGTGTCCAGCACGTCCTGCCAGTCCTCGTCCTTCAGGCGCACCAGCAGGTTGTCCCGGGTGATCCCCGCGTTGTTGACCAGGATCTCCACGGGTCCGATCTCCTCCTCCACCCGCTCCACGAGCGCGTCACACGCCTCCGGATCCTGCACGTCGCACGCGTACCCCCTCCCCCCGGCGCCCCCCAGGGCCTCGGCCGCCTCGCCGGCCCGTCCCTCGTCCCGGGCCGTCACGGCCACCGGGGCGCCCTCCGTCGCCAGCGTCTCGGCGATGGCGAAGCCGATGCCCCGCGATCCGCCGGTGACGATGGCCGTCTTCCCGTCCAGCTCACCCATCCGGGCGCTCCTCCTCCAGCTCCAGGTCTTCCAGATCCTCGGCCGTCCCGACGCTCCGAACCTCCAGCGATCGGTCGACCCGACGCGCCAGCCCCGCCAGCACCTTTCCGGGGCCCAGCTCCAGCCAGCGCCCGGCGCCGAAGCCCTTCATCCGTGCCACCGTGTCCGCCCAGCGCACGGGGGAGGTCAGCTGGCGCACCAGCAGCTCCCGGGCCTGCTCGCCGTCGGTGACCGGCTCCGCGGTGACGTTGGCCACCACCGGGAAGTCGGGGTCCCGCAGCTCCACTTCCTGCAAGGCCTCGGCCAGCCCCTCCCGCGCCACCTCCATCAGGGGCGAGTGGAAGGCCCCGCTCACGTCCAGGGCCAGGACGCGTCGCGCCCCCGTCTCCCCGGCCCGCTCGGAGGCCCGCTTCACCGCCTCCACGGAGCCGCTGATCACCACCTGGCCGGGCGCGTTGTAATTGGCCGCCACGACCACGCCCTCCACCGCCTCGCAGACCTCCTCCACCTGCTCGTCGTCCAGCCCCAGCACCGCCGCCATGGTCCCCTCGTCCGACCGGGCCATCAGCTCACCCCGGCGGCGGACGAGCCGGAGGGCGTCCGCGAAGGAGAGCGCTCCGGACACCAGGTAGGCGGTGAACTCCCCGAGGGAGTGACCCGCGGCGACCCTGGCGGACGCCCGCACGGGTTCGGGAAGGAGGCGCCAGGCCACGTAGCTGTGGAGCAGGATGGCGGGCTGGGCGTTCTCGGTGCGGGTGAGCTCGTCCTCGGGGCCTTCCCAGCAGATCCTCCGGAGGGGGACGTCCAGGATCTCCTCTGCCTGTGCGTACAGCCGATCGGCCTCCGGAAAGGCCCCCGCCAGGTCGCGGCCCATGCCCACCGACTGGGCCCCCTGGCCGGGGAGGAGGATCGCGCTCCCGCCCTGGCCCGGCGCCGTCAGAACTCTTCGATCTCCACCACGGCCTCGCCCCGGTAATGCCCGCAGGTGGGACAGACCCGGTGGGGCCGGCGGAAGTCCCCGCATCGGGGACAGGACTGGTGGGCGGGCACGTCGTCCCCGTGGTGGGTCCGGCGCTTCCGCTTGCGCTGCTTCGACGTTCGCTTCTTCGGTACGGCCATGGTGATCGTCCTCGGTCTCTAGGTTCCGTCTTCCGCCTGCATCTCTTCCTTCAGGTCACGCAATGCGTCCCAGCGGGGATCGGGCTCCGTCAGCGTGCAGTCGCAGGATGCCTCGTTGCGGTCGATGCCGCATCTCGGACACAGCCCCCGGCAGTCCTCCCGACACAGCGGGTAGGGCGGCACCTCCAGCAGGAGCTGTTCCCGGATCGCCGGGGTCAGGTCCAGCACGTCGGCCTCGGCCTCCAGGAGGTAGACCTGCTCCTCGTCGCCCTCCTTCTCCACCCCGGGGTCGAACAGCAGGTCCAGCTCGACGTCGAGGTCCCGGGCGACGTCCTCCAGGCAACGACGGCAATCCAGCACCACCGTGGCTCCGACCTCCCCCGTCACGTGCACGCCGCGGCTGCCCGTCAGCGCCGCTCGCAGGCGGGCCTCCGGGGGCGCTTCGAACCGGAGGTCGGTGTCGCTCCAGGGCCCGTCCTCCAGCGGGATCTCCTCCCGCCACTCCCTGGGCCCACGCTCGAGAGGCCCCAGCTCCAGGCTCAGCATCGCATCGGATGGCGGAATGAATAGGCTCGCGGGACGGGACCGTCAATGCATCGGCGGTCCCCGCCGGGCGTCAGACCAGCTCCGTCCGGGGAAAGAAGAAGGCCAGCTCCTGCCGGGCGTTCTCGGACGAGTCCGACGCATGGATCGCGTTGCGCTCCACGCTCTCCGCGTACAGCGCCCGCACCGTGCCCTCCTCCGCCTCGGCGGGATCGGTGGCCCCGATGACCCGGCGCAGCTCCCCCACCGCGTCCTCGCGCTCCAGGGCCAGGGGCATGCACCGGCCGGAAGTCATGAACTGTACCAGGGACCGGAAGAAAGGTTTCTCCCGGTGTACGGCGTAGAAGGCCTCCGCCTGGGGCTGGGTGAGAAGGACGACCCGGGCGGCCAGGATCCGGAACCCGGCCTCCTCCAGGTGCGCCAGGATGCGTCCCGTCCTTCCCGCCCCCATGGCGTCGGGCTTGATGATGGCCAGCGTGCGCTCCACGTCGCTCATCTATCTCCTGCTCCTCGTAGGCTCGATGTGTCTGTGGCTCGATGTGCCTCGTCGCTCCGCGTCCGGCGCGGGACGGATCCGATGCCGGGCGGTCGTCAGCCCAGCCACCCGGCGACGATCTCGCCGACGTCGGCCGGCCGCTCGGCCACGGCCACGCCGTGCTCCCGGAAGAACTCCATCTTCGCCCCTGCGGTGCCCTCGGCCCCCGAGATGATGGCTCCGGCATGGCCCATCCGGCGGCCGGGCGGCGCCGTCTGTCCGGCGATGAAGCCCACCACGGGCGTCTCCATCTCCGCCTCCACGTAGCGGGCCGCGGCCTGTTCGTCGGTGCCCCCGATCTCGCCGATCAGCGCTACGGCCCGGGTGTCGGGATCGTCCTCGAAGGCCCGGAGGCAGTCGACGAAGTCGGTGCCGATGAGGGGGTCGCCGCCGATGCCGACGCAGGTGGACTGGCCGATGTCCCGGCTCGACAGCTGGTGGATCACCTCGTAGGTCAGCGTGCCGCTGCGGCTCACGATGCCCACGGGCCCTTCCCGGACGATCTGGCCCGGGAGGATGCCCACCTTGCAGACGCCGGGCGTGATGGCGCCGGGACAGTTGGGGCCGATCAGGCGCACCCCGCGCTCCTCCACGTACGGGAGGAGGCGCGTCATGTCCCCCACCGGGATGCCCTCGGTGATGCAGATCACCTGCTCCACGCCGCTGTCGGCCGCCTCGTAGACGGCATCCGCGGCGTAGGGGGCCGGCACGTACACCACGCTCGTGTCGGCCCCCTCGGCGTCCACCGTCTCCTCGACGGTGTCGAAGACGGGGATGCCGTGGACCTCCTCCCCGCCCTTCCCCGGCGTCACCCCGGCCACCACCGCGGTGCCGTAGTCACGCATCTGGCGCGCGTGGAAGGACCCGTCCCGGCCCGTGATGCCCTGCACCACGACCCGCGTGTCACCGTCGATGAAGATGCTCATCCCGCGCTCCCGCCCGTGCCGTACGTGATCGTGTCTCGTCGCGACCTCACGAGGCCAGCTCCACGGCCCGCTCGACCGCCTCGTCCATGTCCAGCATCGCTTCGAAGCCGTGGTCCTCCAGGATGCGGACCGCCTCCTCCTCGTTGGTGCCGGTCAGCCGTATGGTGATGGGAACGTCCAGGTCGAGCCGCCCCGTCGCCTCCACCAGGCCGTTGGCCACGTCGTCGCAGCGGGTGATGCCGCCGAAGATGTTGAAGAGGATGGAGCGCACCGAGGGGTCGGAGGTGATGATCTCCAGGGCCGCCACGACCTTGTCCGGGTTCGACGAGCCTCCGATGTCCAGGAAGTTCGCCGGCTCCCCGCCGTAGAACTTCACCATGTCCATGGTGGCCATGGCCAGCCCGGCGCCGTTCACGCAGCAGCCGACGCCCCCTTCCAGCTTGATGTAGCTCAGGCCGGCCTCACGGGCCGTGCGCTCGGCCGGGGCCTCCGCCTCCTCGTCCCGCATGGCGGCGAGCTCCGGGTGACGGAAGAGCTCGTTGTCGTCCAGGTTCATCTTGGCGTCGATGGCCTTCAGCTCGCCCCCGGACGTGACCACCAGTGGATTGACCTCGGCCAGCGTGGCCCCGGCGTCCCGATAGGCCTCCCACAGGCCGCCGAGGATCCCGGCCGCCCCCTTCGCGACGTCGGGGTCGTCGTACAGGAAGTGGGCCAGCCGGTTGGCCTGGTTGTCCAGCAGCCCGTACCTGGGGTCCACCGGAAGCTTCTTGATGGCTTCGGGGTTCTCCTCGGCCACCTGCTCGATGTCCACCCCGCCCTCGGGGGAGACCATGAAGACGGGCCGGCCCGAGCCCCGGTCCAGGACCACGCCCGCGTAGGCTTCCGAGGCGATCTCGACGGCCGGGGTGACCAGCACCTTCCGGACCTCCAGCCCCTTGATCTCCATCCCCAGGATGTCCGCGGCAGCCTCCCGCGCCTCGGAGGGTCCGTCGACCAGCTTCACCCCGCCGGCCTTGCCCCGTCCCCCGGCGTGGACCTGGGCCTTCACGACGACCCGACCCCCGTACTCCCGGGCCAGCTCCCCGGCCCGGTCCGGCGTGGAGGCCACCTCTCCCGGGGGCACGGGCAGACCGTGGTCGCGGAAGATCGACTTCGCCTGGTACTCGTGGATGTCCATGTCCTCTCCGTGTCTTCGTCAGTCCGGCAGGATCTCCGTCCCCGCCTCGCCGGCCAGGGCCCGGGAGGCCTGCGCCAGGTCGGCGATGACCGCCCGATCGCCGCCTCCCTCCAGGAAGCGGACGGACGCCTCCACCTTGGGGCGCATGCTCCCCTCGCCCAGCTCCCCGCCGGCGACCAGCTCCCGCGCGCCGCCGGCCCGGAGACGGGCGATGGGCCGTGCATCCGCCGTGCCGAAATCACGGTAGACCGCGTCCACGTCGGTCAGGATGAGGAGCTGGGAGGCCCCGATCTCCCGAGCCAGCAGCGCCGCCGACCGGTCCTTGTCCAGCACCACGTCCAGCCCCTCCAGCCCCAGCTCCG
Source organism: uncultured Gemmatimonadota bacterium (assembly GCA_964607465.1). Classification (GTDB taxonomy): domain Bacteria; phylum Gemmatimonadota; class Gemmatimonadetes; order Palauibacterales; family Palauibacteraceae; genus CAYVFM01. The sequence continues at coordinate 20,634 of CAZSKS010000006.1, read as the reverse complement.
GGTCCCGGTAGACCGGGATCCCGCCGCCGCCGGCGGTTATCACCACGTCGCCCCGCCCGACCAGCTCCTGCACCAGCCCCCCTTCCACGACCCCGACGGGGTCCGGGCTGGGCACCCTGCGGCGCAGCCGGCCCCGGGCGTCCTCGGCGACCCGGTACCCCTCCGCTTCCAGCGCCGGCCGGTCCCGCTCCCGCACCGGCCGACCCACGAACTTGCTGGGCCGGTCCAGGTCGGGGTCGTCCGGGGCGACGAGCACCTGGGTGAGCACGGTGACCACCCGCCGGTCCGAGCCCGCCCGGCGGAGGGCGTTCTGGAGGGACTGCTGGATCATGTAGCCGATCCATCCGGCGGTGGAGGCCACCAGCACGCCCAGCGGCAGGGGCTCGACCTCCCCCCGCGCCAGCTCGCCGCGACGGAGCTCGTCGCCCACCTGCGGACCGTTGCCGTGCACCACCGCCACCTTCCACCCGTCGAGGACGAACTCCACGATGGACGCCAGGCTCTGGCGGGTGTGGCGGAACTGGTTGGTGACGGTGGCCGGCTCGCCGGAGGGGGAGAGGGCGTTCCCCCCGATGGCCACGACGACGCTCCGGCTCACCCGTCCGGTCCGACCGTGTCCCCGGGAACGGAAGGTCCGGCCCCCGAGCCGGCCGTGCGGCGGATCTTCTGCCAGATCTCCCCGAAGCGCGCCAGGTCCCCCTCCTCCAGGGCCCGGTCGGCCTGTCGCAGCAGCTCGCGAACGCGCTGGAGGGTCCGGGTCTGGCCCACGCCGTCCGTCCCGGCCTCCGCGTCCAGCCCGGTGTCGATCGCAGGGTCCACGCCCCCGGTCGCCGCCGTGTCGACGCCGGCTGCGCCGACCTCGCCCTCGGTGTCCAGGGGCGCCGCCCGCGGGCGCTCGCCCAGCAGCCGCTCGAGGGCGTCGTCCAGGGTCACGCCCATCGCCACCCGGTCGCCGGCGGCGGCGATGACCCGCTTCAGCCCCGGAGCGGCCCCCTCCCGGTCCTCGGCCACCAGGAAGAGGGGCTCCACGTAGACCAGGTAGCCGTCCACCGGCACCAGGAGCAGGTGCCCGCGGATGGCCCGGGAGCCGAGCTGCTGCCACAGGGACAGCTGCTGGGAGATGACCGGATCCTGGTCGATCTGCACCTCCACCTGACGGGGTCCGAACACCTGCTCCCGCCCCGACAGCTCGAAGAGCCACAGCTCCCCGTAGTGCTCCCCGTCGTTCCGGGCCATGAGGAAGGAGGACAGGTTGTCGCGGTTGTGGGGCGTGAAGGGGGTCGTCAGGATGAATTCCTGCTCCGCCGATCCGGCGGGCCGCGCCCGCAGGCCGGCCCCCGCCCGGGCCGTGTCGCTCCGACCGGGAAAGGGCATGAGGAGGAAATAGGGCTCCACCGGGACCGCCCGCTGGTCGTAGACCTCCTGGCCCACGCTCCACAGGCCCTGGCGCTGGTAGAACTCCTCCGGCTCGGTGAGGTGATAGGCTTCCAGGACCCGGGTCTGGGCCCGGAAGAGGGAGCGGGGGTAGCGGAGGTGGCTGCGCAGCTCCCCGGGCATCTCCTCCAGCGGGCGGAAGAGGTCCGGGAAGGTACGCCGGTAGGTGGCCAGGAGGGGCTCGTCCGGGTCCACCGTGTAGAGATCCACCTCCCCGGTGACGCCGTCCACCACCGCCTTGCCCACGCTGCGCAGGTAGTTGGCCGACGTGCCGCCGGCGTCGGTGCGCTCGGAGAGGGGATAGCGCCGGCTGCCCGCCAGCAGCTCCACGATCCACACGATGCGGCCCTCGTGGACCACGGGGTAGACGTCGGAATCCACCAGGAGGAAGGGCACCAGGCTCCGGACCCGCTCCACCACCTGACGCCGCCACATCAGCAGGGGGGTCCCCGTCCCCGGATTTCGCAGCAGCAGGTTCTTCGACTCCAGGGCCCACGCCATGACGGCCCGCTCGACGACGTTGTCCAGGTCGACGCCGGTGGGCCTCCCCTCGTCGGGAAAGGAGTCCGGCGGCATCATCACGTACTGGGAGGTGAGCTCGCCGAAGTAGACCTTCGGCTCGTTCAGCTCCAGGCCCGCGGGAGCGTCCTCCGAAATCTGCGGCGGCAGGTCCCGGACGAAGTAGTGGGGCTCACCGCCCTCGGTGGCACGGTCGACGGCGGTGACCACCCAGCCCTGCCCGTGGGTGTAGCGGAGGTGGAGGTTCTGCCAGGTCCGGGCGCTGGCGGCCAGCCGGCTCGGGGCGAACTCGCGGACCCCGATGGCCACCTGCTGCTGATCGTTTCCCTCACCGTACCGGTCCGGGTCGATCTCGGGGAACTCGTGAAACGCCACCAGCCCCTGGAGCTGATCGTAGGTGGCTTTCAGGGGCCGCTCGTCCCACAGCGGCAACCCCGAGGTGTGCCGGCGGATCTTCTCGGCCGACGGGGCGCTGTCGGTCACGTCGTAGGCCACCCGGCGGATCTCCTCCAGCCCGAAGGCGCTCCGCGTGGCCTCCACCTGCATCCCGATGTAGGGACGCTCCAGCTCCAGCTCGTTGGGCTCCACTCGGAAGCGCTGGATCGTCTCCGGATAGACCATCGTTCCGACGGGCCAGGCGACGCCGGCCACCGCCAGCGCGGTGAGGGCGGGACGCCAGCTGGCCGTGTAGCGCCCGTAGAGCAGCGCGCCCGCCGCCAGCAGGGTGAGGATCGCCATGAGGCGACGGGCCGGGATCTCCCCGTGCACCTCCGCGTAGCCCACGGGCCCCCCGCCCACGAGCTCGAACATGGAGAGGCCGAAGTGGGCCGAAGCCAGCAGCAGGGCGGCGACGCCCAGGTAGACCGCCTGCCGGCGGGCGAACTCGTCCACTACCACCCCCTGCTCGGTGGCCCGGATTCGACCGGTCAGGAGCAGAACGGCCCCCAGGCCCAGCCCCACCCAGGTGACGACGGCCACCAGGGCCGACCAGACGGTGCGCAGCAGGGGGAGGTAGAACACGTAGAATCGCGGGTCCCGGTCCAGGATCGGCTCGGGGGACCCCCAGGGCGTCGCCTCCAGGGCGAAGAGGGTCTGACGGGCCAGCGGCTCCGCGAAGGGACCGGCCACAAGAAGGCCCGCGAAGACCGCCGCCCCGCCGGTCGCCAGAGACACCCAGCTGTCCGGCAGGGCCTCGGCGATCTCCAGGTCGCCCAGCTGCCGCCGGACCTGCACCGGACCCGCGCTGTGGACGACGTAGCGGAGCACCCAGCCCACGGCTCCGGCCGTCCCCAGGAAGAGGAGCAGCCACGAGACGACCTGGGCCAGCTCCAGCTTCCAGAAGCGGTCCTCGTAGCCCAGCGAGCCGAACCAGGCGAGCTCGGCGTAGAACCCCACGGCCGTGCCTCCCGCGAGGAGCAACACCAGGACCGCGAAGGCCAGGCCGACGAGCCAGCGTGCCCTCCGGCTCATGGCGTCACCGACGGGTCCAGCTCCGGCACCTGGACACCGTGTTCGCCCAGCACGCCCGCCACCTCGTCCCGGATCTCACGGAGCGTCCCGATGTCGTCCGCCTCGAAGCGGACCACGATCACCGGCTGGGTGTTGCTGGCCCGAACCAGGGCCCACCCGGCCCCGAAGTCCACGCGCGCCCCGTCCAGGTCGAACAGGGGGCGCCGGCCCCGGTAGTGGTCCACGACCTCCCGCACGACCTCGAACTTGCGATCCTCCGGGCAGTCCAGCCGCAGCTCCGGCGTGGAGGGATAGTCCGGGATCCGGTCGGCCAGCGCCTCGAGGGTCTCCCCGCTCCGGGCGACCAGCCCGGCCAGGCGGGCGGCGGCGTAGATGGCGTCATCGAATCCGTAATAATTGTCAGCAAAGCAGATATGACCGCTCATCTCACCTGCCACATGAGCTCCGGTCTGGCGCATCTTCTCCTTGATGAGGGAATGTCCCGTCTTCCACATGACGGGGTGTCCGCCGGCGGCCTCGATCATCTCGGGCAACGCCTGCGAGCACTTCACGTCGAAGACGACCTGCTGGCCGGGTTCGCGTTCCAGGACGTCCAGGGCGAAGAGGAGGAGTAGGTGGTCGCCACGGACCACCCGGCCCGTCTCGGTGACCGCCCCGATGCGGTCGGCGTCGCCGTCCAGCCCCACGCCGAAGCCCTCGCCCCGGTCCCGGACCCGGGCGATCAGGTCCACGATGTACTCGTCCACGGTGGGATCGGGATGGTGGTTCGGGAAGGTCCCGTCGGACTCGCAGTACAGGGGGTCCACGTCGATCCCCGCCGCTTCCAGCGCCCGGACGGCCACCACGCTCCCCGTGCCGTTGCCGCAATCGAGGGTCAGCGACACGTCGCCCTCCACCGCGGCCCGGGCCGCCACCTCCTCCACGTACCGGTCCAGGACGTCCTCCCGTCTACGCGCCCCGGATCCGGCGGTGTAGTCCTCCGCCAGGATCCGCTGCCGCAGCTCCCGGATGGCGTCGCCGTACAGCGAGGCGCCCCCGACGGTCATCTTGATCCCGTTGTACTCGGGGGGATTGTGGGATCCGGTGATCTGGATCCCGCCGTCCGTCGCCAGGACCTGCTCGGCGAAGTAGAGGACGGGGGTGGGCACGGTCCCCACCTCGACGGCGGTCGCCCCGGCCTCGGTCAGCCCCCGGCTCAGGGCGTCGGCCAGCTTCGGCGAGCTGGGCCGGTTGTCCCGGCCCACGGCCACGGTGGGTGCCCCACGCTGGCTCGCCAGCTCGCTGCCGTAGGCCCGTCCCACCGCGTGGGCGAGCTCGACGGTGAGGTCCTCGCCCACCACGCCCCGGATGTCGTACTGTCGGAAGATCCCCTCGGGTGCCTCCATGCTCATTCGTCCCCGTCGATGGTGACGTCGAGGGCCGCGCCGCCCGGGACGCTCCCGGCCGACTCCGGGGCCTCGGCCCGGACCGCCGTGGGCTCGGCCAGCCCCTCGACCGCGCGCTCGGCCCCGCCCAGGGCCGGGCCCGGCAGCAGGCCCGCCGCCAGGACACCGATGGCGCACGCCGTCGCCGCCAGCCGGAAGGAGCGGCCGGGCACGGGGGGCGCCACGGCGCCCTCGGCCGCCTCGTCAAAGTACATCTTCCATACCACGCGGAGGTAATAGTAGTAGGCCACCAGGCTGGTCAGGACGAGGGTGACCGCCAGCGTCACCTGGCCGGCCTCCACGGCGGCCCGGAGCAGGAAGAGCTTGCCCACGAAGCCGCCGGTGGGCGGGAACCCCGCCAGCGACAGGAGGAAGAGCAGCATGGCCGCGCCCAGGAGGGGACGGCTCCATCCCAGCCCCCGGAAGTCCGCCAGGTGGGAGCGCCGGTCGCCCTTCCCCGCCACCAGGTAGGTGATCCCGAAGGCCCCCAGCGTCATGAGCGTGTAGACCGCCAGGTAGAAGAGGGACGCCGAGAGGCCCGCCGCCCCGCCGGCCGTGACCCCGACCAGCACGTAGCCGGCGTGGGCCACCGAGGAGTACGCCAGCATCCGCTTGACGTCGTCCTGGGCCAGGGCGATCAGGTTCGGGACGATCATCGTGAGCATCGCCAGCCACCAGGTGACCGTCCCCCAGATGCCCTGGGCGGCCTCCAGGTGGACCACCAGGACCCGCAGGAGGGCCAGGAAGGCGGCGGCCTTCACCGAGGCGGCCATGTAGCCGGTCACCGGGGTGGGGGCGCCCTGGTAGGCGTCCGGGGCCCACATGTGGAAGGGAACGGCGGAGACCTTGAAGCCGAATCCCACCACCAGCAGCCCCAGCCCGCCCAGCAGGAGCGGACTCCCGGCGGCGACGCCCTCCTCCACGGCCGGCACCATGGTCGGCAGGTGGGTGGACCCGGTGGCCCCGTACAGGAGCGCGATTCCGTAGATCAGGAAGGCGCTGGCGAACGCGCCGATCAGGAAATACTTGAGCCCGGCCTCCGCCGACCGCGGGTCGCGCCGGTTGAAGGCGGTGAGGACGTAGGCGGCGATGGACATCGTCTCCAGGCCCAGGAAGATCACCACCAGGTCCTGCCCTCCCACCAGGATCATCATCCCCAGGGTGGCGAAGAGGACGAGGGCGTGGAACTCGCCGATCTTCAGCCCCTCCCGCTCCAGGTAGTCGCCGGCGAGGAGGAGGGCGAAGAGGGCGCCGCCCAGCAGGACGAAGTTCGAGACGGCCCGGAAGTCGTCCAGGGCCACCAGCCCTCGCGCGCCCGGGGCCGCCTCCAGGGCGAACAGCGCGACGTTGGCGGCCGCGGCCGCCAGGAGGCCGGCCACGGCGAGCCCGCCGACCAGGTCGCTGGAGGGGCGCGACTCCGTCCCCCGCTGGAAGACGTCCACCATCAGGACGCCGATGGCCGACACCGTGAGGACGATCTCGGGCAGGAGGGCCAGCCCGTAGTCGGCCTGGGAGGCGAAGTCCAGCACCACCGGGCTCACGGCGTCCCCTCCGACACCCCGGCGCCTTCGGGGGTGACCGCCGCGAGGCCGACCTCCGGCACCGGCGTCGCGTCCGGCCCCTCGGCGTCCCCGGCGCCCGCCGCCGCGACCGTCCCCACGGGCGGGTCCGAGGGCGTCCGGAACGTCAGCTCAGCGCCGGCCGCCCTCGCCGCCTCCGGCGTCTCCCCGCGCAGCGCCGTGGTCGTCGACCCCGCCTCGACCTGCTCCACCAGGGCGTCCACGGAAACCGACATGCGGTCCAGGAAGGGCTGCGGATACACGCCGATGAGGAGGATCAGCGCCAGGGCCGGCGCCAGGATCGCCCGCTCCCGTCCCGTCAGGTCCTCGAGCTCCCGGTTCTCGTCCCGGTCCAGCTCGTTGAGGACGATCCGCTGGACCATGGGCAGCATGTAGCAGGCGGCGAAGATCACGCCCGTGGCCGCCACGATGGTGAATACCGGATGGGTCCGGAAGGTGCCGACCAGGATGAGGAACTCCCCCACGAATCCGTTGGTCCCCGGCAGGCCGATGGAGCTGAGGGCCACGACCACCAGCGCCGCGGCGAAGACGGGCATGACCTTCGCCAGCCCGCCGAACGCGTCGATCTCCCGCGTGTGGCGCCGCTCGTACAGCATCCCGATGAGCAGGAAGAGGGCGCCCGTCGACAGCCCGTGGTTCACCATCTGGAGGATCCCGCCCTGGATCCCCTGGGTCGTGAGACCAAACAGCCCAAGCACGATGAAGCCCAGGTGGGCCACCGACGTGTAAGCCACCAGCTTCTTGGCGTCGGGCTGGACGGCCGCCACCCAGGCCCCGTAGAGGATCCCGACGACGCCGAGGACCAGGAAGGTGTTCACCACCAGGTCGCTCGTGGCGGCCCCCGGGAAGAGGGGGAGGCCGAAGCGGAGGAAGCCGTAGGTGCCCATCTTCAGCAGCACCCCGGCCAGGATGACCGATCCCGCCGTCGGCGCCTCGACGTGGGCGTCGGGGAGCCACGTGTGGAGGGGGAAGACCGGTACCTTGATGGCGAACGCCAGGGCGAAGCCCCCGAAGAGCCAGAGCTGGGTCTCCAGCGGGAGCGACAGGCGCAGCAGGTCCCCGTAGGCGAAGCTCACCGTGCCGAACGCCCCGGCGTGCAGGTAGACCAGCGCGGCGATGGCCACCAGCATGAGCAGCGAGCCGAAGGCCGTGTAGAGGAAGAACTTGATGGCCGCGTAGACCCGCCGCTCCCCTCCCCAGATCCCGATGATGAAGTACATCGGGATCAGCATGATCTCCCAGAAGACGTAGAAGAGGAAGAGGTCCAGGGCCACGAAGACGCCCAGCATGCCGGTGGTCAGCACCAGCATCATGGCGTAGTACGCCTTCCGGTGGCGCTCGATGTAGCGGAGGGAAGCGGCCGCGGAGAGAGGGAGGACGAGCGCCGTCAGCAGGATCAGGAGGAGGGAGATCCCGTCGATCCCCACCGTGTAGCCGATGCCCCACGCCTCGATCCACGGGACCGTCACGTAGTTCTGGAACCCCGCCGCCGTGGCGTCGAAGGTCCAGAAGAGGGGCAGCGCCAGCGCCAGCTCGACCAGCCCCGCCGCCAGGGCGGTCCGCCCCGCCCTCTCCTCGTCCCCCGCCAGGCACGCCACCGCCCCGAGCACGGGGACGGCGAGCAGGGCCGTCAGGATCCAGTGGCTGCCGTAGAGCGTCTCGAGCATGGCGTCCCTACAGGGCCAGGGTGCCGAGGATCACGACCGTGCCCAGCAGGAAGACGACCACGTAGGTGCCGACCCGGCCGGACTGGATCTGCCCCCCCAGCCACCCGAGACCGCGGCTCGCCGCGGCCAGCCGGTTCACGGTGCCGTCGACGAGACCGTCGTCGACCACCCGCCAGCAGCCCCGCCACAGCGCCAGCGACGGGCGGACGATCAGCCGGTCGTACAGCTCGTCCACGTACCAGTTGCGGGCCAGCAGGCGCCCGAGCCCCGTCGGCTCCGGGCTCTCGGCGGCGGGCCGGTAGCGGTGGCCGCTCATCGCGAGCCCCACCACCACCAGCGTCGCCACCGCCAGCAGGAAGGAGACACCGGCCCACAGGGCCTCCCCTCCCCCCGCGGGCGCAGTGTGGGCGGCCTCGACACCGTGGGCCGCCAGGATCCCGGCGGCCGGGGCGAAGACCGGCTCCAGCCAGGCGTGGAGGGCGTCCACGTGGGGCAGCGGCAGGGCCTCGGGGATCTGGATCCAGCCCCCCACCAGGGAGAGGACCCCCAGGGCGGCCAGCGGGATCCACATCACCGCGGGCACCTCCTGCAGGTGCTCCTGCTCGGCGGTGCCCGAGCGGTTCTCCCCGTGGAAGGTGAGGAACATCAGCCGGCCCATATAGCCGGCCGTGAGGACGGCCGCCGCGAGCGCCACGACCCAGAGGACGGGATAGCCCATCGCCCCGGCGTACCAGATGATCTCGTCCTTCGAGAAGAAGCCGGCGAACGGGAACACCCCGGCGATGGCCAGGGTGGCCGCCCACATGGTGATCCACGTCACGGGCATCCAGCGCCGCAGCCCCCCGTGGTTGCGCATGTCGTTGGCGTCGGCGTGGCGACCCGTCTCGTGATGCGCGTGGTGCATGGCGTGGATCACCGCGCCGGCGCCCAGGAAGAGCAGCGCCTTGAAGAAGGCGTGGGTGACCAGGTGGAAGATGCCCGCCGTGAACGCGCCGATCCCCACGGCCAGGAACATGTAGCCCAGCTGCGAGACGGTGCTGTAGGCCAGCACCTTCTTGATGTCGTTCTGCCGGGTGGCGATGGTGGCGGCGAAGAGCGCCGTCCCCGCGCCCACCGCCGCGACGGTGGCCTGGCTCAGGGGGGCCAGGGCGAAGAGGACTCCGGTGCGGGCCACCAGGTAGACGCCGGCCGTGACCATCGTGGCGGCGTGGATCAGCGCCGAGACCGGCGTCGGACCCGCCATGGCATCGGGCAGCCACACGTGGAGCGGGATCTGGGCCGACTTGCCCACGCAGGCCAGGAAGAGGAAGAGGGTGATCAGCGTCGCCAGGAAGCCGTTGTAGGCCAGCTCCGCCTCGGCGGCCCCCAGCACCGGCCCGTAGTCCAGGGAGCCGAAGGTCGCGAAGATCATGAACATGGCGACCAGGAAGCCGAAGTCGCCGATCCGGTTCACGATGAACGCCTTCTTCCCGGCGTCGGCGAACTCCCGGTTCTCGTACCAGAAGCCGATGAGCAGGTAGGAGCACAGCCCGACGCCCTCCCACCCCACGAAGGTCAGGAGGAAATTGCCGCCCAGCACGAGCACCAGCATGAAGAAGACGAACAGGTTGAGGTAGGCGAAGTAACGGGCGTAGCCGGGATCGTCCCGCATGTAGCCCACGCTGTAGACGTGGATCAGGGAGCCCACCCCGGTGACCACCAGCGCCATCAGGATCGACAGCTGGTCCAGCTGCAGGTCGACTCCCACCTCCAGCCCGCCCACCGCCATCCAGGTCCAGTAGGAGACCACCGTCGGGTCGTGGGGCGCGGCCGCCCGCATGGCGAGGAAGTTGGCGACCACCACGGCGAACGCCGCCAGCACGACGCCCGGGCCCACCAGCGAGGGCACGGTCCGGTTGTCCCGCCACAGGAAGGCCCCCGCCCCGTTCACCGCGAAGCCCAGCAGGGGCAGCAGGAGGATGAGGCCCGGGACGACCGGGGCGAAGGCCGGGTCCCCGGCCGCGGCGTGGGCCGCCTGGCCGGCGTCCCCGAGCGCCCCGACCACCGCGGCGCCCGCCGCGGACCCGCCGGACAGGATCGCCGCCGTCACCACTTCAGCAGGTCGAAGCGGTCGAGGTCCACGACCTCGTAGTGGCGGAAGACGGCGATGATGATGGCCAGCCCTACGGCGGCCTCGGCGGCCGCCACCGCCATCACGAAGAAGACCAGGACCTGCCCGTCGATGCCCAGGGTGTGGGAGAACGCCACCAGGCTCAGGTTCACGGCGTTGAGCATCAGCTCCACGCACATGAACACGATGATGGCGTTCCGCCGGAGGACCACGCCCGCCACCCCGATGGAGAAGAGCACGGCGCTGAGCAGGAGCGCCATCTCGGTGAAGTCGGGCCCGACGCTCACGGCGCCTGCCTCCGGGCCAGGACCACGGCCCCCACGATGGCCACCAGCAGGAGGATGGACGTCAACTCGAAGGGGATCAGGTAGTCACGGAAAAGGGGGATGGCCACCGCCCCGATGGCGCCCCGCTCCTCCAGCGCCTGCTGGAGGGCCGTCCCGCCGCCGGCCGGGGCTTCCGCCAGCAGGAGCCGGCCGGCGAAGGCGGTGAACGCCACGGCCAGCGACCCCGCCAGCATCCGGGCGAAGGCTCCCCGGTACTCCGCCAGGCGGGCGTGCCCCAGGTTCAGGAGCATGACCACGAAGAGGAAGAGCACCATGATGGCGCCGGCGTAGACGATCACCTGGACGGCGGCGATGAAGTGGGCGTCCAGGAGCACGAAGAGGCCCGCCAGGGAGAAGAGGGTGACGACGAGGAAGAGCACGCTCGCCACCGGGTTCTCCCGGGTGATCACGAACACGGCGCTCACCACCGAGGTGGCCGCGAACAGGAAGAAGACGAACTCCGCGATCATTCCGACCTCGGGTCCGACGGGTCCCAGAGGGCGGTGAACGGATGGTCCTGCTCGCAGAGGCGCTCCAGGTCGTACACCCAGCGCTCCCGGCTGTACTCCGAGTTCTCGTAGTGCACGCCCAGGTGGATGGCCTCCACCGGGCATACCTCCTGACAGTAGCCGCAGAAGATGCAGCGGAACTCGTCGATCTCGTAGACCGCCGCGTACCGCTCGCCGTTCTCGTCCTCGGCGGGGATCAGCTTGATGCAGTTGACCGGACAGACGGTGGGGCACAGCCCGCACCCCACGCACTTGGCCCGACCGTCCTCGTGGGTGGCCATGCGGTGGGTGCCCCGGGTGCGGGGGGACAGCTCCCACTTCTCGTCCGGATACTGCTGGGTGACCTTGTGCGGGTCGACCAGGTGCTTGAAGGTGACGCTCATCCCCTTCAGGGCCGCACGCAGGTAGGACCCCTTCTCTTCCGGCCTCTGTACGACCTTGATCTCGCCAGGCATCGTCTCGTCACGCCTCGTCTATCGGTGCCGCGTCCGTGCGTCGCTCGTCGCGCCCGTCGTTCCGCCCGGGCCCCTCATCCCCCTCATCCCCGCGCCGCCGCCGGCGGCTCCACACCCTCCGCCTCGCGCCCCCCCCGACGGTCCCGCTCCGCCGGGCTCTCGTAGGCCCCCTTGAAGAGGACGCCTCGGTCCAGCCCGAAGACGAGCAGCGCCAGGAGGACGGCGTTGACGGCGAAGAGGGCCAGGGCGTAGAGGGGACCGGGCGCCATGCCCAGGGCCTCCAGCGCCAGGATCGTGCCGGCCACGACCAGGATGTAGACCGTCACCGCCTCGATGACGAACTTCCAGCCCAGCTGCATGAGCTGGTCGTAGCGGAAGCGGGGGAGGGTCCAGCGGATCCACACGAACACCAGCACCAGGAGTGCCGTCTTCACGGTGAACGCGCCGAAGGTCAGCAGGGTCTTCCACCACGCCGGCTCGCCCACCACCGTGCCGTCGGCCAGGACCCGGATGTTGTCCCCCTCCCAGAAGGGGATGTCCCAGCCGCCCAGGAAGAACACCGTGACCAGAGCCGCCGTGGTCAGCATGTGGGCGTACTCCCCCAGGAAGAACATCCCGAACTTCATGGCCGAGTACTCGGTGTGGTAGCCGGCGACCAGCTCGGTCTCGGCCTCCGGGAGGTCGAAGGGCAGCCGGTTGGTCTCGGCCAGTCCGGCCACGAAGAAGAAGACGAAGCCCAGCAGGAGGGGGACGATGAACCACACGCCGTACGACATCGTGTCGGCGAAGCTCTGCTGCACGCTGACGATCTCCGGGATCCGTACGTCGCCGGCCAGGAGCGCCACCGGCACCAGGCTCAGCGCCAGGCCCACCTCGTAGCTGATCATCTGGGCCGACCCCCGGAGGCCACCCAGGAAGGCGTACTTGCTCCCCGAGGACCATCCGGCCAGCACGACGCCGTAGACCCCGATGGACGCGATGGCCAGGACGTAGAGGAACCCGATCGGCGCGTCGGCCACGATCACCTCCACCAGGCCCGAGGAGGTGGGCAGCGGCGCCGCGAACGGGATCACCGCGAACAGCGCCGTCGCCGGCACCAGGGCCAGGGCCGGGGCCAGGACGAAGAAGGCCCCGTTGGCCTCCGCCGGCCGGGTCTCCTCCTTGAGCAGGAACTTCAGGCCGTCGGCCAGCGTCTGCAGCAGGCCCCAGGGGCCGACCCGGTTGGGGCCGCTCCGGTCCTGGATGAAGCCCGCCACCTTCCGCTCGAACAGGACCAGGCCCGCCACGGTCACCAGCAGCAGCGTGAAGAAGAGCACGACCTTCACGACGGTGGCCGTGACGAAGGCGCCCCCGGAGACCGGCTCCACGGTCAGGCACCCCCGGCCACGGCCGCCGCTCCACCGAGCTCCTGCCCCTTCAGGCCCAGGGACGCCCAGGTCATTCCGTCCATCGCAGGGGTGTCCGAGGCCATGCGAGCGAAGGCGTCCGGCGCTTCCAGGACCGTCTCCCCGTCCCCCAGGACGGAGAGCAGCCGGCTCAGCACCATCCACGCCGGGCGGGCGATGCCCGGCGCCTGCAGGGCCTGGTGGAAGCGCTGCACCCGACCCTCGAAGTTCGTGAAGGTGCCGTCCATCTCGGCGAAGAAGGTCACCGGCAGGACGGCGTCGGCCGCCCGAGCCGCCGGGCCGAGCCGGCTTCCCAGGTACAGGTAGAAGTCGCTCTCCCGGCCGAAGTCCTCCGGCCGGTCCTCCAGCGGCTCCTCCAGCACGGCCAGCAGGCCCGGCCCGCCCGACGGCAGCTCCTCCGCCCGGCGGAAGCCGAAGAGCTCGGCGCCGGAGACGTTGGGCGCCCGGTCCGCCCTCAGCTCCAGCTTCTCGCAGCCCGGCAGCGAGGCGGTCTCCCCCTGCTCGACCCGGAACGCGCCTCCCTCGACGTCGACCGCGTCCAGCAGCCGCCGGAAGAAGTAGAGGCTCTCGTTGCAGGCCTCCGGCGAGGCGATGGCCCGTCCGCCGCCGCCCAGCCCGGCCAGCCGGTCGCCGACGACCTCCAGCGCCCGGGCCCAGTCGGTGGGGACCAGCCCGTCGCCCTCCCGCAGCAGCGGGACCTCCGTCCGCACCCCCCGGTTGCCCATCACCAGGTGCTTCCGCCCGTAGTCGCACATCCAGTAGGAGTTGACGTCCGCGTTGTGCCGCGGCTTGAGGCGGACGATCTGGTTCTCCTTGGTGTCGAGGGTGACGTTGCACCCGGTGGAGCAGCCCGGACAGACGCTGGAGGTGCTGTCCATGTCCCAGTAGCGGGGCTTGAAGACGAAGTCCTCGTGCACCAGCGCGCCCACCGGGCAGACGTCCACGATGTTGCCCTGGAAGGGGTTGTCCAGCTTCTCCCCGGGCGCCGTGTCGATGTACGCCTTGTGCCCCCGGTTGGCGACGACCAGCGAGTCGTCCTCCGCCACCTCCCGCATGAAGCGGACGCATCGCGTGCAGATGATGCACCGGTCGGCGAAATAGAGGATGTCGTCGGAGATCTTGTCCCGGCCCATGACGAGCTTCTCCTCGTCCAGCCGGCTCTCCAGCTGCCCCGTCTCGAAGGCGTAGTCCTGGAGCATGCACTGGCCCGCGGCATCGCAGATCGGGCAGTCCAGCGGGTGGTTCAGGAGCAGAAACTCGATGACCGACTTGCGGGCCAGCTCGGCCCGGTCGCTGTCGGTGTGGACCTCCATGCCGTCCTCCGCCCGCAGGACGCAGGACGGCTGGAGCTTGCCCTGGCCCTCCACCTCCACCAGGCAGACCCGGCACTGGGCCGGCCGGGTCGGGATCCCGGGGTGGTAGCAGTAGTGGGGCACCACGACCCCCACCCGCTCGGCCGCCTCGATGACCCGGGTGCCCTCGGGCACCGTCACCTCGACGCCGTCCACGGTCAGGGTGACCGTGCCTTCCTGTCCGTTCTGCTCAGACATGCCCTCGTCTCGTCCGTGGTCCCTCCCGGCCGCGCGTCAGCTGCTGGACGCGCTCCGCGTGCTGGCCGCGCGTCACGTGGCGGTGCACGCGTCTCGGAGGATGTGGGCTTCGTACTCGTCGCGGAACTTCTCGAGGGACGACCGCAGGGGGAACACGACGCTGTCGGCCAGCACGCAGATCGTCTTCCCGGTCAGCTGGTCGCACAGATCGTAGAGGGTGTCGATGTCCTCCATCTTCCCGTCGCCGCGCTCGATCCGCTCCAGGATCTTCGTCACCCAGGCGGTGCCCTCCCGGCACTGCACGCACTGGCCGCAGGACTCGTGGGCGTAAAAGTGGGCGATGCGGCGCATGGCCCTCAACAGACACGTGGTCTCGTCCATCACGATGGGCGAGGCCGTCCCCAGGGCGCTGCCCGCCTCCTGGAGGTCCTCGTACGTCGTGGCCACGTCCAGCTCGTCGCGACTCAGCATGGCCGTCGAGGAGCCGCCGGGAATCACCGCCCGCACCTCCCGCCCCTCCGGGACGCCGCCGCATACCTCGTGGATGATGTCCTTCAGGGGCATCCCCAGGGGCAGCTCGTAGTTGCCGGGCCGGTTCAGGTGGCCCGAGCAGCACCACAGCTTCGTGCCGGGGCTCTTCTCGGTGCCCCACTGCCGGTACCAGTCCGCGCCGTTCAGGACGATGCCCGGCACCGAGGCCAGGGTCTCGACGTTGTTCACGGTGGTCGGCCGCCCGAAGGCGCCCGCCTGGGCTGGAAAGGGCGGTTTGACCCGGGGCTCCGCCCGCCGTCCCTCGAGCGACGCCAGCATGCCCGTCTCCTCGCCGGCGATGTAGGCCCCGGCGCCGATGTGGACCGTCAGGTCGCAGCTCCAGCCGCTGCCTGCGACGTCCTCGCCGATGAAGCCCCGCTCGTACGCCTCGGTCACCGCCCGGTTCAGGATCCTGATCGCCGGAAAGAACTCGCCGCGCACGTAGACGTAGACGTGCTCGGCCCGGATCGCCCGGGCCGCGATCATGCACCCCTCGATGAGCAGGTGGGGGGTCCACCGGAGGATCTCCCGGTCCTTGAAGGCGCCGGGCTCGCTCTCGTCGGCGTTGCACGCCAGGTAGTGCGGCTCGCCGTTCCCCTCGGGCATGAAGCTCCACTTCACCCCCGTGGGGAAGCCGGCGCCGCCGCGGCCTCGAAGCCCGGAGTCCTTCACCACCCCGGTGATCTCGTCCGGCGCCATCTCCACGGCGCGGCGGAGGCCCTCGTACCCCCCCAGCTCCAGCCAGCCCTCCAGGCTCCGGGCCTCCTCCCTGCCCTGGTGCTCGGAGAGGAGCGTCGTCGTCTCCCGCTCGTGCCGGTGCGGCCAGCTCATGCGTCGTCCCCCGCCGTCGTACCCTCCGCCGCCGCCGGGTCGTCGGGCGCCTCCGCCCGCAGCTCGTCCAGGATCCCCGGCACGTCCTCCGGGGCCACGTCCTCGTAGTACTCGTCGTTGATCTGCACCACGGTGGCAAAACCGCAGGCTCCGAGGCACTCCACCTCCATAACGGTGAAGAGCCCGTCGTCGCTCGTCTCTCCGAGGCGCACGCCGGCGCCCTCCAGGAAGCGCTCCAGCACCTCCTCGCCGCCGCACAGGTGGCAGGAGATGTTCGTGCACACCTGGACGAGGTACCGGCCCACGGGCCGCCGGTTGTACATCGTGTAGAAGGTGACCACCGAGTGGACGTAGGCCGGCGTAAGCTCCAGGGCCTCGGCGATCTCGCGCATGGCGTCGCCCGAGACCCAGCCGTTCACCTCCTGGGCGTAGTTGAGCATCGGGAGGAGGGCCGCCCGCTTCGTGGGATAGCGGCTCACCGCCTTCTCCAGCCGCTCCCTGCCCTCCTCCGACGCGAAGAGGGGCTCCTCGGAGCTCGACGGTCCCTGGCGGTCCGCCCGCATGTAGGGCTGGGCGCCGGCGACGGCCGGGTGGACCTCCAGCTCCCGGCTCATCGGTCGATCTCGCCCAGCACGATGTCGAGGCTGGCATTTACGGCGATCACGTCGGCCACCAGCTCGTCCTCCACCATGTGGGGGAGCGCGCCGAGGTTCACGAAGGACGGCCCCCGGAACCGGCAGCGGACGGGCTTGTTGCCGCCGTCGGAGACGATCCCGAAGCCCAGCTCCCCCTTCGAGGCCTCCACGGAGTACCACACCTCCCCGGGCGGGACCGTCAGCCCCTCCATCACCAGCTTGAAGTGGGAGATCATCGAGTCGATGGAGTCCATCGACTTCGACTTCGGCGGGAGGATCACCCGGGGATCGTCGACGTTGATGGGGCCCTGCGGCAGCCGCTCGATGGCCTGCTCCAGGATGCGGACGCTCTGGCGCATCTCCTCGAGTCGGACCAGGTAGCGGTCGTAGGCGTCCCCGTGCGCCCCCACGGGCACGTCGAAGTCGTAGTCCTCGTAGTCCAGGTACGGGCGCGCCTTGCGGACGTCGTAGGGCACGCCGCTGGCCCGGAGGTTGGGTCCCGTGAGCCCGTAGCTGACGGCGTCCTCCGCGCTCATCCGCCCCACGTCCTCGGTCCGGGCGAGCCAGATGGAGTTGTTCGTCAGCAGGTCCTCCACCTCGTCCAGCGTCTTGGGAAACGTGTCCACGAACTCCCGGAGCCCGTCCATCCAACCGGCGGGCAGGTCCGCCAGCATCCCTCCGATCCGGGTCACCGAGGTGGTGAGCCGGGCCCCGCAGTAGGCCTCGTGCAGGTTGTAGATGCGCTCCCGCTCCTGGAAGGTGTAGAGGAAGACGGAGAAGGCGCCCAGGTCGAGGCCGGTGGTCCCGAGCCAGAGCAGGTGGCCCAGGATCCGGTTCAGCTCGTTCAGGATCACCCGCACCACCCGGCAGCGGGGCGTGATCTCGATGTCCAGCAGGCTCTCCACGGCTCCGGCGTACCCGATGTTGTAGATCATCGGGGCCAGGTAGTCCATCCGGTCCGTGTAGGGGATGACCTGGTTCCACTCCCGGTACTCGCACGTCTTCTCGAACCCGGTGTGGAGGTAGCCGATGTGGGGGATGCAGTCCCGCACCCGCTCGCCGTCCAGCTGCAGCACCAGCCGGAGCACGCCGTGGGTGGCGGGGTGCTGCGGCCCGATGTTGATCATCATGGGCTGGCCGTCGAGGTCCCGGGCCATCTCGCCGATCTCCTCCGGCGAGGCCTCCTCGGGCACCTCCTCCATCTCCTCGCCGGCTCCGCCCAGCCGACCGGCCGCCTCCAGCTCCTCGCGGGCGTAGACGTCCTCGAGCCCCCGGCTCAGGGAGCGCCGGGTCTGCTCGGACCGCGAGAAGCGTCCCCGCAGCGGGAAGTCCTTCCGGAGGGGGAAGCCTTCCTCGTAGTTCTCGGGCATGAGGATCCGGCGGAGGTCGGGGTGCCCGCGGAAGGTGACGCCGTACATGTCGTAGACCTCCCGCTCCAGCCAGTCGGCCGACTCCCAGAGGGGGGTCACGCTGCGCACCGAGAGGTCGTCCATGGGGAGCTCGACGACGACCCGCAGCATGCGGCCGTGGGTCAGCGACCAGAGCTGGTACCAGACCTGGAGGGGGCGTCCCCCGCCCAGGTCGACCCCCATCACGTCCAGCAGGAGCTCGTACGACTGCTCCTCGTCGTCCCGCAGGAAGCGGAGGATCTCATGGGCCCGGTCCGGGTCGACCACCGCCACCGGCGTCCGGACGGCGTCGTACCGCGTCCGCTCCACGGCCTCCCCGAACGCCTCCCGGAGCGCCGCTACCGACGGGTGCTCGTCGGGGCTCTCGTCGGAGCGGGGCTCCGCCCGGACGAAGTCGGTGCCGGTGGGAACCGCGACCGCCATCTCAGTCCCGGTGCTCGAGGAGCCGCTCCCGCCGGTCGCCCGGCCGGTCCACGGCGTCGGAGGACTCCAGGCCGCTGACGCGGTTCTGCTGCGTCGAGTTGCCGAAGGGCTGGGCCACCAGCTCGATGGCCTCCGGCGGGAGGTTCGGCCGCCCCACCGCCGCCGCCGGCTCTTCGCGGGCCGCCGGGTCGGTGATCGACTCCCCCTTGATCTTCTCCTGCACCATCAGGAGCCCGTAGATCAGCCCCTCGGGTCGCGGCGGGCAGCCGGGGACGTAGACGTCCACCGGGATGATCGTATCGATCCCCTGCACGATCGTGTAATTGTCGAACATGCCGCCCGAGCTCGCGCAGGCCCCCATGGAGACGCACCACTTGGGCTGGGGCATCTGGTCCCACACCTTCCGGAGGACGGGGGCCAACTTGTAGCTGACCCGTCCGGCCACGATCATCAGGTCGGCCTGGCGGGGGCTGAAGGACATGCGCTCCATGCCGAAGCGGGCGATGTCGTACTTGGAGGCCGCCGAGGCCATCATCTCGATGGCGCAGCAGGCCGTCCCGAACGGCATCGGCCAGAGGGAGTTCCTCCGGGACCAGTTGATCACGTAGTCCAGCTTCGTCGTCAGCCAGTTGCGGGGGACCCCGGTGTCCAGGGTGTCCTCGCCCTCCCGCCGGGCCGGCAGCATCTCCAGCTCGCGACTCATCTCAGTCCCATTCCAGGGCGCCCTTCTTCCACGCGTAGGCCAGGCCCGCCAGCAGGATCGCGATGAAGACCACCATCTCGACGAAGCCGAAGAGGCCCAGCTCGCGGTAGACGACGGCCCACGGGAAGAAGAACACGGTCTCGATGTCGAAGACGATGAAGAGCATCGCCACCACGTAGAACTGGACCGAGAAGCGCCGCCGTGTGTCGCCCATCGGGATCATGCCCGACTCGTACGGGCTGCTCTTGGCGGCCGTGGGACGACGGGATCCCATGAGCTCCGACAGCCCGATGAGGAGGGCCGCGTTCAGCATCGCGACCAGGCCCAGGAGGAAGATGCCCAGATACGTCTCGGTCACGGTCCGTCCGTCCTCTTGTGAAATTCTTCACGTGAGCCGCCGGGAGTATAGCGCGTCCGGGGGGGACGATCAAGCAGAATCCGGGGGTCCCGGACGGCCCTCGGCCGGGCTCCGCTCCGCCCCGTGGAACCGGCGTCCGCCGCCCCTCGCCGGGGGAGCTGCCGACGCCGTCCGGCTTGCCGTACGCGCGCCTCGGCCGCCAAGTTCCCGCCGGCCAAGAGGACGCCCACGGAGGCAGGATGAGCCAGGCCCGAACCGACGTCGGGCGAGCGACGGAGCGGCGGATCCAGACCTCCGGTGGGGAGGTCCGGCTCCGAACGGTGGGCCGGGGCCCCCCGGTCCTCTGCCTCCACGGTCTCAGCGCGCACGGCGGGGTGTGGGACGCCGTCGCCCCGCGGCTCGCGGATCGCTTCACGCTGTACCTTCCCGACCTGCCGGGCCGGGGCGGCTCGGAACCCCGCCCGGACCTCTCCCACGGGCTCGAGGAGGAAGCGGGGCGGGTGCGGGACCTGCTCTCGGCGATCGGGATCGCCCCGGTCGTCACGGTGGGCCACTCCCAGGGCGCCGCGCTGGCCCTGGCGCTGGCGACGGAGGACGGGACCGGAGCCGGCCTGGTGCTGGTGTGCCCGGTGACGCCGTGGACCCGACGGCCGGCCGTCCTGGGGCTGCTGCGGTCGGCGACGATCCGGCGGTGCGCCGGGCCGCTGCTGGCCCGGCTCCGGCGCCCGATGGTGCGCTGGATCCTGCGCACCCGGGTCTACGGGGAGCCCGGACGGGCCGATGCGGAGGCGGTGGAGCGTTACGCCGCGCCCTACGCCGACACGCGGAAGGTCCGGGCCCTGCTCCGATCGCTGGCCGACTGGCGTCCGAAGGAGCTGGAGGACCGGCTCCCCGCCCGCCCACCGCCGGCGCGGGTGCTGGCCGGCGGTCGCGACCGGCGGATTCCGCCGCGGGACGCCCGGCGGCTGGCCGAGGCGCTCCACGCCGGGCTGGAGGTGATCGCCGACGCGGGCCACCTGCTGCCGGAGGAGGCACCGGCGGCGGTGGCCCGGGCGGTGGACGGGGTGTACGCTGAGGTCTCGGGCGCGGACTGAGGGCGAGAGCGCACACGACGAAGCCGAGGGGCGAGCATGGCGATCAAGAGCGACCGCTGGATCCGGGAGATGGCCGACGAGCACGGGATGATCGAGCCCTTCGAGGAGGGGCAGGTGCGGGAGGGCGTCATCTCCTACGGGCTTTCCAGCTACGGCTACGACATGCGGGTGGCCGACGAGTTCCGGATCTTCCACAACGC
>CAZSKS010000005.1:81379-86546 GCA_964607465.1 uncultured Gemmatimonadota bacterium | reverse complement strand
GAGGCGCCTCCTCCCGCGGGGAGGGCGTACAGGCGGCCGCGAGAAGGAGGAGGACGAGCGCGGCCGCCACGAAGGCCGCCCCGGAGGGAGCGCCCCGCGGGCACCATGCGAGGGGCGGGCGGGCGGAGGAGAAGCAGGGAGCGGGGACGGCACGGGGCATGTCGACACCTCGGGCGATGGTGGACGAGCGCTTCCTCGTCGGGCCGACGCGGGTCTTTTCGGGAAAGTGCCGGCGGCGGAGCGGCCGTGCCAGCCCGCGCGGTCGGCCGTGCCGGCCCGCGCCGTCGCGTCAGCCGGTGCCGGCCGAGCGCTCCAGCCGCACGAAGGCCGCCCCGATCATGGCGGCTGTCGCCACCCCCGTCCACAGGAGGACCGCCGCCCAGGGCCGGGGGGCGGCTTCGCTCCCGCTCGCCAGCCCGGCCACCACCGCCGGCGCCGACGAGGCCACACCGAGGGACAGGCTCCCCGTGTTGAAGACCGTGTCCAGCCAGGTGTGCACCACCGTCCAGTCCCGGGCGTGGGCCAGAGCCGTGATCGCCCCCAGGCCGACCCACGTTCCCAGGATCCACCAGAGGGGATGGTCGGAGAGGAGCGCGAAGACGGCCCCGAGCCCGTACAGCGCCGTGAGGGAGAGGAGCGCCGCCCCCAGGACCGCCGGGTCACCGACGGCCAGCCTCCCCGTGATCACGGCCGAGACGAGCCAGCCTGCGAGGATTCCCGCGGCCACCGCCACCACCAGCCAGGCCCAGCCGGCGGCCAGGCGTGCCAGCTGGTGGAGCGGGCGCCGGACCGGCAGCGACCAGTGGTAGCCCCTCTGGGAGGGCGTCTCGCCGCGCCAGGTGACCAGCAGCGGCCAGAAGAACACGAGGACGGTCAGAGGCTGCCAGACCCGACCCAGGAAGGCCGACAGGGTAGCCGACGTCGAGAGCTGGCCCAGGGCCGCGTTCCAACCCAGGAGGCCGATCACCACGGCCAGGCCCAGTGCGGTGACACCCGCGGCGATCCCGTGCGTCCGGGCCATGAGTCGGCCCTGGGCGCCCAGGACGGTCGGGAGGGACGGCGTCGGTCGAAGGGTGGTGGTGTCGCTCATCGATCCGTCTCCTGCCGAGGTCGATCGCCCGGGTCCCGAGACCCCGTCTCCGTCTTCATCAGGGCGAGTACGGCCTCCTCGAGACCCAGGCCGGACGCCGCCCGGACCTCACCACCCGCGTCCTCGATCGCCCGGCGCACCTCTTCCTCCTCTCCCCAGGCCACCCACGCCACCTCGGCCTCCGATCGGCGCTCCCGCAACACGGGAACCTCGGGGCGTCGGCCCTCCCGGCCGGCCGGCGGCCGCAGCCGGTAGCGGCGCAGGCGCCGCTGCAGGTCGTCCCGGCGGCCCTCGTACGCCATCCGCCCGTCACGGATCACGCCTACGTGGTCCGCCAGCGCCTCGGCCTCGTGCGGATGGTGCGTGCAGTAGACCACGGTGGACGGATGGTCGTGGAGGTGCTCGGCCAGCAGGCCCAGAAGCCGCTGTCGCACCACCGGGTCCAGGCCGTCGGCCGGCTCGTCCAGGAGCAGCAGCGGTGGCTTGTGGGCCAGCGCCAGCACCAGCTGGACGCGCCGGGCCTGGCCCTTGGACAGGTCGCCGAAGGAGCGCTCCTCCACCACCTCGAGGGTCTCGCACAGGTGGCGGGCGTAGGACGCGTCCCAGGCCGGATGGTACGCCGCGTGGTGGTCCAGCAGGTGGCTGACCCTCATGCGTCCCGGACCGTCGCCCAGCCCGCGACGCTCGGGCACGTAGCCCAGGGAGGCCCGGACCCGGGCCTCCTCCCGCGCCGGGTCCAGCCCGAGGACGGTGAGGTCTCCGGCGTCCGGTCGCATCAGGCCCAGGAGGTGCCGGAGGAAGGTCGTCTTCCCTGCACCGTTCGGTCCCACCAGGAGATAGACCGCTCCCTCGGGGACCGTCACGTCGGTCCCGTCCAGCGCCGTCGTGTCGTCGAAGGCCTTCCTCAGGCCCCGGGCCTCGACGGCCCTCGGCCCGTCGGCGACCCGGCTCGGCAACTCGTGGATCGTCATGAATCCCGTCCCTCGTCTCGGTCCGCCTCCCGGCGAACGGCTTCGATCAGCTCCCCGGGCTCCAACCCGTGTCGGTAGGCGTCCCGGAGCGCCCGCTCGGCGACCTCCCGGGCCAGCGCGTCGCGCTCCTCCGCCCGGTCGACATCCGGCGCCACGAACGTCCCCCGACCGCGCCGCACGTAGACCGTGCCCTCCGACTCGAGCTCCCGGTAGGCCTGCGAGACCGTGTTCGGGTTCACGCGGAGGGCACCGGCCAGCTCCCGCACGGAGGGGAGCGGCTGCTCCGCCTCGAGGTCGCCCAGGGCCACCGCCCGCCGCACTTCGTCCATGATCTGGACGTAGATCGGGCGGGGATCCCCCGGCCGGATCTCCACCAGAAGGTTGCCGGTCTCCGTCACCGTTCCGTGGTCCCACTGCTGTCTTGGTGTATTAGCTTACTATGACACTCATACGATACCGGCGCCCGTGGCCGCCGTCAAGGAGGGGAGCGGCTTCAGGGGGCCCGACGCTGCGCCGGAGGCAGCTCGATCAGATGGAAGATCCCGAAGAGGGTCCGTCGGGAGGAGTCGGACTAGAGTCCGGCGACGTCACCCGCCGGTCCAGCGCCCGGCCCGGTGCCCCTCCTTCAGCTCCCTGTAGTGATCGACCGTGAGCCGCATGCGCTCCCGGAGCGTGTCGTCGACCTCCCGGATCACCTTGCCCGGCACGCCCACCACCAGGCTGTCGGGCGGCACCTCCATCCCCTCGGTGACGACGGCGCCGGCCGCCACCAGGGCGCCCTCCCCGACCACGGCGCCCGACAGCACGATGGCGCCCATCCCGACCAGCGCGCCGTCGCCGATCTCGCAGGCGTGGATGATGGCCCGATGGCCGATGCCCACCTCGTCGCCGATGAGGCAGGGCTGGTCCACGTCGACGTGGACCATGGTGAGGTCCTGGATGTTCGTTTCCCGGCCCACGCGGATGGGGGCGATGTCACCCCGGAGGACGCACTGGTACCACACGCTGACCTCCTCCCCCAGTTCCACGTCCCCCACCACGTCGGCCGAGGGCGCCACCCAGGCGCTCTCCGGCACGCGGGGCTCCCTGCGGGTCGTGATCTCCTCCTCGAACGTCATCGGTCGTCCTCTCCTCGTCGTCTGTTGCGGTTCGGCGGTCCTCTCACATTCGGCCCGGCTCCACCTCGCCGGCCACCTCCCGGAGGAAGCGGCGGAGCCCCGCCACCACGCCCCGGGCGTAGGCCGCCTGGAAGGCCTCCGTGCGCAGGGCCGCCTCGTGGCGGGGGATCATCATGAAGGCGCCTTCGGTGAGGACCGAGGGCATCCAGCTCTCCCGCGGAAGCGCCAGGTTGCCCCAGTGCAGGCCGAGGTCCCGCAGCCCCATGGTGGCCAGCATCCCCCGCTGGATCGCGGCCGCCAGGGGACGGGCATGGCCGTGGTAGTAGTAGGTGCTCGTCCCCTCCCGTCCGTGGGGACGGAGGCCGTCGGGGAGGGCGTTGTTGTGGATGGAGACCAGCACGTGGGCCGCGGCGGCTCTGGCCCGCCGGCGGCGCTCGTACAGCCCCACGGCCCCGTCGCCCGACCGGACCAGCACCGGCTCCGCCCCCGCCTCCCGGAGCTGCCGGGCCAGCCGGCGGGCCACCGCCAGGTTGGCCTCCGCCTCCTCGAGGCCCGTCGGTCCTTCCGCCCCCACCGGGGGATGGCCCGGGTCCACCGCCACCCGGAGGCCCCGAAGCGGCTCGTTCTCCCGGGGGGCGGGCGGGCGCCGGACGTCCAGCACCAGGACGCCCCGGCTCGCCGGATCGGGGAGGTCCGAGCGGCGCGGCGCGGCGGCCGCGGCCTCTCCCCGGGCGGCCTCCACCGCCGTCTCCGGGTCCCGGCCGGCTCCGTCCGGCGTCGCGTCCGGGCCGTCCGGCCAGGGACCCGCCTCCGTGCCCGGCGCGTCCGGCGGCTCCGGCCGATACGACCCGTCGGCGGCGGGGGCGGTGGGCGGCTCACCCACGTCCTCCCACCGGAGGTCCCATCCCCACACCCGTCGGGAGAGCCGGATCCGGAGCCGCCAGCGGGATCCCGGGAGCTGCTCCCACGACAGGGAGTTGATCAGCTCGTCGGCCGGCCCGTAGTCCATCCTCTCGGTGCCGCCGAGCCCACCGTGGACGGTCAGCTCCAGGGTCCTCGGACCCGCGGTGCGCACCTCCGCCGGAAGCCGTCGTCCCACCGGGACCCGCAGCCGGGCCCGATCCGTGTACCGGCGGGCTTCCACGCTCCCCACCCCGGCGGTGGGGACGGACTCCGCCGGCCCGAGGTCCACCGGCCCGTCGATCCGCACGTCCTCGGCGGTCACCCAGGCGCGGAGGTCCGGGCCGAGCCGTAGCCGCACACGGTTTCCGAGCCGCCGGTCCACGGGAGCCGACGAGCCGGGCGGCAGCCGCCAGGCGTAGGAGCCGTAGGCCGAGGGGCGGCCCACGACCGTTCCGGCCTGGCCGTGGACAGGGTTCGGCGCCTCCGACAGCACGGCCAGGGGCGGACGGGCCGGATCCAGGAGCAGCAGCGGCATCCGGCCCGTCGCCGAGATCGTGTCCCGTCCGTCGGTGACCACGAGTCGGAGGCCCAGGGTGTCGGGGACGGTGGCGTCCGACGGGTCGCCGTGGCCCTCCCGGGCTCCGAGGTCCGTCGCCGCGGCCGTGTCCGGCCCGACGGCGTCCGGCGGCGGCTCCGCGGTAGCGTCGGCCCCACCCGCCGTGGCCCCGGCCGTCGGGGTCCCGGCCTTCGCCCTCCGCGCCAGCTCGCCCGCCGCCACCTCCACCCGGTAGCGCCCCGGCGACGTCTCCCGCAGCGCGAGCCGCCCGGGGACGGCGTCCGCCCGGCCGTCGTCGCCCGCCGCCGGGTCATCTTCCCCGGCCGCCATCTGGGCCGGCGCGTCGTCCTCCGGCGGCGGCGCCCCGTCGCCGTCGCGCGGCTCCGGCCCTTCCGTGGTGTCGGGAGCCGTCGCGGCGGCCGTGTCGCCTGCCGGCCGGCCCGGCGGCCGCGGCACCGCCCGCCACGCCGCCCGGGCCGGCGCCGCCCCGGGCCCCCGCGGCCCCGGCTGGTCCGGCCGGGCCCCGCGC
>CAZSKS010000005.1:37362-81369 GCA_964607465.1 uncultured Gemmatimonadota bacterium | reverse complement strand
CGGCCGGCGACGGAGTCCGCCGCGGCGGTGTCGCCCGCCACCGGGGCCTCCTCCCCGGCCGCCGTGTCGGCAGGCAGCGACAGCTCGACCCACGCCTCCAGGCCCGGCGCCGCCCGGGCCTCCAGCGCCACCGTCTCGTCCGGCCGGACCCAGCGCTCCGCCGGGTCCGCCGCCGAGCTGTCCACCCACACCCCCTCCCGGGGCGCCTCGATCCCCGGCAGCAGGATTCGGTGCTCCATCGAATCGACCCGTCCGTCCACCCGGGCCACCAGCCGGTACACGGCCGTGTCGCCGACCGACGGAGGCGGCACGGGCAGGAAGGCCAGGAAGGATCCGTTGGGCTCCACTTCCACCGGACGGCCGTTCACGGTGAGCTCGGCCGCTCCGGTGCCCGTGGTGCCGAAGATGAAGTTCGTGTCGGAGACGGCGATGCGCTGGAGCGAGTCCGGGTACGCCACGTAGAGGGACGGCTCGCCGTCCACCCGGGGGATCTCGGGGAGCGGCGTACGCTCGGGGCGGACAGGCGCGCCGGTGGCGCATCCCGCGGCCAGGATCCCGGCCAGGGCGGCGAGGACGACGCGAGTCGGGATTCGGTTCACGTCCCGCCTCCCACCACGGGCGCGCCGCGCCTCCGCCGGAGCCACCGCAGGCCCGCCACGCCCGCGACCACCGCCACCCCCGCCGCGACCGCCGTGCCGGGCTTCAGCAGCGCCGTCCCGCCCACGAGGAACATGCAGCCGAAGAGGAGCATCGCCCCGAAGCCGATCCGGGCCATGTCGTTGCCCAGCTCGCTGACCGGCCGGAGCCCCTCCCGGCCCCGGAAGCGGTCCCACCCGGGCCCGCCCGGACGCACGCGCTGGTAGAATTCCTCCAGCGTCTCCCGGGACTCGGGCTCGGTCAGCAGCATCACGGGCACCCAGATCAATGCCGTCCCTCCCGCCGTGATCGACAGCCGCAGGCCGAAGGAGATCTCGGCCAGCGACACGCCGAAGGTCAGCTCCGGCGCGAAGGGAACATAGGTCAGGACCGCGATGACGAAACCGCCCAGCATGGCCGCCAGCTCCGCCCAGGCGTTCACCCTCCACCAGAACCAGCGGAGGATGAGCACCGCCCCGGGTCCCGTCCCCACGGCGATCATGAACCGGAACACGGTCCGGATGTCGTCGGCGTAGAACGCCGCCACCCCCGCCAGGCCCACGATCACCACCGAGGCCACGCGGCTGAGGGCCACGAGCTTCGCCTGCGAGGCGTCCGGCTCCACGAAGCGGGCGTAGAGGTCGCTCACCAGGTAGCTGGCCCCCCAGTTGATCTGCGTGGACACGGTGGACATGAAGGCGGCCAGGAAGGAGGCCACGACCAGCCCGAGGAGGCCGGTGGGCAGGTACTCCAGCATCAGCAGCGGATAGCCCATCTCGGGGTCTTCCAGCCCGGGGAAGATCACCATGGCCGCCAGGGCCGCCACGATCCAGGGCCACGCCCGGATCACGTAGTGCAGCAGGGCGAACAGCCAGGCGGCCTTCTCCGCGTCGGCCTCCGTGCGGCAGGCCGAGAGCCGCTGCACGAACTCGCCGCCGCCGTCGGCGCGGCGGTAGGCCCACCACTGGATCCCCAGGTAGGCCAGGAAGGTCTGCCAGGGCAGCTCCTCGGTGCCCGTGCGCGGGACGAAGTCCAGGGCGCTGCTCTGGCCCAGCTCCTCCAGCCCCTGCTTCAGCCCGGTGATCCACCCGATGTCGGCCAGGGCGAAGCCCGCCACCGCCAGGGCTCCGCCGAAGGCCAGCACGAACTGGAAGAAGTCGGTGGCCACCACGCCCCACAGCCCGGACAGCGCCGCGTACACCAGGACGAAGACGCAGAGCGCCACCACGATCCACAGGCGGGGGTCGCCCGGCAGCGCCACGGGCACCGCCTCGAACAGGCCGAGCGCCTCCACGACCTTCCGCATGGCGAGCATGGCGTAGCCGATGGCGACGCAGTTGATGGGCACGGCGAACAGGAAGGCCCGGGCGCCCCGAAGCACGGCCGCCGGGCGTCCCCCGTAGCGGATCTCCGTCAGCTCCGCGTCGGTGACCACCTCGGCCCGGCGCCACAGCCGTGCAAAGAGGTAGATGAGGAGGAGGTGGGAGAGGGCGAAGGACCACCACTCCCAGTTGCCCGCGATGCCCCGCCCCGCCACCACGCCCGTGACGTAGAGGGGCGTGTCGACGCTGAAGGTGGTGGCCGCCATGGAGGTGCCCGCCAGCCACCAGGGCAGGGACCGGCCGCTGACGAAGAAGTCCACCAGGCTGCCGCTGGCCTTCCGGGCCAGCCACAGCCCCAGCGCCAGCGTCAGCAGCATGTAGCCGCCGACGATACCCCAGTCGAGGGCGCTCATCTTCGGCGGTGGCCTCGGCCCGCGGACGGGCGACGGGCCCGACGCCGGGGCCCGCGGACGGGCCTCAACCCACCCTCTCGTCCAGCCACCGGGCGGCGGCGCGCTCCATCACGGGCTCGGAGGACCAGGCGCAGGCCCCGTCCCGCTCCAGCTGATCCAGCAGCCTGGGATGCCCGAGGAGGACGAGGTAACCCTCCTCGCCCTCCGCCAGCGCCTCCCGCACCGCCGTCACGCAGCCCTCCGACAGCGACGCCCGGCCCTTCCAGGCCCGGGGCGTCGCCTCCAGCAGCACCAGGCTCTGTGCCCCGCCGGCTGCCTCCGGGTCGGGCCCGTCGACGCGGGTGACGTCCCACCCCCGGTCCTCCAGCTCCTCCCCGAAGAAGACGCCGACCCGGCCGGCCACCGACGGGCCCTCGTCGTCGCTCAGCACGTGGAGGCGGACGGGCCGGTCGCGGGAGAGGCGTCCCTCCGGACCCCCGCCGCGGGCCCGCACGCATCCCACGGCCAGCTCCGCCGCAGCCGCCGCCTCCCGGGCGGCCCCCTCGCCCCCGTCCCCGCCGGTCGACGTCCGCGCCGGATAGCGCTCCAGCGCCGCGTCCGTGCGCCGGAGGGCCCCGGCGATGGACCGGCGGAGGTCGGGGTCCTGCTCGGCGGCCTGCCGCACCGTGCGGATCGACTGCGACCGGTCGGTGGGATAGAGCAGGAGGTCACAACCCGCCCGGAGGGCCCGCACGGCCCGCCATCCCTCGGTGGCCGTTCCGCCTCCGGCCCCGAAGCCCTCCATCACCAGGGCGTCCGAGACCACGAGCCCGTCGAAGCCCATCTCCCGGCGCAGGAGGTCCCCCAGGACCGCGGGCTCCAGGGTGGCCGGCCCCTCGCCGTCCAGGGCGGGATAGCCCACGTGGGCCGTCATCATCGACGCCGCCACGTCGGCCGTCTCCCGGAAGGGCCGGAGGTCGGCCTCCAGCTCCTCGCGAGAGGCCCGGACCACCGGGAAGGCCAGGTGGGAGTCCTCCACCGTGCGGCCGTGGCCGGGGAAGTGCTTCCCGCACGCCGCCACGCCGGCCTCCTGGCAGGCCTCGATCCAGATCCTCCCGAGCCGTGCCACCACGTCGGGGTCGGCGCCGAAGCTGCGCGTCCCCACGATGGGGTTCTCCGCCTCGGCGTCCAGGTCCAGCACCGGCGCCAGGACCCAGTTGATCCCGATCTCCGCCGCCTCCCGGGCGGTGATCTCCGCCGCAAGGCGAACGGCCTCCTCCGGCCTCGGGTGGGCCGCCAGCCCGCCGGGGGGCGGCAGGGTGGCGGCACCGTCGAACTGCTGGCCGGCGCCCCGCTCCAGGTCGGCCGCGAACCAGAGGGGTCGACCCGCCTCCTCCCTGAGGTCCTCCGTCAGGCGCGCCACGTCGGGCGCCGTCCCGCCGAACACGATGAAGCCACCCACGCCGTCCTCCAGGGCCTCCTCCGCCCGGTCCCGGGCTCCGGCGGGGTCCTCCATGTCCAGGCGGATCGCTTCCAGGAAGAGGCGCCCGACCCGGTCCGTCACGTCCCCGTCGGCCAGCTTCACGTCCTCGTCGGCCACAGCGCTCCCACCTCCTTCCGTGGCATGCTCCCGCGGCTGCCCTGCGTCCCGGTCGTCCCGCCGGTGCCCCGGCCGTCGTCCGTGATGCCCCGGCCGCCGTCCGTCACGCCGGCGTCAGGCACCCGAGCACGCGGCGCTCACGGGCCCCCGTGGCCCACGTCTCCGACGACGGATGCCCCAGCAGGTGCTGCCGGGCCAGGAGGGCGAACGCGGCCGCCTCCCGCGCGTCCGGGTCCCAGCCCAGCTCCGACAGGTCCCGGACCTCCACCGGGGCCACGCGGTCGGCGATGCGGCGGGCCAGCTCCACGTTCCGGGCGCCGCCGCCGCACAGCACCAGCTCCTCCACCTCGAACTCGACCCACGCCAGCCCGCGTGCCACACCCCGGGCCGTGAGCTCGGTGAGGGTGGCCAGCAGGTCCTCCGGCGCGGCGTCGGCGTGATCGGCGAGCCAGCCCTCCAGCCGGCGCGGCCCGAAGCGCTCCCGGCCCGTGCTCTTCGGCGGCGGGGCCTCGAAGAAGGGGTCCTCCAGCCACGCCTCGAGCGCCCCGTCCAGCACCCGGCCGTCGGCCGCCCGGCGTCCGTCCCGGTCGAAGCGCTCCTCTCCGCCCGTGATCGCCTGGACGGCGGCATCCACCAGGGCCACGCCCGGGCCGGTGTCGAAGGCCAGGGGCTCGTGATCCGATCCCCGGGGCGGCAGGGCGGTGACGTTCCCCATGCCCCCGAGGTTCTGGATCGCCCGGGCGCCCTCGCCCCGGAGGACGAGCCGGTCGAAGTGGGGCGCCAGCGGCGCGCCCTGGCCTCCGACGGCCACGTCCCGCGGCCGGAAGTCGGCCACCACCGCCAGCCCGGTGGCCTCGGCGATCTCGGCCGGCTGGCCCAGCTGAAGGGTGCAGGGGCCCGCCCTGTCCCGGCCGTCCGGGGGTGCGTGCCAGACCGTCTGGCCGTGGCTCCCCACCGCGGCCACCTCCTCCGGGGCCAGGCCCGCCTCCTCCATCAGCTCCCGGGCCGCCCGCCCCAGCCGCCGGCCCAGCTCCGCGTCGAGCCCGCACAGCTCCGCCGGGCCGCCCGCCTCGCAGGCCGACGCGAGCCGGCGGCGGAAGGCGTCCTCGTAGGGCCGGCTGCGGAAGGCCAGCAGCTCCGCCTCGTCGGGCCGCTCCGCCTCACCCTCCAGCCGCACGGCGGCGGCGTCGACGCCGTCCAGCGAGGTCCCGGACATGAGACCCAGGTAGACCGCCACCTCAGCCGCCGTCGGACGTCCCGGCCGCCGTCCCGGCGCCGGCCGCGGCCGCGGCCCGGGCGGGATCCAGGAGGTCGGGGTGGATCCACTGGGCGATCCGCTCGGCATGGGCCCGGTCGTGATGGGCCATGCCGCGGACCAGCTGGTGGAGCACGATCTCCTCGCCGGCGACCTCCAGCGGGCGGTGCCAGGCCTCCGAGGGGAGCCGGTCCAGGATCAGCAGCGTCTCGTCCCGTTCCTCCCGGAGGCGGCGCAGCAGGAGGTCGACCGGCCGGTCGCCCCCCGGGGGCGGATCGGAGGGGACCCAGTCCTCGAAGGCCGGCGCCTCGTCGCCGCCGGCCACGGCCCGGATCCGTGGCCGGAAGGCGTGCTCCTCGGTCGCCAGCAGGTGGGCCAGGTGCTGGGACGTCGTCCAGCCGCCCACGGCGGCGGTGCCCCGCCCCCCCGCGGGCCGGCTGCCGCCGGCGCCCCGGTCGCCGTCGTCGCCGACCCGGTCGTCGTCCTCGCCCTCCGCCTCCACCACGGACCGGCGCAGGCGCTGGGGGGCCTCCCGCAGCCGCTGCAGCAGCGGCCCGGCGTCCTCGTCGGGATCGAAGTCGTCGGGGTAGCAGCCGTAGTAGGGGATGGCCTCCCTGCCGGACCACCGCTCCAGCGCCACGCCCAGGAAGCCGTCGGCCGCGTCCAGCACCCGCTCGGCCATGGCCCGGCTCGTCTCCAGCTCCAGCATGGCGATGGCCACCTTGGCGGAGCCGCCGGCGTCCACCAGCGCCCGCCGGGCCGCCTCACCGTCCACGTCGGCCGCCTCCCCGACGATGCGCACGCTGCGCCCCACCAGCTTACGGCTCACCGCCCGCAGGTCCACCATGAGGTTCTGGTAGACCTTGCCCAGCCGCACCATGACGCCCGTGCTCAGCGCGTTGAGGACCAGCTTGGTGGCGGTGCCGGCCTTCATGCGGGTGGAGCCGGTGATGACCTCGGGACCCACCAGCGGGGTCACCAGGTGGTCGGCGTGCCGGCGCATCGCCTCGGGCGGCGGCGTGCAGCTCAGGAAACCGGTGCCCGCCCCCAGGCGGTCGGCCTCCTCCACGCCGGCCTGGACGTAGGGGGTCGTGCCGGAGGTGGCGATCCCCAGCACGAAGTCCCGGGCCTCCACCCCGGCGCGCCGCAGGTCCGCCCGGCCGGCGTCGCGGTCGTCCTCCACCCCCTCCCGGCTGCGGACCAGCGTCTCCCTCCCCCCGGCGATGATCCCCTGCACCAGGCTGGGATCGGTCCCGAACGTCGGCGGGCACTCGGCGGCGTCCAGCACGCCCAGCCGGCCGCTGGTGCCGGCCCCGACGTAGAAGAGGCGCCCCCCGTCGCGCATCCGACGCGCCACGTCCTCCACCATGGCCGCCACGGCGTCGGCCTCGCCGGCGACGGCGTCCGGCACCCGGCGATCCTCCTCGTGAATCATCTCCACGATCTCCCGGGGGGAGGCCCGATCGATCTCCCGGGTGCGGGGGTTGCGCGCCTCGGTGAGGCGTGGATCCTGGAGCTCGCTGTCCGCCACCGTCTTTCCTCTTTCGCTTCCGGTCGGTCGATGGATTCGTCGTCCGCCTCCCTGCGAGGCGGCGCCCGGTCGCTGCCCGGGAAGGGGCTCGCACCGGGGCGGACCGAAGGGTAACCTAACGCCGGTCGAACGGGCCGCGAGCCACAAGCTAAGCGGGCTCCGGAGTGCCCGACAGGCGAGGAGAGGCCGCGACGCCCGGGCACGGCGGGGATGCGAGCTTTCCCGTCGTGGGCACCGCCGGAGAGGTCGCGCCGGGTCGCGTCGAGCGAGGGAGGAATGCCAGGTGGACACACAGGAGACGGTGAGCGAGGCAGGGGCGACCGAGGCCCGCATCCGGGCGGTGGCCGACCTCCTGGAGGGGGCCTACGGCCCGCCGGAGAAGGCCCGGCGCGACCCGCTGGACGAGCTCCTCCTGACCATTCTCAGCCAGAACACTTCCGACACCAACCGGGACGCGGCGTGGGCGTCGTTGCTGGACACCTTCCCGGACCGGCAGGCCGTGGAAGCGGCCGGCCGCGAGGAGCTGGAGGAGGCCATCCGGCCCGCCGGGCTGGCCGGACAGAAGGCGGCCGCCATCCACGGGGTGCTGGAGGGGCTCCGGGAGGAGCGGGGCGAGCTGGAGCTGGACCACCTGGAGACGATGGACGACGAGGAGGCGCTGGCCTACCTCACGTCCTTCCGGGGGGTGGGCACCAAGACGGCGGCCTGCGTGCTCTGCTTCGCCCTCCGGCGTCCGGTGATGCCCGTGGACACGCACGTGCACCGGGTGGCGCGCCGTCTCGGCCTGGCACCGGCGGACGCCGGGCGAAACGAGGTCCACGAGGTCCTCAACGAGGCCGTTCCCCCGGAGCTGCGCTACCCGCTCCACATCTGGCTCATCCGCCACGGACGGGCCGTCTGCACCGCCCGGAGCCCCTCCTGCTCCGACTGCCCCCTGGAGGAGCCGTGCCCCCGGGTGGGCGTGGAGGCGGAAGGATGAGGCGCCCGGCCCGCCGGACGGCGTCCTCGACGCGGAGCGACGGGGAGCCCGCCGGCCCTCCGGCGCCGGGGATCTCGGGGATCACGGCGGCCCTGGCGGCCGTCGTCCTCCTGGCCGCCTGCTCCCCGGCCGGCTCGGGGTCGGACGCCGCGTTTCCCGACGGATGGCCCTTCCCCGCCGACGCCGACGCCGAGAGCGCCCGGCACGGGATGGTCGTCACCGCCGACTCCCTGGCCTCCGCCGCGGGCCTGGAGATGCTCCGGGCCGGCGGCAACGCCGTGGACGCCGCGGTGGCCGTTCACTTCACCCTCGCGGTCACCCACCCCCGGGCGGGCAACGTGGGCGGCGGGGGGTTCATGGTGTACCGCAGCTCCGACGGCGCCGAGGCCGCGCTGGACTTCCGGGAGGAGGCCCCCTCGGGCGCCACCGAGGACATGTTCCTGGACGAGGAGGGCGACGTCACCGACGAGAGCTGGACGGGCCCCCTGGCCGCCGGGGTGCCGGGCTCGGTGGCCGGGATGGCCGAGGCGCACCGCCGCTTCGGCTCACTGCCGTGGTCCCGCCTTCTCCAGCCGGCCGTGCGGGCGGCCGAGGAGGGCTACCGGATGGACTCGGCCGACCACGCCATGATCGCCGAGGAGGCCCCCCGTCTCCAGCGCTTCCCGTCCAGCGCCGAGAAGTGGCTGCCGGGCGGCGATCCCCCGCCGGTGGGGACCGTCTTCCGGCAGCCCGACCTGGCCCGCACCCTCCGGACGGTGGCCGACTCGGGCGCCCGGGCCTTCTACCGTGGCTGGATCGCCGACTCCCTGGCCGCCGAGATGGAGCGGGAGGGGGGGTTGATCACGCGGGCGGACCTGGAGGCGTACGAGGCCGTGTGGCGCGATCCGGTGACCTTCGACTACCGGGGGCGGCGGATCGTCTCCATGCCGCCGCCCTCCTCCGGCGGCGTCACGCTGGCGGAGATCTTCAACATCGTGGAGGGCTACCGCCTGGACTCCCTCGGCTTCGGCTCGGCCGACGCCGTCCACGTGGCCGTCGAGGCGTTCCGACGGGCCTACGCCGACCGCAACTTCTACCTGGGCGATCCCGACTTCGTGGACATTCCCATGGGGCGCCTCACCGGCCAGGCCTACGCCGATTCGTTGCGGAGAACCATCCGAATGGACTCCGCGTCCGACTCGGACGACTTCGCCCGGGTGCCCATGGCCGGCGAGTCCGCCGAGACCACCCACTACTCCATCGTAGACTCGGCCGGCACGGCCGTGACCGTCACCACGACCCTTAACGGGTTCCTGGGGTCGGCCGTGACCGTGCGCGGCGCGGGCTTCGTGCTGAACAACGAGATGGACGACTTCACGGCGAAGCCCGGCGTGCCCAACGCCTACGGGCTGGTCCAGGGGGAGGCGAACGCGGTCCGGCCCGGCAAGCGCATGCTCTCCTCCATGAGCCCCACCCTGGTCGTGGGCCGCGACGGCGAGACCCGCCTGGCCACCGGCACGCCGGGCGGGGCCACCATCATCTCCACCGTCTTCCAGGTCGTCTCGAACACGCTGGACCACGGGATGAAGCCGCAGGCCGCGGTGAACGCGCCGCGGATCCACCACCAGCACCTGCCCGACCGGATCCGCTACGAGCCGGGCGGGCTCCGGCCCGACGTGGTGGCCGAGCTGCGCCGTCGCGGCCACGAGCTGGACGAGCGGGGCGGACACTCGGGGCGGGTCCAGTCGGTATGGATCGCGGCCGACGGCCTGCGGGTGGGGGCCAGCGACCCCCGCAGCCACCGGGGCCAGGCGCTGGGCCACTGAGCGAGAGATACGAGGGGATGCCCTCCGGCCGCGGCGTCCGGCGCCCTCCGGCCGCAGGCCTTCGGCCGCCGGCCCCGTCCGCCTACGGCTCCATCGGGTCCCGGGTCCAGACCGCGACGACGCCGCAACTGGAGCCGCGCCGGTTGAAGCGAGGCGGGATCTCCGAGGGACCGCGATAGATCTCGATTCCCTGGACGTCGGCCGGAGAGAGCTCGTCCAGCTCGAAGCGGTTGACTCCCCGGAAGGGGACGCCGTCGATCCAGTACTGGACGCGGCACCGGTCGGTGTCCTCCTGCAGGGCGGCCCGGGTCATCCGCACGTGCCGGCGACCGGAACCGTCGCCGTAGGGGACCGTGCCGACGCCGGCCCGGACGTGGACCATGTCGCTGAGCCGCATGGGATCCCGGCGCTCGATGTCCCGCCGGGTGATGAACTCGCCCGCCCCCCGGGACCTCCGGCGGTGGAAGCCCGTCATCTTGCCCCGGCGGCTCGGAGGGCCCACCCGGACGTCCAGGGGCTCCAGCCGCACCACCGCCGAATCGGCCGGCAGGCGGGGCCGCTCGGCCTCCGGGGTGGGCGCGGGCTCCTGGGCCCCGGCCGGCGCCGCCGGCACCAGGACCGCCGCCAGCGCCAGGACGGCCGGCAGGAGGAGCGCCCCCGCCCGCCGGAGTCCGGAGGCGGTGGTGAAGGGACGCCGCACCCTCCGGGACCGTGTCGTCGCCAGGACCATATCGGCTCCGAGCCTGGTGTCGGGAGCGCCCGGCGAGGGCCGGGCGACGGCGCCGGGAGCGCGTGGCGCGCGCCGCACCTGCAGAATACGATATTCCCCGACCACGGGCCAGGCGCCGGGGGCAGGACGGTGACGGACGAACTTTCGGTTTCCAGGGGTGTTCCACCGACCGGCGCGGTGGCGGTGCGGGGGGATCGCGGTGGGCCCTCCGCCCGGCGATCGCCAGGGCCCCGTTCGGCGGCCGGTCCCCGACAGCGAGACGAGACCACCCGGGAGAGCATCGTGCGCGCTCCATGAGACATCTCCGCACCCTCCTGCCCTACTTCCGGCCCTACCGGCGTGGCATCCTGGTGGGGCTGGGCCTCGTCGTGGTCAGCAACCTCTTCGCCCTGGCCGTCCCCTGGCTGCTGAAGGTGGCCATCGACGCCCTCGAGCAGAGCCTGGAGATGGAGGTCGTGGTCCGCTACGCCGGGATGATCGTCGGGGCGGCGCTGCTGGGCGGGATCGCCCGGTATGGGCAGAGGGAGCTGCTGAACGGCCTCAGTCGGAAGATCGAGCGGGACCTGCGGCGGGACCTCTTCGATCACCTGGTGCGCATGCCGGCCGAGTTCTACGACCGGTGGCGCACGGGGGACCTCATGAGCCGGCTCACCAACGACGTCCACGCGGTCCGGCAGGTGGCGGGACCGGCCATCATGTACCTGGTGAACACGGCCACCATCGCCACCCTGGCCCTGACCTTCATGTTCTCCATCGACGTGCGGCTCACGCTCTTCGCCATGGCCCCCATGGCGGTCCTGCCGGCGGCCGTCTACGTCTTCGGCCAGAAGATCCACGTCCGCTTCGAGAAGATCCAGGAGCAGTTCAGCAACCTCTCCAACTTCGTCCAGGAAAACCTGGCCGGCATCCGGATCGTCAAGGCCTACACCCAGGGGAAGCCGCAGGGGGAGGCGTTCGACGGCCTCAACGAGGAGTACCTGGACCGCAACATGAAGCTGGCCCGGATCTGGGGGGCGTTCCACCCCACCCTCACCCTCTGCACCGGCCTCGCGGCGGTGGTGGTCCTCGGCTACGGGGGCATCCAGGTGATGGACGACGAGATCACCCTCGGCAGCTTCGTCGCCTTCACCTTCTTCCTCAACCTCCTGAGCTGGCCCATGATCGCCCTGGGCTGGGTCACCAACCTCTTCCAGCGCGGCGCGGCCTCGATGGGTCGGATCAACGAGCTCATGGCCCGTAGCCCGACCGTCGACGAGCCGGATCGACCCGTGCGGCCCGACCGCATCGAGGGAGCCGTGGAGTTCGAGAACGTCTGGTTCCGCTACCCGGACACCGAGCGCTGGGTGCTGGAGGACGTCAGCTTCCGGATCGAGCCCGGAGAGACGGTGGCTGTCGTCGGGGGGACGGCCAGCGGGAAGTCGTCCCTCGTCCGGCTGGTGCCCCGCCTCTACGATCCCGACCGGGGCACCGTCCGGATCGACGGCGTGGAGGTGTCCCGACTCCCCCTCCAGACGGTCCGGGACTCGGTGGCCGTGGTTCCCCAGGATCCCTTCCTCTTCAGCATGCGGCTGGGCCGCAACATCGTCCTCCCGACGGGAGAGGAGGAGAAGGACGGGGAGGAGGAAGGGAGCTCGGACTGGAGCCCGAGCGAGGACCGTCTCCTGTCGCGATCCCTCCAGGTGGCCCAGCTCGACGACACGCTGGAGGTGCTGCCCGACGGGCTGGACACCCCGATCGGCGAGCGGGGCGTGAACCTGTCCGGCGGCCAGAAGCAGCGGGCCACCCTGGCGCGGGCCCTCTACCGGGACGCTCCCGTGCTCGTGCTGGACGACTCCCTCTCCGCCGTGGACTCCGTCACGGAGACCGCGATCCTGGAGGGGCTCCGCACCTACATGTCCGACCGGACCTCCATCATCGTCTCCCACCGGGTGTCGGCCGTGCGCGACGCCGACCGGATCCTGGTGCTGGAGGAGGGCCACCTGGTGGAGGAAGGGACCCACGACGAGCTGCTGGAGGCCGACGGCGTCTACGCCCGGCTGCTGCGGCGCCAGCTGCTGGCCGAGGAGCTCGACCAGATCGACGGGACCTCGTCCCTTGCCGAAAGCCCTGCCCAGGGCTAGCTTGACAGTCTCGTCTGTACGCGCGTTCCTGGCGCCCCCCACGGTCCGCGGGCTCCGTCTTCCTCACTCTTCGCGGGACGCATCGTTGGCTCTCGAGAACCCCCTCGACAGCGACCAGCTGGAGAACCTCCAGCGCGAGATCCGGGAGCTCCGCAACCTGGAGACGGCCCGCAGCCAGTTCCTCGTCACCGTCTCCCACGAGCTGCGGACTCCGCTGACCGCCATCCACGCCTACGCGGAGGCCCTGGAGGACGGCACGCTCGGCGACCTGGCCGACGACCAGGAGGACGCCGTCGTCTCCATCCTCCGCGCCACGCGACAGTGCCTGGACATGGTGGACGAGATCCTGGCGTTCTCCCGGAGCGGGGGTCGAAGCGCCGAGCTGTCCCCCGCCGCCTTCGCCTTCGAGGACCTGGTCCGGGAGATCCGCGCCACCCACGAATCCCTCCTCCGGCAGAAGCACCTCGACTTCCGCGTCCGGGCGGGCGGCGGGCTGCCCCGTCTCTTCGCGGACCGCGGCAAGACCGAGCACCTGCTCGGGAACCTGGTGGCCAACGCCATCGAGTTCACCCCCGACGGGGGCCGCGTCGAGGTGGGAGCCGAGGCCACCGGGCAGGACGAGTGGCTCCGTATCGAGGTGGTGGACACCGGGATCGGAATCGCGCCCGAGCACCAGGAGGAGATCTTCGACGAGTTCGTCAGCGTCGACGGGCAGGTAGAGCGGGAGCTCGGGGGCACCGGGCTGGGCCTCTCCATCGCCCGCCGCATCGTGCAGATGCACGGTGGCAGCATCGGGGTCGAGAGCAGCGTGGGCCGGGGAAGCCGGTTCCACTTCACCCTCCCCACCGAGCACAACGACGCTTTCGTCTCGGAGTACCGGGAACCGGTCCCCGACCTGGTGGAATGACGGGCGATCCCCTCGTCGTCCTCCTCGAGGACGACGAGGGCCTCCGAGACGCGCTCTCCCTCGTCCTCCGGAGCCGGGGATATCGGGTGGCGCCCGCCGCGTCCGCCGGCGAGGCCTCGACGCTCCTGGAGGAGGAGCACCCCCACGCCGTCCTGGCGGATCTCAGCCTCCCGGACCGGTCGGGACCCGAGCTGGTCTCGGCTCTCCGGGCCGCCGCCCCCGACGCCCGGCTGGTGGTTCTCACCGGCCACCAGGGAGAGGAGCTGCGTCGCAGCTGCCTGGACGTCGGGGCCGACGCCTACCTGGTGAAGCCGATCAGCGGGAGCGATCTGGCGGAGGTGCTGGAGGGCTGAGGGCCGGGCCCGTGGGCCGTCCGCGCGGCCCGTGGACGGGCGCCAGCGCCCATCCGCGGACCGTAGCCTTCGCGCCCCGGCGGCGACGGCCGGCTCAGATGTTCTGCAGGATGAACTCCGGCGTGAATTGGGTCGCCCACCGGGCCAGGACGGTGAACTGACCGCTCAGCAGGAGGACGCCCACCAGGATCAGGAGCCCCCCGCTGGCCCGCTCCACCCAGGGGAGCCAGCGACGGAACCGGCGGGAGGCCGACAGGAACCACGAGAGGGCCAGCGAGGCGACGAGGAACGGCACGGCCAGCCCCAGCGAGTAGACGCCCAGCAGCTGCACCCCCTGGGACAGCCCCTCCCGCGTGGCCGCGTACGTGAGGATGCCTCCCAGGACGGGTCCGATGCACGGCGCCCAGCCCGCCCCGAAGGTGACGCCCACCAGGAAGGTGCCCGCGTAGCCCAGCGGCTTTCGCTGCAGGTGCATCCGCCGCTCGCGCTCCAGGAAGCGGAACGGCGTCACGCCCAGCAGGTGCAGGCCGAAGAGCACCACCACGACCCCGCCGACCCGGGTGATCCACACCCGGTGCTCCGACAGCAGCTGGCCCAGGAAGCTGGCCGAGGCCCCGAGCCCCATGAAGACCGCGCTGAAGCCGAGGACGAAGATCAGGGAATGCAGGAACGCCGTACGCTGGACCTCCCGGCCGCCGGCCTCCAGGTCCTCCAGGCCCACGCCCGCCACGAAGGAGACGTAGGACGGCACCAGCGGGAGGACGCAGGGCGACAGGAAGGAGAGCACGCCCGCGGCGAAGGCCACCGCGAATCCGATCTCGGTGGTCACAGGTGGATCCCGTAGCCGATCATCTTGTAGGCGAGCTTCGCGGCCACCACGTCCGAGGCCCTCTCATCCGGCCGTGGTGCAAGCTCGACGATGTCGGCGCCCACGACGTTCCGCTCCCGGAAGACGGCCCGTAGCAGGTCCAGCGCATGCCACCAGTCCCCACCACCCGGCTCGGGGGTCCCGGTGGCCGGGACCAGCGACGGGTCGAAGAAGTCGACGTCGAAGGTGATGTAGACGTTCTCCCGCAGCCCCTCCACGGCCCGCTCCACCCATCCGGGTCGCCGGAGCTCCTCGGCGAAGATCGTGAGGATGTCGTGCACCCGGATCTCTTCGCGCTCCTCCCGCGTCAGGGCCCGCACGCCCACCGCCACGATCTCCGGCGTCCGGTCCAGGATCCGCCGCATCACGCAGGCGTGGCTCCAGGGGGTCCCGTGATAGCTCTCACGCAGGTCGGAGTGGGCGTCGAACTGCAGCACTGAGAGGTCGTCCCCCAGACGGTCGTGCCAGGTCAGCGCCGGGGCGCTGCTCAGGGAATGCTCGCCGCCCAGGAGGATCACGAGCCGGTCGCCGGCCGCCTCCACCAGGTCACGGTAGAGCTCTCCCAGCTCCCCCACGGCCTGTCGGGGTCCCTGTCCGGAGAGCTCCAGGGCCGGCAGGGTGCAGATCCCACGCTCGTGGGGCTCGGCGTCCAGCTCCTCGTCGTACAGCTCGACGTAGCGGGAGGCCTGCAGGATGGCCTCGGGTCCCTCCCGGGCACCGGTGCCGAAGCTGGTGGTCGCCTCGTAGGGTACGGGGAGCACCACCGCGGCCGCGTCCTCCCAGCCCGACCACTCCTCCTCCAGGCCCAGGAAGTTGCCGGGGGGCGGCGCCCAGGATCGCCCGGCGAGGGCCGGGGGGAGGTTCCGTCTCACCCGCAGAAGATGGCGCCGGCGATCGTGGTGGCCCAGCGGCCGTCGCCCGGACCCTCCACCGCCTCGGTGATGTTCATGGTCCGGACGATCCGGCCGGACATGCGCCACTCCTCCCGCTGGTCGTCCCAGGCAGCCTCCGGATCGAAGGGGATACCCAGCACCGTGGCCAGCATGCTGGCCGCCAGGTCCTCGGCGTAGTTCCCCGCCTCCGCGGCGGTCTCCCCGTAGGCGTGGTGCTCGGACAGGTAGCCGAACTGGTCGGGGTCCTTGGGGATGGCCAGGCCGATGCTGGAGGTGATGAGCCGGCTCGGCTCGTTCGTCTCCGAGCGGGCCAGGACCGAGAACACGATCTGTCCGGCCTCCAGCTCCTCGAGGCCCTCCTCCGGATCCACCAGCTCGCAGCGGGCCGGGAAGATGGAGGAGACGTTCACGAGATTGTACTGGGCGATCCTGGCGTCCCGGAGGGCCATCTCGAACGAGCTCAGCCGCTCCCTGTGGATGCCGACCCCGGAGGTCAGGAACAACCGTCGGGGGACGAAGCTGGCGGCCTCGTATCCCATCATGCCTCCTCGAAGCAAAAAAACGCCGCCCCGGACGGGGACGGCGAGGATCTCAGCGGGCCGCCGGGAGCGGCCCTCTCCGCATCACCTCAGGGCCTCAGTTGCGACAGTGCGGGCAATGACCCAGCAGCTCCAGGCGGGCCTCCACGACCTCGTAGTCGGTGCCCGTCCGCAGCGACTCCAGCTCCTCCGCCAGGCCCTCGCCCTCCACGTCGGCCACCCGACCGCAGGAGAGGCAGCGGACGTGGTGATGGCGGTCCGTCCGGCTGTCGTAGCGGGCCGGCCCCTCGCCGCCGGTCAGCTTCATCGCCAGGCCGCAGCTGACGAAGGCCTCCAGCGCCTTGTAGACGGTGGCCAGGCTGATGTCGGGGATCCGGTCGCGGACGGACGTG
Organism: uncultured Gemmatimonadota bacterium; assembly: GCA_964607465.1. Classification (GTDB taxonomy): domain Bacteria; phylum Gemmatimonadota; class Gemmatimonadetes; order Palauibacterales; family Palauibacteraceae; genus CAYVFM01. The sequence continues at coordinate 65,047 of CAZSKS010000005.1, read as the reverse complement.
AAGATCTCGTCCGCCGTCGGATGGGACGACGATGCACCGAGGACCCGGTAGACGGCGGCCCGCTGGGTGGTGAAGCGATGCCCGCCGTCCTCGAGGGCGTCACGGAGCTCCCGCTCCATCTCCTCGGAGAACTGGGGCTGCTGTTCTGGCTCCGCCTGCTTCACGATTGGCCGTAAGGTGAGGGTGCACGGTATGATGCGATGTCTTTTCCGGCGGAGGACCACCCCGCCTTCACCCTCGAAAAGTACGCTGGGCACCCCCTGGCTTCAAGCGCCGAGGGGGTCGTCGTGCCCCTCGGGCGCCCCGTTCCTCGCCGCCCCGCGCTCCCGGTGGCCGTTCCCCTCGGTGGCCGCCGGCACGAGGGAGCTCCACCGATCGACCGATCCGTCGATGACCAGGTGGGTCGGCTCGGCGCCCTCGCCCAGTCGGCGACGGAAGCGCTGGACGAGGCCGGGTACCCGGTCGGCGGGGACGCTGCCGTGCTCGGTGATCTCGTGCTTCCGGGCGACGGACCCGTCACCGTTTCCGGCCGGCCGGGTCCCGTTCCCGTTCGCCCCCTCCTCGCCCTCTTCGCCCTCCTCGCCGGCGAGGCGGCGCAGCCGGGCGCTGTAGAGACGCCGCCGATCCTCCTGCAGGACCCTCGTGAAGAGGAGGAACTCGGCCGACTCCTCGACGTCGGCCAGGGGTGGGAAGATCCACAGCTCCCCTATCTCCGAGGGCGACACCGCTCGCTCCACCTCCTGGAGCCGACGGGCGAGCTCCTGCGAGACGTCCACCGCCGGCGCACCGGCACCTTCAGTCATCCTGCCTCCTGGAACGTGACGCTGAAGCCGCGCGGGAGCGGAACTCCCGGGGCATGGTGGCGGATCGGCGGGACGACCCCAAGATATCCCGAAACCCCTCCCCCCTCAAGCCGGGACGGGAGGACGCCGCCGGGCCCCGACGCCTCCGTGAGCCGGTCCCCGGCGGTGCCCGGTGCCGGCCCCGCCCTCCGGGGATCAGCCGGCCAGGTCCTCCCGCACGGCGCGGCGGACCCGCTCCAGCACCGCCTCCCGCGCCGCCTCCAGCGGCCGGTCCATGAGGACGCCGGCCGCCTGACGGTGGCCCCCGCCGCCCAGGTCCCGCGTGACGGCCGAGACGTCGACGTCGCCGTTCGAGCGCGCCGACACCTTCGTCCGGCCCTCGGGCAGCTCGCGGAAGAGGAGCGCCACCTCCACGCCCTGGAGGCGGCGAGCGTACTCCACCAGGCCCTCCCGGTCCTCCGCCGTGGCCCCCGTCTCCTCCACGTCCCGCGAGCGGAGCGTGATCCACGCCACGCGCCCTTCGCTCCCCGTCTCCAGGGTACCCAGGGCCCGCTCCAGGAGGGCGAGCCCCTCGGGCGTATAGCGGGCGAAGATGTGACGGAACATGGCCTCGACGCTGACCCCGGCCCGGATCAGCCGGCCGGCGATCTCGTGGGCCCGGGCGGTGGTGTTCCCGAACCGGAAGGAGCCGGTGTCCGTCACGATGGCCACGTAGAGCGCCTGCGCCACGGGCTCGGCGAGCGGGCCGTCATGGAGGCCCAGCATGTCGAAGATCAGCTCCCCCGTGGCACAGGCGGTGGCGTCCCGCGCCACCGCGTCCCCGATCTCCCGGGACGGCGGCGGATGATGGTCCACCACGGCCACGGTGGGGCGCTCGAGGTGGTCGGCCACCCGGCCGAGCCGGCTGGCCTCGGACGTGTCCAGGACCAGGAGCACGCCGGCCCGCCGGAGCGCCGCCGCGCCCTCCGTCTCGGCCGGGGTGAACGCAGGAAGGTCCTCCAGCAGGAAGCGGAAGGCGTCCGGGAAGGGCGTCGGATTCACGATGGTGGGCCGCACGCCCCGCTCCCGGAGCCACCGGGCCACGGCCACCTCGCTCCCCGCGCCGTCCCCGTCGGCGTTCACGTGGGTGGTGAGCGCCACCTCGGAGGCCGACAGGATCACGTCGCGGACCCGGGCCAGGGCGTCCAGGCGCGGCGCCGGCGCCGGCTCGACGTCCGAAGCCCGGCCGGACGCGCTCGACGAGCCTGTCGGTTGGCTTCCGTCCCGCGGCGAGGTCAGCTCCCCTCCCGCCCGGGGTCGCCGCCGGTCTCCTCCACCCCGGGGGCGGCGGCCGCGGCGCCGCCGGCCGATCCCGGCTCCCGGAGGATCCGCCAGTAGCAGTACGCCGCGAGGGCGGTCACCGCTCCCATGCTGAAGAGCATGAAGAAGAGGGCGAAGGGCGTCAGGCCGGAACTTCCCATGTCAGCGCGCTCCTTCCCGTCGATCCTCGGTCGCGGCTCCGCTCCCGGTCGCCGTGTCGTCGAATCCCTTCCGGATCATCCAGAGGAGGCCGATCAGAAGCGCCAGGATCATGCCGCGGCTGGCCCAGCGGTACGGGATGTTCGAAGGATCGGCCACGTTCTCCATCAGCAGGGTCGGCACGGCCTGCTCCACCCCCCACCAGCCGAGGAGCGCCACGAGGAACACCGGCGTGACCCACTTCATGATGGGCTTGAAGATCTGCGGCACCTGGATGTCGGCGCCCCGATGCATCTCCTTCCAGCCCCGGTCGATCCCGAAGACGTAGGCGAAGAGCAGGATCTCGATGGTGGCCAGGACCACCAGCCCGAAGGTGCCGGCCCAGTAGTCCCACTCGTTCATGAAGCCGTTCCGGTAGAACAGCACGTGGGAGAGCCCGAAGAGGAAGCCCACCCCCATGACGCCGTAGGCGGCCCGGTTCCGGGTGAAGTCGAACTGCTCCTGCAGGAACGAGATCGTCGGTGTCGCCAGGGCCACGCAGGAGGTGATCCCGGCCACGAAGAGGAGGAAGAACCAGAGGAACCCGAAGAGCCGACCCCAGATGTCCGGGCCGGGCAGCCCCTGGAAGACGACGCCCATCGCGACGATGCCCAGGTCGTAGGTGCCTCCCTCGGCGATGGAGACGGCCCCCTGGACCCCGAAGAAGACGACCGCGGCCACGATGGCGATGGTGCCTCCCAGGACGACCTCGGCCCACTCGTTGGTCGCCGCCGTGGAGAGACCCGTGAGGGTGACGTCCTCCTTGGCGTCGAGATAGGAGGCGTAGGCGTGTACGTGTCCCGCCCCGAGGGAGAGAGTGAAGAACATCTGGCCGGCCGCCGCCACCCAGACGGACGGGTCCCCCAGATGGGTCCACTCCGGGTTCCAGATGAAGTTCAGCCCCTCCGCCGGCGTGGCCTCCACCTCGGGGAGGGTCAGGACCCGGATCATCAGCACGATGGCGAAGAGGAAGAGGAGCGGCATCCCGATGAGGGCCAGCTTCTCGATCCCCCCGCTGATTCCCCTGGACAACACCCAACCCAGGAAGCCCAGGGTGATGACGAAGAACACGAGGGCGATCCTGCCTCCGTGCATCGAGGGGTCGAAGATGTTCTGGTAGGAGTAGAGGAACTCCCGCATCTGCTCGATCTCGCCCAGCCCGAAATAGCCGCCGGTCAGGCTGAAGAAGCTGAAGCCCAGCATCCACGACACCACGTAGGTGTAGTAGATGAAGACGATCAGGGGGATGAGCAGTCCCAGGGCACCCAGGTACTTGGCCCACTTCTTCTTGCGGTCGGTGAGGACGTCGAACATGCCCGGCAGGCTGCCGTGGCCGAACCGGCCGCCGTAGCGCCCGATCGTCCACTCGATCCACATCAGGGGGATGCCCAGCAGGAGGAAGGAGACGAAATAGGGGATCATGAAGGTGCCGCCGCCGTTCTGGGCCGCCTGCACCGGGAAGCGCAGGAAGTTGCCCAGGCCGACGGCGTTGCCCGCCATCGCCAGGATCAGGCCGATCCTGGTGGCCCACTGCTCCTTGGCGTGCGTCTCGAGACTCACCCTCGTCTCCCTTCCCAGAAACCCGCCTCGACTCCGACCGCCGCCTCGGTCCACCGCCCGGCCCGCTCGTGTGCCGGGGTCCGCCGCCTCGGGAGCTGACCGGGGACGCTACCCCGGCCGCCGCGGCCATGTCAAGAAGACAGCAGCTTCTTCCGGATCTTGGCCCAGGTGGATCCCAGGTGCACCCACCGGCCCGACGACGTCCCCACCAGACGGCCCCGGGCGAGCGCCTCCCGCAGCTCGCGGGGGTCCTCCCGGAAGGGCGGCAGGCGGACCCGGCCGCGGCCGATCTCCGTGAGGAGGTGGGCGTCGCTCCCGGCGCCCACGGGCAGACCCCGGCGCTCCGCCCAGGCCCGGGCCCGCCGGTTGGCCCCCTCGTCGTGGACGCGGGCGTTGAAGCCCTCGACGACGTCCACGCAGTCGGCGACCTCCTCCAGGAAGCCCTCGTCCGTTCCGCGCCGTCCGTCGAAGGGGTGCGGCAGGTAGACGACGCCTCCCTGGGCCCGGATGGCTTCGGCCGTCTCCCGGAAGGTGGCCCCCGGGGCGATGCGCCGGTGGAGGAAGAGCCCGATCAGGTCCAGGCCTTCGGCCGTCCGCACCTCTTCGCCCACGATGACCAGGGCCGCCGCGAGCGAGCGGGCGGCCAGGGCTCCCTCGATCTCGTTGTGGTCGGTGACGGCGATCCGGTCCAGCCCGGCCTCCCGGGCCGCCTCCACCACCTGCCGGGGCTCGGAGAGGCAGTCGTAAGACGCGGAGGTGTGGAGGTGGAGGTCCACCGTCCACAGGCCGTCGTCCCGCCCCTCGCTGCCGTCCGACGCCCGGTGGCCCGGACCCGCGGATCCCGCGTCCGACCCCGGCGCTCCGGGGCTCACGCCTCGTCCCCGGCCCGGTCCCGGATCGCCTCCCAGGCCCGCCGGGCCGCCTCCTCCAGCTCCGCCAGGGAGCCCCCGTTCTCCACCACGAGGTCCGCCGCCCGTCGCTTGCGCTCGGCGGGCCACTGCGCCGCCTCGATGGCCCCGAACGTCTCCGGGGACACGTCCCGCTCCGAGCAGACCCGCTCCTTCCGCACCTCCCGGGGAGCGTCCACGACCAGCACGAGGTCGAACTCCTCCTCCATCCCCGTCTCCAGCAGCAGGGGGACCTCGGCCACCACGATCCCGGCCCCCTCCTCCCGGGCCTGCCGGAGCCGCTCGTTCCGGAGTCGCCGGACCTCGGGGTGGACGATGGACTCGAGCCGCTCCCGGGCCCGGGGGTCGCCGAACACCACCTCCCGGAGGGCGGCCCGGTCCAGGCCGCCCCCCTCGTCCACGACCTCGTCGCCCCACACGTCCCGGATCTCCTCCAGGGCCCGGCTGCCGGGGGCCACCGCCTCCCGGGCCAGCTCGTCGGCGTCGACCCGCCGGGCGCCCCACTCCTCGAACATCCGCCCGACGGTGCTCTTGCCGGCACCCACCGTTCCCGTGATCCCGACGACGATCACCCTCCCTCGTCCTCCTCCTCGGCGAGGTCGGACCCTGCGTCGCCGGACGCGTCCCGCCGCGAGGAGGCCTCGTCGCCGTCGTCCCGCTCTCCGGATCCGGCGAGGATCACGGGCCGGGGCTCCTCCTCCGCCACGCCCAGCTCCGCCCGGATGTCCTCGAACAGGGAGCGGGTCAGGTGGTCCACCTCGGCGTCCGACAGCCCCTTCACCGGCACCTGCGCGCCGGCCAGCATGCCGTGCCCGCCGGCCGATCCCCTGTCGCCGACCGCCCGCCGGACCAGCCCCCCGGCGTGGGCCCCGGTCTGGTAGGTCCGCAGGGAGAGCAGGAGGTCGTCGTGGTAGCGGCCGCTGGCCACCGTCCACTCCACCCCCTCCACCCGCATGAACAGGTCGGCCACCTCGGCCACCATGTCCGGATAGTCCATCCGACCCATGGAGACGACGATCACGCCGCCGTAGCGGCGCGCCTCCTCCAGTGCCTCGTGGATGCTCTGGAAGTAGCTGGCCGGCACCCGGGCGTGGCGGATGCGGGAGATGGCGGCCGGGTCGGAGCGGGGATACAGGTAGATGCTGGCGCTCACGTCGGCCTCGGAGACCTCCCGTCCCAGGTCCATGGTCTCCGACTGGATGCCGTAGAACAGGGCCGTGGCCACGGGGCGGGTGGGCTCGACCTTCGCGGCGCGCAGGTACTCCACCAGGATCGAGCAGCTGGCCCCGTAGTCGGGCCGCACGTCGCTGAAGCTGGCGGCCGAGGTCTCCGAGCGCAGCGGATGATGGTCGATCACGACGCTGGCGATGCGACCGTCGGGGAGGGAGTTGTTCCCGGTGCGCGGCTGCGTGTCCACCAGGGCGACCAGCGTCGAGGCCGGGATCTCCACGGACTCGATCCGCTCGAAGGAGACATCCAGCTCGTCGATGAGGGCACGGTTCTCCGCCCGGCCCACGATGCCCCCGAACGCGAGGCGCGAGGCGACCCCGGCCGCGGCGTCCAGCAGGTGGGCCAGGGCGGCGGCCGAGGCGATGGAGTCGGGATCGGGGTTGTCGTGGGTGAGCACGAGCACCTCGGCCGCGTCCTCCACGCTCGCCAGGAGGTTGGCCAACTGGACGGTCTGGTCCACCCCGGGGGGCCGTGGGCTCAGGGGGCCTTCGTCGGACACGGGCTCAGTCCGAGCAGTCGCCGTGGGGATAGGGGTGGCTGCAGTTGGGACAGTGTCCGCCCTTGCAGCCCATGAGCCTTCGGGGGAGGGGCACGCCGCACCGCAGGCACGGCTCGGTGGCCTCTGCCCCCTCCTCGTCCGGTCCCGGGGCGTACCGGGCGCGGGGACCCGCCTCCCCCGCCTCCCCTCCTCCGGCAGTCGTCATCCGCTGAACCGGAAGGCGCCGGTGAGGAAGGGGTTGGAGTCGGCCTCCCGCTCGACGGTGGTCTCCGGTCCGTGGCCCGGCCACAGCGTGGTGTCGTCGGGAAGCGTGAGGATCTGCTCCCGGATGGAGGCCAGGAGGGTCTCGCCGTCCCCGCCCGGGAGGTCGACCCGCCCCACCGAGCCCTGGAAGACGCAGTCGCCCACGAAGGCGTCGCCGCCGGCCGTGAGCACGACCCCGCCCGGCGAGTGACCCGGCGCGTGGCGCACCCCCCACTCCAGGCCGGCGGCCCGCACCCGGGCGCCGTGCTCCAGCTCATGGTCGGGCGGCGGTGGGGCCGGGACCTGGAGCCCGTACGCCGCGGCGTGCTCGGCGGCCCGGTCGTACAGGTCGCGATCGGCGGGATGAAGGTAGACGGGGGCCCCCGTTCGCCGGGTCACCTCCGCGACCCCGCCCACGTGGTCCATGTGGCCGTGGGTCAGCAGGACGGCCTCCACCTCGGCGTCCCAGGTTTCGGCGGCGGAGAGGACCCGATCCGGCTCGGCGCCGGGATCCACCAGCACGAGGGTCGCAGAGCCCGGGGCGCGCGCCAGGTAGCAGTTGGCGGCGACGGGTCCGACGGTGAGCCGCCGGACCTGGATCCCGTCCCCGGTCACGACCCCCACCCTCCGACGTACCAAGAGGCCCGCCTCACGCGGACCCCTCGACGACCGGACCTCGAAGCGGCGCGACGACCGGGGGAATCAGACGGCGAACGAGCTCCCGCACCCGCATCCGCCGGTGGCGTTCGGATTCTCGAAGGTGAAGCCGGTCCCCTGGAAGCTGCTCTTGTAGCCGATCCGAGTCCCTTCCAGGTACTGGGCGCTGAAGGGATCCACGAACAGGCGGATGCCGCGGCTGTCCAGGACGAAGTCGTCCTCCTCGCCCTCCTCCTCCAGGGTGAGGCTGTACTCGAATCCGGAGCACCCCCCGGGCACCACCGCGACGCGCAGCCCCGACACCTCGGCCTCCAGGCTCTCGTCGGCCAGGAACTTCCGCACCTCCTCGGCCGCCTGCTCGGAGAGCGTGATGGCCAGCTCCTCGGATTCCTTCTCGGGTGACTTCGTCGTGGTATCCATGGTGGCCCACCGGACCAGGGTTGGTGTGAGGAAGGCACGGTCCCCTCCGGACCGCACCGTTGATGCTAGAGAGCTACCCCCCGACCTGCAACCTTCCGGCCCCTCGGCGGGGAGCGCCCGGGCACCTCGTCTGGGAGCTCCCGGGCCTCCCGGCGGGCGGCGCCCGGGCATCTCAGCGGGGAGCGCCCGTCCGTCCGCCGGCCGCGGCCGCGGTTTCCTTCTCCTCGGCAGCTTCCCGGTCGTGCAGCCCCGCCAGGTACTTCTCCGCCGCGAACACCGCCGTCGTGGCGTCCCCGACGGCCGTGGTGATCTGTCGGACCAGCTGCGACCGGGCGTCCCCGGCGGCGAACAGCCCCGGGATCGACGTGCGCATGTCCCGATCCGTCACCAGGTAGCCGCCGGCGTCGTGCTCCGCGTGCTCGTCGAGGATGTCCACGTTCGGCGTGAACCCGATGAAGATGAACACCCCGGTGACGTCGAGGCGGCCCGTCTCGTCCAGCTCCTCGATCCCGCCGTCCTCCGTGGTCCTCACCTTCCGGAGCTTCAGGGACTTCACACCCTCTTCGTCGCCCTCGATCTCTTCCACGATCGTGTTCCAGACGACTTCGATCCTGTCGTTCTCGAACAGCCGACGCTGCAGGACGGCCTGGGCGCTGAACTCGCTCCGCCGGTGGATGACGTACACCTTCTCGGCGTATCGGGTCAGGAACTCGCCCTCCTCCACCGCCGAGTCCCCGCCGCCCACGACGGCGATGGTCTCACCCTTGAAGAAAGCGCCGTCGCAGATGGCACAGTAGCTGACCCCCTTGCCCTGGTACTCCTCCTCCCCCGGGACGTCCAGGCGGCGGGGCTCGCCGCCCGCGGTGAAGATGACGGCCGGGGCCCGGTAGCTGTCGCCCTCCTCGGTGTCCGCCAGGAACCAGCCCTCGTCGTCGCGGCGCACCGAGGTGACCGTGGCGCGGGTGGGTCCGACGCCGAACTTCTCGGCGTGCTCGGTGAACTTGCGGGCCATCTCCATCCCCCCCTCGTCCTCCATGCCGGGGTAGTCGTCCACCAGCTCGGTGAGGAGGAGCTGCCCTCCGGGCATCCCCTGCTCCAGCAGCACCGCGTCCATCTCCGAGCGGCCCGCGTACAGGGCGGCGCACAGGCCGGCCGGCCCTCCACCCACGATGATCAGCTCGTGCTCCTCGATCGCCATCCTTCCAGCTCTCCCTCTCTTCGATTCTCGGCTCGGTACCTCAGCCGCTCTCGCTCTCCACCGTGGCCCCCGCGGCCCGGCAGCGGGCCACGACGGCGTCCATCCAGACCGCCGGGACCTCCTGCGACCCCACGGCCGGCCGTCCCTCCTCCCCGGGGCCGTGCCAGTCGGAGCCGCCGGTGCGGAGCAGCCCCAGCTCCTCGGCCAGCTCGTCCAGCCGGCGCCGCACCTTCGGGTGGTTCCGGGGGTGGAGCACCTCGACCCCGTCCAGCCCCTCGTCCGCCCAGCGCCGGATCTCCTCGGGTCCGTGCGTCCAGCCGGGATGCGCCAGCACCGCGACGCCCCCGGCGTCGTGGACCTTCTCGAAGACCTCCGACGGCGGGGTCGGCCGCTTCTCGACGAAGGCCGGCTTGCCCCGGGACAGGTACTTGCCGAAGACCGTGCGCTCGTCGGGCACCAGCCCCTCGCGAACCAGGGCCCGGGCGACGTGCGCCCTCGTGGGCACGCCCGGTCCGGCCTCCTTCCGCACCGCCTCGTACTCCAGTGGAACGCCCAGGCTCCGGAAGCGTTCCGCGATCTCCTTCGCCCGGCGGATCCGGTCCTCGCGGTAGGCGCGGAAGAAGGCCTGCAGGCCCGGGTCCCCGGGATCGAAGCCGAAGGCCAGCACGTGGACCGACCGGTCCGGCTCGTTGGCCGACAGCTCCGCTCCCGGCAGGAAGCGCAGCCCCAGCTCGTCGGCCGCCCGGGAGGCCTCCTCCAGCCCGTCCACGGTGTCGTGGTCGGTGAGGGACAGCCCCACCAGCCCCGCCTCCGCGGCGCGGCGCACCACCTCGTCCGGAGCGACGGTGCCGTCGGACGCCGTGGAATGGAGATGGAGGTCGACCTGTCCGTTCACGCGCTCACCTCGCAAAAGGAGCGCCGGCCGTGCACCGGAGGTGCGGCGGCCGGCGTGGCGGAGGGGGCGTTGCTGGCCCCGTGGGCCTCGAGTTCTACGTAACTACGCGTAGTTATGCGGGTATCCCATCGAGGACGCCTGCCGGTAGAGTTCCCGCAACTCCCGCTCCGGGAGGGCGTCCAGCGCCTCCTCGCCGTCCACCAGATCCTCGGGCACCTCGACCACCCGGAAGGGCCTCTGGTCGCAGGTCTCGGGAAAGAACACCAGCGTCCGGATGCCCTGCGCCGTGGGCTCGGCGCCGAGCCGTACGCTCCAGCGATCTCCGTCCTCGCGGATCTGCCGTGCCATCGTTCGTCCGTCTCCCCTCCGTGCCCTGTGCCCTCTCCTACAGCCGTTCCACCGAGATGGCCGTGGCCAGCTCGAGCCCGACGGTCCTCCGCTCCCCTCCGACCCGGATCGTCAGCGTCCCGTCGCCGGACGCCTCGCCCGACACGACCACCCGCGTCCCGGGGAAGAGCCCCAGGGCCCCGGCCCGGCGGAGCTGCTCCGGCTCCTCGTCCGCCACCTCCCGGACCACGGCGGGGACCCCGTGCGGGATCTCCGTCAGCCGGGTCACCGTCCGCTCCTGCATCTCGCCCTCGGGCCCCGGGATCGGCGATCCGTGGGGGTCGAACGACGGCTCGCCCATCGCCCGGGCCATCCGGTCGATGAGCTCGTCCGACGCGGCGTGCTCCAGGCGCTCGGCCTCGGCGTGCACGCCGTCCCAGCTGTAGCCGAGCTTCTCGATCAGGTAGGACTCCAACACCCGATGCCGGCGGATGATCCTCAGGGCCGCCGATTCGCCCTTCTGGGTGAGTCGGACCCCGTAGTAGGGAACGTGCTCGGCCAGCCCCTTCTCGGCGAGCCCCTTGACCATGTTCGTGACCGACGCGGCCGAGCGCTCCAGCTCCTCGGCCAGCGACGAGGTGGACACCGACGACGCCGCCCGCTGCAGCTTGTAGATGGCCTTGAGGTAGTCCTCCGCGGCCCGGGTCGGCTCGACCTCGGAGGCCGCGCGTCCCGGGTCGATCATCGTTCCCTCACCCCGGCGTCACCTCCCGTCCCGTGGCCGAGTGCTTCAGTCCGGCACGAAGCTCGTGTCGGGCTCGAGCCCGGCCAGCATCTCCGCGATGAGCTCGGCGGCGTTCTCGACGTCCCGGAGCGAGACCATCTGGTTGGGCGTGTGCATGTACCGGTCGGGGACCGAGACGATCGCCGTGGCCACCCCGGCCCGGGAGGTGTAGATCGAGTCGGCGTCCGTTCCGGTGCTGGACGGGGAGGCCAGCACCTGGAACGGCAGGCCGGCCTCCTCGGCGGCCGCCACCAGGCGCTCGTACAGCACCCGGTTGGCCACCGCCCCCCGGGTGAGCACGGGGCCCTCGCCGAGGTCGACGGCGCCGTGCTCCTTCTTGTCCACCGAGGGGTGGTCGGTGGCGTGGGTCACGTCCACGACCACCGCGGCGTCGGGCTCGAGGCCGAACGTGCTCGTCCTGGCCCCGCCGCCCGACTTGTAGCTGATCTCCTCCTGGGTCGTGGCCACCGCCACCGTATGGGCGGAGACGCCCTTCACGGCCGCCCGCCGCAGCGCCTCGAGCACCACCAGCGCCCCGATCCGGTCGTCGATGGAGCGGGCCGAGACCCGGCCGTTCGACAGCTCCAGGGCGTCCGAGCGGATCACGGCCACGTCGCCGATCGCCACCCGCTCCCGGGCTTCGTCCCCGTCCTCGGCCCCGATGTCGATCCAGAGGTCCTTCAGCTTGACCGCCTTCTCGCGGTCGTCCCGGTCGATGAGGTGGATGGCCTTCCAGCCGATCACCCCCATGACCGGTCCGTCGGCGGTCAGGATCTGCACTCGCTGCCCGACGAGCACCTGGGGATCCCATCCCCCGACCCCCTGCATGTAGAGGTAGCCGTCGTCGTCGATGTGGTGGACCATGAGGCCGATCTCGTCGATGTGGCCCGCCAGCATGACGCGCGGGCGCGCACCCGGCTCCAGCTCCGCGAAGCTGTTGCCGTGCACGTCGCCCCACACGCGGTCGGCGAAGCCCTCCGCCTCGGCCCTCCACGCCCGGGCGGCGGCCCGCTCGTAGCCCGAGGGACCGGGTGCGTCCAGGAGGGCGGACAGCAGGTCCTGCATCCGCTCGTTCACGGGCTCCCTCCCGCCAGCCGCCGGGCCGGCCGGCCGGTCACCGCCTCAGTCGAGGTCGGCGAGGAAGGCCTCCAGACGGCGCCGGAGCCCCCCCACGTCGCCCACCGCCAGACCCCGGTCCCGGACGGAGTCCAGGAAGCGGCGCTCGAAGTCGAACATGGAATGACAGCGCTGGCAGATCTCCACATGGCGATGTATCCGCTCCTGGGTTTCAGGATCGAGCTCCCCGTCGAGGTACTCGTACACCTTCGCCGCGGCCTCCGGGCATCCGATGTCGCCGGGCCGCCCGATGTCCCCGGGCGGCCCGCCGCGCTCCTCGTCCGGATCCGTCCGGCGCCCCGCCCCGCCGGGCGCCCCCCCTGTCTTGCTCGCCCGGCCCGTCCCCGCTTCCGGGCTCCGTTCGTACAGCTCCCTCTGGAGGCGCCGGCGGGCACGGTATAGTCGCGACGTCACGGCGCTCACAGGGACCTGCATCGTCTCGGCGATGTCCCGGTAGCTCATCACCTCCAGGTCGGCCAGCACGAGAGCGACCCGGTCGCCGTCCTCCAGGCCCTCGATGGCCTCCGCCACCTCGCGGTCGGCGAGCCGGTCGAGGACGTCCTCCTCCCGGTTCGCCGGGGCCAGGTCGTCGTAGACCCCGTCTTCTCCCGCCTCGTCGCGGCCCGCCGTGCCCGGCCGGCGGCCTCGCTCCCGGAACCCGTCGAGAAAGATGTCCCGGAGGATCGCCATCAGCCAGGCCCGGAGGTTCGTCGTCCCCTGCACCTCCCCCCGGGCCCGGTACGCCCGCAGGATCGTCTCCCGGACCAGATCCTCCGTCCCGGACGCGTCGCCTCCGGTCAGCCGCAGCCCGAGACCGGACAGGGCCTCCAGGTGGAGCAGCGCTTCCCGACGGAAATCCGCGCTCGTCTCCTCGCTGGATGTCGTCATCGGGGAGGTCGGAAGCGAACGGCGCTCACGGGGCCGACGTCGCGCCCGGTTCGCCGGCCAGAAGCGGCGCCGTTACGCTACGTCCAGGGTGCCAGCGGGGCAAGTCACGCCTGTCGCCGTAGACGTGCGCCCCTCGGACCCGCGAGGGTCACCTGCGCCCCGTCGCCGTCCCCTTCGAGCGGACGCGCCTCCCTCACCGTGCTTCCGGCGGGCGGAAGAGGGAATCGGCGAGGGTCGGGTCGATCCAGACGTCGTCGATCCTGAGCTCCATCGTCGTCCGGCCCCGGTCGTCGACGTAGCGCCGCGTGCCCACGTAGGTGATGGGGCCCGCCGCCGTGAAGTCCCGCCACCGGGTGATCGTCCGGCCCTCGCTTCCCTCCTCCTGGTAGTGGACCTCCTCGGGCCAGGGATCGTCGTCCAGGAAGCGATAGAAGTAGCGGTCCCCGGGATGGATCCCCACCTCCGACCCGAAGGTGACCCGGACCTCGTGGCCGCCCCCCTCCAGGCGAGTGGCGTCCCGGTTCACCCCGGGATCACGCAGCTTCCACGGCAGCCCGATCCAGTAGTGGACATCCCGACCCACGTATTCCGATTCCTCGGCCGCCGGATGGTCCGGGGGCAAGGGACGCCCGTTCAGGGCGGCCCACGCCGTATCGCCGGTGAAGACCTGGACGTACAGCCCCTCCGCCTCGGGCCGCTCGATCCGCGACCGGAAGCCGTCGGACGTCTTCTCGATCTCCACCCGGCGGGGCCGCATCCGCTCCACCCGCTCCGCGGAGTCGTACCAGACCGTGGTGACCGTGTAGCGGATCGAGCGCACCTCCTCCCAGGCTCCGGAGCCGCCGGCGGCCTCGATCCAGGCTCCCACCAGGGAGTCGGCCGTGCTCCCCGCCTCCCGCGCCGAGGCGCCGGCTTCCGGGTCCTCCTCGCCTCCGGGACCCCGGCACGCCACGACCATGAGGCCTGCCGCCAGGAGGGCGACAGCTCGTACGCAATGCCGGGAGCGGGGAAGTGCTCGGTGTCGGTGGCGCATTCTCCTCCGTGGATCCTGGGGTCCGGGAGCGTCCGGCCCGAGCGGCGGTCTCGCCCTCCGGGCACGGAACCGGCATGTGAGTCTGTCAAGGAACGTGCCCGTGGGGGGGGAGCCGGTCCCGGGGCGGAAGAGGTGTCGTGGCACCCCGGAGCCGGAGCTGGAACGGCGTAGCCGGTGCGGCGTACGGCGGAACCGCGGGCCAGGCGGCCGGTGCGACGTACGCGGCGCCGCGATCCCCGGGGCCGGGGTCGCCGGCCCGCCATCACGTGACTCGAGCGGAGGCGACCGTGGAGGACAGCTCCCACAACGAAGCCGGGACGTCTCACGGAGAGGCCGGGACGGACCCGCGGCGGCCGGCCCTCCGGAAGGCGGGGGTCGCCCTCCTGGCGCTGGGGGCGCTGGCGGCCGTGGGCTACCTGGTCCTGGCCGTCCTGTTCCACACGATGGCCGACCCCGACCGGCTGGCCCGGTGGTCCGAGCAGCGGCTCGAGGCTTCGCTCAACCGCGACGTGGAGGTGGGCTCGGTCCGGCTCGGCGTCTTCCCGCGGCTGGAGGTGGAGGTCCGGGAGGTCCGGGTCGACAACCCGCCCGACTTCGAAGGGCCGCCCTTCGCCGAGGTGGAGGAGGTCCGCCTGCGGGTAGCCCTCCTTCCCCTGCTCCGCCGCCGGGTGGTGATCGACCAGGCCTCGGTGACGGGAGCCACGGGGCGACTCCGGGTGCTGGAGAACGGGCGCAGCAACTTCGGGGACTTCGTGCCGACCGAGGGGGAGGAGAGGCCCGCGTCCGACGGCCCGGCCGGCCTCCGGACCGAGGTCGGTCGGGTGGGGATCGACCGGGTCGCCGTCTCCTACCGGAACGACGCCACGGGCCTGCGGGCGGAGGCCACCGGTGTGAGCGGTCGGATGACCCTGGGGGAGACGTCCGGGGAGGGCCGCCCCGTGGAGGTCGACCTGGCGGCCGCCGGCCTCTCGGCGTCCGGGCTGCCCGGGGGCCGGGCCCTGGAGCCCCGGTCGGGAGGGCTGCAGCTGCGGGGTGAGACCGACGACGGATTCCGCTGGCTGCAGGTCCGGGAAGGCCGGGCGGAGCTGGGCTCCGTCCGCGTCGGCCTCGAAGGCCGGGTGGATTCCCTGCGCTCGCCCGTCCGGCGGGTACAGCTCCGCCTCACCGGGGAGTCGCTGGCCGTGGAGGACCTGCTGGCCCTGGCGGAAGGTCTGAGCCCGTCGCCGGGGGACGGGGGACGCCGGGCGGCCGGCGCCGCGGCGTCGTCGGCGTGGGACTCCCTCCGTCCGTCGGGCACGGTGGGCCTCGACGTGGAGGTCCGGGGTGACCTGGGGCCCGACCGGAAGCCCGCCGTCGAGGGCCGGGCCACCTTCCGGGACGTCGCGGCTGGCCTCCCGGGACGAGCTTCCCTCGCCGAGGGCCTGGCCGGGGAGGTCCGGATCGGGGCGGACACGCTGTGGCTGGAAGAGGTGCGGGGCCGGCTGCTGGACGGCGCGCTGGAAGCGTCCGGGGCGGTGGCCGTGGACTCGCCCCGCGCCTTCCGGCTGACGGCGACGGCCGCCCCCCGGCTGGAGGCCTGGACCCGTGCCCGGCCCGGCCCGGCGAGCCCGGGGGAGATGTCCGGCGCGGTGGGGATGGACCTCACCGTCCGCGGCCGCGCCGGGGAGGTGGACCGAACGCGGATCACGGGCACGGCGAGACCCGCCGACGTGCGGATTCGCCGTCCCGGCTGGAGCGGCGACCTGGCCTTTCCCGCGGGATCGCTTCGCCTGGAGGGGGACGGCCTGAGCGCGGACGACCTCCCGGTGGTGGCGGCCGGCGACACCCTCCGGGCCGACCTGGAGATGACCCGGCTCTTCTCCTCCCGGGCCGAACGGAGCGGGGTCCCGTCCCTGACGGCCGCGGTGCGCGGGCCCCGCCTCCGGCTGGACGCCCTGCTCGGGCGGGAGGCGGCGGACACGGTCACCTACGGCCGGCTGGCCTTCGCCCGCCTGGGC
Source organism: uncultured Gemmatimonadota bacterium (assembly GCA_964607465.1). Classification (GTDB taxonomy): domain Bacteria; phylum Gemmatimonadota; class Gemmatimonadetes; order Palauibacterales; family Palauibacteraceae; genus CAYVFM01. Next base: position 48,992 of record CAZSKS010000005.1, on the reverse strand, counting down.
GGCCGCCGGGTGGCGGGCCGGACGCCCGAGGAGCTGGCCGCCCGGGAGGGCTTCCGCCGGCCCGACTCGCTGCCCCTGGAGGGCACCGTCCGCGCCGACCTGGGTCGGGTGGACTGGGGTCCCTACCGCATGGACGACGTGGAGCTGGAGGCGCGCCTGGCGCCCGACCGGCTCGAGATCACCGGGGCGCGCCTCACCACGTTCGGGGGAAGGAGCGAGGGGACCTTCTCCCTGGAGCTGGGCTCCGGCCCCCTGGCCCCCTTCTCGCTGGACCTCGGCTTCCAGGGGGTGGAAGCCGCTCCGCTGCTCTCGACGCTGACCCCCCTCGGGGCCCTGGCCACGGGGACGTCCTCCTTCTCCCTGGCCGGCTCCGGCCACCTCGACACGCTCCTCCTGCCCGTGGCCGGCGCCCTGTCCGGCGACGGCTCGCTGGAGACGACGGACGGCCAGCTGCGGGAGAATCCGGTGACGTCCGCCCTGGCCCGTGCGCTCTCCCGGCCCGCCCTCCGGTCGCTCCGCTTTCAGCGCTGGACGCTGCCGTTCGAGGTGCGGGGCGATTCCCTCCTGCTTCCCCGGGGCCGCCTGACGGGCGGTCCGGTCCCGGTGGACTTCGCAGGGCGGATGAGCTTCGGCGGCGGCATGCAGCTGGCCGCCACCGTCCAGCTGCCCCGGGACGCAGTGGCGAGCCTGGCCGATCGCGTCGGCGGCTTCCCGTCCTCTCTGCTCGGGCGCGTGGCCGGTGGGGAGGGCACCCTGCCGGTGGGACTCGGGCTCACGGGGACGGTGATGGATCCGCAGGTGGAGGTGGAGGTGGACGCCCTCCGCCAGGCGCTGCAGGCCGCCGTCCGGGACGAGGCCGCAGGGGAGGTGGAGCGGCGGGCCGGGGGCCTGCTGCGCAGGATCCTCGGGGAGGGGAAGGATACGACGCAGGCGGACACCACGGGAGCCCCGTCCGACACCACGGGGACCCAACCCGACACCACGGGGGCCCTGCCCGACACCACCGGGACCTCCGGCTGACCGGGGCCTGCCGCCCGGCGCCAGCCCGGTCGGAGGTCGGATCGACGGCGGAGACGGAGGCTCAGGCGTTCTCCACGTACTTCGAGAGCGCCTGTCCCGAGCCCGTCTTGAGGAGCCAGATGATGGCCTCCAGCCGCACCTTCTTCTCCGGGTGCGACCGGGCGATCTGCATCAGGCTCGCGTCCACCCCCTCCCGGTTCAGTCTCGCCAGCTCCGCCACGATCCGGCGCTGCACCGTGGGGCTGGCGTCCCGGTAGGCCAGGGTCACCAGCCAGGGCACGACACGCTCCGGCTCCAGGCGCCGGAGATGCTCGACGGCCGCCGCCCGCACCTCGGCCCACGGGTTCGCCCGGGCCACCTGGTACAGGAAGCGGGCCCGTGCCCCCGAGGGCGCCCCCGCCAGCGTCCGGACCGCCGCCACGCGGTCGGCGCCCCTCTCGGCCAGGAAGGAGAGCTCCATCAGCACCGCCAGGGTGCGGGTGGACCCCTGGCCCGCGTCGCGGCGCAGCCGGGCCTCCCGGGCGGACGGGTCCTCGAGCCCGTCGAGCTCCCGGGCGAGGGCCCGGGCCGAGACGGTCACCGGCCGGAAGGCCTCCCCCGTCGAGGCGAGGTCCCCGCTGGCGGTCGGGGCCCCGTCCCCGCCGACGGTCGAGGACGCGTCCCCGCTGGCATCAGCTCCCCGGTCCTCGTCGATCGTGTGCCAGTACGGAGCGAAAGCGGCCTGGAGGCCGAGCTCCCCGTCCCCGGCGGCCTTCGATTCGCCTCGCTCCGTGGGCCCCGCCGCGGGCGGCTCCCGGCCCTCGCCGGCGGCCTTCGCCCCCCTCGCAGCGCCGGCCGCCCCGTCGCCGCCGTCCCCCTCCCCGACGTCCGGCGCCGGCTCCCCGCCAGCCGACGCGACCCGCTCGGCGCGGTCCGTCCCGGGCGGCGAGGCCTGCGCGGACCCGGCCGACCGGGCGCTCCCCGGGTGCAGCTCGCCGTCCGGCGGGATCACCTCCACCCCGGCGAGCTCCAGGGCGGGAGGCCGTCCGGCCTCCACGCTCGGGGACGGGGACCGCTCCGACTCCACCTCCGGCGCGGCCGCCCGCCCGGCCTCCGCGTCCGGGACCGGGGCCCGCTCCTCCCCGGGACCCGCCACCCAGTCCGGGGCAACTTCGTCCGCCGCGGGAGCGGGCCCGGGGGCGCCGGGGCGGATCACCGCCAGGCCCAGAACGAGCACGGCGACGGCCGACGCCAGGGTCGCCGCGCCCCGTCGGCCCAGCTCCCGCCGGCTGCGGTCCCGTTCCAGGAGGGCGCGCATCCGTCGCACGAAGTCGGAGCGTCCGACCCCGGTGCTGCCGGCGTGGGCCGGCGTCCTGACCGCCTTGAGGAGCCGGGCCAGGCCCACCAGCTGACGGGCGTAGTCCGACGCCCGCGTCCCCGCCCTGAGCACGTGGTCGTCGCAGGCCTCCTCCTGCTCGAGCCGCAGCCGACGGACGGCGTGCCACACCAGGGGATGGAACCAGTAGACGGCGCAGGCGAGCCGGACCAGGAGCTGAACCAGGCAGTCCCGCCGCTTGACGTGCGCCAGCTCGTGGAGGAGGACGTTCTCCCGGCAGGCGTCCGGCCAGGCGTCGGCCGTCTCGGGCAGCAGCACCCGGGGGCGCACGATTCCCCAGGTCATGGGCACGAGGGGACGGACGCCCCGCAGCAGGACGACCTCCCGCTCCAACCCCAGACGTTCGGCGACCCGCTCCCGGAGATCCTCCCACGGCCCGTCGCGCAGCCGCTCGGCGTCGCGGGCCAGCCAGCGGATTCGGGCCTTGCCCACCAGCAGATTGGCCAGCACCAGCAGCGCTCCCAGGAGCCACACGCCGGCCAGGAGAAGGACCGGATCGACTCCGCCGCGTCCGTCGGATCCTCGCGCGGCGGCCTCGCCGGGCCCGGTGGCGGCCGCCGGCTCCAGCCCCGGCGAGCCGGCTCCCTTCGGCGGGACGCCGTCCGGGAACATCGCCCCGGCAGCGGGGGAAGGTCCCACGGCCGGCTCCCCGCTCCCGGGGCTCTGCACGCTCCCGCCCGCCTCCACCCCCACCACCGTGGACGGGCCCTCCCACGTGGGCGACGGGAGCTCGACCCGCGGCAGGAAGGACACCTCGACCCCGGGAGTCACGGGAGCCAGGGCGGGCAGGGCCAGCAGCCCGAGCAGCGCGGAGGCCCATACCAGATGACGGGCGGCGGCGGGGGCTCCGTCCATGAGCCGGACGGCCAGGACGGCGAGGACGAGGAGGAGCGTCCCCTTGACGGTGGCATCCAGGAGGCCGGCGATCCACACGGCGGAGAGGTCCGTGAGCAGGCCCAGCCCCCCGGGATCGGGCACCGTTACCTCCCCTGCACCTGCGCCTCGTCGATCAGCTCGCCGAGCCGGTCCAGCTCCTCCTCGGACAGCTCCGAGGACGACATGCTGAGCAGGGCCGCCACCGCCTTTTCGGCCGAATCGTCGAAGAAGGTCCGCACCAGCCGCTTCATGGCGGACTTCCGGGCCTTCTCCCGCGGCACCGTGGGCAGATAGACGTACCGTGGGCCCTCCTGCACGTGCTCCAGGTGACCCTTCTCCTCCAACACCCGCAGCAGCGCCCGGACGGCCGAGTAGCTCGGCGGGTCGGGCAGGTTCTCGCGGACCTCCTGGGCCGTGGCGCGCTCGAACCGGTAGACGATGTCCATGATCTGGCGCTCACGGCGGGTCAGATCACGATGCGGCCTCTCGCTCATCGGGCGTGTCCTCTCTGGAGTCGCTCCTCCGCCGGCGGGGGCCCTGGTCTCCGGCGGGCTGTCCGGGCCTCCGGCCGGGGGCTGTTGCTTTCGTAGCACCGACCGCAAGGTAACACGCCCCGCGACGTCGTCAACACAGGGCCGACGCGACCTGCCACCGGACGGCCGAGGCGACGGGCCACCGTAGGCGAAAGAGGGGGGGCAGCCGCCCCCCCTCGTCGCGCGCTTCGTCCGTGCCCGCCGCCCGGCGCGGGCTCGCGGTCGCGTCAGCTGCCGCCCGCGCTCCGGTCCTCCGCTCCGCCGTCGCCGGCCAGCGGGCGTCCGTCGGCGTCGATGAGGCGGATCTCGCCCAGGCCCAGCTCGCGGACCGCCGGCTCGATCCGCTCCCGGTCCCCCACCACGACCCAGATGAGCCGGTCGGGTCGGATCACGGCGCCGGCCGCCGCCGACACCTCGTCCAGCTCGAGGGCCAGGACCCGGTCGGCGTAGGTGACGGGGTGATCGTCGTCCAGCCCGAAGCGGACGATCTCGCCCAGGGCGCTCTCCACCGATCCCAGGGTCTCCCAGCGGCCCGCCGTCCCCCGGGTCTCCTGGTCCTTCACCTTCTGGAGCTCGTCGGCGGTGATGGGCCGCTCGCCCCGGATGCCCCGCAGCTCGGCGACGATCTCCTGCAGCGACTCCGCCGTCCGGTCGGTCTGGACCGGGGCGTAGACGATGAACGGCCGCGGGCCGCGGGCCGGGAACAGCAGCGAGCCGGCCCCGTAGGCCCAGCCCTTGTCCTCCCGGAGGTTCATGTTGAGCCGCGAGGTGAAGCTGCCGCCCAGGACGGTGTTCATCGCCTCCAGCGCCACCTCGTCGGGGTTCGCCTTGGGCGGGGCCACGTGGCCGGCGAAGATGACCGACTGCTGCGCCTGCGGCCGGTCCAGCAGGTAGACGGTCGACGCCTCGCGGTGGTCCACCTCGCCGACGTTCTTCTCCGGCACGTCCCCCGGCTGCCATTCGGCGAAATGACGCTCGAGGCGGGGGAGAAGCTCCTCCATCGTGACGTCGCCGGCCGCCACGACGGTGGCGTGGTTGGGGCGGAACCAGGTGCGGTGGAACTCGCGGAGATCCTCGCGTCCGATGCGGCCGATGGAGGCCTCCGTGCCCGAACCCGTCAGCGGGTTCGCGTAGGCGTGCCCCTCACCGTACAGCAGGCCCGGGAAGACCCGGAGCGCCATGGCCACGGGCTGGACCTTCTCCCGCTGGATGGCGGCCATCTGTTGCTGCTTGAGCCGCCGGAAGTCCGCCTCCGGGAAGGCAGGGTCGAGCACGACGTCGGCGAACAGCTCCAGCGAGCCGTCCAGGTTCTCCCGGAGTGCCGAGAGGGAGACCGTGGAGACGTCCAGGTTCGAACCGGTGGCCAGCCGGGCGCCCAGCCGGTCCAGCTCGGCGCTGATCTCCAGGGCCGAGCGGCTGGCGGTGCCCTCGTCCATCATGTTCATGGCCAGGTCCGCCGTGCCCGGGATCCCGAACTGGTCGGCGGCGTATCCGGCGTCCACGTGGAGGCTCAGCTCCACCAGGGGCACGGCGTGGCGCTCGGCGAGCACCACCTCCAGACCGTTGGACAGCGTGGCGCGCTGCACCCGCGGGAAGGTGGCCTCCGGCACGGGCCCGGGATCGGGCACGGCCGAGCGGTCGGCGTCCCCCTCGGCGGCGGCGTACTCCGGATAGGGATGGACCTCGAGGACGTAGACGCCGTCGGACAGCCACCGCCGGGCGGCGTCCCGCAGGTCCCCGGTCCCGGCCTCCGCCGTCCGGCGGGCCCGCTCGCGGTAGAAAGACGGATCTCCGGCGTAGACCGCGTGCTCGGCCAGGACGTCCGACTTTCCGCCGAAGCCGCCGATGCGCTCGATACCACGGACGAAGTCGGCGCGCTTGCCGGTCTTCACCCGCTCCAGCTCCTCCGCGGTGGGCCCCTCGGCGAGGAACCGCTGCAGCTCCTCGTCGATGGCCGTCTCCACCTCGTCCAGCGCCTGGCCCGGCCGGGCCGTGGCCTGGATGCGCAGCTGGCTGCCGATCTCGCGCTGCCAGACGAACGCGCTCACGTCGGTGGCGATCTGGTCGTCGTACACCAGGCGACGGTAGAGGCGGCTCGTCTTGCCCGAGGCCAGGACGTCGGTCACCAGGTCCAGCAGGTCCGCGTCCCGGGAGCCCCACTCCGGGACGTTCCAGACCTTGTAGACGCGGGCCTGGGGCACCCGGTCCTCCACCACCTGGCGCCGGGTCCCCTCCATCTTCGCGATCCAGGCCCGGTGCTTCGCCACCGGCGGGCCCGCCGGGATGGAGCCGAAGTAATGCTTCACCTTCTCGTGCACCGTCCCGGGATCCACGTCCCCGGACACCACCAGCACGGCGTTGTTGGGGCCGTAGTAGGTCTCGAACCACGCGTGGACGTCTTCCAGGGAGGCGGCGTCCAGGTCCTCCATGGAGCCGATGGTCGTCCAGGAGTAGGGATGCTCGTCGGGGTAGGTGGCGGGGGCGATGAGCTGGCGGACGATGCCGTAGGGCTGGTTCTCGCCCTGCCGCTTCTCGTTCTGCACCACGCCCCGCTGCTCGTCCAGCTTCGCCTGGTCGATGGCGCCCAGCAGGTGGCCCATCCGGTCCGACTCCATCCAGAGCGCCAGGTCCAGCGCCGGCACCGGCACGTTCTGGAAGTAGTTCGTCCGATCCGGGTTGGTGGTCCCGTTCATGTCGGTGGCGCCGGCCCGCTCGAATGGCCGGAAGTAGTCGTCGTCGTAGTTCTCCGACCCGTTGAACATCAGGTGCTCGAACAGGTGGGCGAAGCCGGTCTTCCCGGGCTCCTCGTTCTTCGATCCGACGTGATACCACAGGTTGACGGCCACGATGGGGGCCTTGGGATCCTCGTGGACGACGAGCCGGAGCCCGTTGTCCAGGACGAAGCTCTCGTAGGGGATGTCGGGCAGCGACGCGTCCTGGGCCGCCAGTCCGGCCGTCCAGGCCAGGCCGGCGAGGGTCAGGACGACGGCCGCCCGAAATGCGCGTGAGGCGGGGATCATGGATGGCTCCGTGGGTCGGTGGGTGAGCGGGACGACGGTCCGGAGCCGATCACGGGTGGACGGCGTCCGGGGTGGCTACGTCGCTACCGACACCCGACGGGCGCGAAACGTTGCGGGGCGTACCGGCGGGGCCTACCCTGGCCGGTGGCGGCAGGGGTGTCGGGCGCGTCCCGGCTGAGATCACACCCTGCGCGGCCTTCGCCGGGCGACCGCCCGACGCCCGGCGGGCCGCCGGAACCTGATCCGGATCATGCCGGCGCAGGGAGCCGCTCCCGGACCTGTCCGGGAGCCCTCCGACGATCCGCTCCCCTCCGCCCGGACGCCGTGGCGTCGGGCCGCGGCCGCGCGTCCCGACCGACAGGTCCCGGCCGCCGGGTCCCGGCCGCAGCCGACCATCGACCCGGTGACCACCGAAATCGAGCGCACGCGGACGGAGGGAGGGGAGACCATGGGATTCACCGATGACCAGCTCACGCGGCTCGAGCCGCTCTGGAGCCGGATGCTCCGCCACCGGTTCCTGCTCGACACCCGGGACGGCACCCTGGCGGACGGGGTCTTCGCCACCTGGCTTCGCCAGGATTATCTCTTCGTGCGCGCCGCCCTGCCCTTCCTGGGCGTGCTGCTCTCCAAGGCTCCCCCGGAGGCGAGGGCCGGCCACGCGGCGGCCATCCGGGCTCTGGAGGAGGAGCTGGAGCTGTTCCGGGAGCGGGCGGCCGCCCTGGGCGTGGAGCTGGACGGCGTCCGTCCCTCCCTGGTCAACCACGCCTACGTGCAGTTCCTCATGGCCACCGCCCGGGGGCGGGACTATGCGGAGGGCTTCACCGTCCTGTACGCGGCCGAGAAGGCCTACCACGAGTCCTGGAGGGTGGTGGACGAGGGGCTGGATCCCGCCTCCCCCTGGCGTCCGTTCGTGGCCAACTGGGCCGGGGAGGAGTTCGCCGGCTACGTCGCCTCCCTCGAGGAGGAGCTGGACGACCTCGCCGCGGACGCCGGACCGGGCCAGCGGGCGCGGATGGCCGACCTCTTCGAGCTGACCGTCCGCTACGAGATCGCCTTCTGGGAGATGGCCTGCACCGGCGCCGGCTGGCCCGGCGTCCCCGGCGGACCCGAGGGCGGACCGGGAGCCGAGCCGGCGCCGGCGACGGGAGTCGGGGAGGAGGCCTGAGATGCCCTTCACCGACGAGCTGATGGAGCGGGCGCGCCCGGTGTGGGAGGCCCAGCTGGACCATCCCTTCGTCCGCGGCATCGGCGACGGGAGCCTGGAGCCGGACCGGTTCCGGCGCTGGGTGGTCCAGGACTACCTCTACCTGAAGGAGTTCGCCCGGGTCTTCGCCTGGGCGGCGGCGAAGGCGGAGCGGCTGGAGGCGATGGGATGGTACGCCTCGGTGCTGGACCTCACGCTCAACACCGAGATGGAGCTCCACCGCGACTACGCCGGCCGCTTCGATCTGACCCCGACCGACCTGGAGGAGGCCTCCATGTGGCCCACCACCCGGGCGTACACGGACTTCCTGGTCCGGACGGCCGCCGACGGCGACATGGCCCGGCTCCTGGCCGCCCTCCTCCCCTGCGCCTGGGGCTACGCCTGGATCGCCGAGCGTCTGGCCGAGGCCGGGCCGCCTCCGGACGACCGGTACGCCGACTGGATCGGCCAGTACACGTCGGAGGACTTCCGCGATGCCTCGGACTGGCTCCGCTCGGAGACCGATCGGGCGGCCGGGGGCCGAACGCCGGCCGAGCGGGAGCGGCTGGCCGAGATCTTCGTCCTCTCCAGCCGATACGAGTGGCGCTTCTGGGAGATGTGCTGGCACGGCGAGCGCTGGGAGCCCTGAGGTGCGGCCCCGTCTATTATTCCTGAACTATCCCCCCGGACGTACGCCAGGCCCCGACATGACGGGGCGTTCGTCCCCTCCCGGGGGCGTTCCCTCCCCGCCGAGACAGTCCCTCTTCCATTGTCAGCGCACTATCCCGACGACTATTCTGGAATAAAGGGGTAGTGTGCACGTATATTGCGTCCACAACATTCGGCTCTGTGCTGGCTGCGGGGCCGCGGTGATCGCCGACACGAGGCATCTTTCGATGAGGAGTCGCTCCGATGGCGGAAGTGAAGGACAAGGTCATGGACATGGTCCGGAAGGAGCTGGACAAGAATCCGGACGCGGAGAACAGGGAGCTGTACGAGAAGGCGACGAAGGTCGACGGCTCCATCGCGGATCTGACGCTGCGCCAGTTCCACGCGAGGTATCCCCTCCAGGTGAAGCGTCAGAAGGCCCAGAGGTCGGGCGGCGGGTCGAAGAGCAAGAGGTCCTCCTCCGGCCGCGGCGGGGGGAGCGGCACGGGCGCCGACGTGAATCGGGACAAGGTCCGGGCGACCCTCCTGCAGTTCGCCAAGGACGTGTCGTCCGCGGAGGGTCAGGCCTCCACGCTCATCGACGTGCTGGAGAACGTCGACGACTACGTGGACCAGGTGGTCAGGGCGGTGGGCGGAGGCCGCTGAAGGGCACCTCCCTCTCCCTGCTGCTGGCAGCCGGGGCGCTCCTGCTCGCCGCGGGCTGCGCCGGCAGCGCCCCCGGGAGCCGGCCTCCGGGGGTCGGGAGCACCAGCGTGGAGTGGGCGGGGCTCGAGCTGACGTGGCAGCTCGTCCCGTCCCCTTCGGATCGGATCCGGGTCCACGCGGTGGTCGCCAATCGGGGGGAGCGCCACGTGGAGCGGGACATCCCCTACTGCGTCATCCGGGTCCGCCTCTACCGGGAGGGACAGCTGGCGTGGGACCAGGGGGCGGACGGCGGATGCGACGGGCTCCGGCAGGTCGGCCTCGCCCCCGGCGAGGAAGCCGATTTCTGGTCCTCCGTCACCGCCGACGAGGTGCTGGGCCCCGACCTCACGGCCGGTGACTTCCTGGTGCGGGTCCACCTGCCGTCCCGCCAGCGCCCCGGTCTGCCCCGGGCCGAGATGGAGCTCACCCTGGGCGAGATCTCGCTGACGCCGGGCTGAGCGCATGGGCGACATCACCCTGGTCGGGGCGGGACACTTCCTCCTGGGGAGCCTCCTCTCCTACGACATCCTCCTCCACAAGGGCCGGCCGGTCTCGGCCGTGCTGTGGCTCTTCGCGGTGTGGACCCTGCCCTTCCTGGGGGCCCTGGGCTACCTGAGCTTCGGCATGGACCGGGTCCAGCGCGGGGCGGCCGAGCGCCAGGCCTCCGCTGTCCTGGTCGAGCGCCGGGCGCGGATGCACCCCACCTTCGAGCGGCACGTGATGGACCGGGCGCACTTCGACCTGACCGATCCCCACGACCATCCCGGGGCCCACATCTTCCGCGGCACGGACCCGGCGGTCGCCCGCAACCACGTCCTGCGGGGCAACCGGGCCGAGCTGCTCGTCGACGGCGACGAGTTCTATCCGGCGCTTCTCGAGGCGGTGGAAGGGGCCGAGGCCTCCATCCACGTGCAGACCTTCATCTTCGGGAGGGACCGGGTCGGACGGCGCATCCGGGACGCGCTGGCCGCCCGGGCCCGGGAGGGCGTGCGGGTCCGGCTCCTGTACGACCGCTTCGGCTCCACCCGGGCCCATTTCCTTCGCTTCCTGGAGGAGGCCCGCCGGGCCGGCGTGGAGGTCCGGTCCATCAGCCAGGCCAACCCGCTGAAGGGCCGCTTCCAGGTCAACCTCCGCAACCATCGGAAGATCGCCGTGGTGGACGGCCGCACGGGCTTCGTCGGGGGCATCAACTTCCAGGACGGCCACGCCACGGAGACCTCCGACGGCCCGCCCATCCGAGACTACCACGTCCGACTTCGGGGGCCGGCGGTGGCGGACCTCCAGTTCCAATTCGTCCAGGACTGGGTCTTCGCCGCCGGCACGGAGCCGGACCGACTGCTCGGGCCGCGGTACTTCCCCGACCTGGAGCCGGAGGGCGACGCCCTGGTGCAGGTCGTCCCCGGGGGGCCGGAGATGGAGGGCCAGGGGCTCGCCGACGCCGTCTTCGGGGCCATCAGCGCCGCGGAGCGCTCCCTGTGGGTCGTGACCCCCTATTTCGTCCCCGACGAGCCGATCCTCCAGGCCATCCGCTACGCGGCGCTCCGGGGAGTCGACGTCCGCCTGGTCGTCCCGAGACGGAGCAACCACCGGTACGCCGAGTACGCGGCCCGGGCCCTGTACACGCAGCTCCTGCGCTCCGGCGTCCGGATCTTCGAGCGCGGCCCCCCCTTCCTGCACGCCAAGGCCCTGGTGGCCGACGGAGCCTACGCCATGCTGGGCTCGGCCAACCTCGATTACCGGAGCCTGCACCTGAACTTCGAGACGAACGTGGAGGTGGGCGACCGGTCGTTCGCCCGGACCGTGGAGCAGCAGGTGGAGGAGGAGATGCGGGCGAGCCGGGAGATCGAGCTGCAGCGGCACCTGCAGCGCTCCCTCCCCCGGCGGCTGGCGGAGAATTTCTGCCTTCTCTTCCAGCCCGTCCTCTGATCGCCCCCCCGGTCGGCCGTGGGCGGGCGTCCCCCGGCCGGGAGCGGGCGCCCCCCGGCCGGGAGCGGGCGACCCGGTTCCCACCGAGCCGGCCGACGGAGCGGGCTTGCCCGGCCGCGGCGCGGTCCCGATCCTTCGCACCGACCTCCGACGGGCGGAGGCGGAGAGCCGGACGGCGCATTCCTCTCGCCACCCAGGAGCGCTCGCAGGGATGAGACCCCCGGACACCGACACCGGCGAGGGCGGAACGGAGGGCCGCGGGGCCGCGTCCGTCTCCGACTCCGGCGACGGCGACCGGACGCCGCCCGAGGATCTGGTCGCCCTAGCCGGCGAGTGGGCGTCGG